>JBARRT010000126.1:0-2241 GCA_049644365.1 Candidatus Acidiferrum sp. | reverse complement strand
GAAAAGGCAGGAGTGTGGCTCGATGTGCCGTTCGTTAAACAGACCGAGGACGGCTGCGGCTCCGCCGCGATCTCCATGCTTCTGCAATACTGGAGTGCTCATGGCGTGCGAATGGATCCGCAGCGGGCCGATGCCGTCCTCATTCAAAAACAGTTGTTTTCGCCGAAAGCCCGCGGGATCTATGCTTCCGACATGAAAGGCTATCTGAAAGAGTCGGGCTTCCGCGTTTTTCTTCTCGATGGAGAGTGGAAAGACCTTGAAGAGCAACTGAAGCAGGGCCGGCCGCTGATTGTAAGCTTGCAACCGGGCAGCGTCAAAGCTCCACTGCATTACGTCGTGGTCACGGGAATCGACTGGCAGAGCGGAGCAGTTTTCATGAACGATCCGGCGCGTGGCAAACTTCTCCGTACCGAACGCGCGGAGTTCGAAAAAGAATGGCGGCCGAACCGCAATTGGATGCTGCTGGCGGTACCCCAAAAGGCCGCGTGATCCTTTTCCTGGCTGCCGTATTGATTTTGGGTTCGCCCGGCTTCGCCCAGGATCAACCTTCTGAACAAGCCCGCCTGGCCGCAGCACAAAGAGCGTTCGATGCAGGGAACTGGGAAGAAGCAGCGAATCTGGCGCGTGGTCCCGCGGATCAATCGCCGGATCTCGACTTGGTCATGGGCTTGGCACTTGCCCGTCAGGAAAAATGGAGTGAGGCCAAGCAGTTGTTCGAATCAGGCTTCCGTAAAGCGCCGGGGGATCCGCGCTTTCTCGTGGAACTGGCTGGCATCGCCTACAAGCAGAGGGATTTTCGCGCTGCGAAGGACCGCCTGCACGCAGTGCTTTGGCTCAACCCGCAAGACGCGTACGCGCGCGAATTCCTCGCAACCATATATTTTCTCGAAGGCAACCTGGAAGCCGCGCTCAAATACTGGAATCCTGAAGACAAGCCGCGGCTGCGAAGCGTTGCCTTTGTGCCGTCGCTCAAATTCAAAGAATCGCTCCGCAACCGCGCCCTCGCCTTCAATGCTCCTCAAGTCCTGACCGGAGACGCGCTTCTCACCACGGAATCGCGCTTGGACCTTCTCGGCATCTTTTCTAGCCGGCGAATGGAGCTCACGCCATCCGACTCCGGAAATTACGACGCGACGTTGCACCTGGCGGAGAGAAACGGCTGGGGCGATTCGAAGGTGGAGGGCATCGTGTCGCTCTTAAGCGGACTGCCTTACGCCACCGTCTACCCTGAGTTTTACAATCTCGGCCACGATGCAGTGAACGTTACCTCGCTCGCGCGATGGGATTCGGAGAAGCGCCGCGTCGCACTCGCCGTTTCGTTGCCTATCTACGGTGACCCGAGCCTGCGCTTGCGGCTTTACGCCGATGCACGCAATGAAAACTGGAACCTGACGCGAACTTTCTTCGGCGCGGGCACACCACTGAGTGACCTGAACCTTCGCCGCGTGGCTGTCGGCGCGGAATTTCGTTCCGTCGTGAACGGCAGATGGAGTTGGAGCGGCGGCGCGGAGGTTGCCCATCGCAACTTTCGAAATCTAAGTGATCCCCTATCACCCTCGGAGCGGCCATTCTTTACCGCAACCACTTCTCTTGCCGGATGGCTTGGTGCCGGCCGTTCTCTGCTGCGCGTCCCCGAACGACGCTTCACGCTCGATACCTCGGCCGAATTGCGGGCAGGCCGCGAATTTACTAACGGTCTCGGTCCGTTTGCTTCGCTGCGCGGCTCGCTCCTCGCACGCTGGCTTCCTAAAGCGCAAGGCGATGACTACGAGATGCAGACACGAATTCGCGCCGGCGGAACGGCTGGCAAAGTCACCATCGATGAACTCTTCCAGTTGGGCATCGAGCGCGACAACGACCTCTGGCTTCGCGGGCACGCCGGCACCAGCGACGGTCGAAAAGGTGCTGCCCCGCTCGGCCGGCGATACTTCCTGGCAAATTGGGAGATGGACAAGAATATCTATCGAAACGGCTTCTTCACCCTGAAGCTTGGACCGTTTCTCGACAGCGGTGCTGTTGCGGACTCCTCAGGACTCTTCGGTTCGCAGCGCTGGCTCTGGGATTCCGGCATTCAATGCAAGGTGCAAGTCTTTGGCAGCGTGACTGTTCTGCTTTCCTATGGCCGCGATCTGCGCGGAGGCAAAGGCGTTTTTTACGGAACCGTGCTTCGGTGAATTTCAGGTACCACTTCGATCGGGGCAGATGCAATCCACGTTCGCGTAACGCCGCAGCCGTTTTGCG
>JBARRT010000125.1:0-12278 GCA_049644365.1 Candidatus Acidiferrum sp. | reverse complement strand
GCCCACTTCTTACCGGATTAGTACTTCTCTGTTGTTTAGCCGGGGTCGTAAGCGCTAGCCGAGCGCGATCGGCCGACAATGGAGACAATCCCGCGCCTGCACAGGAAAAGGCCAAAGCCGCGGCGCCCTCAGGGGCGGATGGGGACTATGTGGGGAGCGAGACCTGCGTAACTTGCCACGTAGATCAGGAACGCCGTTTCAAGAACACCATCATGGGCAAGGTCATGTTGGGGAATCCCAGAACTCCCCTGGAGGCTCGTGGCTGCGAATCGTGTCACGGACCGGGCAAAGCCCACGTCGAAGCAGGCGGCGGCAAGGACACCATTCCTATTCGCTTCGGCAAGGATTCCAATAACTCCGTTGCCGAGCAAAACGCCACCTGCCTGGACTGCCATTCACGCGGCAATCATCTCTTTTGGAAGGGCAGCCCGCACGAGTCGCGCGGCATGGCCTGCGTGAATTGCCACCAGGTAAAGCAGGAGGTACACGTATCGGTTTCTTCCGATGCCCGCTACAACGCGCCACTTACGGAGAATCGGGGACTAAAGAAATCACAGCCTGAGGTATGCCTGCAGTGCCATCAGATGAGGCGCGCGCAATTGCAGCGCTCGTCGCACATGCCGTACCGCGAAGGCAAGGTGACTTGCACGAGCTGCCACAATCCGCACGGTTCGCCCAATCCGAAGCAACTGATTCAAAGCACGACCAACGAGAATTGCCTGAGTTGCCACACGGAACGGCGTGGTCCGTTTGTGTGGGAACACCCGCCGGTGATGGAGAACTGTGCGAACTGCCATGAACCGCACGGCACCAGCAATCCGCAATTGCTGAAGACGCGCATGCCACGCGTGTGCGATTCCTGCCACGTCGCGACGCGCCACCCGACGCAAGCGCAACCGCTCGGTTCCATCAAGAATTTCAGCCGCGGCTGCACCAACTGCCATTCCGCCATACACGGGTCGAATCACCCATCAGGCGACAAGTTCTTACGCTAGGGGGAGAGCTCATGAAAATGAGAAAAATAAACCTAGTCTCAGCCTTGGTAGCGTTTGCACTCCTAGCTCTTCCGGCGGGCAGCGTCGGCCAGGATAAGCCCGCCGAGCATGGGAGCATCGAATTTGGAGTTCGCTACGCCTGGGGCGACGTATATGGCCGCCCGGATCTCGAATCCGGCCAGTGCCTGGGTTGCGGAAGTCCGTTTGATCCCACTCTGAAGACATCAAAATTCAACGAGTATCGAGATCTGCGAAACGGTTTCTATGTCCGGCGTGTGGACGTCCGATTTGACGACGTGCTGCATTCAAAGAATTATGTGACGCTCAAATCGCAGCGGACTCTTTACCGCGACCAGAGCTATCTGGCCACCTTTGGGCAGTACGGCAAGTTCAAGCTCCAGTTCCGCTACGACGAAATCCCGCACACTTACAGCAACACCACCCGGACGCTGTTCACGGAAACGTCGCCGGGCGTGTGGAGTTTCCCGACACTGATCCGGCAGACCTTGCAAGCTACAACCGCTGCCAATCTTCCTTCGGTCCTTAACACCCAGGTGGTTCCACAGTTCAATTTCATCACGCCTTCAATTGTCCGCAAGGCGGGAACTGTACTTCTTTCCTACAATCCCACCGCGGCCTGGAATATGAATTTCCTGTTCTGGCGCGAAAGCCAACGAGGCACGCGGCCTATCGGGCTGATCATGAACTCCAGCCCCAGCGCCAGTGCCACGGCAGGATATGGCGTGGAGCTCCCCGAACCCATCAATTACTTCAACAACACAGTGCGGGTCGGCACCGAGTACGGGAAGCGCTCCTGGGCTATCCAAGCCGCCTACATCGGATCGTTCTTGCAGAATCACACTGGTGTCCTTATTTGGGACAACCCGTTCCGCCTCACCAATGAGACGGTGGGAAATCCCCTCACCGGGCGAGTGGATACCTACCCGAACAATCATGCAAACTACCTGAGTTTTGCGGGCGCGACGGATATAACAAAATACCTGCGGTTCATGGGCAGCATCACCCCGGGCTGGTTGCGGCAGAACGATCCGTTCCTGCCCTACACAACCAACACTGCCAACGTCACTTGCGGTGATGGAACGCAGGACTGCACTTCGATCTCATCGCTTCCGGCATCGAGTCTTCACGGAAGCAAGCAGACCTTGGCCATGAACTTCACGCTGGTGACCACCGCTTGGAAAAATGTGGAGGCAAAGGCGACCTACCGCCACTACGATTACAATAACAACACGCCGATTCTTACATTTACTCCAGTCGAAGGCGATGCCAGTGCGCCGCCGCTGTCGCCGGCTGATACCACTCCGTTTGGCTACAATCGCAAAAACTTGGAGCTGACCGGCAACTGGTTCTTCACCAAGCGCAGTTCGTTCAAGATCGGTTACGAATCCGAATGGATGGACCGCTCGCATCGCGACGCGGCACATTCACGCGAGAACTCCTTTGTCACGGCGCTGGACCTGAGCCCGACCAAGGACTTGCTCTTCCGGCTCTCGTACCGGCATTCCGATCGCAAACCGGATGCCTATCTAGATGACGTTTCCGAAGAAATCTCCGGGGGCATACCGGTGGACAGCCCGTTTGCTCGGCGATTCGATGAAGCAGCCAGGTTAAGGGACAAGGCAGACGGATTAGTGCAGTACAGTCCTCTTGAAAGACTCACGCTGTCGGCATTCGGCGGCACGCTGCAGGATGACTACAACCGGGCCGGCGGCACGAACAACGCCACACAACTGAACTTCCTCACCGGAGCAGCCGCAACCACGAATCCCTATTACCTCTATGGAGTCTTAAAAGACATCACTTACAACTATGGCTTCGACGCGGACTACGCGGCTACCCAGCAGGTGACTTTCTTTGCCGAGTACTCGCACGAGATGTACCACAAGCGTATGGCGACGCGTTATCGCGCACCGGAACAAGGCGCAACTGGAACCGCGAGCGGCTGCGGTCCGAATACCGGGACACTGGTCAATCGTGGCGCGTGCGATTCTGCCAACAACGACTGGGAGAGTACTTCCCGTGAGCTAGTGGACATTTCGTCCGCGGGGGCCGACTTCACCTTTGGAAAAAAGGTCTATCTCACCGCCTACTACTCGTTGTCGGCAGTGAAAGGCAACGTCTTTTCAAGGTTTCTGGGTGACCCGATTGGCCATCCAAATCTTCCTCTCGCCAACGATCCGGATCGCTTCATGCTGGTCGGCACCAACGCCGCTGTAGACTACCCGGAGACGGTCAACCGCAGCCATGAATTGGCAGTCATCTTCAAGTTCAAGCTGACAAATAACCTCACGCCGAAATTCGAATACCGCTATCAGCAGTGGGACAACAAGGATTACCAGACTTCTCCGATGACACAGTACATGGGCTGTGTGAGCGGGGCGCCTCCGGCCGCTCCAGTCGTTGGCTGCACTACTCCGATTCTAAACAGCGCCACATCGCCTACCCCGGTGGGAACCCCCAGCCCGTTCTATCCTTATTTCGTTGTGGGGGATCCATCGGCCGCCCGCTACCTGTTTCTAGGCGTAGATCAACCTTCCTTCCATGCGCACTATGTGTCGGCCACGCTGGAGTATCACTTTTAAGGCCAATTGCAGCACGTGGGACGATTTGTTTGTGGCTGTCGTTATTCTCAGGAGGCACACCATGAAGTCAGCGGTGCACAAGAAACTAGCAATCGTAGTTATGTCTCTAGCCACGCTTGCGTTGCCGGTCGCTTCCATCGCCGCTGACGAAAACGCCGATCTCTTCAAATCCAAATGCGCCATGTGCCACGGACCGGACGGCGCTGGAAAAACCATGATGGGAGAGAAGCTCAAGATCCCGGACCTGCAATCCGCCGACGTTCAGAAAAAGACCGACGCGGACTTGAAGGCCATTATCGCCAAAGGCAAGGACAAGATGCCTCCCTATGACGCAAAACTGAGTAAAGAACAGATCGACAAGCTGGTGGTTTTCATCCGGGATTTGGCGAAAAAACACTGACAATTCTCGGCTCGGTGGGGCCGCAAAAACAGCAGTTGCGGAGTCTATGGAACCTCAAGAACCCGCAAGGATTCAGCCGGTGCGCCGACGCCTGGTCGAAATGCTCCTGGGCGGAGGAGTATTTGCGTCCATCGTAGCCTTTGTGTATCCCGTGTTTCGGTATCTCATCCCGCCACAAGTGGCGGATCTTGGTGGCGATGAAGTTGTAGCAGCCAAAGTCGGAGACCTGAGGCCCAACGGCTCCAAGATTTTTCGCTTCGGAACTCACCCCGCCCTTTTGATGCTCACCGCCGAAGGCGAGTATCGAGCCTTATCTGCCGTATGCACCCATCTGAGTTGCACCGTTCAATATCGTAACGACCTCCACGAGGTCTGGTGCGCTTGCCACAACGGGCTCTACGACCTAAATGGACGCAATGTCTCCGGCCCGCCTCCGCGGCCACTGGACGCCTTCCAGGTTCACGTGCGCGGAGACGAAATCGTCGTCAGCCGAAAGCGGGAGGCTTGAGGTGAGCTTATTCACCAGCGTACAGAACTGGCTGGATGAGCGCTTTCACTGGGCGGAATTGATCGGGCCGCTAAAGAAGAAAACCGTTCCTGTTCACAAACTCTCCTATTGGTACTTTCTCGGCGGCATCACGCTCTTTCTCTTCATGATCCAGGTCGGCACGGGGATCCTGCTGCTGCTCTATTACCGGCCAGGAGCCAATGAAGCTTTCGAAAGCGTGCAGTACATCATAACGCGCGTGCAGTTTGGCTGGCTGGTGCGTTCGATTCATTCCTGGGCGGCCAACCTGATGATTCTCTCGGCGTTCGCACATATGTTCAGCGTGGTCTTCCTGCGCGCTTACCGCAAGCCGCGGGAGATGACCTGGCTGAGCGGCATGTTGCTGCTCTTCCTGGCGATGGGCTTTGGTTTCAGCGGCTATCTGCTCCCGTGGAACACGCTGGCATTTTTCGCAACCAAAGTCGGAACGGAAATAGCCGGACAAGTGCCGCTCATAGGTCACAGCATGATGGTGTTTCTGCGCGGCGGTGAAGAAGTTACTGGAGCCACGCTCACGCGCTTCTTCGGGTTTCACGTTGCAGTCTTGCCCGGGTTGACTACGCTTCTGATACTCATTCACCTGGCGCTGGTTCAATACTTCGGCATGAGTGTCCCGCCGGGTTTGGAGGAGCGCTGGAAGACCGCTCCCGGTGAGGCGCGGCAGATGAAGTTCTTCCCCAACTTTCTCTTGCGCGAACTAGTGGCCTGGTACATCGCTCTCGGAGTTCTCGGAGCACTGGCCGCCATTCTGCCCTGGGAGCTGGGAACGAAAGCGGACCCGTTCGCGGCCGCCCCGGCTGGTATCCGCCCGGAGTGGTATTTCATGTTCATGTTCCAAACGCTCAAAAAAATTCCGGCGAAGCTGTGGTTTCTGGATGGCGAGGTCGTGGGCATCCTGGTGTTCGGCGTTGCAGGATTGCTCTGGATGTTGCTGCCATTCTTCGATCACTTGGGCCGCGGACGCGGCCGGAGATTCATCCTGGGCGCAGGCGTTTTTGCGCTCACGTATATCATCGCGATGACTATCTATGGCTACCTGGCAAAATAGCGGGCTTCCGCGAACGGTGATTCTGGTGCTGCTCCTATCTGCGTGTGGAAGCATGGCTCACGCACAAACTGCGAACACCTGCCTCGATTGCCACTCCGCGCTGGACCCGCCGCGCCGCGTATCTGAAGAACAGTTTGCCAAGGACATTCATTCGCAAAAAGGTTTGACCTGCGCCAGTTGCCATGGCGGCGATCCCACGAAGGCCGACTTGGACGCCATGGGCAAGGCGGCCGGGTTCCGCGGGAAGATCGAACGGAGCCAGATTCCAGTCCTATGCGGACGTTGTCATTCCGATGGAGCGTTCATGCGGCAATACAACCCGTCCTTGCCAACCGATCAACTGAGCCAGTACAAAACCAGCGTCCATGGGAAGCTGCTGGGCAAGGGTGACACAAAGGTGGCGGTCTGCACGGATTGTCACGGCGTGCATGACCTGCGGCCTCCCAGCGACACGCGCTCAAAAATTCACCCTCTCAACGTTGCACAGACCTGTGCGCGCTGTCACGCGGACGTTGCCTATATGAAGGGGCACGCCATCCCCACAGACCAATTCGAAAAGTACAGCGGCAGTGTGCACCACGACGCAATGGTGTCCCGCGGTGACCTGAGCGCACCAACGTGCACCACTTGCCACGGAAACCACGGTGCGGCGCCTCCGGGCGTGGACTCGGTTCAAAACGTCTGCTCGAAATGCCACGTTTTCCAAGACCAGATGTACGAGAAGAGTTCGCACAAAGCGGCTTTCCAATCTGCTTCTCTTCCCGGATGCGTCGTGTGCCACGGCAATCACGGAATCGTCCATCCCACGGACGCGAAGCTGGGCACGGGACCGCAGGCCGCATGCATGCAGTGCCACTCTCCTGGGGATAGTTGCGATCAAGCAAGGGCCGAACTGCTCAGCGGCTTGACTCGCTTGGACAATGCCATCAAGGACGCCGACCACGTTTTGGGTGTCGCTGAATCCTCAGGCATGGAGGTGAGTGCGGCCAGGCTCGAAGAGGATCAGGCTCGCGATGCGCTGACCAAGGCTCGCGTCACGATCCATAGTTTCCAGAAGGAACTTGTGGATCACGATATTCAAGAGGGCCTGAAAATCGCGGCGAAGAACATGCAAGCAGGAACGAGTGCGCTGGCGGAACGTGACTATCGCCGCCGTGGCTTGGGATTGGCGCTGGTCTTCGTCTTTATAACGGTGCTCGGGCTCTTTTTGTACATCCGGCAGATTGAGCGAAATGCACCGAAAACATGAGGGAGGTGAAAGAAACGGCCCTGCAAGAAAAGAGGCTTCCAATTGTGAATAGGAGAAAAGGAAAAAAGGAGAATTTAAAGTCAAATCGGGCAGTGCTTTGGATATGATACGGATTTGAGAAGGGCGGCGTATGGCAGTGGTATGAACTCCGCGCCGATTTTTCCATTGGGAGAGGATCATGGGAGAAAAAATGGGCTGGATCGAAAAGGTCATCTTGGCTGGAGCCACATTGGCAGGGATCGCCTTCATGAGCACGTTGGCTAGCGCTGACGAGAAAACCGCAGCATTATACAAGCAGAAATGCGCTGCCTGCCATGGCGCAGACGGCAAAGGTGAGACGTCGACGGGCAAGGCACTGAAGGTGAAAGACTTTGCTTCTGAAGAAGTGAAGAAGATGAGCGATGAGGATTTGAGCGAAGCGATCAGCAAAGGCAAGGGTAAGATGCCGGCGTACGGCAAGAGCATGAAGCCTGATGATATTAAGGCCCTGGTTGCTTACATACACAGCATGGCAAAATAAATGCCCACGTTTTTGATCCTGTTGCTGATCGCATTCAGCGTCGCGTTGGTAGCTGTTTTTGTTTTTCGCCCGCAAATTACCTCAACGCGCGGCGGGAAAATGACAGCGTTTCTGTCGCTGTTCGCCTTGCCCCTTCTCTGCTTCGGAATGGGAACTTCCAGCGAACTGGAACACGCAAAAAGCACTAAATTCTGTCTTTCGTGTCACATCATGGAGCCGTACGGAAAGAGCCTGCGCGTGGACGACCCGCAGCACCTAGCTGCGGCGCATTTTCAAAATCATCGAGTACCTGCCAATGAAGCGTGTTACACGTGCCACACGAATTACGCGATGTTCGGCGGGATCAAGGCCAAGCTGGGCGGGCTGAGACATATCTACGTCTATTACCTCGGAACCCCTCCGGCTCCCGAGAACATCAAGCTTTACGAGCCCTACAACAATCGCGAGTGCCTGCATTGCCACGCCGGTGCGCGCTCCTTTGAAGAAGGCGTGGTGCACACTGCCGATCCGGACCTGATTCCCGCGCTGAAGGCGAACAAGACATCATGCGTTTCTAGTGGGTGTCATGCAGTTGTGCACGATGTGGGCAGCTTGAAGGACGCGAAGTTCTGGAAGGGAGGTGACTGATGCTCAGTACAGATCCCCTTGAGCGGAAGCTGCAACTTTCCGGAATCATCCTGATTCTCGGTCTGGTGATTGAGAGTCTGTGCCTCCTGGGTCACGGCCCAATTGCCTTCATACTCTTTGTGGGTCTTGGCGGCATCCTCTTCGCGGTCGGCATCTCTCTCTATCTGTATTCGCTTCCTAGTGCCGGAGGTGCGCCCTCGAAGCAATAGAAGCAGCACACGTGGGCCCCTCGATGAAAGGCACGATCATCGTAAAATGGCAGCCGCGGGGCAGACTCATCCGCACAGCCAAACGGGAGACAGGCGGAATACATCGCATTGTGCTCGTTCTCGAGGCGCGTGCGACATATGGTCCAATGTGACCGTCCGCACAGATGCATGTGATGTTCGTCACTGCAAGTCCCCCCGCCGTGCGCAATCCTAGGGGCGCAAGGGGGTCCCTCTCATGACAATCGACAAACGAAACGTGCTGGAGGTGTTGAAGGCCGAATTGGAGTTCCTGGAAAATGCCGGTTATCACCACAGCGCGAGAGCCGCTTGGCGCCCGCAGTTTATGTTTCAGGATTCCCCGACCTGTTTGAATTTCGACCGCGCTCAGCTGGCAAAGCCATGCAGTGATTGCGTCCTGATGCAGCTCATACCCGAAGATCTCCGGGACAAGAAGATTCCGTGCCGTTACATTCCCCTGAACGAGAGTGGAGAAACGATCGATTCCTTCTACCGCACGGGCACGCAAGAGGAACAGGAGACCGCCGTAGCGCATTGGCTGAGGACCACGATCGCTCGGCTGGAGCGAGAGAAGTCGGAAGGCCTGAGGGATTCTGAACATTCCGAGGTCCACGTGCGGGCGAGGTTCGTTACTGGATGCTGACTTCCGTTCGGCAGCGGCATTGATGGTTTCATGTTTTCGGTCTGCGCAAACCCGGCTTGTCAGGCGCCCTTTGACTATCGGCAGGGCCGACTGTTTCGTTTCCACAAGGATCATCCGGCCGGCGAGAAACCCCCCAATACTCATTCCGTGCAACATTTCTGGCTTCGCGGTGTCTGTTGCGACGCCCATACGCTAGAGTACCGGGATGGATGCGGCGTTCTAATCAAGGGCCGCCCTGAGGCATCAGATAATCTAGACACGTTGGGGCTGAAAAAAGACGCGCTCACGGCAATCGTGGAACGCATGATCTGAGCAAAGGCTTGGGGCTACGAGTAGAACAGCGGCAGAACCGTTCCGGCTCGCAGAGAGACGCGATCTCAACGTCGTGTTGTTCGGGATCTTCACCGTAGCCGATGGACCAGCCCGCGACGCCTTTGAAGTGCCCGCACAGGATGAATCTTCGCTGCTTCTAGTCCTCTACCGCCCAATGCTCCAAGTCTTCAGCGGCCTTTTGCACTGACCCGAGTCGAAGTGCGGCTCCCCGATTTCCTCAGCTCAAACAAAAGAGGGGACCAACTTCGCCCCCTCCTCTTAAGGGAAACTCCGCAATCAGACTTTTGCCGCGAAGGCAACCTTGTGGAAGGTGGAGTATTCCGCTTCGAACTTCTTCACTGTCGGGATGCCCTCAATGAACCTGGCCACGATCTTCTCGATCTGTGGATACACTTCCCGTGTGTAGGTCTCCGCATACTCCTTCGTTTCCCACAGGCTGATTGCCACGACTTCCCTCTTTTCCGGTGTGACGAGCAACAGCTCATCCAGGAATCCCTTCTGCCTGCGAAGCAGGGGCAGGATTTCCTTTTCAAACGTCACCGGAAACTCATTTACCAAATTGGGCTTCAGCTGCAACATCATGTGACGCGCAAACATACAAGCCCTCCTCTCTTTTCACTTGGAGGGCGATGCCGCTGATTCGCCTACGTTCCCTCCAGGGCTCCGTAGGATCAAGAGTTCATTCCGTCCCCCACGCTACATTCGCAATCAAATCGGCCCAATTGCTGTGTCGGCAATCACCCATCAATGTGACCTCCGATACACACATTCGCCTGCAGCCCAGCCCCTCGCGTCCTTCCGCTAACACCGTGCCGGTAATCGAAGTCGATTACGTACAGATGCATCGGACGCGATGCCCAGAAAGGACAAGTGGAAGGGCCTTGCTCCGAAGGCGGAACACAAGAAGAAAAATCAGGAACCATAAATCATGTGCGGAGTCTTGATTGTTTCCCAACGTTGCTAGAAGTTTTGCGAGTTTAGCGTGTTCCTTATGGATTTGCTTACTTCGCAGTATAAGCTTCCGCCTCTTTTTCTATCTTGTCAGCCGTTTCCTCCGCAAGCCCATCCGCAGGATGCACCCGCCGATGAGTTGGCATGTTTTGTTGTTGCCGCTGCCCCATCCGCGTTACACTCGCCTTTTTTCAGGAGGATAATCGGCATGAAAGGCTCACCTAGGGTCATAGAAGAACTCAATAAAGCCCTGCGCGAAGAACTTACGGCCATCAATCAGTATTTTCTGCACGCGGAGATGTGCGAAAACTGGGGTTACGAAAAGCTGTCGGAGTACATCAAGAAGCAGTCCATCGGAGAGATGAAGCACGCCGAAGCGCTCATGGAACGTATCCTCTTCCTCGACGGCTCACCCTCCATGAAGCCGCTTGAACTTACTGTCGGCAAGAACGTGCAAGAGATGCTGCAGAGCGATCTCGATCTCGAACTTGGCGCCGTGAAAAATTACAACGCCGCCATCCAGGTCGCTGTCGCGGAGAAGGATAATGGTTCGCGCGACCTCTTTGTAATGCTGCTGAAGGACGAAGAGGGCCACGTCGACTGGCTCGAAGCGCAAATGCACCTGATCAAGGAACTCGGCTACGAGCGTTACCTCACCGTGCAAATGGGCAAGGACGAAGAAGGATAGCACTTCCCGACGGTGTCCGAGGACACCGTCGGCGTTGTACCTGTTCGATCGACTGTTCCTCCACCCATGAATGACCATTGCATTGAATCCGCCTTTGGTAATCCCTTCCCACAAAGACAAGTCGCACGTGAAATATGCGATCAGATGAGGAAGGATCGAGTCCTATCCCGCACTCTGGACCCAGTAGAACACACCCAGATTTCAATTGAAGTAAGGGACCCGCCCGCGTCGGAGAGTGTCATAGATTACGATTCAGATTACGACTCAACTGCAAGTGTGCCCATCGAAACCTGTCTCACTGAAGTGGTGCAGTCGGAGAAGTTGTGAACAACTTCTGAACAAAACCCGCCAAATACCATGCAAAACCATAAGGTATGGTGAGGAATAAAGCGCGTGAATCCAACAACATGATATCGGCGGAGAAATCGGCAGGTTGTGGGTTCAACTCCCACTCTCGGCTCCAGATTGTCAACAGATCTTCCCTCATTTACTTAGTTTTACACCGAGGCGTCCCGATCCATACACGCCCATCCACAAAAATTCCGCAACTTCCTCAGAGCTCGAAACCTCCAAACCAAAATCAAATCTCTCTGTCTGAATCGGCATCAGGCTGGATGCACCGCGCGAAAACTCTCGAGACAATGCCGCGCCGTGTCGAGTTCGGAAAACCGGCTGCCTTCCTGTTCAATCAGGTAATATTCGGCGCCACCGGTGCTCTCCGCTGCGGCAAAAATGTTTTTCCAATCGCCGGCTCCTTCACCGAAGAGAACTTTGTAGCCTTTCGCAGGATCCGGTGACCAATCCTTGAGATGAAGTGAGCGGATTCGTCCCGGGTTCGCGCGAATCCACGCCACCGGGTCCGAGCCCACCTCTAGGCAGGTGCCCACGTCCAGCTGCAGCATGACGGAAGGCTTGGTATTCCGGGCAAGGATTTCAATGGGGCGCTGACTTTCGACGGGAGTAAATTCGCGCTGATGATTGTGATAGCCGGCTTTCAAGCCGGAAGATTCGAGTTGATCGGCGGCAAAATTCAGTGAATCCGCCACGGCTTTCCAGCCGTCCAGACCCGGTTTCGGGTCCGACGAGGCCATCACTACATACTTGCTGCCGAGAATCAGGTTCATGTCGCGGGCCCGGCCGATTTTTTCTTTATTGAGGTACGAACTGTCATTGTGTGTCGAGAAACAGCGAATGCCCAGGTCGCCTAACAACTTCCTCATCTGTTTGGTTTGATTTTCGGACCATTCGAAATACGGCGCATAAAACTCGACGCCTTGATAGCCCATCTGAGCGACGGCTCGAACGGTGGCCTCAGCGTCTTTTTTCAGCTCGTTTCGGACGGAGTAGAGTTCGAGCCCAACCGAGATCGATCCGGAACCTCGAGCAGAAAGAGCCCACGGCAGCATCGCGGAAAAGGCAAGAAAGGAACGGCGGGACAACGTTGGTG
>JBARRT010000124.1:0-87473 GCA_049644365.1 Candidatus Acidiferrum sp. | reverse complement strand
ATAGTACTTATCTGTTATCATTCGTTATGATCTCCAGCCGACACCCTCGCCGAACCCCACAATGCTGTCACGTGACGAAAAGCCCGTCACCGCAAGTCCTTCAGAATCTGCATTTACAAACTGTGACGCCTGCAACTCTTTTGGAATGTGCATTTACGAAAACTGCCGGGTGTCGTGGGGTGCATTCTCCCTTCCTTCCTGCTCCTGTTTACTTTCGCATTCCCTATCCCTTTTATTTTCATTCTCTTCCACAAGAATCCCCGGGCTCGCTGCATGTTGGGGGCGGAGAAGGCTTCGGACCGCCGCGCTACACATTCTCAAATAGAGACTTGGCGTCGCCCGCCAGCCTGCGTCTTTTCGCCTCGCTCGCCCGTATAGCAGCTAGAATGAGTGCCTCAACCATATGTTTAGCCGCCCAGCGGTCTGCTTTCCTTGCACTCACTGCTCCCTCTGCGCCGGCGCTCCTTTTCTCGACGCTGATGAGCTATGACGCGAAGAGCATCGCGCGCGGATTGCAGAAGCGCGACCCGGATCTACTCGACCGGTTGATCGAGCAGTATCAATACCGCTTGTTCCGCTATCTCGTTTACATCACGGGAAACAAAGAACGCGCGGAGGATTTTTTTCAGGAAACGTGGATCCGCGTCCTCGAGCGCGGGCACCAGTACGACGGCAAATCCAAATTTGAAGCGTGGCTCTTCGCCATCGCGCGCCACCTGGTGATTGACTGGCAGCGCTCGAAGAAAGCGCAGAGCCTGGACTCGTTGACCGACGCCGAGCAGGAAAACCCTCTCCAATTCGCTAACGAGAAAGAACCTTCTCCCTTGCACCAGGTCTTGAGCCACGAGGCACAGGAAAACGTGCAAGCCTCGCTGAGCCAAATCCCGGCCATCTATCGCGAAGTGCTTGTTCTCCGCTTTCAGGAAGAATTGCAGATCGAAGAGATGGCGGGAGTGCTCAGCGTTCCGCTTTCCACCGTGAAGTCTCGGCTGTATCGCGGGCTGGAAGCGCTCCGCGGCGTGCTGCAGGGAGGTGCCGCATGAACGAACAAAATCATGCACGCACTAAACAACTCATTGCGCAGGAACGCGTCGAAGGAATTTCGCAGGCCGAACGCGATTGGCTTAGCACGCATTTGCACGAGTGTGCGAACTGCGCTGCTTACGCGCAAGAAACCGAGAAAGCGCTGCGTTCGCTGCGCACCGCGGCGATTCCCCTCCCCGCCGGACTCGCGAGCCGCACGCAATTCCGCGTGCAACTTCGTCTTCAGGAAATGTGCGAGCGCGAGCCGAAGCGGCGTGCGCTCTGGGCCGCGTGCGCGGTTTCGTGGGTTTTTGGAATCGCCAGCGCTCCCTACGTTTGGCGGTTGTTCCAGTGGTTCGGCGAACGCACCGGAGTTCCCAAGCTGGTGTGGCAGCTCGGCTTTGGGCTGTGGTGGACGATTCCCGCGCTGTTCGTTCTGATTGTTTTGTTGATGGAGAAAGTGCGCCCGGGCGGTGAACCGGATTGGATCAGGCAAAGCAAGTAACGGCGACGAGTGGAGAGAGAGGAAACGCATGTCGGACTATCAACAACGGATAGCGGGATCGTTCCAGGAGAGGAAACGGCTGAACCAGCTGCGGAAGCGCAAGGAAAACCTCCGCTTCTGGAGCGAGTTTCGCATCATTCCGCGCTGGCTGATCGTGCTGGTCATCGTGCTGTTTCTCGCCGCGCAAGTCATCGCTTTCGTTGTAAACACGAAAGTGCTCGCACCCAACGGCGAAATTTTCCCGCCAGAACTAAAAAACGATGTCGCTCTGGCCTCTTTGGCGCTGGCCGGAATCGTGACGGGTGTCTCGCTTGTTATCGCGACTATGCTCTTCGCGATCGTCTACGTGAACCGCGATGCGAAACGCCGCGGGATGAATTCCGCCCTCTGGACCATTCTGGTGATCATCCTGCTTCCCGCGTGGGGATTCATCGGCTTCGTCATCTATCTTCTGATGCGCGAGCCGCTGCCTTATCCTTGCCCGGAATGCGGAACCGCTGTGGGCGCGCGATTCAACTTCTGTCCCAATTGCAAGTGCAACCTGCACCCCTCCTGCCCGCAATGCAAGCACGAAGTCGGAGAGCTGGACAAGTTCTGCCCAAACTGCGGAAATGATCTGAAAACAGCGGGGGACGCAATCCAAGCTCAGGCCCAAAACTCAGTGTAGTGACGCGGCGAACACTTCGAGGTCACACGAATCTTCAGCGAATTCCAAAGGTGCTATCCTCACTCTCAAGATGGTCGTGCAGAGAATAGAACGAGAAGCGAGCGCGGTCCTCTGCTGGATTCGCGCGTTTCTCACCTCTCCTGTTCTCAACCGCCCGGCGGAACGGCCAAACTCCCTTTCCATAAGCGGAGGAAAATCTTCATGAAAAAAATTGGCGCACTCTTGCTCGTGATGGCTGCGCTTGCGTTCGTAGTACTGATGCAGGAACGCGCAAAAGCGAGCGACGAGGAAACGCAACTGATCCAGCTCGAGCGGGCCTGGAGCCAGGCGGAGACCGGTGTGGACCCCTCAGCCATCGCTCGCCTGTTTGAGGACACTCTCGTTTATGTGGACTATGATGGCTCGCTCATGAACAAGGCGGAATACCTCCGGTCCGTGGCTAACCCGGTTTCAAAACCCGATCACATTCGCGACGAAGGAATGAAAGTGCATGTGTACGGCTCTACCGGCATCGTCTCAGGGATCTACCGGGAAACCGGCAAGGAGAAGGGAAAACCATACGCAAGGCGCGCGCGCTTCACTGACACTTGGATCAAGCAGAGCGGCCAGTGGAAATGCGTTGCAAGCCAGAGCACACTGATCAAGTAGGTCTTACACCGCAAGCCGTGGAATTCTTAGATTCAGAAGCACTCGACGGCGAGGGCCACGGCGTTTCCGCCGCCGAGGCAGAGCGCGGCGATGCCGCGCTTCAGATTGCGGCGCTGCAGTTCGTAGAGCAATGTGACAAGGATTCGAGCGCCGCTTGCGCCGATCGGATGGCCGAGAGCGACGGCGCCGCCATTTACGTTAACCTTTTCGGGATTGAGCTTGAGCTGGCGCGTGACGGCGATGGCAGCAACCGCGAAAGCTTCGTTGAGTTCAACGAGGTCGACATCCTTATCGCGGTCCCACCCCGTTTTCGCTAGCAGTTTTTCCACGGCTTCGACCGGAGCCATCATGACCCACTTCGGCTCAACGCCGCTGACGGCCTGCGCGACGATGCGCGCGATAGGCTGCTTGCCGAGGCGCGCGGCGTTGCGCTCGCTGGTGACGATGAGAGCGGCGGCTCCATCGTTGGTTCCGGGCGCGTTGCCGGCGGTCACCGTGCCGTCTTTCTTGAACGCCGGTTTCAACTTCGCGAGCGCTTCGAGCGAAGTGTCCTCGCGCGGGGATTCGTCGTACTTGATGACGATGGCGTCCCCTTTTTTCTGTGGCACTTCGATCGGAAGAATCTGCGCTTCAAAAAAACATGACTTGCGCGCGCGGACGGCTTTCTGGTGGCTTTCGACCGCGAACTTGTCCTGCTCTTCGCGCGTGATGCCGTATTTTTCGGCGACCAGTTCGCCGGTCATGCCCATGTGAAAATTTTCGTACGCGTCCCACAAGCCGTCGTTGATCATCGAGTCCACGAGTTTTCCGTCGCCGATGCGGTAGCCGGTCCGCGCCTGCGGCAACAAGTACGGGCAGTTGGACATGGACTCCATGCCGCCCGCGACAACGATTTCGGATTCGCCCAGCTGCACGGCCTGCGCCGCCAGCGCCACGGCTTTCAATCCGGAACCGCAAACTTTATTAATCGTCATCGCGGCGACGCGCGCGTCACACCCGCCTTTAAGCGCCGCCTGTCTCGCAGGATTCTGGCCGAGGCCGGCTTGCACCACGTTGCCGAGAATTGCTTCGTCAACTTGTTTGCTGTCCAGGCCGGCACGGCGAATGGCTTCGGCGACAATTTTTCCGCCGAGTTCGGGCGCGGAGAATCCGGCGAGGCCACCTTGAAATTTTCCGATGGGCGTTCGAACGTCGGAGAGGATGACGGGAGTTTCCACGGCCATGGCAGGCCTCCAGTAGAGCGGCAAACAATATTATAGCGCGATGGGAAAAAGCACGCTGCGGCCGGGAGAATGCGAGGGCGGAGCAAACTCCGCCCTCAAAGCGCGGTGACTAGTTTGCGGCGGCAGCTCCGGCGGAAGCGTCCTGGGCTTCGTCCGCGCTAGGACCATATAGACCGGGCACGGGAATCCCCAGCAAGCGGTAGTACACCGTGAGTTGCGCGCGGTGATGGATCAGGTGATTCATCACCATGCCGCGAATGCACGCGGCGCGCGGCATCGTGAAAATTTCCTGGCCGCCGGCCAGCAATTTCCAATTCTTCATCATTTCCGCGTCGCTCACCTTTGCCAGCGCGGCTCGGGATTCCGCGACGTTTTTGTCAAACTCGGCGAGCAGTTCCTTACGATTAGCGATCTTCGGCAGCTCGAAGGCCGGACCTCCCACCGGCGCGTAATCGAGCTCTTCGGTGTTGATGGTCATGGGCAGCCAGCCCACCATGGTCGCGACGTGAATCGCGAGCCAGCCGACCGTGCCGGACTTGTCATGCGGTTTCCAGTTCCATTTTTCGTCGGGACAGCGTTCCAGCGCCTTCCGTGTATTCTGCATTTCCTGGTCGAATTCAGGCAGCATCGATTGTCCAATGGTCATCACAGCCTCCCTTGCGAAGTTCGAGATTGCAGCGCCGGAATACTAGGCGAACAAAAGGCGAACTGTCAAGAACATTTTTCATTTCCCCGGTATTCTCCAGACTGACAACCTTTGTCCTCACTTAGTTGCACGGATCGAATAAAGGGTCGCCTCTGAATCGTACGGCAGGGCCAGGGTCGTCGCGACAGGATTGAAGGATTCCCTCGACGTTTTTCGCTATTACAAGAAGCTGGGTGAGCGCGCGATGGCGCAATGCCCGGACAACGCGCTGTTCGAATCGCTCGATGCGGAGTCGAATTCGATCGCGATCGTTGTGAAGCACATGGCGGGAAATATGCGTTCGCGTTGGACGGATTTTCTGACCACGGATGGGGAAAAGCCGGACCGGAACCGTGACACGGAATTCGAGGATGCGCCGAAAACCCGCGCCGCGCTGATGGAACTATGGGAGCGCGGATGGAAATATGTTTTCGACGCGCTGGAGCCCCTGAATGATGAGGACTTGGTTCGAACGATCACGATTCGAACCGAGCCACACTCCGTGATGCAGGCCATCAACCGGCAGGTCGCGCACTACTCGTATCACGTGGGGCAGATCGTGTACGTCGCGAAGCATCTTGCCGGCAGCAAGTGGCAGACACTCACCGTCCCGAAGAAAAAGTCCGCTGAATTCAACGCGCGAGTGGCTGCCGGAGAAGCATCTCAGCGCTAAGCGCCAACCCACGTTGTCATCCCATGCGATTTCCAGTTCGTTGTGAAATCCGCTACCCTTCTTGAATCATGGCGACGTTGTTCGATCTGGATCCGCCCGTCGATTCCGGACTGAAGCTGAATGAGGCGCAGCGGCACGCAATCACGCACGGCGAAGGGCCACTGCTGGTGATCGCCGGCGCCGGCACGGGGAAGACGCGCGTCATCACGGAACGCATCCGGCACTTGCTGGAGTCGGACGCTTCTCTGTCCGGGGAAAACATCCTGGGCTTGACGTTTACCGACAAAGCCGCGGGGGAGATGAAGTCGCGCGTCGTCAAGGCGGTGGGCGAGCGGGGCAAAGACGTTACGCTCAAGACATTCCACGCCTTCTGCGAGTCGCTGCTAAAAGACGTCGACTCCGACCACGTGATGCTCGACAAAGTGGACCACTGGATTCTGCTGCGGCGCAACTTGAACCGCCTCCAACTGGACCGCTACCGCCGCCTGGCCGAGCCGGGCCAGTTTTTGAGCGACTTCATCGAGTTTTTCTCGCGGTGCCAGGATGAACTGGTCTCCTGCGGAGACTATCAACGCTACGCCGAGCAGCTTGCCGCCGAGCTCGAAGCCGAGCGCGCTTATCTCGACGCGGACACACTCGCGGAACGCGAAGAAACGGTGGCCCGCGAACGGGAAATCGCCCGCGCTTACCAGGCCAGCGAAGAATTGCTGCGCGAGAAAAAGCGCTCGTCCTTCGGCTCGCTGATCACCGGCGCCGTCGAATTGCTCGAACGCGATGCCGCTCTTCGCGCCACGCTGCAAAACCGATATCGCTACATCCTCGTCGACGAATTTCAGGATACGAACATCGCGCAGCTTCGCCTGCTGGAGCTGCTCGCCAACGACGACAGGAATATCCTGGCCGTCGGCGACAACGACCAGGCCATTTATCGCTTCCGCGGCGCATCTTTCGGCAGCTTCAAACTCTTCCTGGAGCGTTTCGCCGGATGGCGGGAAGGCGACGATTCCGCGCCGTTTCGTGTGAGCCTCACGGAAAACTACCGCTCAACGCCGAACATCTTGCGCGTCGCAAGCCAAGTCATCGGAATGAACACCGTAAGCGCGGATTTTCCGAAGAAAGTGCTGACCACGAGCCGGCCGGAAGGCGAAAAGATTCGCATCGTCGAGCTCGCCGAAGTCGAAGACGAGGCTCGCTGGGTGGCGGGGGAAATCGAGCGCATTCACCGCGCCGGCCGCCGCTGGCGCGATTTCGCCGTACTTTACCGTGCGCACAACCATCGCGATGGATTGGTGCGAGAACTTTCGCGGCGCAAAATCCCTTTTGTCATCTCCCGGCTCTCCATCCTAGAGCATCCGCTCGTCAAAGATCTGATCGCGTACCTCCGCCTGATCGCCAAGCCCTACGATGATATTGCCGCAGCTCGCGTGCTGGCGGCCCCAGCCTGGCGGCTGACGCCGCCTGAACTGGTGCGTTTTGCCCAGCGCGCCCGCAAGAATCGCAAGAAGATCTATGACGAGCTGCAGACCAAACAGGCGAGCCTCCCTTTCGAGCCTTCCGCGAATGAGTTGAGCGAGCTGCTGGACTTCCTGTCCGCGCAGCGTAAGACCATTCATCACCGCACTGCGGCGGAAATCCTTGCCGAGCTTCTCGAATGGCTGGAAATCTACGCTCGCGCTTCCGAGCAAGACCGCGCCTACGTGAAACGCCTCCCCGAATTCGTCAAGGCGTGGGAACCGAAAAGCGAGACGCGCGGCCTGCCGGAGTTCGTCGAATATCTCGAGTATTTCGACCAGGCCGGCGGCACCATTTCGCTGGAAGAGGATGCGCCGGGCGACGCCGTGCAATTGATGACCGTTCACGGCGCCAAGGGCCTGGAATTTTCGCACGTGTTCGTGCTTCGCGTGAACAAAAACAAGTTTCCGCAGCCGGAGCGCTCCCACGTGTTTGAATTCCCCGCCCGGCTCATGAAGGAAGGCGCTCCCGAGGACCATTTTCACCATCAGGAAGAACGCCGGTTGTACTACGTGGCGCTGACGCGGGCGCAGGACCGGCTGACCATCACGTCGGTGGCGGAGAAAAAATTAAAGGTCCCGCCGTTCGTGGATGACATCCTCATGGAACCGCGCCTCAAACGTCGCGACATCCTGCAGCTCGCGCCGAAAGTCCCGCCGGTACCGGCAGACACTTCCGACGAAGCGGACGCGGGAATCGGCCAGAATTCTCTCTTTGCTCCATCAGGCGGCCTGCCAAAAGTTTTCTCGCGCATCGCCAAATGGGCGGAGACCTTTCATCCACCCTCGTCCGAGCCTCTCGAGCTGCATCCTTCCGCAGTGCAAAGCTACCGGTCCTGCCCGCAGCGGTACCTTTTCTCATCCCTGTGGTCTTTGCAGGAAGGCCCCAAGGCCACGCTGACGTTTGGCCGCGTCATGCACGGCACCATTCGGCGCATGATGGCGGAGTTCAAGAAAGGCAACCGCCTTCCTTTCGACGAAGTACAGCGGATCTTTGAAACCGAATGGTCTACCGTGGGCTTCGAAGACGAATATCAGGAGGGGGAATACAAGAAGGACGGACTGGAGCAACTGCGTGCCTTTCATCAAGCCGCGCTGGAGCAGCCGTTGCTGGTGCTGGAGCTCGAAAAGAACTTCGAGCTGCCGGTCGAAAACAACGTCATTCTGAAAGGGCGCATTGACCAGATCAATTCGCTGGGACGAAAAGATGTCGAGATCGTCGATTACAAGACGGGCAGGCCCCAAAAAGACTCGGATGCAAAGAGAGATCTGCAACTGAGCATCTACGCGATCGCCACGAAAGAGATTCTTGAGTGGAATCCCGTCCGCATGGTTTTCCACTACTTGCAAGACAATCAGCGGCAAGAAACCAGTCGCGACGCGAAGCAACTCGACGAGGCGCTGCGCGTCGTCCAGGAAACGGCCGCGGACATTCGCGCCGGAGAATTCACGGCGAAGCCGGGCTTCATTTGCCACAATTGCGCGTATAAGCCGATTTGCCCGGCGCACGAGGAGTCTTTGAGCGCCTGAGCGAGCGCGGCGGAATCCTTCCGACAGTTTTTGCGCCAGCCTGAAGGCCAAAAAGGAGAAGGTCCGGTGAATCGAAAAAATGTCTACCTGTTCCTTTGCGTTCTCGGAATTGCTCTCCCCTACTCGCAACTCGTCCCATGGGTCCTGGAGAACGGGCTGCACCTCGGCCTGATCTTCCGGCAGCTTTTTGCGAATCGTATCGGCGGCTTTTTTGGATTGGATGTACTGGTTTCGTCCGTGGTGCTCGTGGGATTCGTTCGCACCGAAGGGCGCCGGCTCGGGGTACGGCGGCTCTGGTTGCCAATCCTGGGGCTGCTAACCGTGGGCGTCTCTTGCGGGCTGCCGCTGTTTCTTTACTTGCGCGAGGATGCGTTGGCCCAGAATTCTCACGAGGGTCCGGCATGAAGTCGGGGTGAGGAAGTAAGAAAAGCACGGGTCTGAAGACCCGCCACTACAACCCGCTCGGAAAAACGAGACGCCCCGATTGGATCGGGGCGTCCGTCACTTCCCAATCTTGTTGGCTGGTCTACTTCCCTTTTTTCGGGCCCTTCTTGTCGTCCTTCTTGCCCTTTTTCTTCATTCGGTTCTCCTTCTCGGACTTGGCAGATGACGGGCGTCTCCGCCGGCCACCCACTGTGCTTTCATATACGGGTGGTTCGCGCAAGAGTCAAGAAAATTTACGATGAAATACACAAAACCGGCTACCTCGGCACGCCGCCGGCATAGTAGCCTTCGCGGGCGAGGATAGTCAGCCCCTCGCGCTTCACGCGCACCTCGATCTCGTGATAGTCCGTCCCGCGGTCCGTGCCGGCAGGGGCATAGGCCAGCGTGTACTGGTTGCGAGCTTCCTCGGTAACGCGCGAATAAAGCTCCTCCATCGCGTGGCTCTTCATGCTGTAGTAGACATCACCGCCGGTATCGTGCGCGTATTTCGCGAGCCGTTCGAATCGCCGGTCGAAAAACGCGCTGCCCACGCCGACTCCGTAGACGGCAATGTTCGAACTCAGCAGTTCCTTCCGCACCGTATCGTAATCATAGGTATTGGTTTTTCTTCCATTCACGCCATCGGAGATGAGCAGAATCATTTTGCGCCGGTCGCGGCCGCGGTCCCTCAGCAATTGCGCCGCGGCGTAGACCGCGTCATCCAGCGCCTTGGTGGGCTGCCCTTTGATGTTAATCATGGCCCCGGCAATGTTGGGCGCATCGCTGGTAGCCGAATGGCCGTTGATGGAGGGCCCGTTGTTAATGGCCGCACCGGGACCGGCGACGGACGGCGAATCGTCGAGGTGGGTGCGCTTCAATTCCGTTAGCAACTTGTCCTGGTCGCTGATAAAACCCTTGCCGGCATGGAAGAATTGATCGAAGCGGCAAACAAAAGTCTCATCGCTGGCGCTCAATCCCGCTACGATGGCCCGCAGGCTATCGCCCACTTGTTTGGCGTCCTTGGATTTCAGGTCATTGTCAATCAGCACGACCATCGAGAGCGGGAAAGCCTCCGCGCTGAAATAGCTGACCCTCTGCTCGACCTTGTCTTCGAGAATTCGAAACTCGTCCCTCCGGAGGTCCGCGACGATCCGCCCGGCTCCATCTTTCACGATTACCGGGACGACTACCAGATTAACCGGGACGCGGATCCTGGCCTGGCCATCCACTTGTTGCGGGGACTGCGGATCCTGTGGGGGGGCGGATTGCGCCGGTGCGGGGCTTGGGGGCGCCTGTTGCGCCGCGCCTAGCATTGCGGAGAAGAGTATTGCGGCCATCAAGATGGTTTTGCGTAGACTTTTCATGGTCCTCAGGCCAAACTTCTTATCGGATTGAGCCGCTCGAGTGGCTTCCGCCACACATCCATCGCGACGCTTCACCGCATCTTAAGGGCGGAAGCATCCCAGCGGAAATTTTCGGCCGGGCATTTCTCGTCAAGGAAAGTATACATGGGTTCCATGAAGAAGTTTGTGACGCAGTGCGCGGCAGCGATGGTTGCCTGCACGCTGGCAGCGCCGGCCATGCCGCAAGAGCCGCCCGCGCAGGGCCAAACGATCAAGACGCAGGTCAGCCTGGTCAACCTCTTCGCCACCGTCCGCGACAAGAACAAACGCATTGTCGGCGACTTAAAACAGGAAGACTTCAGGATCACGGAAGACAATCAGGATCAAAAGATCTCCTTTTTTTCAAAGGAAGTAGCGCTGCCCATCACCCTGGCGCTGTTGCTGGATACTTCGGGAAGTGAGCAGTTCATGCTCAGCGCCATTCAGGACGCCGGCAGTTCGTTTCTCCGCAGGATATTGCGCAAAGGCGATATGGCGCTGGTGATGTCGTTTGACTCCGATGTGGACCTGCTCTCCGATTTCACCGACGATCACGGACAGCTCGACCGGGCGGTCCGGCGGTCGCGCATCAATATTCCGAGCGGCGGCTCGATCGGTGGAAATCCCGGCCCGGTGGGGTCGCGGCAGATCACTGGCACTGCGCTCTATGACGCGATCTATCTGGCCTGCGGCGAAAAACTCAATACGGAAGCCGGACGAAAAGCTGTGGTGATCGTCACGGACGCCCAGGACGAAGGCAGCAAAGTACGCATCGAGGAGGCCATCGAAGCCGCGCAGCGCACGGACACGGTAATACACGTCATCCTCGTCGCGGATCCGCGCTTTGGAGCGAATACCGGCGCGGCGAAGAAACTTGCGGAAGAAACCGGCGGCCGGGTGCTCAACGCGAGTTCAGAGAAAAAACTGATGGAAGCGTTCGATGAGATTTCGGCGGAACTGCGCAGCCAGTACACGCTGGGCTACTACCCGACCAACAGCCAGCGCGACGGCAAATTTCGCAAGATTAAAGTCGAGACTGCCAATCACGACTTGAAGGTGCTTGCCCGCAAAGGCTACTACGCGCCGAAGGGCTGAGCTTTCGCACGGCTTCAGCGTTGCCGACGAAGCCGTGCGCCTCGAAGCAATCAAACTGATTCATGAGCGGTGATGTTCACAGCAATCGCCCGGGGAGGCCGAGGACTTGGCGGGCTGCACGTACTCTGCCTTTGCGTCCACCTGGTAGCCCTCGCCGTACTTGTCATGGTGGCGCACCCAGGCCATGGTATGAGCCAAGCCTTCCTCGTCGCGCCCTTTGGGCGTGAGGTCCAGCCAGTTGTACGCGCCGATGAGGAAGTCCAGCCCGCGACCGTAGCTCGAATACGTGTGGAAAATGTTCCCGGCTGCATCTTTGTAAAACACGCTCGTGCCGGGCCGTTCCTCGCTGGGGAATTTCTGCATCGTGTAGTTATAATAGACCTCGCCCTTCCCCAGTTCTTCCTTCGTCATGGACACCTGGTAGTCGTAGTTGAAGTCCGTCGCATTCGACGAGACCCAATGGAAGCGCCAGCCCATGCGTTTCTTAAACGCCTCGATCTGCGCCAGCGGCGCGCGCGAAACAACCGCCAGCCGGACATCCCGCGCCGCCAGGTGCACCACGCTGGCGTCAGTATGGTCTGAAATATACGAGCAGCTTGGGCAGCCTTCCTTCCAGTCCGGTCCGAACATGAAGTGATAAATAATCAGCTGACTCTTGCCTCCGAACAGGTCGCCCAGCGACTCCTTTCCGCCAGGCCCGTCGAAAACGTACTGCTTTTCTACTCTTTCCCAAGGCAGTTCACGGCGCTGCCGGCTCAGCTCATCGCGCAACCGCGTGAACTCCTTTTCCTTTTTCAACAACTCCTTTCGCGCGGCAAGCCATTCTGCCGGCGATACCACTTTCGACTGTTCCATCGCTCTCGTTGCCATGACTGATTCTCCTTTTGTGTTTGGCCACTCGCGGAAAAACAAATGACCACAGAAACTCGGTCGTACGCACTGCGCTCAGTGAATGCCGAAGGCTGTTGGGAACTTGCCCCAACATACTCCGGCATTCACCGGCCATGTACCAAAATGCAGCAGACTTCGAGAATGAACTCTAGCCGGCGGCGGCTTGCGCCTTTGCTGTCTGCGTTGCCTCTCGCATTTGCGCGAGCACTTTGCGAATGGCTTCGTTGGACCCTGGGCTGCGCTTTTCTCTCCAGGCCTCCAGCCGCTTGACTTGTTCTTCGAGATTCGCGAGGAAGTTCGGGCTGCTGAACATCGCGCGCCACGCGCCGATCACCGGCTTTACCTGTTCCCAAACAACCCACTGTTCCCCGTTGCTTTCGAAGAAGAAGTCTTCGTCGATGAGCCCGCGGTTCACGATGCTCGCCACCATCTCCCAGTATCCGAGCACCATGCGCATGTACGTGTTTTCCTTGCTGCCGGGAGGACACACGCGCATCAAGTCGTCCGCGGTTTTCACGTGGAAGTTTGCGCCGAACCAATCCCGCGCTTCACGCAATCGGGTCTCGCGCCGCTCCTCGAACAGCCGCAACATCAAATTGACTTGCTCATTCGTTACTTCTCCCATGTTTCCTCCTTTGGTTTGCATTGCAAGTTTGTTTTTCGCGGAACTAGTTTCGTGACTGCTCCTTTCGTCTCTCTCTTCGGACGAAACCTCTTCACTACCAGCGCGGTCAGTCCGCCCGTCGACATCACGCTGCCGGCCATCAGCATGGCGCTCCCGATACAAAATGGACACATTGGTTCTTCCTCTCGCGGCGTCGCCGTTCACCGAGAGCGCGTCGCTTCCGCACGTTTCCGCACGCCCTCATGCATATGTCCCCAGCCTTTCGTGACTCCTTTTCGATGGTCTTCCTCGATCAGGCCGAGCGCCGCGTGCCGAAACTGAATCAGCGTGCCGCCATCCACCTGGCTCAATCGATACTGGACATTCGAAACGACCGGATAAGACATGAACAGCGGCCCGGCGAATTCGAGCAATGTCGGCCGCTTGATGGCCTGCACAACAGCCCAGAAGTGGCCATTGTTATCGCCCAGATCGCGGTACCACCTGCCGCCTGGCCACGGCTCAAGCTTCATAGGCATCGGCTTGCCGTCGGGCGTGTCGTTCTGCGGCCCGAGCTGCTCGAGCAGCGCGGCGAACGTTGCGTCCAGCGTCGCACGCACGTGGATTTCCTCTGTGACATTCAACGTCAAATCCTCAATTCTTGCTGCTGTCGAGATCATGTTTTCTCCTTGAACTGAAATCCGGTTCCCCTTCCTTTGACGCATTGCTTTTCCGTTCGGCACGCTCCTTGACGCGGCTCAATTGATGACGCCAGAAGCGCTCGAACGTTTCCGTCCATTCGTGAAGCGGCCGTATCGCCTCGGCGTTGGTTCGATAAAACATCCGCCGCCCGTCCCGGCGTACGTCGACCAGGCCCACGTCGAGCAAAACGCGCAGGTGCTTCGAAACCGAGGGCTGCGCCAGCCCCAGCGAGTCCACAATTTCCCCCACGGGCCGCTCCTGCAGCGCGAGATAGTTCAAAATCTCGCGCCGCCGTGGCTCCGCCACGGCATTGAACGCATCCGAGGTTGTCGCTGCTCGTGCCATGTGCCAACAATACATTCCCATATGGGAATGTGTCAAGCAGTTTTTTTTGCCTCCTCGCCTCGATCACTGCTCGCGCTTGCAGAGAGTCCCCTGCGCCGACCATTCCTGTTTTTTTGGTTGTCCATTAAGGCGCAAAGGAGTAGAGTGCCACCAACTCTGTGGAGGATCTCCCATGAAACCACTTCATCTGCGCTGGCGTTTGATTCTTGTCGCGGTGGTGTATCTGACTTGCGGACTCATCGCTGTTGCTGCGGACGAGCCGACCCTGACCAAGGAGCAGATTAAGCAGTTCCTTCTCACCGCCAAGGTGGTGGGCAGTAAGGATGCCAAGAAGGGCATCACTGGCACCAAGCGGCTTACGCTTTCCGACGGCACCGTGACCCACGACGCTTCTTTCCAAGGTATTGATGAACACAAAGCCCAGAAGCAGCTTGCCAGCGGTACCGAAATAAACTTCGTGGACTCCTACAAGTACAACATCGCTGCTTATGCGCTGGCTGAGTTGATTGGCATGGACGACATGCTGCCGGTATACGTCGAACGAAAATGGGGGGGGAATGCGGGCTCGCTCAGTTGGTGGTTGCCGGTGAAGATGGATGAGGTGGAGCGCCACAAGCAGAAATTAACGGCGCCGGATCCGGAAGCCTGGAACCATCAGATGTACAAGATTCGCGTCTTCGATCAATTGGTCGACGATACTGATGTCAACCTGACCAACGTGTTAATCGGCGAGGATTGGAAGATCTGGAGGATTGATTTCAGCCGCGCATTTCGCCTCAACAAGGAACTGAAAGACCCTGCTAAAGAGTTGGTACGCTGCGACCGGCAATTGCTTGAGAAACTGAAGGCGCTGGACATGAACGCACTAACAGAAAAAACCAAGGGCTATCTGACCAAGGATGAGGTGAAAGGAGTGATGGCGCGACGGGACAAGATTGTGGCTCAGTTCCAGAAGTTGATCGCCGAAAAAGGTGAGAACGAAGTGCTGTACTGAATTATCCGACCACGGAAGTAAACAGCCCCGCTCAACTAAGTGAACAGCTCTTTCTGGCAGGGGCAGTGCGAGGGATGCAGCGGAGACGTTGGATTGGAAGCCCAAGTTTAAAAGCTTGCACTTTTTGGTCCCCTGGGTCTAGTGTTCGTGCTACGCATCACATCTTCCCGGTGATCCCGGTGAATAAGGAGAGAAAAAATGCTGAAGAAGCAACTCACGGTGCTGTTCGCTTTGGTACTTACCTTCCCGCTGGCAATGGCGGTGTTCGCGCAAAAGGCTCCTGCCAAGCCGAAGGAGGCGCGCTGGGAAGGTAGAGTTCAAAGAAGCAGTAAGGAGCAGTCTTCTCTGACAGTTCGTAAGGCGGGCTCGACTTTGGAGAAGGCCTGTGTGTACGACAGCTCGACGAAATGGGTCAGTCAGTATCACGGCGAGAAGAAGGTCAACGACATTGACGCCAGCCAGGTTAAAGACGGGGACTACGTGATTTGCAAGGGCACTGCGGAGAAGGCCGGCGAAATCCACGCGACGCTAATCTCTAAGCGGCTCTCCCACTCCCCCCAGTAGACCAGTTCGGGCTGTAACGCAAGTTGAAACGCCCCGATCGGTTGTAAGCGAAGTTCACGCAGTAACCAGCTCGCGGAGCCTTCATGTGATGGCTCCGCGACTGGGTCTTTCCGCGTGGCCAGTCGCGAACCGCCGCGACGAGTGACTGTACCGACGTTTTGCTCCAAGAGAAGTGAGAGCGTTCTTATTTCTGATCGGACACCCTTGAGCTGTGAAGATGGCGTTGTTCCGACGGACTGCAGGCCGCCTGCTTGCTGGCCTTGGCGCATTTGCTGGTTCCTCCATGCATATTTTCAGCTTGTTGACTTGTGCAACTCTGGCAGCCTAAGATGCACCGCAATAGAGGATGCCTTGCGGAACGCAATGTTCTCGCTAAAACTCCGCTGCTTGCCTATAGGAGACAGGAAAATGGTCCGCCCTCCGGTCTGTGATTCTGCCCACCGCGCTTGTATTTCCGTCCTCCTGGTCCTAGTGTCGGCGGTGCTGGCGTGGGCGGGACCAGCAAAGGCTCCAGCGGAACCGCGGGAATCGGTGGTCGCCATCGCCGATGTCCACAATGACTTTGACGACTTTGTCGCCATTCTCCAGCGCACCGGTCTTACAGACAAGCAGAACCATTGGACGGCCGGTAAAACAACGTTCGTCCAGACCGGGGACCTGCTGGACCGCGGCCCCAAGCCGCGCGAGGTCATGGACTTGATGATGGCGCTCGAGAAGGAAGCGGCGCAAGCAGGCGGCCGGGTCGTGGGCCTGCTCGGTAACCACGAAGTGATGAACATCATGGGTGACCTGCGGTACGTCACTCCCGTGAACTATGCCAGTTTTGCCGACGGCAATTCCGAGAAGCGGCAGAAAGCTGCGTATGAGGAGTATGTGAAATGGAGGGGCAGTCATGCATCCTTACTGGCCGAGCTCCCCCAGCCGATGGAGTTGACGGAGGCAGAGTGGATGGCGCGCCATCAGGCAGGCTTCATTGAGCAGCGTGAGGCGTTTGGTCCAAAGGGAGAATACGGTGCGTGGCTGCGAGGACATGACGCCGTGGCCGAAATTGATGGAGTCATCTTCTTGCACGGGGGAATTCATCCTGACCTGGCCAAAACGAAACTGGATACGATGAATAAGCGGATCCACGACGAAATCAAGGAATTTGATGCCTCGAAACAGTATCTGCAGAATGAAAAGTTGATTCTGCCCTTCTTTAGTGTGCAGGAAGTCAATAATGTACTTCAGGCGGAGGTCATCGTTGAGCTCAAGTCGCGTGTCCCCGCCACCAATGAACGCCACGCCAAAATACTGGAATTTTTGAAGCATCAAGATTGGCTCAGTGTGCGGGTTGACGGCCCGCTATGGTTTCGCGGTTACGACCAGTGGAGCGACGAAGAGGGTGCACCGCAGGCAAGCAAGGTGCTGGAGGCTTACAAGGCGACACACGTTGTGGTAGGGCACACGGTGCAGAAGGGTGGTCGCATCCGGCCTCGCTTTGGCAGCAAAGTGTTTCTGATCGACACCGGCATGCTCAGCAGCTACTACCCTGGGGGCAGGCCGTCAGCTCTGGAAATCTGCGGCGATGCCAAATTCATCGCTGTGTATCTGGACCAGCAGGTAGTACTTCTCGATTCCGCTGGGCCTTCGCCTCAAATTGGAGGGCCCGCGGTGGGGAATGGTACAACAGTTTCGGAAAAGCTAGCCGTCTTACCCGCCGGCCGTATATGTTCTGCAACTACGGCCGCACCGCAGTAAGACACAAAGGTTACGAAAGAAGGTTCTGCGGATGAAACGGTGGATTGAGCGCGCTCTGAACGTCGGCCCCGGGGATTTGGGGCGTGGCGTCCTCTTGTGCTCCTGCCTGTTCCTGGTTATCAGCACCTATAAAATCGGCAGCGTGGCGGGAGCCGCGTTATTCCTGTCGCGTTTTCAGGCGAGTCACCTGGCCTATGCCGACATCTCCAGCGCGGTGCTGGTGGGGGTGGTCATAGCGGGCTACGTGCTTATTGCGCGGCGCGTTCTTCTCCGCGATCTGCTCGTCGGCAGCATGGTAGTTTTCTCCACCACTTGTGCGGTGTTTTGGTGGCTAGCCCATTACTACTCCCACCTGATCTGGGTTTTCCCTGCGTTCTACGTGTGGGTAAAAATTCTCGGCGTATTAGGGGCTACGCAGATCTGGACGCTGGCGAATTATGTTCTGACCACGCGCGAGGCCAAGCGTGTCTTCGGGATGGTGGGCGCAGGCGGCATTGCGGGAGGGATTTTTGCCGGTCTCCTTTCCAAGACCGCGGCCGCAAGATTCGGAACGGAAAGCCTGCTGCTGGCCATGACGCTGTTCGTTTTAATCTGCGCCGGTCTGGTGATCCTGGTCTGGCGCAGCGGGCGAGCGCTGGTGGGTCAGGCGCAGCGGACAGCTGAAGGATCCGCCGAAGCCCCGCGGAACATGTCCGCAAGCTTGCAGTTGTTGTTCGCTTCGCCTTATTTGCGGGCCATCGCAGCGGTCATCTGCATTTCGCAGTTGGTAACCACATTAACGAACTGGCAGTTCCTGGCTATTGGCAAGCAGTTCCTGGTCAAGAAAGACGTAATGGCTGTTTTCTTTGGTGACTTTTATTTTTACGCGAACGTGCTGGGGCTGTTGTTTCAGTTGCTGTTGACGGCAAGATTTTTGCGCAGGTTCGGTATTGGCACGGCGCTGTTCATGCTTCCCGTTACTGTATTCATGGGTTCGGCCGGTCTGCTGGTTCTAGGCACGCTGGCTTCCGCAGTGGCGCTGAAGGGCGGCGACGCGGTGTTGCGCTATTCGGTGGACAGGTCTACGGCCGAGTTGCTCTATCTGCCGCTTCCTGCCGGTGTGAAGTTACAGGTAAAATGGTTCATCGATACCGTCATCTGGCGCCTGGGTGATGGGCTGTCTGGGGTAATCGTCCTCATCTTTGCCACTTGGTTGCACTTCTCCCCGCGTCAAATCAGCTGGGTCGTGCTAATGCTGGCCAGCGGTTGGCTCGTGGCAGTTACTATCGCGCGGCGACAATATGTCGCTACCCTAAGGGAAAGCATTAGCCAGCATCGCCTCGATGTGGAACAGGCCAGCGCGCCAGTGCTGGACCGCTCGACTACCGACCTTCTGGCCACCAATCTTTCCGCATCTGATCCCAAGGACATTCTTTACGCGCTATCCCTTTTTGAAGCGGAACAGCAAAGGGCCGCGCATCCGGGGATACGGGCTTTGCTGGGTCATTCCGCACCAGAAGTGCGGCAGAAGGCAATCGCCATTCTCTCCGCGGCGAGCGACAAAGCCGCCGTTCCAGAAATGCAACAACTACTGCGGGACCCGGAACTCAGTGTGCGCACCGAAGCCCTGCTTTTCTTGAGCCACCATGGACATATCGATCCTCTGACGGTCATAGAGCAACTTGGCGATTTCCCCGACTTCTCGGTCCGGTCCGCAGTCGTCGCCTTTCTGGCGCAGCCCGGCGAGGCTCAGAACTTGGAAGCCGCGCGGAATATCCTGGACTCGATGGTCAACGAAGCAGGAGAAGAAGGCCTGCGTAACCGGGTGGAAGCCGCCCGGCTGCTCGGCGAGTTGCCGGACTGTTTCGATCCTTTGCTCTCCAAGCTTCTTACCGATTCCGACACTCACGTGGTTTGCGAGGCCATCCATTCGGTCGGAATGCTGCGCAAGCGCCGGCTGGTCCCTGAGCTATTAGACCGGCTCGCAGACCATCGACTAGCCCCTGCGGCCGCGCAGGCACTGGGCAGATTCGGGGACTCCATTGTAGGAGGGTTACGCGACCACCTCTGTGATTCTGCCGTTCCCATCCAAGCACGCAGAGAAATTCCCAGCGTACTGGTGGCTCTCGGAACGTCAGCCGCCGCAAGCGTACTGCTTGACAACCTGCTGCAGGGCGATACCACGTTGCGCTTTCGGACCATCGCCGCTCTCAACAAACTTTGCCGGCTGAATCCCCAGATCGTGCTGGACGCTCAGATGCTGGAGACCGTATTGGCGGCCGAGATTCTGGGGCACTACCGGTCCTACCAGATTTTGGCCACCATCGGCGCAACGACAGACGGCGCCGATCCTCTCGCGCGAGCGCTGAAGGAGGCCATGCAACAGGAACTGGAGCGAATCTTTCGTCTGCTGAACCTCCTGCATCCCCGGCTCGATTTGCACAGTGCCTATGTAGGTCTGCAGTCCACGAGCGTCGCCGTGCACGACAATGCCTTGGAATTCCTCGATAACGTCTTGAAATCGCAATTGCGAGACATGCTCGTTCCTTTGTTAGATAGCAAGATCACCGTGGCAGAACGAGCCCAGATCGCACAACGGCTGGTGCGCGCCAAAATCGAAAGCCAGGAACAGGCCGTGGCAGAACTCGTTGCTAGCGACGATCCATGGTTGAAGTCGTGCGGAGCCTACGCCATCGGAGCCCTGGGGATAAAATCTTTGGAAGGTCAATTAGATGGGTGCCTGAACGAATCAGACCCGCTGCTGCGCGAAACGGCGCGCGCCGCGAAACTCCGCCTGGAAGCCCTCGCCGCGAAGCCTTAACACTTCGCGGCCTCGAGCAAATCCCTCACGCTCCGCCGCCGATGCGCGCGGAAGGCTAACGCATATGCACCGCGGCTGGGACCCGCGCATCACATCTCGAAAAAGTTATCGCGGAAGCCGAAGGTCTATGCGCTTCGCGTGCAGCACGCCCTTATCGTCTACCTGGCCTAGAACAATCACAAACGATTCTTCCTTGACGTCTTCTTGTTTCCCGGGCTTTCCAAGCTTCGTCCATTCCGTCGAGCTGTCATAGGCGACCTTCTTCAAATGCCCGGCCATGGTGGTTTTGGCGTCGCGGATGTCCATCTGCGACTCGTCTTTATTAATTCTGACGACGTGGCCTTGCCATTTCGTCTCTTTTTTCGCAGCCGGTGCTTTTTTATCTTCGGCCGCGGCCTGATTGGCGCCCGCAGGCATGGCAGCAAATACCGCTCCTGCAAGTGCTAGGGAAAGTAAAGTAGTGCAAACCTTCATTGCATCCTCCATGTTGGAATAACCCTGGGTCTCGACCGTCCTACAAAGGTAAGGAACACGCGGGGAGAGAATAATGCGGCGATAGGGCAGTGTAAAGAAGAATCTCTCGCAAAACGATCGTTTCTGGCCCCGCCGCAGCGATCGGTGTTGTTCCCCCCTTGTACAATCGTCAACAATTTGATCGTGTCCGCTCCGAAAAAATAAGTTCAAAAATTACTTGACGCCGCCGGAGGGACTGGTTGCGGCCGGCGTGCTTGTGTTGGCGCTGGCGAAGTAGCCGCGGCGGGCGCGTACCTGGTAGCCCTTGTGTTCTGGGACTTCGATGCGGATCTTGTGGTAGCGGCCGTCGAGAACGTAATTGTTCGGAAGATAGGCGATCGAATACTGATTGCGCAGCTCGTCGCCGATGTCCTGGAACGATTGATCCAGATCATCGACGTGATAGGGGAAGAAGGAGCGGCCGCCGGTTTCTTCAGCGAGTTCCTGAAGAATTTTGTCGCCATCGGTCAGATGATATTTGCGGTCGCCGGATTTGGCCGGCTCATTATTCTGCGTCAGGGAAATCCACTGGATGCTAGTGCTGATGGTGTAGATGACGACACTGGTGCGCTGAGCCATTTCGATGGCTTCCGTGCGCGTGTGGTTCGAGAGGTTATCCTCGCCGTCGCTGATTAGAACCATGACGCGGCGGACCACGTCGGGCTGGTCGCCGGGAGGCCGCGGCGGGTGGCTCAATTCCTTGACGCAAGCTTCGTAGATGGCGTCGTAAATCGCGGTGCCGCCGCCGGCGCGCGTCTTGGTGATCTGGTCACGAAGCGCTCCCGCATCGCCGGTGAAGGGCTGGATGATTTGCGGCTCGTCGTCAAAGGTCATGGCGAAAGCTTCGTCTTTGTTGCGGCGGAGGACGGTGAAAAGAAAATTGATGGAGGCGTCCTGCTCGAATTTGATGCGGTCGCGGATGCTGTTGGAAGTGTCCAGCAAGATGCCGATGCGGAGGGGGAGATCGGACTGTTTGCTGAAATAACGGATTTCCTGGGGGAGCTTGTCGTCGAAAATTTTGAAGTCGGTTTTTTCCAACGCAGGGACGAGCTTGTTGCGGCGATCGAGGACGGTGAAGAGGACGTCGACGAGGTTGACGCGGACGCCGATCTTTTGACCGCTTTGTTGCGCAGGTTCCTGACTTGGGGCCGGGGACTGTGCCGGAGGAGTGGATTGCGGCTTGGGAGCGGCCGGGGATTGCTGAGCACGGTCCGTGAGCGGAGCGAGCAGCAAGATCACGCTCAGAAAAATCGAAGTGAGTAAGCGTCGCATGTGCATTGATTATAGGTATCCCGCAAGCGCAGCGTCAATTCGGCCTGGCGGCTCGCCGGAGGCGGCAGAAAGTTTTTTCAAGAAATCGTGAAGCTCCCCGGGGAACGGGGCTCGCACTTCGATCCATTCGCCGGTGCGGGGCTGCGCAAAGCCGAGTTTGGCGGCATGGAGAAAATTGCGGCCGAGCGGGGGCAGCTCCGTTTTCTCGACACGCAACTGGCCTGCGGCTCCGTAGAGCGTGTCGCCGACGAGGGGATGCTTGAGAGCGGAGAAGTGCACACGAATCTGATGCGTGCGGCCGGTGTGGAGTTGGACTTCGACGAGCATCGTATTGGCGATGGCGGCGAGGGAACGCCAATCGGTGCGTGCGGCGCGGGGATTGGTCATGGCGGCGCCGTGCCAGGTCTTGCGCTCGACAGCCATGCGCGTGCGATGGATAGGGTCGCGACCGATGGCCAGCTCGATGCGGCCGGTTTTTTCCTTGAGCTGGCCCTGCACGAGTGCGATGTAGATTTTTTTCACTTTTCGTTGGCGAAAAGCTTCGCCGAGTCTGGCGTGGGCGGCGTCGTTTTTGGCGACGAGAATTACGCCGGAAGTCTCCTTGTCCAGGCGGTGGACGATTCCGGGGCGCAGTGGATCGCCGGACTGCGAGAGAGATTGGCCGCGGCCGAGGAGCGCGTTGACGAGCGTGCCGGAGATTGCGCCAGCGCCGGCGTGAACGGTCATGCCGGCGGGTTTGTTGATGGCGATGACGTCGTCGTCTTCGTAGAGGACCTCGAGAGGAATGGATTCGGCTTCGGCGCGAATGGGCGGGCGCTCGATGATTTCGAGAGTGATTTTTTCGCCGCCGTGAAGATGGAGCGCGCCTTTCTTCGCGGCGTGGCCATTGATTTGGACGAGGCCGGACACGATCAGCTCCTGGACGCGGGTGCGGCTGAGCTCGGGGCATTGGGAGGCGATGAAGCGGTCGAGACGCGCGCCGGAATCGGAGGTGGAGGCGAGAAGTTCGCGATGCGTGGCGGAATCGGGTGAAGACACGGAGAGATTGTAGCAAGGGGGGAGGGTTGAAGGCAGAATGCAGAAGGCAGAATGCAGAGCCAGGGAGCCCTTTCCGCCAGAGGCGGAGTGTTCCATTTTGGGAAGAGTTGGTACACACCCCGGTTGTTTTCGTATGAGCGGCAAATAAAGGAGTTAGGGAGGGGGAGTCTGTATGAGTGGCAAGGAAAGGACTTAAAGTAGTTGGATTTTCAGTGATTTGCGGGCGACTCGTAAGAGTGGCAAATAAAGGAGTTAGTGTTTCGTGACCCCGACCGGGCTGGGGCAGGCGAGTGGCTGGTGAACCGTGAGAGAAGGAACCCGATTGTAGGGCCGAGTTCATACGACAGGGTAGCACAAAATGTACCGACAGTCAACTACTAACTACTTGGTGATTCGAACGGAATGTGGTAACGGGGACACAGTGGGACGTAAGTTGGACAATGGGAAGGGCTTGCGGAAGGAATGATTTGAAGAATTTTTGGAAGTCGATAAAGCTCTAAGAACCGCCCGGCTCAGGCAAGGAAGGATAGGAGGCTAGCAAAAGGCAGCCCCACCCTTGCATGAAACAGAACCGCAAGGGTAGGCCACCCAAGGCGTTCTAGCGGATCGAGGGTTGGCCACCCGCCAATGACAAATGGAAATCAGAAAATTGAATTTGGAAAATGGTAAAGAGAAAGGACCCACCCTTGCGTGAAACAAAGGCGCAAGGATCCCGACCCGGGCGGGGCAAGTGGGGCACCCGCCGTCAGTCGGGCAGGGCCAAAATTTTGGCAATCGTCCCGCCTAGAATTAGCCTCTGCGTGCGGGCCGGAACCTTACAGGCTTCGAACAGGGCTCGATACTGCGCCAATACTTCCTCGATCCCGTCCAGGCCGGTGTCTGATCCGAAGACTAATTTGACGAAGGCGCTGGGGTCGCCTTCGGGCGTTCTTGTTCCCCACTTGGCATCCCACCAGAAAATTTTCCGGAAATCACCGAGACGGTCGCGCATTTTCGACAGCGTCGAGCCACTGAGGTCAAAAAACACGTTGGGATTCCATCGCGCGACTTCTGCTGCCCACTCGTACTCTGGATTGCCGCAGTGCGCGCCGAGAACAGTAATGTTTGGGAATCGCCGCGCAATTTCCTCCAGGTGAAATGCACGCATCCGGTAAGATGCCACGTCTTCAGGCTCATCGAACTTCTTCCGCAGCACGATGCCTGTGTGGAACAAAACAACCCAGCGGTACCTGTTCGCTAGTTCGTAGACAGGAACGTACGAGGGATCCGTGAATGGCTTCTTCACGAACTCGAGTTCACCAAGGCCCCGATAGCCGAGCTTGTGAAACTCCTCCCCTTGCTGGACGACGTCGGGCGCGTCCAGATCCACAAAACCAATAGGAACTATCTGCGCGGGATATTGCGCCGCAGCATCGGCAACCACCTTACGGTTGGCATAGGGAGTGAGCACACACGCTGTCATGTTCAGCCGTTTTGACACTTTCACAAGATCGCCGATGAAATTAGGATTCTTTTCATCGAAGTGAACGTGAGTATCAACAATACGGTCCGAAGGCTTCTCAAGAGTAGGCGACAAACCGTCGGGTAGAATAATGCTAGCAGGGGCTGCCGTAAGGGCGTCCTGAGAGAGGGAGACTGCCGCCGCGCCCGCGGCGATCAAGAACTCTCGGCGTGAAAAGGGGTGTTGCATTTGAACTCTCAATTGCTTCCATTTAACCCGGAGAATGCGCGAAGGGCGTGCCGTTGATACTTGTAGCGATGTAAGTTGATCTTTGTCAAGGGCGTGCACTTATGCGCGGCCGGCGCTCGCGTTCGCGAGCGGAGGAAAAAGCCGGCCGCTCCGGTCGGGATGACAGTGAGGGAGGAGGCGCCTATGTCGGACCTAAAGGTCCGATCCCCAAGGAGGGGCGCCCAGACTTAATGCTTCGCTACGGGTTCATCCCACATATGATGCGACATCCTCCACTCGCCATTCGCTTGCTTGCGGAGAACGTTCAAGAAGATGCCTTTGTGCGATGCGCTCGTGGTCTTGCCATTTTGCACGGTGGTCCACGCTACTTCATCCGTGCCCCAAACATACGCGATCTCTCCATCGCCGCCGATACTTTGTGGCGTTACGACCAGCTTTGTGATTTGGGTTGGCGCAGCATCCGGCGGAAACCAGTATTCGTTCAAACCCTTTTGTCCGATGCGCGGCGTGTCTCCGTGCGGCGGCAGCAACACGCAGTCCTCCGTGAAGAGCGCGCGCACGCCATTTGCGTCGCCCTTTAGCCAAGCTTCTTCGTAGTTGGTGTGCACTTGCTTGATCTTTGCGATGTCTTCCGCGGAGAGTCTGCCTCCCGCGGCCTTACTCACAGGACAAACCAACAACAGGCAAATCACTGGCAATACTCTAGGAATGCTCACAAGGCCTCCCATGAGACACCTCTCCATGGGACGCATGCGCTGTCCTATGGAAAGGCCGCCACGCGCCAGGTAGCAGAAGAGACCGGCGAGAATCAAAGTCAAAATCCCCACACGCAACAACGGCGTATGGGGCACCCGGCCGACCGCTCCGGTCCCAAGCAGCCCGAGACGTGACCGTCCTATCGGAATGCGAGGTTAGATCTGGGGAAAATGAATATTCAGCTTATAGCAAACGTAGAGAACCAGGATGGCGCCCAGTGTGGAAAAAATGAGGCCGGCGGGATGATATCGCTCGTTTGTCGGGCGCGAAAACATGTGGGTAACGGCGCCGCCGAGGATCGATCCGATGACGCCGAGCACGGTCGTCCAGAAGATCGTCATGTGGACGTGCATCACCGATTTCGCGATAAAGCCCGCGATTAGCCCAATAAGAACATACCAGATTAAGTGAAACATACTTTTTCCTCCATGGTGTGCCTTCAGAACGTCGTCGAGTGCAAGCCAGGGTTTGGCAATTAACCCGGAATTTCCGATTCGGACCTCTGTCTCGCGCATCGTACGCTCCTCCTGCCCTGGGCACAACGAATTTGCCACAAGAGCAAGCCTCACCGAGATCAGTTGGCTTCCGTCAGCAACTTCACCGTCGGGTTTGTGCGGGCCTGTATAGTATTACGGGGATTGGCCCAATGCCTCGCCAACTCGCGTCAAACGAACACCTCGATTACATCGCCGCCCTGCTGGACGATATGTTCCGAATCCCTGGAACCCAGATTCGATTCGGGCTTGACGCCTTGATTGGCTGGGTACCCGGGATCGGAGATGCCCTGGCGGGCATCGCATCTTTTTTAATTGTGTTCGCGGCTTGGCGCCGCGGCGTGCAAGCGATCACTCTTGTTCGCATGATTGCTAACGTACTTCTGGAAACCACGCTGGGTGCAATACCGGTAGCAGGCGACGTCTTCCACATCTTTTGGAAGGCGAATCGACGTAACTACCGCCTGCTGATCCGGGACAAGGAGCAGCCCGGCGCCAACACCGGGCGGGATTGGATGTTCCTCGCAATCATTTTATTCACCGTTATTGCTGCGGCGGGGATTCCGATTGGCGTTTTGATTTGGATTCTGCGTTCTCAGTGAGCGCAAAAGCGAAAGAGTCAAAGAGTGAAAGCGTGCAAGAGTGAAAAGCTTCCGGTTTGCTGTTCCAAAAGAGTCTTGCGACTAATCGAGGGTGAAGGAAATAAACAACAGCTTTTGGTCGCGCTGGATCTGCAGAGCGACCGGCGCTCCTGGCGGCAGAGCCTTGAGCGCACCACGCAGACGATCCAGGGTAGTCATGGGCTGGCCATTCAGCGTGCGAATCACGTCTCCGGTGTTCAACGGCACTTCCACAGCAGCGCCCGCCGACCGAAACCGTTGCCCGGGCCTTCCCACCTAAATATACCTTGACACGTATATGCTCCGTGGAGTATACAAAGAACATGGAATCGGTGTTCGAAATCATTGCGGAGCCGAACCGCCGCGCGATCCTGAGCCTGCTGGTCTCGTCACAACAGTCGGTGGGAGAGATCGAGCGTCAGCTTGGCATGCCGCAGCCGATGGTGTCCAAGCACCTGCGCGTGCTGCGCGAGGCCGGTTTCGTGGAGTCCAGGGTGGATGCACAGCGCCGTCTTTACAGGCTGAAACCTGAATCACTGGAGGAGGTGGATGCCTGGCTGGCTCCGTTCCGCCGGCTTTGGTCCGCTCACCTGGATGCTCTGGAACGCCACCTCGACCGCATGGAGCAAGTAACGCAGACGAAAAAGAAGGCCAGGAGAAGACGACGCGGCGCAAACCGCGAGCGTGACAAAGGAGAAACGAAATGAAAATCAAAGTGACCAGCGTATACGTGGACGACCAGGACAGGGCCCTGCGCTTCTATACGGAGGTGCTGGGCTTTGCCAAGAAAACCGATTTCAGCCAGGGCCCCTATCGCTGGCTGACCGTGGCCTCGCCCGAAGAGCCGGACGGCACTGAGCTACAGCTGGCGCTGAACAACAACCCCGCGGCCAAAGCGTACCAGCAGGCGCTATTTCAACAGAGCCAGCCCGCGGCCATGTTCTTCACCGACGACATCAAGGGCGACTGCGAGCGGATCAAGGGCCGCGGCGCCGAGTTCACGATGCCGCCCACCGACGTGACCGGCTCGACCATTGCGATGCTGAAAGACACCTGCGGCAACCTGATTCAGCTGACCCAACTGGCACGCTATTCACGCTAAAGAGAAAAAAGTGGGTGATCGCGAGCAGTACACACCGGGTCCGGCCAGCGGGGCGCAGATACAAAAGGACGGAGAGAAGTGGACGCTCATTCTCGTCCGAGAACTGCGCCACGCGCCGGAAAAAGTCTGGCAGGCGCTAACCGAGCCGGCGCATCTGCGCGAGTGGGCGCCCTTTGAAGCCGATGGGAGCCTGGGTACGGCTGGAACCACGGTGAAGCTCACCACGGTGGGAGCGCCCACGCCGCATGTTACCGAAACAACCGTAACGCGAGCCGACGCTCCTGAGGTGCTTGAGTACAAGTGGGGTGGCTTCGATATGCGGTGGGAACTCGAAGCCTTTGGCGGCGGCACGCGCCTGACGCTGTGGACCAACATCGGTCGCCGCTACATCGCAATGGGTGCGGCGGGGTGGCACATCTGCTTCGACGTCCTTGAGCGGCTTCTCGCCGGTCAGCCCATTGGACGCATCGTCGGCCCCGAAGCGATGAAGTTCGGCGGCTGGCAGCGGCTGAACGCGGAGTACGCCAAGCAGTTCGGTATTGAAACGCTCAACTGGCCGCCTCAGGCGGCTCAAAAGCCGTGAATCGAGGGGGATCGCACCAGTCATGAATGAAGCCACCAAACGTTCGATTTTTCGCTGGATTCACATCGTCTTTAGCATTCCGATACTCGGTTATATTTATAGTCCGTTTGAAAGACTTCCGGACTACGCCCCCGCAACTCGGTTTGTCTTCCTTCCTGTAATGGTCCTTACGGGATTATGGATGTGGAAAGGCCATCTCCTTCGGCGACTTATTTCGAAGAGGTCGGCCTAACAAGACGCTGCAGCGCGTCGAGGTAAGGTTAGGAGCGGGGGGCGATGTGGGCAAGTCTGGGAAGCTTTCACGCCAGAGTTCAATAGAATGAGACAGGACCAGCCGATGGCCTACCCCGACTACGGTTCGATTCGGAATCACAAAGCTCGATAAAAATACAGCCTGGCGTGGCGGAGACTTGACAGGCTGTTGTTTTCTCTTGACGGCAAGTAAACCGTCTGCCTTACAATCGCGCCATGTCACGCAAAGTGATCCTTGGATTCGGAATCAGCCTTGACGGATATATTGCGCGGCGCAATGGCGACCTCGATTTTCTGGTCATCGACAAAGAAGGTGAAGCACTGATGGCGGAGTTCTTCTCCAAGATCGATACCACGATCATGGGCCGGAAGACCGCCGATGGCTGGGTGAAAATGCGCGAGAGTGGAGAGATCCCCGAGACGCCGGGCATGGCGAATTACGTAGTCTCTCGGCGATGGAAGCCGGGCAAACGAGAGGGTTTTGAGGTGGTGGGCGGATCTCTGAAAGCGTTTGTGAGAAAGCTAAAACGGCGCCCGGGGAAAGACATCTATCTGGGAGGTGGGGGCGAATTGGCCCGCAGTTTCCTGCAAGAGGATTTGGTGGACGAGCTCTTCATCGGACTTGGTCCCATACTGTTAGGCGATGGCATCCCGGGGTTTCCGGGCAAGTTTCCGCAGCGCGACTTCAAGCTGACAGAATGCAAGTCCTACTCGAATGGATCGGTCGGGCTACGCTATGAACGGAAGCGGACTTAGATCAGCCGATCGGGCCCTGTATTGGGTGTAGAACTCGATTTCTTTCCCACTATCGGGCGATTATTCCCCCGCCAGCGGTTGAAGTCGTAGATAGACGGGGAGGGAGTCCGTGAGGCGATGGGTCCTGAGTAACGGCGTAGCGTTTAGTGCCGGCCGGACTGAATGTTCGCTCGCAAGGTGAGATGATCCAATGAATCCATCGGAACGTATTGACCAGCTGATCGCAGGACTCACAGACTGGCGTGGCAAGACGCTCGCCAGGGTCCGCAAGACCATCCTTGAGGCCGACCGGGAGATCATCGAGGAATGGAAGTGGATGGGAAGCCCAGTGTGGTCTCACGACGGAATGATCGCGGTCGGCAACGCGCACAAAGATAAGGTGAAGCTTACCTTTTCCCACGGGGCGAGCCTCCCAGATCCTGACAAGCTCTTCAATGCGGGCCTCGGAGGCAACGCGTGGCGAGCGATCGATTTTTTCGAGGGCGATAAGATTAATGAGCGTGCTCTGAAAAATCTCGTCCGTGCCGCCGTTGATTACAATCAGATCAAATTGAAGAGGAAAGCGCCTGCGAGTACTCAAGCGAAAGTACATAAAAGTAAAAAATGATGAAACCACAGTTTTTTCTCACTAATCCTCTTTGCGGGACTGCCTGACGATGGTGCTTGACGCTGGACAAGTGCCAGGGCGCCTCTCCCCGACTCCCGCGACGAGCCTCAGCCCTGTCCCAACCACCAGCGCAGTAGATATATCGCTTCCCGCTTGCTGTTCCAAAAGTGTCTTAGGACTAATCGAGGGTGAAGGAAATAAACAACAGCTTTTGGTCGCGCTGGATCTGCAGAGCGACCGGCGCTCCTGGCGGCAGAGCCTTGAGCGCACTACGCAGACGATCCAGGGTAGTCATGGGCTGGCCATTCAGCATGCGAATCACGTCTCCGGCGTTCAACGGCACTTCCACACCAGCGCCCGCCGAGCGAGCGGCAACGATAATCCCAAACGGGTCGCGCAATTCTGCAATCATCGAGGCGATCCTCTTGTCAATCTCCAGCCCAAGAATCCCGAGCGCCGGCACGAGATTTTTCTCGGTGTCGGCCAGCCCGGTGATCTGGTCCATATCGCGCGGCGGTTCCATCACAGGGACGTTGAAAACCAGCCGGTCATTTCCGCGAAAGATGTCGAGGCGGACTTTGTCTCCCGTCTCCAGCAAATAGAAATGAAATGCCACCAACGGCAGACTGTCCGCAGCCTTTCCGTCGACGCCTGCCAGAACGTCTCCGATATGAACGCCTGCCGCTTCGGCCGGGCTGCCCGGCAGAACGTCGGAGACGACCACCCCGTACGTCCGCGGGAGGCGCAGGGCCGCCGCCATGCTTGGCGTGATTGTTTGGATTCCGATTCCAATTTCAGCGCGGTGCAAGTGACCGAACTTTCGCAGTTGCCGAAAAGCGATGTTCACCACATTGCTCGGGATCGCGAATCCCAGGCCTTCGTTTCCACCCGATTGAGACAGAATAAATGTATTCACTCCCACGACTTCTCCATCAACATTCACAAGCGGGCCACCCGAATTCCCGGGATTGATCGGCGCATCCGTCTGGATGTAGATCATTGGCGAATCCGGTTCCGTCTGGCGTGCCACCGCCGAAACCACGCCCATTGTGACGGTATTGCGCAATCCTCCCGGACTCCCGAAGGCAAAAACGATCTCCCCCTGGCCCAGTTTCCGGTATGTTGCAAGCGCCAGCGCCGGAAGTTTATCTGCGTCAACTTTGATCAGCGCGAGATCGATCTCGCTGGACACTCCAACAATGCGCGCCGGCATGAGTATCGTCCGAGTTGACAGCGCGGCATCCAGCGACCCATCGGCGTTCGCCGACGGCAGCACCACCTGGACCCGCTGCGCACCCTTCACTACGTGCGCGTTCGTGACAATGTACCCGCTCGGATCGATCACAAATCCGGAGCCAATCGCCCGCTGCCTGCCGATGACCGCAGTTGTGTTTCCGCGCTCACCGTCTTCGAGCGGTCCATACCCCGTTACCAGGATCTGCACCACGCTGGGCGAAACCTTTTTGATAAGTGCATCCACGGATTCGTTGAGCTTGCGAAGTGCGTCGGTGGAATGATCCCGGGATTGCGCACCTGCTGCCGGCAAATGGACAAGCAGAAATAACGCGCTGCCGAAGAGGGCTCTGACAAGGCGCAACGTTGGACGCCGGCCTATAGTGGGGTGGCTGCTGGGCTCGAACATGTTTAGTCTCCTCCCAAACCGTCCTCAATCCATTGATGCGTGGTGGGGAGGCTAGAGTACAACGTGAGACAGTGAAAGAGTGCAAAAGTGGAAGAGTGGAGGAATGGAAGAGTTAAAGAGTCATAGAGTGATGGCGCGGAGCTAATTGCTCGCCGGCCAATGACCGCCGTGTACGATGAACTCTAATCCGATACTAGCTCTGCTGCTTAAGAAGGACCGCCAATAGACCACCCTCGCCCGCGCCCAGAAGTCGCCGCGGAGAGACTTAAGCAGCACAAAACTTCCGGGTTCCCAAACTCGCTGGGTGGTCACGCGAGCACCATGGGAACTGATGTTATGCGTTGAAATAGTCTCCGCGCTCCAGCTCCGGCTAAGGTTGGCAAGCTCTACCGGCTCGGCCAAGATAGTCCGCGCTCCCCTGCGGATGCCTCCGTTGGTACCAGCGTTCACTTCGTCGGGATGGGACACTTGTTACCTTTCTCATCCGCATTATCGGTTAGAGAGTTATTCCGTCAATCCGGTATTTACCTTAAATTGCAGGGCGAAAAATAGTGAAGGGGTGCAAGAGTCAAAGAGTGTAAAAGTGAAAGAGTGAAAAAATGGCGCGCGGGGCGAGTGTACAGTATTGAACAGTTTGGAAAATGGAATGATTCTAAGCTGGTGCGGTCACCGGAGATAGGCAGCACTATGCCAAATGACTCGCACCAAAGAGCTGCGGAGTTCCACGAACTCGCCGCACACGCGCACCGTGCTGCCGCCGCGCACCATGGGAAAGAAGATCACCAGACCGGGCACGAGCATTCCAAGCAAGCCATGGAATATGCCAATAAAGCATTCCAGTGGTCGCAAGAAGCGCATGGGAAGTCCGTGAAGTCAGCGGGAAAATCATAGAGTGGCGTGACCGCGCCGCAGGAGTGTGGCGATTCATGAAACACACGAACAAGACGAATTCACACCTGGGTGGTTTCAATTCAGGAGCGAGCCTGGGCGGCAAGGTCTCGAACTATCGGGACAAACAAAATATCTACAAGCAAGGCGAGCCTGCTTACACGCTTTTCTACATTCAAGAAGGAGGGGTGCGGCTCACCACCAAAGCGAAACACCAGCCATCCGCAGTTACCGCGATCCTTGGCGTGCATGATTTTTTTGGCGAGCTTTGCCTGGCAGGCTATCCCCTTCGGATGTCTACGGCGGTGGCGCTGACGGCCAGCTCCATACGCACCATCCAGAAAGAAAAGATGCTGCAGATGCTTCGCAAAAAGAATAAGACGTCCAATTCCCTGGTGGCCTATCTGCTGTCCAGCGTCAAGAAATACCGGGATCACGTGGCGGATCTGCTGACTTCCTCCGCGGAACAACGGCTGGCGCGCGTGCTTCTACGGCTCGCGCACTTGGATAAAAGCGGCCCGGCGGTTGTTGAGATTCCCGTCGTAAGTCACAAAGTACTGGCGGAGATGGTGGGCACCACGCGCCCGCGAGTGAATCTGTTCATGAATCGGTTCCGGAAGCAGGGATTTATCAACTATGACGGGGGATTGGAAGTGCGCCAGTCGCTACGGAAAGTTCTGCAGGAGCGCCAGAATCATCGGTAATCTTTTGAATTATAAGGACTTGTTGGTGTTCAGCTTGAGATTATGAAAGCTGTGCAAATCGGCAAGAACAGTTCAATATTGTACAGTGTGCAGAATCGAACTTCATGGTATTCTGGCGCATGGTGTCTTCCGCAGCTCGACGCGCACCCGTGCCGGTCCGTCGCTCCCCCAAGAAAGCGAATTCGAAAATCCCTGCGTTTGATGTGCAAATGTTTCTCGACTCCGCAGGTCTGCGGAGGAAGGTAGCGGAATTTCGAGGAAAAGAAACCGTCTTCGGGCAGGGCGATGCCGCGAAAAATGTCATGTACATTCAGGAAGGCGGCGTGAAGCTTAGCGTAGTCAATGAAACCGGCAAAGAAGCGGTTGTGGCGATCCTGGGACCGGGCGATTTTTTTGGCGAAGGGTGCCTGGCGGGCCAATCCATTTGCATGGCGACGGCGACCACGATTGCGGCTACCACCATGCTGGTCATTGAGAAAGACGAGATGATACGCGTGCTGCACGAGGAGCACGAGTTCTCCGACCGCTTCATCGCGTATATGCTGGCGAGAAACATACGAGTCGAGGAAGATCTGATCGACCAGCTGTTCAATTCGAGCGAGAAGCGGCTGGCGCGCACGCTGCTGCTGCTGGCGCGCTATGGTGCGCAAGGCCAGCCGCAAAAGGTGCTTCCCAGAGTGTCGCAAGAGATGCTAGCGGAGATGATTGGCACAACGCGGTCGCGGGTCAATTTTTTCATGAACAAATTCAGGAAACTCGGGTTCATCCGATACAACGGCGAGATCCACGTCAACAATTCGCTGCTAAGTGTTGTCCTGCACGACTAAACTAACTTTCGCGCGGTACGGAAAGATGCCGGCCTGAAGTCCGCCCCTCACACAGAAAGTGAGCGGAATGCGCCTCTGACGGCCACGAGAACCAAGAAGACACCGACGGCGAAAGTCGGGGCCCAGGGAATCCAATTCCAGACCGGGCGATCAATCATGGCAACAGAGGGATTGACAGGGTCGTACAAGACAATCACCGAAACATTTGCGGTTCCCACGATTTTGGCTCCCAGCCAATCTTGAAATTGGACGACGCGATCCCCCGCTTGGAATTCCACAATGGGCATATAGCCAGTGGTAGTGGAAGAGGTGCTTCCGGATGATCTCGTGAAGTACTGCTGTTTGTAGCCGACGATTTTCCCGGGCGCCCTGATTCCAGTGCGAAGGAGATGGAAATGCGCCGCTCCCATAAAATAGGCAAGGCCAATGAGAAGCAGGCCCGCGAAGGCCTGGAAGATGAAAATGTAGCGGAGGAAGTTCGGCGCGGCGCGAGTCAGTCGCGCCACGAGCTCTTCGGGAGAAGCCAAGTCAGCACCTCCGTTGCGGACAATTGCCGAGAAGAAGGCGAGACGCGCCTAGGAACAGCAATGTAGCACAACTAAGCTGGCGCGCTGTTTTTGCGGGTGAAGAGGACATCGAAGATGATGAGTACAGCGCCGATGGTGATGGCGGAGTCGGCGACGTTGAAGGCGGGATAGCGGTAAGAGCCGAACCAGACTTCGAAGAAATCGGTGACGGCGCCGTGGAGGATCCGATCGGTGACGTTACCGGTGGCGCCGCCGAGAAGAAGCGCGAGGCCCGCGGCGGTGAAGCGGCCGCCGCTATGGCTTGCGACGAGGAGCCAGGCGAGAACGGCGATGACGATGAGCGAGCCGGCGATGAGAATGATGCGCGTCCAGGGAGAAGTGGAATCGGCGAAAAAACTGAAAGCGATGCCGGGATTGCTGGCGCGAACGAGATAGATGAAATGGTGAATTACTTCGTGACGCCAGCCTTCAGTGGTTTGCGATTCGAACCAGGCCTTGGTGGCGCGGTCGAGAAGAACGACGGCGAGGGTGAGCCAGAGGAAGCGGAGGCGAGAAGGAAGAGTCATGAAGTAAAGGAGGTTAAGGAGGTAGAGGAAGTAAAGGAGGCAGAGGAGGCGGACATTTTAGGTGACCGCCGCGCTTGAAGACCCGTCGCGTTCGATTTCGGCGAGGGCTTCGGTGCAGCGCTCGCAGACGGTTGGGTAGCGCGGGTTTTCGCCGACATGCTTGGAGTAGTTCCAGCAGTGCTCGCATTTCGCGCCTTCGGCGTGCTCGATTTTTATGGAGAGCTCCGGGAGCGATTCGGCCGGGAACGACGCGGGGATGGCCGAGGACGTGACCTCGACTTGGGAAACGATGAAGAGCGCGGGAAGAATGGATTTCTTTTCTTCGAGAAGTTTTTGCAGCCCCGCAGCCTTCGGGCCAGCGTGCAAATACACTTTGGCCTCAAGACCACCGCCGATGGTTTTTGCGGCGCGGGCTTGCTCGAGGGCAGCGAGAACTGCGGAGCGGACCTGCGCGAGCTGCGCCCATTTTTCAGACGCGTCCTTGTCGAGGCCGGAGGCCAGCGATTGTGATTCCGGAAACAAGGAGATGTGGACGCTGTCGGGTTCGCCCGCGGACTTCGGCAGATACTTCCAGATTTCTTCGGAAGTGAAAACGAGGACCGGCGCGATGAGACGGACCAGGGCGCTGGTGATTTTCCAGACGGCGGTTTGCGCGGAGCGGCGGGATTTGCTTTTGGGCGCCTTGGTGTAGAGGCGGTCCTTCAGAACATCGAAATAGAAGGCGCTCAAGTCCACGACGCAATAGTCGTGGATAGCGTGGTAGACGCGATGGAATTCGTAGACGGAATACCAGTCGCGGCACTTGGTGAGGAGTTCGGCGGTGCGATCGAGCATCCAGCGATCGATTTCCTCGAGCTGGTCGTTCGATAGAGGATCACGCGAAGGATCGAAATCGCTGAGATTGCCGAGGGCGAAGCGGAAGGTGTTGCGAATTTTCCGGTAGGCTTCGCTGAGCTGGGTCATCACGCGTTCGCTCATTTTCACGTCGGCTTGATACTCGACGGAGCCAACCCAGAGGCGGAGCAAGTCCGCGCCCCACTTCTCGCAGATTTCGATGGGATAGAGCGCGTTGCCAAGCGATTTGGACATCGGGCGGCCCTGCTCGTCCAGGGTCCAACCGTGCGTTACGACGCTGCGATAGGGCGAAGCGTCGCGCACGCCGGTGGCGACGAGCAGCGAGCTGTGGAACCAGCCGCGGTATTGATCGGGACCTTCGAGGTAGACGTCGGCGGGCCACTCGGGGCCTTTCAGGACAGACAGGTTCGAGGACCCGGAATCGAACCAGACATCGAGAATGTCGTTTTCCTTGCGCCACTTCGACGCGCCACAAGAACATTTCGTTCTCGCAGGGAGCAATTCCTCGGGCGTGTGCTGATACCAGGCGTCGGCGCCTTCTTTTTCGAACCACTTCACGACGTTGCGCAGCGCCGCGAAATCTTCGAGGCGCGTGCCGCAGCCATCACAGTAGAAAACGATGATGGGCACGCCCCAGAAGCGCTGGCGCGAGACGCACCAGTCCGGACGCTTCTCGATCATTTCGTACATGCGGTCTTCGCCCCAGGCGGGGAACCATTTCACCTGATGAATTTCTTCGAGGGCTTCCTGGCGAAGAGTCTTTTGTTTTCCGCGTGCGGCCTGGTCCATTTTGATAAACCACTGCTCGGTGGCGCGGAAGATCACCGGATTGTGGCAGCGCCAGCAGTGCGGATAGCTGTGCTTGTATTCGTGATGGCCGAGGAGCGCGCCGCGATCAGCGAGCAATTTCACGATGATGGGATTCGCAGTGAAAATGTCTTTGCCTTTGTATTCAGGCAAGCCTTCGAGGTAGACGCCTTTGTCGTCGAGGGGCGCGTAGATTTCCAGACCGTACTTTTGGCCGGAATTAAAGTCGTCGGCGCCGTGGCCGGGAGCGGTGTGAACGATGCCGCTGCCCTGATCGAGCGTGACGTAATCGGCGAGGATGCCGGGAACCTGGATGGGCACGAACGGATGCTGGAATTTCATGCCTTCGAAATCGCGGCCCTTGAAGGTGGCACGGATTTTGGCTTCCTTGATGCCGCACTCGGACTGGAGAGCGGCAACGCGGTCCGCCGCGAGAAGTAGGGCGCCCTCTTCGGTTTCGACAACGGCGTAATCGAAATCGGGATGAAAGGCGAGCGCGCGATTGTGAGGCAGCGTCCAGGGCGTGGTGGTCCAGATGACGGCGCTAACGTCACTGCCAATTTTCGACGCATCGCCTTTGCCGCCGCCCGCGACGCCAAACTTCACCCAGATCGAAGGGCTGGTATGGTCCTCATATTCGACTTCGGCTTCGGCGAGAGCGGTGTAGTCGTGGATGCACCAATAAACGGGCTTGCGGCCACGGTAGACGTAGCCCTTCTCCATGAAATCGAGGAAAGCGCCGGCGATGGTGGCCTCATATTCATGGCTCATGGTGAGATAGGGATCATTCCACCGGCCGAAAATACCGAGGCGTTTGAAATCTTTCTTGTGCTGCTCGACGTAGCGCGTGGCGAATTGCCGGCAAAGCTTTCGGAATTCAGCCGGTGGAACTTTTCCCTTTCCGCCAAGCTCTTTTTCCACTTGCGTTTCGATGGGCAGGCCGTGGCAGTCCCATCCGGGGACGTACGGAGCGTAATGGCCTGCCATGCTCCTGGTTCTGACAACCAAATCTTTGAGGATTTTGTTGAAGCCGGTGCCGAGGTGGATTTCCCCGGTGGGGTAGGGCGGGCCGTCATGCAAGACAAAGAGCGGCTTCCCTTTGCGGGCTTCGAGAATGCGCTCGTAGATGTTGGAGCCGTACCAGGCCTCGAGCTGCTTGGGCTCATTCTGGGGAAGACCGGCCTTCATGGAGAACTCGGTTTTCGGAAGGTTGAGTGTTTTCTTCAGTTCGAGTGGTTCGGCCATTGGTCTGAGCGCTCGGATAACTCCTGATTTGGGTGCGTGCTTTCGTGCGTTAGCCTGTGTTTACCGAACAAAAGTGTTGTTCGAACTTCCCGTACGGTGGTTCAGGTGTACGGTGAGAAACATCGGAAAGCAGTGTAAGTACGTATGTTACAATGAATGCAGGCTGGTGTCAGCCGTTGGGGCGCGCAACCTTTCCCGGCCTGCGCGAATCTTATCGGATGGGTGCACCCATTTACGCTGACTTGCGTCTAAAATACGAGGGAAACGGTGCCGCACAAGTTTATCAACCTTCTGCCGCCTGAAATTACGAAGCCGAGAGTGTCGGGTTCGCAGCCGGCGATTCCCGTGCCTTACTCGGCGGTCCCGAAATTCGTCAATCCGGATATTCTTATCCCCGATAATTTTTGGTCAAACCTGAAACAGTTCTTCATAGAAAGGCCTATCAAGGTGCGCGAGCGCGCGGACGCGCCGTTCACGAAGACGTCGTTTGGCGCGGGAGTGGGCGATAACCTCAAGGATTTCTTTAGTTCCGGCCCCGCTCCGAAAGGTCCGGTGAACAGCCGCTTGGCTGTTGCGTGGGGATCGAATTTTGGCGGGTTTGGGACGCGCATCAAGGAATTCCTTTCGCCTCCGAGGCAGGCGCCCCTGCCTTTCGCGGTGAAGCCGATCAAGGTGAAGGAAATCTGGTCGAAGGATGAAAAGTTTGGCTGGAGTCAGGCGATCGCTTTTGGCCTACATGGTGCGTTGCTGTTCGGATTACTGGTGATTCCGATCTTAACGCGCGTTTTGCCTTCCACAGAAGCGAAGAACAAGCAAATCGACATGACGCCGCTGGATATTTCGCCGTACGTCGCAAAGCTGCCTGCGGGCGCTGACAAGGCGGGTGGAGGAGGCGGGGCGAACAACCATACCCTGACTCCGACGTCGAAGGGGAAGCTCCCCAAGTTCAAGTGGACGCAATTCACGCCGCCTCAGGCAAAGATTGAGAATCTGAATCCCAAGCTGGCGATGGACCCATCCCTGCTCGGTCCGCCGGACTTGAAGGTTCCCAGTCCCAATATGGCGAATTTCGGCGATCCCCTGGCCAAGGGCGTCACCGATTCTCTCGGAAATGGCAATGGCACCGGTATCGGCAGCGGGTCGGGCGGCGGTCTTGGACCCGGCGAGGGTGGCGGCACGGGCGGCGGAGTCTTCCGCGCGGGCATCAACGGAGTCGGAATTCCAGTTTGTTTCTACCAGCCTCCACCGGAATATTCCGATGAGGCGCGCAAAGTGAAATACCAGGGCGCGGTGGTGGTGGAGGGAATCATCGGCCTGGATGGAAAAATCAGCAACATCCGGGTCGTCAAGGGAGTCGGGATGGGTCTCGACGAAAACGCCGTGGCTGCGGTGAAGACGTGGCGATGCAAGCCGGCGGCTGGACCAAGCGGGAAGCCCGTGGCGACGATTGTGCCGATTGAAGTTACTTTCCGGCTCTTCTAAGTCCGTTTCAACTCAAACATTACCGGTTGTTTTCTTACGAAGTTCTCTTCGTACTCCCTTGCTTGCTGTGATCCCCCACCGATTTTTTCGGGCAACCAATTTGAGGGACTGGGATTCTCAACACGCATTCGCCGCTCGCTTCGTCGAGGAGCCGGGTTTCAATCTGAGGCGCGCGGGGAGGCCAGCCCATGCGCGATCCGCTTTCGCGGCGTTTCACTTCCCTGCAATCTTCGTCCGATTCGTGGTTTCTGCGTGTTCGGGAAAATCTTCTCCAGCTTTTCACCGCAGTGCCGCTTTTTCCGTCTTCGGCAAACGGCGCGCCGATTCACCTGCCGCGATGGGAGAAGTCCGCACGCTCTGGTCGTGCGCAGAGCGCTTCCGCCGCAGTTCATGCCGCGATTGTTTGTGCTGCGGTGATTCTCGCCGTGCACCCGCCAGGTTCCAAGCGCGATCCGCTTCCAACTGGAGGAAAAACTCCGCCCATCATTTCGGTACCTGCAGGTCTGCTCGATATTCTTCGAGGCGAGGATCCTACTGGCGGGAGAGGGAGCGGCACGGGGCATGATCTTCTCCCGCCGACTCAGGGGAATCTTCCTCCGCGGTCATCGATCCAGTTCTTGAAACCCACGCTGCCACAAAACCAGAATCCGGAGCTGCCGATTCCGCCGACGATTCTGGATCCCTCGGCTCCGCGCGAGCTGAAACCTATGGACAACATTGGCTTGCCTTGGATGCCAGATCGAAACAATTCGTCCGGCCGGGGAAAAGGCAACACGATTGGCGACGGCCCGGATGATTCCATCGGGAGTTCTCCAGGTGAAGAGGCGGGCACGGGCGTGTCGCGGGGACCGTATCGGCCGGGCGTCACGTGGCCCAAATGCGCGTATTGCCCGGATCCGCAATATTCCGACGAAGCGCGCGAGGCGAAGCTGCAAGGGGCGGTGACGCTGCTGGTTTTGGTTGGCGCGGACGGCAGGGCGTCGCAGATCCGTGTTGTGAGAGGAATTGGATTGGGACTCGATGACCGGGCCGTGCAGGCCATTCGCGGGTGGAAATTCGTGCCTGCGCTGGATGCATCGCGACGCGCCGTGCCGGCCTGGGTGACGGTCGAAGCGGTGTTCCGGCTGTTCTAGACGCTTGGCACGGTTGGGAGTAACATTCAGTTTCATGCCGCACGATTTCGCTGAATACGAACCGGAGTTGGAGCCGCAAGCTTCGTCTGCGCGCAGCGGCGGGCCTCCCCGCAAATTCACTGGCATCGGCGTAATCGATCCACCAAGCCCTCCGAAACGACCTCTCGGGCCAATTCCCTCCGAACCCACAAGCTTACTCTGGCGCATTGCGGCCGGATTGCTGCTCGCCGGTCTAGCTGCCGTGATATTTTTCCTGCTGTTTGCCGGGCATTGATCGGTTCGAGCTACCAAAGGCTTGCGCACACTCCCCCAGTTCGCTTCCAGGCTTTCCTCGCAATCTGCTACGATTCCTGCATGAGAAAAGCAGCCGTTTTCAGCATCACTGTTGTGCTGTGGGCCTTGAGTCTCGCGGGCGCGGTGTCCGCGCAAAGCACGACCGGGACGCTGGAATTCGTGGCGCGGATTACGCCGACGGCGGCGCGACCGGAACCGGTTCGCCAATTTACGTTTTGTATTCTGACGAAGAGCTATACGGAAATCGTGAAAGAAGTAGAAGAAAAGGACGCGATCCCTCCGCGGGATAAATTCATCGAAGGACTCAAACTATCTCCCGAACTTCGCGCATGGCTGAAGAACCACGAAATCATGGACCTGACGCTACCGGATGTGGATAAAGCGATGACGCCGGATGACATCATCCACGTTCCGGAATTTTTGCTGGCTTATCAGCGCTCGAACAGCGGCGGCGTGTCCTCCGGTATCCCGAAGCCAAAGTATGTGGACGCGGACAAAACGGGAAATCCCGAGAAATACGAAAAGCAAGTCAATGAATATCTGGCGGCACTCAAGAAGTTCATCCAGGCGCATCCGGAAACGGTTTCCGGAGTGGAGCTGGAGCTGGAAGGCGTCAACCCGCAGAGAAAGTGGGCGGCGATTCAGAACGAACGACGCAAGCGGGTGCAGCGCGCCGCGCCGGACATCGCACAGACGAAGTTCCTCGCTGCCACAGCGGACACCGACCTGGACGGGCGGGGTTCGGTCTCAGGCCTCGCGCCGGGCAATTACTGGATCAGCTCGCTCAACCTGGATGCCGCCGCCGGCGACATGCGGTTGCGCTGGGATGTGCCGGTGGTGATTCAGCCGGGCAAGACGACGCGAATCGAACTGTTGAACTTGAACTCCACCGACGCGCACGGCAGCAATCCCTAGTGCAGCTAAACTCCACGAGCATGGGCACACCGCTTCAATGGTTGGCGTTCAACGTCTTCGTGCTCGTTACGATTGTGCTCGATTTGCGGGTGTTCCACCGCAAAGCGCACAAGATCAGCGTGCGCGAGGCCGCCATTGCGAGTTTCGGCTGGATTGGCATTTCGGTGCTCTTCGGGCTGGCGGTCCTCTACTACTACGGCGAACAACCCGCGCTCGAATATTTTACGGGCTACCTGATCGAAAAAGCCTTAAGCGTCGACAACCTTTTCCTCTTTCTTGTGATTTTTCGCGCGTTTGCTGTGGATGAGCGGTTTCAGCACCGGCTGCTGGAGTGGGGTGTGATCGGCGCGCTGGTCATGCGCGGCATTATGATCGCGCTGGGCGCGGAACTGATCCAGCACTTTTCCTGGGTGATGTATCTTCTGGGAGCGTTTCTCGTCTATGCCGGGCTGCACATGGTGCTCGCCAAGAAAACGGAAGTGCATCCCGAGAAAAACCGGATATTCCAATTCGCGCGCAAGCATCTTCGCGTAACGCACAAGTACGAGGGTGAACATTTCTTCGTGCGCAACGCGGGCAAGCTGTTCGCCACGCCCTTGTTCCTTGTTCTTCTCGTTGTGGAAATCACGGACTTGACCTTGGCGATTGATTCGATTCCGGCCATTTTCGGGATCACGCGCGATCCCTTTATCGTGTACACCTCGAATGTTTTTGCGATTATGGGGCTTCGTGCGCTGTATTTTCTGCTGGCGGGGGTTCTCGATCGTTTGCGCTATCTGGATGCCGGGCTGGCGCTGGTGCTGATGTTTATTGGAGGAAAGATGATCGGCGAGCGCTGGGTGCACATTCCAGTGAGTGTCTCCCTCGGAGTGGTGGGAGGCATACTGCTGATCGCGCTGCTAGCTTCACTTCACATTCCTGCGAAGAAAAAACGCTGAGTTTTATTCTTACTCGAACATCAGCTCATCCACGTAGCACCACATCCAGTTCTCTCCCGGTTCCAGCGAGCGGATGATGGGATGCTTCACGGCGCGAAAATGTTTCGTGGCGTGCTTGTTTTTCGAGGAGTCGCAACAACCGACGTGGCCACAGCTCAGACACAAGCGCAGGTGAACCCAAGTATCTCCCATCTTGAGGCATTCCTCGCAGCCCTTGGCCTTTGGTTTGACGGGCCGGATCTGATTGAGGTGCGTGCACGTTTCGGCCATGTTGGTCTCCTGGGAATTTAGAGTGCGCCGTGAATCGGAATGCGTATGTGGAACCGCGTATCGCCCGGAACGGATTTGAAGGTGATAAACCCGCGCATTTTCTGGACGATGCGATGCACGAGGTCCAGGCCGAGCCCGGATCCCTCGCCTACTCCTTTGGTTGTAAAAAACGGGTCGAAAATGCTTGACTGAATTTCAGGAGGGATTCCCGGGCCATTGTCGGCGATCTCGACGAGAACGAACTCGTTTTCGCGGCTGGCGCGGATGAAAAGCGTTCCGTTGTTTTTCATGGCGTCGGCGGCGTTGTCAATGAGGTTGGTCCATACCTGATTCAATTCGCTGCCATAAGCCAACACTTTGGGCAGATCCGGGGCATACTCTCGCTTGACGGAAATGCCGCGTTTCAATTTGTGGTTCATGATCGTGAGGGTGGTCTCCAGGCTGTGCTTGATGTCCACTTCCTGGAGCGGCGCCTGGTCCATGTAGGAATATTCCTTGATGGCCTTGATGAGCTCCGAGATGCGCGCCGTGCTGTTTTCGAGTTCGTCCGCGATGCGCCCCATTTCGAGAAGGGTCGCGAACCTGGTGAGTTCCGGGCCGAGCGAAGCGCCTGCGGCTGAGGCAAGACTTTCGAGATGCGAGTCCGTGAGATTTGCGTCGGCAAGGAGCGGGGCCAGCTTCCAGGCGTCGGCGACTTTATGCGCTTCCAACCATCCCTGGATCGCTTCCTCGCGTTCGACGCGGACGAATTCGTCCTTGTGTTCGGCGGGCTTTAGTGTGGCGCGAATCTCTTCCTCGCGCTGTGCCAGCAGCCCGCAGTCCTCCGGTCCCAGCGTGGACGTGCGCCCCATATCGCGCAAACGCTGCAGGCAATCGCGCAACGCTCCCGCGGAACGGCGCGCAGCGGCCGAAGGATTATTCAATTCGTGCGCAAGTCCAGCGGACAATTTTCCAAGTGCTGCCAGCTTTTCTCTCTGCTGCTCTTCCCTGGTGACGTATCGAACGCGATCGGTCAATAACCCGACGAGACGTTGGGAGAGCTCGGGCATGCGCTGAAAAAGCTCGGGAAAATGAGCGGCGGGAAACGCCAGGGCTCGAATGGGAAGCACGGCACGCCCAGTCACAGTAAATGTTTTCATTCTCGAGAAAGGCAGGACACCTGTAACATCCCCGGCGCGGGCTGTAAAGACGGGTCCGTCCTGCGGGCCGTTCTCGCGCCGTGCCCGCATTTCACCCTCGAGCATCACCATCATGGTGTCCGCAGTAGTGCCTTCCGCGACAGTGATTCCACCAACTTCGATACGGCGCTCTTGCGCTTGGGAAACAAACCATTCCAGATCGTCTTGCGGCTGGTCCGCGAACGGGGCCACTTTACGCAAATCGGCAACAAGAGCTTCCAGGCGAGCTCGATCCGATGCTGCGCTCATTGGACCTTCGCCAAATACTGATGCATGAATTGCACGACCACAGCTCCTTCGCCGACGCCCGAAGCCACGCGCTTAACCGAGCCGTGGCGCACATCGCCAACGACGAAAATACCGGGCACGTTGGTTTCGAGCAAACCGGGATCGCGATCGAGAGTCCAAGACGCGGGTCTCTTACCGTTTCGGAGCAAGTCCGGCCCGGAAAGAATGAATCCGCGCTCGTCGCGCTCGACGAGATTGCCCAGCCACTCCGTGCGGGGCTGCGCGCCGATGAAAATGAACAGACTGCTGGCAGGCAGCTTCTCTTTTTCGCCCGTGGCGGTTCGCTGAATGGTGATGTCCGTCAGCCGGGATTCGCCGAAAACTTCGGTCACAATGGTATTCGGCCAGACTTCAATGTTTGCTGTCTTTTCGATTTGCTCGATCAGATAGTGCGACATCGTGCTGGCAAGCGAGGCGCCGCGCACGAGCATGATGACTTTCTCGGCGAATTTCGAAAAGTGCATCGCCGCCTGTCCCGCGGAATTCGCGCCACCGATGATGTAAACCGTTTCCCCTTTGCAGGCCATGGCTTCAGAGGTTCCGCCGCCGTAATACACGCCTGCGCCTTGCAAGCGGTCGATGCCGGGCACGTCGAGACTACGCCATTGGACGCCCATGGCCAGCAAGAGAACGTTGCAGGAAATCTCCGTGCCATCGGCCAGCTTGAGGAAGCGGTACGGGCCTTCGGAGCGAATGCCGACAGCCTCCTGGGGAGCGAGAATTTCAACGCCGAAGCGCCGAGCCTGGGCAACGGCACGCCGGGCCAGATCGTTTCCACTCAATCCGGAAGGAAAACCCAGATAATTCTCGATACGCGAGCTCAGGCCAGCCTGGCCTCCGGGCGCTTCGCGCTCGATGATCACGGTGCGCAAACCTTCACTGGCGCCGTAAACCGCAGCGGCAAGTCCCGCGGGGCCTCCGCCGACAATCATGAGGTCGTAAAAATTCGTCTGGGCATGCGTGCGGAGGCCGAGCTTGTCGGCCACCGCCGGCAGAGGCGGCTCCGGCAAACGCGTGCCATCCGGAAAGAGAATGAGCGGCAGAGTTTGCGCCTCGGGACCAAGCGAATCCACCAGACCACGCACCTCCGGATCGGCTTGCGCCAGTTCCACATCAATCCATTGGTAGGGCACCTGATTCCTGGCGAGAAATTCGCGCAATTCGTAGGAGCGATTGGACCAGCGTGTGCCAAGCACGCGAATGCCTTCATAGGGCGGGTGAAACGTCGAGGTCCAATCGTGGAGCAAGTCATCGAGGGCCGGGTAGAGCTTTTCTTCGGGCGGGTCCCAGGGCTTCATGAGGTAGTAATGGATACGGGCCTCGTTAATGGCATCGATGGCCGCATTGGTGTCCGCGTAGGCGGTTAGCAGTGCGCGCTTGGCGAGCGGGTGCATCTCCGTGGCTTGGGAGAGGAAGTGCACGCCATCCATTTGGGGCATGCGCTGGTCCGCCAGGAGCAAAGCGACAGGATTGTTGCGCGCCTTCAACTCGCGGAGGGTGGTCAGGCCGGCGTTACCGGAATTTGCGCGCATGACGCGGTAGCGGTCCGCATAGCGGCTGCGCAAGTCGCGCTCAATGGCCCGGAGCACCTCGGGGTCGTCATCTACGGTCAATAAGACTGGCTTAGGCATAGCCTTCAGATGAAATGAGAACCGAATTCGTTGCGTCCGGAACTGAAGGACGCCCCGGCAAAACTTCTCTTGCTGGCGTCCTCACGCTACAATTCCTTGCGTATCCATGTCCAGTCCTCTTGCTTCAGCGATCGCCGGGCTAGCGTCTGCTGATCCCTCGGAAAGAAAAGCCGCGGCGGACACGATTTATCGCGCTGGCCGCACTTCTGCGGACGGAGCCGTTTCCTTATGGTGGAAAGATGCCGAATTGTCCGGCCTTCTGGGGCCGAGCCCTGTCGTCACGGTTGGGCTGGCGGTTGGACGGGCGACATTTGGACGAATTCGCGTCGCGAATGGAACGCCGAGACTTGCGGAGGTGCCGGCGGAGCAGGATGCGGAAGAGTTCGAGCTTGATTTTCCAGGTGGAGTTCTGCTCGACGTACTCACGACGCGGGAGCCGGGCGGCTCCGGAGCGATTGCACGCTATCTGGCCAGGTTTGGGGAAGGCGTGCAGCAAGTGGAACTTCGCTGCGAAAATGTGGATCGTGCGACGGAAATTCTGAAGGAAAAATTTGACGTCAAGCCCGTCTACCCGGCGACCCGGCCGGGCGCCGACGGTACACGGGTGAACTTCTTTCTGTTGCCATCAAGAGCCGCCGGGAAAGTGCTTGTCGAACTCTACGAAGTTCCGATGGCTCCGCAGACGCCAACAACCACGTCCCGCTGACTACTGTTCGCGCGCGAGCTGCTGCCATGCACGAACGAGCTCCGCGACCGTCCAGGCCTGGGCGATGCAACCGCGTGGAGTGAACGGGGCGTCGCCATCGAAGATTTCGTTGAGGGTGCCGAGGCCGCTCGCGTAAATCTGACGTCCCAGGGGTTCCAAGAAACGCAATGCCGCCTCGCGGTCTTTGTAAACGCGAAGGTGGGCCAACGCAAAGGGGCCAAGCAGCCAGCCCCACACGGTGCCCTGATGATAGGCGGCATCGCGATCGCGGGGACTGCCGCCGTAGTGACCTGCATAGCCAGGCTCACCGGGCGCCAAACTGCAGAGGCCGTGTGAGGTGAGGAGCTGCCGGGCGCAGACGTCGACAACGGACTTTTGCTGTTCCTGCGTGAGCAGATTACCCAGAAGCGAAACGGCAAAGATCTGATTGGGGCGCAGGGCGCCGTCGTTGCCCATGCCCGGAACGCCAATCACGTCGTAACAACAGCCGCGCTCCGCGTTCCAGAATTTCTGAAAACTCTTCGTAGCTTTGGCGGCCAGAATCTCGTAACCTTCGCCCGGTTTTCCCAGCAAGCACGCAAACTGCGCCATCGTTTCGAGCGTGTTGACCCAAAGCGCGTTGATTTCCACCGGCTTCCCCGTGCGCGGCGTGACGACCCAATCGCCGATCTTGGCATCCATCCAGGTGAGCTGAACGCCGGGGACGCCGGCGAAAAGGAGACCGTCTGCGGGGTCGACGTGAATGTTGTAGCGCGTGCCCTTCACGTGGGCGTCGATCATTCCAGCAAGAACCGGATAAAGTTTCTCCAACGTCGCCGTATCCTGCGCGGACGCAAAGTATTGCCGGACGGACTCAAAATACCAAAGCGCCGCATCCACGGTGTTGTATTCCGGCTTGCCTCCGGCATCCGGGAAATTATTTGGGAGCATGCCGCCATCGACGTAGCGGGAGTATGCCAGAAGGATCTGCTTCGCAACCTCGGTGCGGCCCGTGGCCAGCGTCAAGCCCGGCAAAGCGATCATCGTGTCGCGGCCCCAGTCTCCAAACCAGTGATAGCCCGCGATGATGCTGCGGCCGTCCGGCTCTTCCGGCAGGCTGCGCTTCACGATGAATTGGTCCGCCGCGAGAATGAGTTGCCAGAGCCAGGAAGGAGCTTCTGCAGCGAGTGCTTCGTTTTTTTCCTGCCAGGCGGTGAACAATTTCATTTCGCGATTGGCGCGCTCGGCTGCGGTTGCTTCTCCATCCAGCAAAGCATTCGCTTCCGTGGTTGCAACGAGCGTCACGCTTGCGCCAACTTGCAATGTTGCGCGGAACAGCGCGGCAAACAGGCGATCTTCGCGGTCCTCGAGTCCTCGTGCGGTTTCTTCGCCGAAATAACAGCCGAGGTACCACTCGTGGCGGGGCTCGCAGGTTCCCGCATCACTTTTCAGATAGAAGGGAGTTGCGCCATCAAAGGCCTGCACCTTGATGCCATGCTCTACTGGCTCGATCTTCATCCGCCAGTCACCTGCGCGTGTGAGCGAATGGAAGTCCCGATAATTGACGAGCGCCTTCAGATCCAAGTCCAGTACGCTGCTTCCGCGAACGAGCGTGTATTGAACGTAGGTGGTGTTTTCGCCTTGGCGCATCCAGATGCGTTTTTCGAGAAGAGCGTCGGCCAAAGCGTAAGACCAAACGGGTGTTGTGCCTTCCAGATGAAAAACCTCGACGAGGAGAAATCCTTTCGGCTCGAGCGCGCCGCTCGCCCAGCGGTGCGTGGCGAGGGAATAATCCATTCCCGCGTAGTGAACGATTTCGTCGACAGCGGAGACGAGCTGGGTACGGCCAACGGGCGGCTGCAAGGCAGCCACGAGGAGACCGTGATAGCGGCGGGTCTGGCTTCCGGCAATGGTGTCGGAAGCGTAGCCGCCGATACCATTAGTGATGAGCCATTCGCGCGATTCGGCCGAGTCTAGATCGCCGCAGATCTCCCTGCCAAACTGAATTTCCGCCTGTTCGGACACCGGGCGCTCCTTCCTGGCACACGATGATGCATGGCGCGGCTTTCCGAATGACAAACGCGGACACGTCACTCACCGCTTTGTTCGATCAGTTTTGCGACGAGACCGGTCCAGCCGGTCTGATGGCTGGCGCCGATCCCCGCCCCATTGTCGCCGTGGAAGTATTCGTGGAAAAGGATAAGGTCTTTCCAGTGCGGATCATGCTGGAAAATTTCAAGCCCGCCAGCAACGGGACGGCGGCCACTCGAATCGCGAAGGAAAATACGAATGAGCCGGCGGGAGATTTCTCCCGCTACTTGCCAGAGATCGGATTCCGCCGGCGAATGTGTCGGGCACTCCACCTTGAAGTCCTCGCCGTAGTAGTGGTGAAATTTTTGCAGAGATTCGACGAGCAGATAGTTTACGGGGAACCAGATGGGCCCGCGCCAATTCGAATTGCCGCCGAAGAGGCCCGTGGTGGATTCCGCAGGCTCGTAGGCGACGCGATTCACATTTCCGTTCACGTGCACTTCGTAAGGATGGTCCTCGTGGTAGCGTGAAAGTGCGCGCACGCCGTAGGACGATAGGAATTCCGTCTCATCCAGCATGCGAGAGAGAACGCGTTTGAGCTGCTTGCGATTCACGAGCGAGAGGAGCCGGCGCACGCCGCGCGCCGAACGCTGCGTCATTTCGATGTGCTCCGGCACATCCGGGTGATTGTCGATGAACCATTGCATGCGGCGCTTGAAGCCCGGCAAGCGATCCACAATTTCCGGCTCCAGCGTTTCCACGGCGAAGAGCGGTATCAATCCCACCATCGAACGGATTTTCAGGAAGTGTTCTTCGCCGTTGGGGAGTTTCAGCACGTCGTAGTAAAACCCATCTTCGTCATCCCAAAGAGAGCGCCCGCCGCTGCCGAAATCATTCATGGCTCGCGCAATGTAGACGAAGTGCTCAAAGAACTTGCTGGCGACATCTTCGTAAGCGGGATCTTCTTTTGCTAATTCCAGCGCAATCGCCAGCATGTTCAGGCAATACATGCCCATCCAGCTAGTGCCGTCGGATTGCTCGAGATGGCCGCCGGTGGGGAGCGGCGCCGAACGGTCAAAGACTCCGATGTTATCCAGACCCAGAAATCCACCTTGAAAAATGTTCGCGCCGTCGGGATCTTTGCGGTTCACCCACCAGGTGAAATTCAGCAGCAGCTTGTGAAATACTTTTTCCAGAAACCCGCGATCCGCCACGCCGCGAAGGCGCCGTTCGATTTTGTAAACACGCCACGCGGCCCAGGCATGCACCGGCGGATTTACATCACCAAACGCCCATTCATAGGCGGGCAACTGGCCATTGGGATGCATGTACCATTCGCGGAGCAGCAGGATGAGCTGTTCCTTGGCGAAATCAGGATCCACCAACGCCAGCGGGATGCAGTGAAACGCCAGGTCCCAGGCGGCGTACCACGGATATTCCCAATTGTCCGGCATGGAAATGATGTCTTCGTTGTAGAGGTGCATCCAATCTTTGTTGCGGCCGTTCCAGCGCTCCTCAGGAGGTTTGGGGCCAGCAGGGTCCCCCTCCAGCCAGGTGTGAACATCGTAGTGATAAAACTGCTTGCACCAAAGCATGCCGCCGAATGCCTGGCGCATGACGGCTTTCGCGTCGTCCGAGAGGTCCTTGGGAATGCGGGAAGCGTAGAATTCATCGGCTTCTTCTTGGCGTGTCGCAAACAAACGGTCAAACCCTTCGGCAAAATCATTTGTACCGGGAACATCCTCTGGCCGGTCCGGCTCTCCGGGAGAAACAACACCGCCGACCTTCCCGGAACCGACCTCCATCCCCTCGAGGGGCTCTAGATCCGTCAGCCTCAGCTTCAACGTAGCGGACTGGCCAGAAGAAAGGCGCAGCGGATAATACGCGGCCGCCTTCGTCCCCAGGTGTTCCGGATTCACCGCGGCCTTGTTACCGTGAATGACGTACTCATGAAAAGCGTCTTTCACATAGGGGGTGCGGTTCCTTCCGGAAAAAAGCCGCGCATTGTTGGTTTCATTTTCTGTGAACAGAAGTTCAGGCCGTCCGGCACAAAGCAGCCAGCGCTTGCCATATTGCCAATGCTGCAGTTCGACGCACGCGCTCCCCGGCACACAGGTTCCTTTGCGCGCGACCGGGCGCCGCAAATCCCTGCCCCAAGACCATGTGTTGCGGAACCAGAGTTGCGGCAGCACGTGCAACGTGGCCGCTTCCGGCCCTCGATTCACGGCCGTAACCTTGATGAGCATGTCCTCGACGTCGGCTTTGGCATATTCCACGAAAACATCGAAATAGCGATTTTCGGAGAAGACTCCGGTATCCAGCAGCTCGAATTCCGGTTCGCCGCGGCCGCGGCGGTGGTTTTCTTCGACCAGATATTCGTAAGGGAATTCAGCCTGCGGATACTTGTAGAGCATGCGCATGTAACTGTGCGTGGGCGTCGAATCGAGGTAAAAGTAATATTCCTTCGGGTCTTCGCCGTGATTGCCCTGATTTCCTGTGAGACCAAAGATGCGCTCCTTCAGGATGGAATCGCGCCCGTTCCAAAGCGCCAGTCCGAAACACATCACTTGGTGCCGGTCGCAGATCCCTCCGATTCCGTCCTCCCCCCAGCGATAGGCGCGCGAGCGAGCGTGATCGTGCGGAAAGAATTCCCAAGCCGTGCCGTCGGGGCTGTAATCTTCGCGGACGGTTCCCCACTGGCGATCGGAGAGATAGGGCCCCCACCGCTTCCAATGTTTTTTTCGAGTGCGTGCTTCTTCAAGCCGGCGGTCTTCCGTGGTCTGGATTCGTGGCATGGTTGGCTGGTCCTCTGCGCGAGAGTTAGTTATGGTCGCACTTTTTGCGAAATGCCGCACCATCGCCGGAGAAAACCGTGCCCGTTCGAGCACGTTCTGCAAACACGCAGAAGAAATGGCGCTGACTGGGAAGAAGTGGCTGGGAGACCTGGATTCGAACCAGGATAGCCAGATCCAGAATCTGGAGTCCTACCGTTGGACGATCTCCCACCCGTTGCGGCAGAAAACGAGTCGTGGCACATCTTTGGAAACCAATGCAGCAACGACTCTACACATCTAATTTAGTCGGGATTCCTGAAACGGTCAACTCGCTGGAAATTGCAAACCGCAAATCTTCCGCTCTATCGGGGCGTTGGAGCTGTAGAATTTCCCTCTGATGGCTTGTCTGCAAGAACCGGCACCATCTGGCCATCGCGAACCAGGTATTCGTCATTTCCCCATGTGATGCGATTTGATCCAAAACCTGCCAGCCAAATTACAAAGTAAAACGCGTCACGAAGCGGTACCAGCCAAATTTTTTTCCGCAAGACGTCATCTCTCACTCCCCAAACACCGACCGTCCACGCCATCGTGAGACGCAACACCGCATACGCAACCAGGTAGCTGGCCGCCATCCATCTTGCTGGCGCAACCAACGCTGCAAGCAACGTCCAGGGTAGTCCGTGCGTCAACAGCAGCCCCGCGTAGGACCACGGCCGGAGTAGCCGAATTGTTCGGGCCCACCGCATCTGATGACTCCAGAAACTAGTCGGCGTTTGCGCCGGGTACATCGTCCAAACGGCTTCGCGAGAGAGCATCACCGCTCCACCGGCTTTTGCGATCCGGTTTCCCAATTCGTAGTCATCCGCCAAGGTCCCCGCAATGGCTTCGAATCCGCCCATCTTGCTGATCCACTTCTTCGTCGTCGCAATGGACGCGCCCAGCCCGAAGTGAATGCCCTCCGTCCAGTCCGCCATCAGCACTCCGGCAAAGAAATCGCCCGATGCGCCCACTGCTTCGAGTTCCGCCCAAAGATTTCGCTCGGCGATCCCGCGGTAGAACGAAGTGACCGCCCCAGTCTTCTCGTCCGCCAGCGGCCCGACGACTTCCCGCAAGAAATTCGGGCCGACACGGACATCGCCGTCCGTCAGCACCAGCACATCATTTTGTGCCTCCCTGGCGAGCCGCGCCAGTTTGTTGACTTTGCGGTTCGCTCCGAGATCTTCGGCGCCCACCAGCAAGCGTACGCGCCGTCCCGGAAACTCCGCGATGACTCGCTCAATCAGGGGTACGGCGGGGTCGCGTTCGTCATTCACCGCAAATAGAATCTCGTACTTTGGATAGTCCAGCCGGCAGAAGCTGGCGAAATTTTCGTAGGTGCCAAAATCGAGACCGCGCACCGGCTTGAGCAAGCTGACGGGAGGAGTGTAGTTCGGAAGTTTTCGCGCACGTTCCCTGCGGAAGAAACGCAGCGCCGCCACTGTCGCCAACATGTAATAAACCAGCGGAGCCGCCGCCAGCAGCAGCACCGCGTCGCGCCACGCCCCTGGGTGAATTGTCATGCAGGTTTGCTCGTCATTGCCACCAGATCTCCGTGCGGTCTTAGGTAAAGCGCAACTCTAACAGGTCTCCGCTAAATGGGAAATTCACTAGCGAACTGTTGTGTTGGCGAAATGCAGGAAACGTATCTGCCTAGAAACGGCGGGTGCTGACCGGTAAGACCATTCGCGGGCAGTGCAGCAGCCTGGCGAACTTACGAAACTCTCTTTTAGAAAATTCGCGGAGCTTGTGATGCCCGCGCCTGCCCTGGGTGCAACGATTTACTTCCTGAGGCTTGCACCTGGCACGGGGAAGAGGTGGCCATTCTGCACGCGATAAACCAGACCGCGCCAGACGATCTTGTCCGAAAAAAAACCACTGACCCAGGCAATAAAACTAATGGCATCCCGCAGTGGAATAAGCCAGAGCCTCTTCCCTGTTCCGGGGTCATGCAGCCCCCACCATCCGGTCGTCCACGCCAACCCAAAGCGGAGCAGGAAGTACGCGAGAAGATGTGCCACGGCGATTCCCGTCCATCCCGCTCTCGCGGCCACCCCGGCTGCAAGTAATGCCCAAGGCAGCCCATGGGTCAGGATCAGCCCCCGGTAAGCGGTTGGACGCACATTTTTCAATCCAATGGACCACCGCAATTCATGACGAAAAAATTGACCGACCGACTCTTGTGGAAATACCATGCAGAGGGGCTTTTGCATCAGCTCCACGCGATAGCCACTCCGCGCGATGCGGTTCCCCAGCTCAAAATCGTCGGAGTGATAATCCACCATCGCTTCCCAGCCGCCAATCTCCGCCAGGCGCATTTTCGTCGTGGCCATCGTCCAGCCAAAAGCGAACTTCATTTTCCCTTCGAGCTTTCGCGCCACCAGCGCGCTCGGTACGGAATCCAGGCACATCCCGAGTGCATCCAACTCCGTTGCAATGCGGCCCCCGCTGAGGCACTGGCAAAATGCGGTGACCGCACCGACTTCGGAATTAACAAATGGCGCTGCCACCAACCTCAAGTAGTCGGACTCCACGCGCACATCGCTGTCGCTCATCACCAAGAGATCGTACTGTGCTTCCTGCACGAGCCGGCAGAGGCTGTTTATTTTGCTGTTCGTTCCAATACGCGCCACCCCCTTGATGAGCCGGATGGAGCAGGAGGGAAAATCAGCTTGCAGTTTTCCAATCACGGGGACCACCGGGTCATCCGGATCAGCCACTGCAAAAATGATCTCGTATTCCGGGTAGTCCAGCCGGCAATAACTGGCAAAATTCTCGTACGCTTGGTGGTCCACGCCACGCACGGGCTTGAGAATACTCGCCGGCGGCGAGAACACGGGTGTTACTGGTGTTGATTTTCTCGACTCCTGGAAATAGCCAACCACGCAGTACAAGGAGAGCAGGTAATAAGCCAGCGGCGCGACCGCGAGCACCAGCACGATCCGGTAGAGGATATGCAACAACATTCCTATCGCCCCAAATCCCGATTGCCCAGCCATTGCCGATGGGAGGGGATTTTTCCCGTCACGCAGGAATCTTGAAACACAAACTGGACTTTCGACTCAGATGCCGAAGGAGTTTACTGGGTTGCCGGCAGGCTTGACTTGTTGCCTTTCGCCAGGATCCCCTTGTTACCCAAATCGTATCACCATTTTTCTAGGATGCTGATGACTATCTTTTGAGAATCAAAAGGACCCTAGCCCGCCGCGACAAGCGCGACGCCTGCGCAAACCAGCAGCACCCCAGCCCAGCGCGCGGCGCTTATTTGCTCTCGCAGTACGTACTTCGCGCCGAGGGTTCCTACCACGTAGCTCAGCGCCGACGCGGGAATCACCAGGCTGATCGGCTCCCAGGAGAGCAGCACGAGCAGCGCATAAAAGGACAGCGCCATCAGCGGTACGCCCGCCCAAAACCATCCGTTGCGGAGGGCCCGCCCCAGAAACTGCAGGAGCGCACGCGGCCGCAACTGAGCAGGCTCTCCTGTCGCCTTCATTCCGTAGGTGATGGCGATCTCGCCCCCGGTGCTTCCGAGGATCAACACCGCCAGGGCAAGAATCACGCGCATCATGCCATGGCCTCGCTTGCCACTTCGGTAGTCCGAGGCTTCGTCTGACCAACGAGGAGCACTCCCAGGCAAATCAGTACAACCCCCACCCATCGTCGCGGCGAAACCGATTCATGGAGGAAAAGTACTGCCATCAGTGTGAGGAGCGCATAGCCGAACGCGCCCGCCGGCATCACGTAGCTGTAGTCCGCCCAGCTTAGTACCGTCATGTAACTGACCATGAAGCCTGCCAGGAAGAAGATGCCAATCCAAATCGTCCCGTTGGTCACCGTCAGCCGGAAGGCATGAGCAACACCCGCGCCCGTCAATTGCACGGCCCCGTTCTGCGTCATCCCGCGCTTCAGCATCAGATCTCCCGCGTTGGCACACACAACCATCGCCAAGACCATGACCAGCGTCTTGATTCTCAGTCTTCTCTCAGTTGCCATTTTGTGAACTTAGTCGTTTGCCGAAGCGGAAGGTGTCTCGGGCACCGAAATCATCGGCTTCTTGTAATCCTCGCCGCCCTGCTGCGCCCACTTCAGCCGTTCCGCGCGCAGCTTCAGGAATTCCGTCGCCTCGTGATACAGCCGCTTCCGTTCATTGCTGTCCCACAGCGCTTCCTTCACGATGCGCCACACGACTTTGGGGCGGAAGTAATAATCATCGTAAAACTGGTTGACCCCGGACATCATTTCCGCTTTCGAAAGATGCGGATACTCGATGTGCGGCAGTTGATGCCCGCCCGAATCGGCCAATGCTTCCACTTTCAGGAAGCCCTGCGCCGCCATCGTGTCGTGCAATTCCGTTCCGGGCATGGCATGCGCCAAGGAAACCTGAATCGTTTCGCAGTCCAATTCCTTGGCAAAATCGATAGTCTTCTGGATCGTTTCCTTGGTCTCGCCCGGGAGGCCGATGATGAAGTCGCCGTGCACTCTGATACCGACCTTCCGGCAGTTCTTCATGAAGTTGCGCGCCATCTCGGTGGTCGCGCCCTTCTTGATGTTTTTCAAAATTTGCGCGTCACCGGATTCAAAGCCCACAATGAAGAGCCGCGCTCCGCCGTCGGCCATCGCTTTGATCGTTTCGTAGTCGCTGTGCACGCGCGCCGTGGAAGACCATTGGAACTTCAGCGGCTTGAACTTGCTGCAAAGATCAATCACACGGTCTTTGCGGATATTGAAAGTGTCGTCGTCGAAGAAAATTTCCTTCATCTGCGGAAAGTGGCCGAGCGCCTGTTTCACTTCGCGCGCCACGTTTTCCGTCGAACGCGTCCGCCAAGCATGCCCGGAAATGGTTTGTGGCCACATGCAGAAGGTACAGAGCGCCGGGCAGCCACGCGTGGTGTAGAACGACACGTACGGATGCAGCAGGAACGGCACGTTATAGCGCTCGATCTCCAGGTCGCGCTTGTAAATGTCCGTCGCGAAAGGCAGCGCATCCAGCTCTTCCGTGTGAAGCTGCGGGCGCTCCGGGTTATGAACTATCTTGCCGTCTTTGCGGTAGCTGACGCCCTGAATCTCGCTGAGCGGCTTCCCGTGCGCGTATTCCACCACCGAGTGATCGAACTCCCCGCGCGTCACAAAATCAATGTCTTCGCTGGCCATCAGCGTTTCGTTCGGCTTGATGTGTCCGTGCGGCCCCACGAAGGCAATCTTCATGCCAGGGCTGGATTCTTTGATCTTGCGGATGAGCTTGATGTCGCTCTCGAAGCCAACCGTGGAAGTGAAGAGAATCAGAAACTCATAGTCCTTGCAAATCTGGACGGTCTGCTGCCAATTGACTTTGTGGGGAGAAGCATCGAGCAGCCGGCTGCCGGGAATCATCCCGGCCGGATACGTCAGCCAAACTGGATACCAATACGACTCAATCTCACGCGTCGCGGGCCACCGTGAGCTTGCCCCGCCATCAAAGTTCTCAAAACTCGGCGGATTCAACAGCAATGTCTTCATTACATCCGGCATTCTTCACCCTCAGCCTTCAAGTTACAAACTTGGAGATGCGAACCCTTGGTATTCCCCATGGCACCAGCCAACACAAGCCCCATCGGCGTACACTGCCCAAGCCCACAAAACCCAGGTACTAGTCTACCTGACTTCCAGGAATCCCCCCAAAACCTTTCTCCCAATGGCGCAATTGTGCATCGAATGGCTAAATACCGCAGGCAATGGGACTTGCAGCCTTCGGAAGAGATCGGATCAGTGTGGGCGATCGAGAACTTCCTGCGTGGACGCCGAGAGCAGCTCCCAGATGCGTTCCACCCAATCGTAGTGTTCCGGTTTCATCAGCACAGACCTCAGGCATGCAATCGTGTCGCGGTCGCGCCCCATCGCTCCCAGGTTTCCTTCCCAGAATAGAATCGGCAGTTCCGCCACGGCTAGATGCAAATTGCGCCCAGCCGCGGCTTCAAAAATCTTGCGCGTCAACACAGAAGACTCGGTGACGGTCCCGGCTCGGGGCGCGAATACCACGATGTCCAGTTCCGGCTCGAAGGCCGCGACAAATCGCGAGTCCGCACGCACTTTCTCGAAAAGTTTCACCGCTGCGTTTCTGCCCTGTTCGAGCCCCTTAGCGAATTCCCCGCCCTTTTCAAGCGGCAAGAGTTTCTGCGTCGCCCATAGCGCGGCGGCCGCTGCGCCGGGCCGTGAACATTCCAGGCTGATCTCACCCAAATGTAATTCCGCCGAGCTGAAATACGTGTAGGGCGAATCATGCTTGTACAACCGACCCACTCCGGAATCGCGGAACAAGACGCACCCGCACCCGTAAGGTTGCAAACCGTGCTTGTGGGGATCGATCACGATGGAGTCCGCCTCTCCGATTCGCGAAAAGCCTCGCGCTGCATCTTGCTGAAGATTTTCCGCCAGCACGAAATAGCCGCCGTAAGCGGCGTCCACGTGAACCCGGAATCCATGTTTTTCACGCAGCGTTAGAATTTCAGGGAGCGGGTCCACCGAACCCGTTGCCGTCGTCCCCAACGTTGTCACCACGGTTCCCACATCGCCGCGCGCCACGCGTTTCGTCAGCGCATTGATGTCCATACGCCCCCGTGCATCGCACGTGACGGTTTCAAACCCAAGTTGCAGCACTCCCGTGATGCGCTTATGCGTGTAGTGCGCCTGCTCGCTCGCCAGAATCTTCTTGCCAGGGTGCAGTTGCCCTGCCGCCCACAAGGCTTCGAGATTCGCCATCGTCCCGCCCCCACACAGGTGCCCCAGAAAATTCTTCCATCCAAACATGGCGGCGATCCCCGCAACCGCTTCCTTCTCCATCGCGGAAGTTGCCCGGCCGCCGTCCAGCGCATGATTGTTGGGGTTGATCCACATGGCCAGCGCGTAAGCCAGCCGCGCCACTGCATGAGGCGGTTTCAACATCTGCCCTGCATACAAGGGATGAAAGTAAGGATAGTTGTCCTGCAGCCGTTCCGCCGTCGCGTTCAGCACTTCCGCGACCCGCTCGATTCCCGCTGAGCCGCCTTCCAGTGCTGGCAACCCGGCGAATCCCGCGTCCAGCTTTTTCGCCGCCTCCAGAAACACGCCCAGCGTTCTCTGCTCGAGCATCACAAGTCACTTCCTCACTGCCAAACCTTGTCCAATTGCCCGGCAGTCTTCAGCAATTCGAGCTGTGCCTGCTGTTTCTGGAAATTTGCATCCAGATAGGCCATCCACTTTTCATTTTCGTTCAGCCGTGCCTTCTCCATTTCGCGGAGGTTTAGCTTTCCCTCGGCGAACTGTGCTTGCAACACGCTAACGTTCTGCTGCGCGAGCTGCAATTCCAGCCGTGCGACTTCCTTAGCGGCATCCATCTCCCGCACTCGGCGCGTCTTCTGCCGGACCTCGGCGCTCACTTCGGATTTCTTGTTGCCAAGGACCGCCCTCGCAGCATCCAAATTTACCTGCGCGAGCCCCACCGCCGCCTTCACATGCGCGCTGAATATCGGCACTTGCACATTGACTCCGGCGTTGAAATTGTTGCGCTGGAATGCATTAAAGAACTGCTGGTAATTGTTGTATTTGGCAAGAACGCTGTAGACGCTCACCAGCTCCAGCGTCGGCCAATGTCCGCGCTTCTCCCCTTTCAAACGGAACTCCTTGGCGCGCACGTCGGACTGCGCCAGTTGCAGCCCGGTATTATTCATCAACGCCATCGCCACCAGATTGTCTCCCGCTTGCTCCGCTTCTCCCGGCAACTCTTCCGGCGTCACCTGGATCTCCTGCGTATCTCCCAACCCCAGCTGATAGCGCAGAAAAACTTCCAGCTCGTCCTCGCGTCCTTCGAGCTGCAAGAGTTTCTGCGTCACTTGCGCCTTGGTCAGTTGCGCCTTGGTGACTTCCACCGGCAGCTCGAATCCTTCACCCTGCCGTTCCCGCGTTACTTGCAGAATCTTCTCCGCGCTCTCGCGCTCCTTGCGCAGCAGTTCCAGCGAATGCTGCACCTTTCCGAGTTCCAGGTAGCTCATCGCCGTTCGCGTGATGACATCGTTGCGCGCGTCCTGGAGAACGATCTTCTGCGAGCTGGATTGCTCCTGCATCTCCTTCGCCTGGCCCCGCAGCGGCTCATTGAACACTTGCTCGGTGTACGAAACGCTGAAGACGGAGGGCGCGCGTCCTCCCGGCGTTTCCGGAATCCCGTTGGAATAGCCCGCGCCGGAACCCGCGTACAGGTTCGGCAAGAATTGTGCTTTCGAGATCTGTGCGGCGTGATCCGCCACTCTCGCCTGAATTTTTGCTACTTGAATGTCTTTGCTGTTCTGCAGCGCCAACTCGATCGCGCGCTTGAGTGTCAGTACGATGGGCGCCGCGGTCCTGGAAACCTGTGCGGTTGCCTCCTGCGCCCCCGCACGAGCGGAAAACATCGCCAGCATTGCACCACCCACTGCCGCGATTCGAATTCTCTTCACCATCGCCAGCCTCCCGCCGCTCCAAGAATTCCCTGCTTCCAATTTCCTGTCTCCGAAATCGATTTCACTCGTATCGCAACGATTCCACCGGCTCCAGGCTCGCCGCCTGATTCGCCGGCAGATACCCAAAAAAAAGACCCGTCGAACACGACACCACGAACGCTACAATCACGCTGAGAGGGGATACCGGAACCCGCAGACTTCCCGGCAGAAAAAACTGCGCCGTCACGGGGATGGCAATTCCGAGCAAAATCCCGATCACCGCCCCGCCACCGCTGATCACCAGGGATTCCACCAGGAATTGATACATGATCTCGCGCCGCGCGGCGCCAATCGCCTTGCGAATGCCGATTTCTCGCGTTCGTTGCTGCACCGTCACCAGCATGATGTTCATGATCCCAATCCCGCTGATCAGCAGCGCGATGAACGCAATCAGGATCAGCAGAATCGTCAGCGCCAGTGAAATGTTTTTCGCCGCGCCCAGAATCGCCGTTAGCGTTTGCACCTTGTACTCCGCATCGGGCGGATGCCGGCTCTTCAACAGTTGCCCCACCTGCCGCTGCACCGACGCCACGTCTTCCGGTTTCGCCGCCTGCGCGTCCAGCAGCCGCACCACTTCATCGCCCGTGTAATACTTCATCAGTGTGAATGGAATGAGCACGGAATTCTCTTGAATATCGGAAAGTCCAAATGTCTCCACTCGCTCGCGAAACACTCCGATCACTGTAAACGTAAGCTCTCCCACACGCATCGATTTCCCGACGGGATTCTCCTGCCCGAAAATCTTCTCCGTCAGTTGCGTCGTGATCAGGCAAACTTTGCTGCGCATTTCCATGTCGCCGGGATCGAAGTACCTCCCCCGCAGGACCAGTAGTCGGCGAATCGCCTGGTACCCATTCGTTACGCCCACCAAATTTACCGGACGCTCCACTCCCCCCACGACGACCGCCATCGGCAGTTCGCGCGTTCCCGCCACTTCAATCACTTTGGGGATGGATCTGGCCGCCTCCAAATCTTCCAGCGTCATTTCATAGCTTGGCGGCTGCGGCGTATCCGGTCGGTGCACCAGCTCCACCCAGACGAGGTTCGACCCGATGCTTTCAATCTGCGAGAGCACGAATTTCTTGCTGGTCAGCGCCACGGTGACCACCAGCACGATCGAAGCGCTTCCGATGATGACGCCGAGCGACGTCAGCATCGCGCGCACTTTGTTCGCGCGCAGCGCGTCGATCGCCACGGACACCGTTTCTCGCCAGTCCATCATCGCGTCGCACCGCTATTTTTTGCGGGAATTCGAAGGGTCACAGCCATGGCTGATTTTTCAGCGTTTCTTGAGCCGTTTCAACGCTTCTTGCGCCATCTTGTTCTTGGGGTCGAGCTTCAACGCGGTTTCATATTCTTTCACCGCATCTTCCAGCCTGTTCTCATTTTCGTAGAGTTGCCCCAACCAGAAATGGGCGGCCGCTGGCCGCGGATATCCCGTCCGCATCGGCGCTTCCTGCGCGTACTCCCGCAGCAAGCGCTCCGCTTCACCGGGATCTTCTTTCTTCAAGACCAGCGCCACCCCGCGGTAGAAGCGCCGCCTCGGGTCGCCGGGCGCGACGCGCTCCCCGGCGCTCGCCACCGCAAGCAGCCTCTCCGGCTGGCTTCGCTTCACCGCATAATCGCCGATATCGTAAATTAGCTCCGCGGACTTGGGCTCGCTCTCCAGCGCCTTCGTAAATTCCTGGTCCGCTGTCGCATAATCCTTTTTCTGCCGCCGGCAATTTCCTGCGGCATAGTGCCCCTCCGCGACATCCATCTCGGCTAGCTGCTGGATTTGGGGCGGCGCCTTTTCCTCTCCCCCTCCGACAAATCCCGGAGCGCTGCAATAAAATTCGATCAACGCCTGCCGGGCCGAGAAATTCTTGGCATCAAGCTGCACGGCCCCCTCGAATTCCCTGGCCGTTTTCTTCGCCAGCGATATTCTCGTAGGGGGCCAGCCTGCCTTATCGGCCTTTTCGCCGTAGGCCTTCCCAAGCCATTCATGGTATGTCGAACTCTGCGGATCGATAGCCACGGCCTTCTCGGCACTTCTGATTGCCGCGTCTAGCTGTTCCATCTCCAAATAACTCTTCGCCAACAGCAGGTGCACATCTCCGTTTCGCGGATCTTTGGCCGCCGCCGCTTGCAACGCCTGAATGGCCTTCGCATAGTCGCTGGCCTCGAAGGCGCGCCGCCCCGCCTCAAGATCCGCATCTTGCTTGACGCTGGTCGCCGCCATCGCCGCGCTCGCTATCAGCAAGATTGTCAAAAATCCTTTTCCCACCTTAACCATTCCAATTCCCTCGGAAATTCGCAACTTCCGTATCCACCACGATCACGTACATCCCGTCGCGCAGGTCCACATCTCCCGGCAGCGCCACCATCTCCCCTTCCTGTAGCCCGCTCACCACCTCATAACTCGTCGCGTCCGCGATGCCCACGTGAATCTCCCGCTTCTCCAGTATCGATTTGCCCACGCCTAACTGGTTTTTCTTCACCACGAACACGTACCGCCGCCCGCCCTGGGCCTCGACCGCTCCGCGCGGCACCGCCAGCACGCCGAGACGTTCCTTCGAATTGATCCGCACGTTCACATTCGTGTTCGGCAGCAGCTCAAGCTTATCGTTGTTCACCGAGCAGAGCAGTTCGCCCACGCTCCGCGATCCGCGCGCCACCACCTGCTTCGGAATAATTTCCGTCTTCCCCGCCCAGCTCTGGTTGGGCAGCGCATCCCAGGTAATCTTCACTGGCTGATTTGGTTCCAGCGCGCCCAGTTCCGGCTCGTCGATAAACACCCGCACGCGAACTTTGTGCAGGTCCGCCATCTCCGCCAGCAAGTCCCCCAGCTTCACGAAATCCCCGGCCCTCGCCGGTTGCGAATACAGCGTCCCATCCACCGGCGCGGTGATCCAGCCATTCCGAACCTTGTCTTGCAGCGCCGCCACTTCGTGCTGCGCTTGTTGCACTTGAAGTGCCGCGCGTTCCGCATCCAGTCGCACCCCGCGGTCAAACTCCTGCTTCGCCGCCGCCAGCCGCGTCACTTCCGCTTGCGCTTTCGCCAGCCCCAGGTCGTTCGCCGCCAGTTCGTCCTGCGTAGCCGCTTGTTGCGCGATCAATCTCAGCAACGCTTCGTGATTCTTCTGCAGACGGTCTCGCTCCGCTTGCACTTTCGCCAAGTCGCCCGCCACCTGCGCCGCGGAATCCGTTCTGCCTCCCGCCTTCGCTGCTCGCAGGTCCTCCTGCGCGCGCAGGAGTTTCGACTGCGCCTCGGAAAGTTGCGCCGAGGCATCCTTCACGTTCAATTCCAGCAGCAGCTGCCCCTTCTTAACCTGTTGCCCTTCTTTTGCGTGTACCTTCTCCACAAACGTATCCAGTTGCGCCCGCATCACGTACGGCTCGATCGGCTCTACTTTTCCGTTGCTGGCGATCGACGATGCCAGGTTTTCCCGCGTTGGCATCACCGCGGAAATCTTCGCCGCCGGTTTCCGCCCGCTCAGTTCAATCAACACAAACGCTAGCACTCCCGCGACCAGCAGGTAGAGCAAGATTCGATTTCGCAGTCGCCGATCCATTCGTTCCTATTCTATGCAGGCTTCCGCGCGCCATCGGCTGCGCACAAGGGCGCAGCCTTCCCCTGAAGCGCTTTCTTACTTGTCCCTGGCTTGCTGGCCCACGCGGGTAAACGCCAAATCACTTCATTCTAGCAAGAGCCGTGCGGCTTTCTCTATATAGGATGCAGGTTCTGTGCTTGCCCACTGTAAAGATGCAATTTGCGTACCGTCGGGATGCCGCTGAGTTTCCCTTGTGCGCAGCTCTCCGCGTGCTAGAATCCTGCCATGTCCACAGAGCATACGTCAGAAAAAACCGCCACTTCCCATCCTGCGGAGGCCAATAAGCCACTCCAGCCCGGCGCCGTCGTCAGCTCTGTCATCCACCGCGTCTGCATACAGTGCAACAATATGTTCCGCGTCACTCCAGATCGGTTTGATGCCAAGCAGTGCCCCAACTGTCACAAAGGCTAACTACTGGGGCAGGTTTCTGCTTCCAATTTTCTCTTTTCCATTTTCCAAATCCGTGTCCCCGTAACATTTCCCCCTCCCTTGCGTAGTAAACTGTGAACGCCTTTTACCCTGTCTAAGCAACACCCAGCGAGAGGTTTTCCGATGATTGAGGCTCGTGGCCTGTCCAAGCGCTTCCAGGACAAGAAGCGCGGCGAAATCCGTGCCGTCGACAACGTTAGCTTCACCTGCCAACCGGGCAAGATTTATGGCCTTCTCGGCGCCAACGGCGCTGGCAAAACCACCACGCTCCGCATGCTCGCCACTATCCTCGAGCCTACCAATGGCACCGCCCTCGTCTTCGGCTACGACGTCGTCGAGCAGCCCGAAAAAGTCCGCGCCAACGTCGGCTTCCTCTCCACCGCCACGGCCCTCTACCCACGCCTCACCTCGCAGGAAATGGTCGAATACTTTGGCCGCCTCAACGGCTTAGACGAACCCACTCTGAAAAAGCGCGTGGATGACATTTTCAATCGCCTCGACATGAACGAATTCCGCGACCGCCGCTGCGACAAACTCTCCACCGGCATGAAACAGAAGACCTCCATCGCCCGCACGCTTGTCCACGATCCCCCCGTCATGATTTTCGACGAGCCCACCAACGGCCTCGACATCATGACCGCCCGCACCATCACCGCTTTCATCCGCGAATGCCGCGACAACGGCAAGACCGTCATCTTCTCCACCCACATCATGAGCGAAGTCGAAAAACTCTGCGACACCATCGGCATCATCCAGTCCGGCAAACTCCTGACCGAAGGCTCTCTCCCACAACTCCGCGAAAAATACGCCGAGCGCGACCTCGAGGAAATCTTCGTTAAAGTCGTCGCGCCCCTTTACGCCGCCTCGGAGACCCATTGACATGTCCCTGAGGAACATCGGCATCGTCTATCGAAAAGAACTCACCGAAGCCCTCCGCGATCGCCGCACTTTGATTTCGACGATTCTCGTTCCGCTCTTTCTATTTCCCGTTCTCAGTGTGGGTTTCGGCGCGCTGGCTGTCAGCTTGGTCGGCAAAGCCAAGGAAGAAATCCCCAAGGTCATGCTTCGTGGCGGCGAAGATTCTCCTGCCGTTGTCGAAGGACTCAAGAAGCTCGACAAAATCGAGATTGTTCCCGCGACCCCTGGCTGGAAAGACCAGATCATCAACAAGGAAATTCGCGCTGCGGTGGAGATCCCCGCAGGCTTCCAGTCCGACGTTGCTCAGGAGAAATCAGACACCGTCAAAATTTATAACTATCAAGGAGAATTGAAATCCGAATTCGCGAGCGAAAAGGTCGAAAAGTACTTGAAGGACTACCGCGATAAGGTGGTCAAGGAACGTCTCGCCGCCAAGAATCTCCCGGAGACCGTTCTGAAACCTTTTGAGGTGAAGCAGGAAAACGTCGCGCCTCCGGAAAAAGTCAGCGGCGCCGCTTTCGGCGGCATCATCGGCTATATGGTCATCCTTCTCTGCATGAGCGGCGCGATGTATCCCGCCATGGACCTCACCGCTGGCGAAAAAGAGCGCGGCACAATGGAAACCATCCTTTCCAGTCCCATCTCTCGCATGCACCTCGTCCTGGGCAAATTCTTTCTGGTCCTCACAGCCGCACTGGGAACGGCCGCTCTCTCCGTCTTGTCGATGGGCGTTTCTTTCTCGGTCTTGGCCCACTACACTGCACAATCAGCGGGCGGACGCGCCGCGGCCTCGGGACTTCTCCTCAAGCTCGGACCCAAAACGGTCATCTCCGTCTTCCTCATGGCTCTTCCCGTCGCCGTTCTGTTCTCCGCCACCTTGATGACCATCGCTCTCTTCGCCAAGACCTACAAAGAGGCCCAGAGCTATCTAACGCCGATGACCTTTGTCGTCATCATCCCTGCCGTCGCCGCCATGCTTCCCGGCGTGGAGCTCACCCCGAAACTTTCTCTCATCCCCATCCTCAACGTCAGCCTTCTCTGCAAAGAGCTCGTCGCCGGCACCTACCACTGGAACTTCATCGCCATCATTTTCTCTTCCACCTGCGTCTACGCCGCCGCCGCCCTCTTCGTCGCCATCAAAATGTTCCAGCGCGAATCCGTCCTCTTCCGCTCCTGATCTTCTAAGCACACTTCCAGATGCACCTATCGGCAAACGATAAAAGAGCGCACACTGGTTGCGAGGTTAAACCCATGGTGGCAGTTGCCAGTCTCTGGAAGAAAAAACGTGACGATTTGAAAGCCCGGAGAAACTCGCTCTTCGAAACCTACTCGAAAGATCCCCAAAATTTTCACCTCGCCCGCGAAATCAAAGACATCGATGACCAAATTGCCGAGTGCACCCCGCACATCGAACAAGAAAGACGCGCCGAGCAGCGCGCCGCTTCCCCCGCCCGCAAACTCGTCAATACCGCTAAGTAAACTGAAATTCCGCGGCTAATGTCCCAAATGGTGTGTTACTACTTCTTTGAAAGCTCCCCCTTGAAACGGTTTTCAACATCTTCACGACTAAGCAGGTTTCTTGCTTTGGCCAATACGATCGAATAGACGACCTCATTGCCTTCAATCTGCGCGGTGATAAACGCCCCGTCTTCCGGCAGTTCTTGGTAGATGAATTTCACCCTTCTGCCGTCTTCAAGTGTTTTGATCCAGTCTTCGTCTCGCATGTTCGTAGCTTGCGCCTGCAATATCCTTGATGACCGCTGCGACCTATTCAGCCTTTGGCTTCCTGGCTCTTGGGTGCTTGGCACAAACGTGGGCAGCAAACTCTTTGTCGCGCTGGCCTTCATACTTCTGCTTCATTTCATCCAGTGATTCGTAAAGGGGCGCACCGGAAGGCTTAAATACCCAGTTGCACTTGGAGCAACCGAAGCCCTGAAATTTCTCCTTCTCAACCCATACCAGCTTGCGTGGCATGGTCGCAGTATACGCCCTGAACTATGTGTAAAACAGAACAGTATCGAGAGGCTGAAACACGCTTAAAATGCGGGCGAAAGTGTCCCATACTCCAAGAATTCTACGCTCGACCTGTACAAAATTGGATAACGGTTCTGAAGCTCCGTCGAACGAAAGGGGTCACAGCGGCCACCCGTGCAGTGCGTTTGGGAATTGGCTGCTGGCTAAGATGCATCGGGCTCTTCTGCGCCCAAGTTGCCCCAAATGTTCAGTTCGGTCGAGAAGCATGCAGATCGGAGAATATCGAGTCTTTCAAGACGCCGCTGAGCGAGGAATTGTGAACCCGCAGTCGTTCCCCATACTCGATGTACCCAAGCTTCTTGAACTTATTCATAAAATAGCAGACCCGGCTGCGGGTTGAGCCAATCAGTCCCCCGAGCGTCCCATGATTGATTTTCGGGATGACCGCGGTTGGCTTGCGTATCTTGTCGTAACGGGCGATTAGCAATAGGGCGCGAGCCAGCCGTTCCTCGCAGGAGCATAAGTGTTGGTCGATTAGGTCCTCTTCGATCCGGATGTTCCGTCCAAGCAGGCAGCCGATGAAATGGTCTGAGAACTCATGGCCATTGTGGAGCGCGCGCGTCATCTCTTTCTTTTCGATGACCAGGATCGCACATCGTGTGAGTGCGGTAGCGGTCGCCGTGAGGAAAATTTGACCGGTCATGCATCCCGCACCCAGGTAGTTTCCACGATGGAGAATCGCGAGGACCGTCTCCTTATTCCGCTTCGACTTTACTGTGATTTTCACTTGCCCCTTCTCGATATAGAACACTTGCTTGCCGGCGTCGCCCTGTGAGCAGATGGCCTGCCCTTCGCGAAATAAGGCGATAACGCTTTTCGCGCCCATTTTCGTTAGAAATACTGCAGGTTGAAAAGACCGCTGGCGCTGGCGCTGGCGAGTCATGGCGGTCTCAAAGACCCCGCTTTTGAGCTTGGTGGAGTGCCGTTTTCACAGCAAATAGATAGCAGACTTCGTGTGAAATTTATGTGCGATTCCGGACAGTTTGTCTAGTGTTCGTCGGAACCTGGGGGAAGGCCCTGTTCCCGAAATTGTTCCAAAGCGAACAGTTTTTGAGCTTGTTTTATCCTACCCTATCCGAATGAAGATGAGCGACCTGACTCCGGAGCAGTTGTCATCCGTCCCTTGTCCCACCTGCGGTGTCGGTGCTGGGGAGCCCTGTTTGCTGCATTCAGGTACGCCGCGCACAGAACCACATGTGGAGCGGAAGCTTTCCGCGGCTGAGGCGTTTGAGAAGAAGAGATCTCACGGCGGCCATACGCGTTGATAAATCCGCTTTCCATCAGCAATCGGCCAATCGCAAACGGAGCTTTTTCCTTGACGTCAGCATAGTTTTCCTTTAATATATCGGTCAGGTAAACATGTGTTTGGAATGCGGCAGCCGAGCTGCCGTTTTTCTTTTTTCGGAGCCGTTTCACCAGAAACCTTTATTTTCAATCGCTTGCGCATTCCTTTGCTCTTGCGCAACAAATGCTTTCTCTAAATCTTTCTGTTGCAATAGGTTGCGCACTCTTTTGCGCCATGCAAAATGGCAAGTCCTTTGGTTTCAGGCCATTCCGCACTCTTTCGCAAAAACATAGGGGGTGGGGGTACCAACTAGCTGGATACCCCAAGTCTTACTTGAACTCCATTGGTTTGATTCTCGTATCCTGTTGTAGAGACAACACATGCGCCGCCGCCTGATTCGCATCGCTCTGATTTTATTGTTCTTCCCGCCGCTGCTCGCGGCCGTCGCCGGGTGGTTCGCCGGGCCGGCCTTCCTCCATCCGATCCGCCGCGAGCTGACGCCCGATCTCATCCGCGAAGCCGACGCCTCCTTCGCCGTCACCGGCGCCACGCGCGAGGATTTCGATGTTCGTGCGCCCGATGGAGTTCTTCTCCGCGGTTGGAGAGTCCGGCCCAGGAATCCCAACGGGAGCTGGGTCCTCCTCTTCCACGGTGTCGCCGACAACCGCATCGGCGTTATTGGCCAATCGGAATTCCTCCTGCGCGCCGGCTACGGCATCGTCATGATGGACGCCCGCGCTCACGGTGCCAGCGGCGGCCCCATCGCCACCTATGGCTGGCTCGAACGCAACGACACCCGCGCCATCATCGATGCCCTAATTTCCACAGAGCTGGCTCCTTGTCTCACGACGTCTTACCAGTGGTCCGGACTCGGCGGCCCCCCTTGCCCAGGGTTCCAACATATGTTCGCCCTCGGTGAATCCATGGGCGCTGGCATTTTGCTGCAATCCGCGGCTGCCGATCCCCGCATCGAAGCCGTCGTCGCGGAAGCTCCCTTCGCCAATCTTCGCGAAGGAACCTACGACTACGCCGGTCTGCGAAAATCTCCCTGGCTGGGCAAGACTCTTTTCGCCCCCTTCACTTGGGCGCTGCTCTACCACGACGAAAAACTCGCAGGCTTTCCCGTCGCGGAAGTCTCGCCGCAAAAGGCCGTCGCCGCCCGCGCGTTTCCCATTCTCCTCATTTGTGATGAAAAGGATGTCGCCTTGCCTTGCCGCCATTCGGAAATGATTTACGCCGGCGCCCGCGGCCCCAGGCAGCTCTGGGTCGTCCCCGGCGCGTTTCACACCGCGGCCCTCGGCTTTCAGCCCGTGGAATTTCGCCGCCGCGTCCTTGCCTTCTTTGGCGAAGTTACGGCCAAAAGCGCAAACGATACTCCAATCAAGAATTGAAGTTTAGGCATGAAACCAGTTGACACGCCCGGCGCGAGGTGCTAGTTTTCTAGCATACGTGCTACAGAACTAGCACACACATCAATGAGCAAAGCGAAACCACATTCCCTTACGCGACGCGAACGCCAGATCATGGACGTTCTTTACAAACTCGAGCGCGCCACGGTTGGCCAGGTGCTCGCCAAGCTGGTCGGCAAACCAAGTTATTCGACGGTGCGCGCGCAACTGCGCGTGCTGGAGGAAAAAGGCCACGTCCGCCACGAAGAACAAGGGCTGCGCTATGTGTACATTCCGGCGGTGCCGCGCGACGTTGCGCGCCGTTCCGCTCTTCGTCACCTGGTGGAAACATTCTTCGAAGGGTCGACGGAAAGGGTCGTCGCCGCCCTTCTGGGCGGGGAAATTTCGCGTATCACTTCGGAAGAACTGGATCGTCTCTCCCGCCTCATCGCGAAAAGTAGAAAGGAGACCCAACAATGACTCTGCTCGACGGCGCCCAACCGGCACTTGGATTCCTGTTCGCTTGCAGCGTTAAAGCCACTGTTTTGCTCGTTTTGACGATCTTAACGGCAAGTCTCCTGCGCCGTCGCTCGGCCTCGTTACGGCATCAAGTGTGGGCCGTGGGAATTCTCGCCTCGCTCGCTTTACCTGTGCTCACGTTTCTGCTTCCCGCGTGGCACTCGGCCGCACTCGGCGACGCCGCCGGATTCTTGAGCCTGCCGCATCCAGTCGCGGCGCATCCGAACTCGCAAAGTCTGCCTTCCATGGTCATAGACGCCTCTTCCGCGTCTCCGCTGCTAAGCCAATTGCGCGGCTGGCTCGTGCTGAGTTGGGCCGTGGGTGCTTTGCTTATTGTGCTGCGGCTGCTCGCCGGTCTCGCGCGGACGGCGTGGGTATCCGCGCATTCGGTGACGGTCACCGCGGACGATTGGGCGGGCAGCCTAGCCGATATTTCCAGGTCACTAGAAATCGCGCGCCGCGTGCGCGTCCTGCAGTGCAGCAATCCCGCAGCCATGCCAGTCACGTGGGGAGTCTTCCAGCCGCGCATCATTCTTCCGGCCGGTGCTACCGAATGGTCTTCGGAACGTCGGCGGATCGTGCTCACCCACGAACTCGCGCACATTGCTCGTCAGGACTGGCCGGTGCAGATCTGTGCCGAACTCGTCCGAGCCTTCTATTGGTTCCATCCTCTTGTTTGGATCGGCGCCGCGCGGCTGCGGCAGGAAAGCGAACGCGCCTGCGACGACTCTGTCTTGAATTCCGGACTCGATGCTTCCGACTACGCAAATCAATTGCTCGAACTTGCCCGCACTCTCAAAAGCTCTGAACGAAGCTGGTCGATTGCTCTAGCCATTGCACGCCCCTCACATCTTGAAAGGAGATTTCTTGCCATGCTGAATCCCTGCACCAACCGCCGCGGAGTGTCGCCGCGAGCGGGGCGCATTGCCAAACTCGTTGCCTTGATCGTACTGCTTCCGCTTGCGGCTGTTCGCCTGCCGGCACAGAACCTCGCCGGCAAATTCACGGGCACCATCTTTGACATCAGCGGCGCCGCTGTGCCGAATGCGACCATCGTGATGACCAGCCACAAAGCGAAGACCATCGACATGACGGCCTCGGGCGCCGAGGGCAGTTTCAGTTTCAAGGCTTTGCCGGCCGGAGAATACGAGATGAAAGTGCTGAAGCCGGGCTTCGATCCGTACCGGGCGCCGCAAATCGTTCTGGAGCCCAACCGCGATCTTTCGCTGAACATCCGGTTGGACATCGAGGCTATCACTCAGGTTGTGGACGTCCCAGCCGAAGGGGCCGCTCAGGCCCCAGCTTCAGCGAAGTCCGCGGAAAAACCCAAGCCCACTCGGCTACGTATCGGCGGCAACGTGCAGGCCGCAAGAATTCTGAAGAAGATGCAACCTGTCTATCCTGACGCGGCCAAGACCTCGGGCATGGAGGGCACCGTGGTACTGCATGCGGTCATTGGCATGGACGGCAAACCGCTGTCACTGCAGGTGATGAACAGTCAGGTAGACCCGCAGTTGGCTCGCGCCGCCATCGAAGCTGTCAGCCAGTGGCGCTACGCTTCAACGCTCCTAAACGGGGAGCCCGTCGAAATCGACACCACGATCAGTGTGAATTTCACGCTGTTGCGGTAGTTCAGCGCGCTGAGCGCGAGGTTCAGGGCTTCGGGGCTTGGCGCGCTTCCCACTCCAGGCTCAGGCGGCGCACCGTCTCGCGCAAACGCACTGCCAGCACCGCAATCGTTTCCACGCGCTGCTGCGCGCCGGCCGGAAGTTGGCCGTCGTCTCTTCTGCGGATTTCCGCGAGCAGCAATTCCGCGTTTCCCAGGATGCCCGTCAGCGGATTGTTCAATTCGTGCCGCAGCACTTCTCCAAAATCTTCTTTCCCGGCTGCAATTGGTTCGGAAATCTCGCCCACGATGGCCGCGGTCTGGCGCAATCGCCGCTGGATGACGTCCAGCGTTTCCGGAAGGCAGTGCTCCTCGTCGCGCGCCACAAAGTCCGCAGCGCCGCTGGCGATCAGCGCGGATAGCCCCTTGCGCCGCTCCGCCGACCCGATCACCACCACCGGGGCATGCACGGTAAACGAGCTCACGATGGCATCGAACCGCGGCATGCTTCCCCGCGTCCCTCCGGCATCCGCGGCGGCCGAAGTCTCTTCGAGTTCGAAGACAATTACCGCCGGCGCTTCGTCTTTCAGGATTCGCCGCGCCGCATCCACGTTGCTTACCGCGGCGACGCGCAGCCCCGCAATTCGCGATTCAAATTCGCGGCGTGCCGCGGCGCACAGTGCCGCATCATCGCTTACCAGCAGGATCGATTGTTCCGTGTTGGAATTTCCGTTGTTCGACATGAGTTCACCCATTCCTCGCTGCATCTTTTCTCGTTGAAGTCACTGCGCTTTCCCGGCGGACTTTGCTCTCCAGCACCCAGTGAACTTTCTCCGTAAGCTCTTCGACGCGAAACGGCTTGGCGACGTGTGGCAAATCGTTGCGCCGCAGGAATTCCTGCGTCTGCGCCGCGACGATGTCTCCGGTCACAAAGAGAAATCGTTCGTGCAGCGGATTTCCCGCGCGTTCCAGGGCCCTGTAGAAATTCTGCCCATCCAGCCCCGGCATCTTCATGTCGCAGATCACCAGGTTGTACGACTCGCGCGCCGCGCGGTTCAGCGCTTCGCGTCCATCCAGCAGGACGTCCACGAGCCCACCGTCGCGCGGCTGATCGCCGAACGTGCTGGAGGACGAAGGATTTGAACAGAGTGCTTTCATCAGGGAAGTTTAAGCAGGCAAGAGTTTAGGGGATCGAGAGGTCAAGGTTTCGGGGCGCAGAAAAGCGGCAAGCTTCGTGACGGCTGCGACGGAAAGAGCTGCAAAAACGGAGGTGCGCGAAGCGCACGACCAGGAAAGTCAGAACCCGTGGGCTGTTCGAAACTGAAGTCTGGTTTTACGGCTCGGCGTGCTCCACGTGGTATTGCTTGAGCTTGCGGTAGAGGGTTGTTTTGCCGATGCCGAGCATGCGCGCGGCGGCGAGTTTGTCGCCGCTCGTTTCGCGGAGGGTGCGGAGAATCGCGCGGCGCTCCAGTTCTTCGAGCGGCAAGATTTCATCTTTGTCGGGCGGGCGCGCGTTCGCTCGTCGGATATTGCAGACTCGAAGGCAGATCCGCCACATGGAGGATGGGACCAGAACCCAGCGCAACGGCGCGTTCAATGGCGTTCTCCAGTTCACGGACATTTCCGGGCCAGTCATAAGCGATCAAACGCCGCATGGCTTCTTCGGAAATGGTTCGAACGGGAGCCTGGGGGTCGGAGAATTTCTCGAGAAAAGCGGTGACCAGAATGGGGATATCGCTCTTGCGGTCGCGCAAGGGCAGCAGCTTAAGCTGGACAACATTGAGCCGGAAGTAGAGATCCTGGCGAAAGGCTCCGGTTCGAATCGCGGACTCCAGGTCGCGATTGGTGGCGGCGATAATTCGAACGTTGATCCGCCGCCGCTCGGTGGAGCCCACAGGTTTGATCTCGCGCTCCTGTAGAGCCCGCAAGAGTTTGGCCTGCAGGTCCACGGGCATGTCGCCGATCTCATCGAGAAAGAGCGTGCCGCCCTGGGCCGCCTCCAGCAAGCCTTGCTTGGCTTGCACGGCGCCGGTAAATGCGCCTTTGACGTAGCCGAACAATTCCGATTCGATCAGCGTGGGCACCAGCGCCAAGCAGTCCACCGGGGCAAACGGACGTTCCTTGCGGGGACCGGAAAAATGGATGCTGCGCGCGACCAGCTCTTTGCCCGTGCCGCTTTCTCCCAAAATCAAGACGGGATATTCGTGCTGGCTGACTTTTTCCATCATCTTATACACGCGCTGCATTTTCATGGAGACGCCGATCAGTCCGCCGAAGCCGGGCCGGGTCCGCAACTGTTCCCGCAACAGAGTGTTTTCCTGCTGGAGCTCGACGGCACGCGCCACGCGCTCGAGCCGCGAACGAAGCTCTTCGATACGGAACGGTTTGGTCACATAATCCACAGCCCCCATGCGGGTAACCTCGACGGCCGATTCGATGGTGCCGTATTGCGTGAGCACCACGACGGTGACCTGAGGGTGCAGATCGTGAACCACTTTGAGAAGTTCGACGCCGTTGGCCTGGGGCAGCTTCAAATCGGTCAGCAGAATGTCCACCGCGGAATGCTCCAGGACCTCCAAGGCTTCCTCCGCGGTGGCCACCCCGGTAGCTCTCATCCCGCACTGCTCGGCGACGACCGCGCACGTCTCGCGGATGGCGAGCTCGTCATCCACGATGAGGAGGTTCATGGGAGCAACTTCGCGGCGGACAGCGGCTTCTTCGCTCATCGTGGAAATCCTAAAGTTTCCGGCTTCCCACTCTTACTTGCAGATTAGATTCCATTTCAGGAAACCCTTCCAACTCTATTCATAAACCAATACATTAGCTAACCTAGTATCCTGAAGGCAAGACCTCTGTACCTGGCTTCGCGGCAGGAAAAATCCGTAGAAGGTTTATTTTCTATAACTTGCAAAAATAGAACGGATCAGTTCCCTTTTGGGAAAGCAGGGGTCAAAAATTCCGCTGGCGCTGATGCGGAATGCCGCCCTTCCCTATCCTGGGCCTCTTCCCAGAACAAAGAAACGGGCCCTTCGAGAGTCGCTCGAAGAGCCTGTTTCTGTATTTCGAATACTCGTGTCGGATCAACGTCCGGAGGCACGAGGTTCTCCCGGCGTGAGACGGCTACAGCCTATGGATTGGTCTTCTTCTTCGGTGCGGGAGCCGGCGTCTTGGCCTTTCCGGTCGTTCCGGTTTTTCCGGTCTTCCCGGTTTCTCCTCCGGCTCTGCTGAGCAAAGTCAGAGCATCTTTCGCATTGAAGGGGAAGCGGCGAACGGACTGTTCGCCCGTGGTGCTGAGAGTGACGTCCACGCGGCGGTTGTTGGCAAGGCGCACGGTCAGCAGGTTTTTCAGAATCTTCTGCTTTTCCGCAGCGCTCAAATCGGGATCCGCTTCGATCAGTTGCTTGACCTCCTCGGAGGTCATGTTCTTTTCGAAGCCAAACGCCTTGGTTTCGATGTGATCCGCGGGGACGCCCTTTTCCACCAGGTAGCTCTTGGTGCGTTCGACGCGACGTTCGGAGAGCTTCACGTTGTAGTCTTTGGCACCGCGAATGTCCGCATGGCCCTCGAGAATCAAGTGAGCGTCCGGCCGGTACTTGAGATACTGCAGGAAGTCGCCCGCCAGCGTGTCCAAAGTGGCCGCCTGACTGGGCGCCAAACCGCCGTTGGGTTTCGCGACAGTGGGTTGCGCCGTCGGGAAGTAGATGCTGTGCAGCGCCAGCTTGGCTTCCAACTGTTTGATCTGCGGGGGCTCCTTCACTTCCACTTTGCCCGAGGCATCGGCAGAGGAGCCGCGTCCGTCGTTCACGGAGCAATTCACGGTGTAAGTTCCCGGCTGCAGCCCGGTCGAATCGAACTGCACGTTCGAACCGCTGCCGACAATCTGTCCGCCGGTTGTGGTGTAGGAGTAGGTCAGCGGGTCATTGTCCGGATCGCTCCCGTTGCAGGTGACGCCTGTCCGCTCACCCGGCAGAATCGGGCTGCGCTCCACGGACAAGGAGGCCGTCGGTGGATGATTGGGCTTCTCTTCTACTCTAATGTCAGCGGAGCAGGACGCCGTGCCGCCCTTGCCGTCGTCCACCTTGACATTCACGATGTAAGAACCAACGGTCGCGCCAGTCGAACTCCAGCGCGCCTCTGGGCCGGTGCCCTCCACGGATCCGCCGGTCGCCGAATAGCTATAGGTCAACGAATCGTTGTCCGGATCGCTGGCGTTTACGTGTACCGTCACAGTGCCGCCCGAACCGGCATAGACCGACGCCGGGTCCACGGAGCAGGCCGCTACCGGCGAATGATTCGGGGGCGGCGGCGGATTCGGAATCCCGAAGCGCACCACGACTCCAGTCGCGGCCCGGAAATTGTTCTGGCGCCCGGATGCTCCCACGGCGCCCCCGGAAAAGGTCGTCATGAGATAGTCCAACTGCGCGACTCGCCATGAGAAGTTTTTCGTCAGAACAATGTCCACGCCGCCACCTGTGGCGATCGCAAATGCGTTCTGGTCCTGCCCGCCCAGATCGGTGCCACCATGCGCGCCGCCTGCGAGGAATTCGGCAAAGGGCACAAAGTAGTCAAACTTCCGCAAGTTCAGCCGGGGACCAAACAGATAGGTCATGAAACCACCGTTAACAGAAGAGCTGCTTCCGGTTAGCGGTCTGAGGTCTCGCTGGAACTGATAGCCTGCGAGTTCTGCAGTGAGACCCAGCCATTTTGAGGCATTGTATGTGAACGAGCCCGATGCGCCGTGGTTATCAAAATTCGCGAAGGGGTCGCCAGGCGAAAAATTAATGTAGTCGTACATGCCGGCAATCTCATACCTAGGCACCAGCCTTCCGGGCGGACGTGTATCCTCGCTGGCTGCTGCAGGTCCCGGGAACGGCGTGGGACGGGGCGCAGCCGGCAATGCGAATACGCGGTTTACGTGCACAACGCTGGAGTTTTTTGACGCGGAACTCGCAGGAGCGTTCTTCGCCACGGCCGTCCCTGTGTTCCCATCATTTGTCCCGCTGCTTTTTTGTTGGGCAAACAACGGCAAAGCCAAGAACGCAATCATCGCCAATGCAAGGCACGACTTGCGCATCACTTTCCTCCCTCAGAGAAATAGTCGCAATCTTTACTAATCCGTTTGATTGATGTTCCCGCCGCGGCCCTGCCCGCTTATCGGCGGACGCGCAAGACGTTGCGCGGCTCTCGACCTCTTCGCTCGCAAGTTCGGCAAGCATCCCACCTTAAGCCAATTCTTGGGTCCGGAGAAAATACAATATGCAACAGAGTACGGTGGGGTAAGGTTATTCCACAATTCCCTTTCGCCGCAACTGTTTCCTTCCTTTTCCTTCCCCCCTCGCATTTGAATTGGCTTGCTCGCGCGCCTAGGAAACATTGCTGGAACGGCACGAGTCGTTGCACTTGCGCTACACTCCTCTACTTATGCTTGGCATCACCACGCTCGACAACCAGTGGATGGGACACGCGCGCTCCATCGCTGCAGCGCTGCTCGAATCGGAGGGCCACCGAGCGATCATGGATCCCGGGCCGGGCTCGACGCTCGAAACGCTGCGCAAGCAATTGCACGCCCGCGGCCTTTCGGTAAGAGATCTTGACGCTCTTCTGCTCACGCACATCCATCTGGATCACGCCGGGGCGAGCGGAGCGCTGGTGCGGGAAAATCCGCGGCTTGCGGTTTACGTGCATAAGAATGGCGCGCCGCACATGGCCGATCCATCGAAGCTGCTGGCCAGCGCCCTGAGACTCTGGCCCAACGATCTGCACCAACTTTTTGGTGAGACTCTTCCCGTGCCGGCGGAAAATCTTCGCATCCTCGAAGGGGGCGAAACGCTCACGCTCGGCTCAGGCAAACTCGAGGTCGTCTATACGCCGGGCCACGCTTCGCATCACGTCAGCTACTTCGATCACAGCGAGAGTGTCGCTTTCGTGGGCGACACCACCGGTGTGCGCGTCGAGGGCCATGCCTACGTGATGCCCGCTACTCCGCCACCGGACATTGATCTGGAGATTTGGGAGAATTCTTTCACCGCGATCCTGGAACGCAAACCCGCGCGCCTCTTTCTCACGCACTTCGGATTCTCCGAAAATCCGGCCGAGCATGTCCTGCTGTTTCGCGAACGGCTGCACAAATGGGCCGAGATGGCCGAGAAAAGCATGCGATCCGCCTCCGACGAATCCGCGGCGATGGCTTCTTTCATGTCCACTGCCCGGGCTGAAATCGCAGAGTACCTTCCCGCAGAGGAAGTGGAACACTACGTCTTCAATGCGGGGCTCAATCTGTCTTTTCTGGGGCTGGCGCGTTATCTGCGCAAGCGCGCCGCTGCGGCCTCCTGACCGGCGCGTTCAGTTCCATTCCACGGAGTTGAAAGAGTGCGGGGTTTTCGATGGGACGCTTTGCGGAGTTTGGGAAACCGTCTACGCGGTCGTTTCCGAGGAAGAGACTTCGGCGGAACTCGCGGAGGAGTCCGCGGGGGGTGCGGTTAGCGCCTCGAGGCGAGCGGAGAGCGCTTCGACCAGCAGATCGATGAGTTTGCCTGCGCCGCTGCCGTCCGGATCTTTGTCCGGATTGTATTGCGCGACGTCCAGGCCAAGGAGATTCTTGTGCTTGGCGAACTCGACGAAGGCGGTTCGAACATCGTCCAGGCCCAGGCCACCGCTGCCGGGAACGTTCACGGCCGGAAAATCTTCTTGGGCGATGACGTCGATATCGAGGTGCAGGACAAATTCGCGAGCGTCGGCATGGACTTGAACCAGCGCATCGTGGGCGGCTTTTGCAGCGCCCCTCAGCAGAATATCCGCAGCGTCCATATGCCGCATCGGGGATTTGGCGAGGAACTCCTGCTCAGGGGGATCGATGCGTTCGAGCCCGAAGAGGGTAACATCCGGCTCGCGCACGAGCGGCGCGTCGCTCCAGAAGCGCACCAGCTCCGGCGCGCCTTTGCCGATGATGTGAGCGACAACCATTCCGTCAATGCGGCCCGAGGGAGTGGAAGCGGGCGTGTTCAAATCCGCGTCGCGATCGAACCACAGCAGATTCACATGTTTATGGTAACGGCGCACACCAGTCAGGAGTCCAATCACCTGCGCGCAATCGCCACCGAGCACGAGTACGAGAGCGCCGCTTTTCACGGCGATTTCCGCGCGGGTCTTCAAATCGTTCAGACCGGCAACGATTTCCGCTAGGTTGCGTGCGCGCCTGTGTTCTTCGTCGTCCGCGAAGAGCCGGTGCGCACAATCGCCGTAATCCGTCACTTCGTAACCGATGGCCTGGAGCTTTTCGCCGATTCCCGCGGCACGCAGAGCGGCGGGAGCCTTCTCGCTGCCCGCGGAGAAGGCGGCGGCGCTCGAAGGCGCACCAATCAGGGCAATTTTCTTCGGCTGACGGACGATTTTGACCGCCAAGGTCTGGCTCCTTGTATTGAATTCCCCGTGTACCGCGTCAGGCCACAGACGAGCGGGCGATTCCACGAACGCCCCTCAGTCAACCCCGGATGCAAAACACTGGCAAATGCCGGCTACTGCCAACTGCAAAATCGTTACCGGCGCGGCGCCGGGGCGATGGTCGCCAATTCCGGCGGCAGCGTGAAGCGCACATCTTCGTCGATTAGGTCGAGATCGCGCTGGTCCGTAAATCCGAACTCTGCCAGTCGCTCGCTCACCTGTTCGACGAGGACCTCGGGAGCGGACGCGCCCGCGGTCAAGCCGACACGCGCAATGCCTTCGAGCCATTTCACGTCAATGTCCTTCGCCGAGTCGATCAATTGCGCTTTGACGCCGCTGCGCTGCGCCACTTCCACTAAGCGGTTGGAATTGGAACTGTTGGGCGAGCCAACCACGAGGATCAGGTCCACGTCCTTGGCGACTTGCTCGACGGCTTCCTGGCGATTCTGCGTGGCGTAGCAAATGTCGTCGCTGGCCGGGCCCTGGATGGCGGGAAATTTGTGGCGCAGCCGGGCCACGATTTCCTGCGTGTCATAGAGGCTCAGAGTCGTTTGCGTGAGGAAAGAGAGCTTCAGTGGATCATCGACTTCGAGCGCGTCCACGGCGGCGACGGAGTCCACAACGATGGTGCGGTCGGGGGCTTCGCCGGAGGTGCCGACGATCTCCTGATGGTCCTTGTGGCCGATGAGGATGATAGTGCGCTTTTCGCGGGCGAATTTCAGCGCTTCCAGGTGGACCTTGGTCACCAGCGGGCAAGTGGCGTCAATGACTTTCAGGGCGCGCGACTTGGCTTCATCGCGGACCGTTGGCGGCACGCCGTGGGCGCTGAAAACCAGCACCGCGCCATGGGGCACCTCTTCGATGGTTTCCACAAAGATCGCACCGCGGCGGCGTAACTGCTCCACGACGTAGGTGTTGTGGACGATTTCGTGGTGCACGTAGACGGGCGCGCCGTAGGCTTCCAGCGCCAGTTCGACGATATCCACCGCGCGCACGACACCGGCACAGAACCCCCGGGGCCTGACCCTCAGCAAGACTTTTCCATTCGTTGCAGTCGGCATTGTTATCCTAAATAGATAATTCTTGAAGACTCTATCATACCTTATGCCGCGGCTTGCCTGCATCCCGTTTCCTTAGAAGAGCCGCCGCCAGGCGGCATTTGACCAAATTGGTGCTCGCTGAACGAGAAGGGCTGTACCTAAAATGAACGCGCTATGGCAGATGAAATGAACGTTGCGCCGGTCATGCTGGAAGGAAGTCATGTGCGGCTGGAGCCGCTGGCGAAGGCGCATCTGGCAGGACTGGCCCAGGTTGGCCTGGAAGAGGAATTGTGGCGGTGGATTCCCGTGCCCGTTCGAACCGTGGAGGAGATGGCGGCGTACATCGAGACCGCGCTCCAGGAACAGGAACGAGGAGTGTCGCTGCCATTTGCCCTGATTGAGAAAGCCACGGGGCACGCCATCGGGAGCACGCGCTACGGCAACATCGACCGCACGCACCGTCGCGTGGAGATTGGCTGGACGTGGGTGGCGCGCGAGTGGCAGCGCACGGCGGTAAATACCGAGACCAAGTACCTACTGCTAAAACACGCGTTCGAAACGCTCGGCTGCATCCGAGTGGAACTCAAGACGGATTCGTTGAACGAGAAATCGCGAGCGGCGATTCTGCGCATCGGAGCCAAAGAGGAAGGTATTTTTCGAAACCATATGATCACCGCGAGCGCGCGGATCCGCCACACGGTTTATTTCAGCATCGTGGATTCGGAATGGCCGGCGGTGAAAGCCCGGCTCGAGTCCCTGCTGCATTCTCGCCAAGCCTAGTATGGCATCCCGATTCAGACTGGCAGCATTTTGAGCAACTAACGCCAATCGAGACCCCCTTACCCAGGAGTGATACGGGTACAATTCACTTTAATCAGGAGCCAGATGGATAGACCTTCTAATCCGAGCGATCGCCGGCGAAGCGAGCGCGTGATGCTGCAGATGAAAGTCACGGTGATCGCCGAGGACACCCAGCGCCATGCGCGCCAGGAAGAGGCGCTGACGCAGGTGGTCAACGCGCACGGCGGCTTGCTGAAGATGAAAATGGACGTGCAACTTGGCCAGCCCATGCTTCTGGTGAACCCGCAGAACCAAGCAGAGCAAAAGTGCCGGGTTATTCGCGTGGACGACACGGCATCGGAGTATTTTTCCGTGGCGTTCGAATTCGACGCGCCCAACCCCAAGTTCTGGCCGGTCGTTTTTCCACCTGCGGACTGGAAGGCTCCGTCCGTTTGATTCGCAGAGAATCGCTCGCTTTCCAAGACGACTTTCCGCCGCAACTCTTCCAGCCATGCCGTGTTTAATGCCTAGGAGACTGTGTCCGTTCTGGAGGACGGTCTGATGAAGAATTTTACGAATGGCATAGGAAAATCGCCGCTTCTGGCGGCTGCGGTTTTGACTTGCGGGCTGCTGTTTGCTGGATGCGACGAGCACATCGAGGTGACCCGCGATCCGGGCATTCCCGTGCACAAAGGGAGCACGTGGGCGTGGCGGCCGATGGCGGCGCCCAGGGACGAGGACCGGCGTCCCGTTGTTTCGCGTGACGTGATTTCGCGGAGAGAAAACATCGCGCGCGATCCTTACGGCAGCAATGATATGGTGCGCGAGCGCGTTCGCATCGCCATTGAGCAGACCTTGTCGTCCATAGGGTTACGGCAGGTGAGCGACCCCCGCGATGCGGATTTTCTCGTGGAATACCACCTGGCGGTGCGCAAGCATGACGTTACCCTGCCGCGCGTCTACCCGAGTTCCTATCCCGGAGTCGTTTGCGGACCGTATGGATGCTGGGAATCGTGGGGCTGGGGTCCGCCAGTCGTTGGTTACGAAAATATTAGGTACCGTGAAGGGACCATTGTGTTTGACCTCGTGGAGCAGTCGTCGAGGCGGCTGGCGTACCGCGCGGTCGGCCAGAAGCCGGTCAACCGCCACACCTTCAGTCAAGACGAGATTACCGAGTTCGTCCATCACATGCTGGGGAAGCTGAAGACCAGCGGCTAATACACGGAAGCCGGCTGAATCTCTCATAGTGATGCGCGGCACCAAACCCGGTTGTCCCTGGCAGCGGCCCGCTTGTCCCCCGCTTGTTGAATGCCCAGGCCGCGTTTGGTATCACTCCCCGCATGACAAACACAGAACTGGTATCCTCTCGGGCCATGAACGGCGCCCAAACGAACGAGAGTTCGCACGAAAGCCCGCTCTCGCGCTGGGTGTTTATTGTCGCGGCCATTTATTTTCTGCTGCACCTGCTGACTGCGACGCGTTATGGGTATTTTCGCGACGCCCTTTATTACTTGGCGTGCTCGGAGCATCTCGATTGGGGCTACGTAGACCAGCCGCCATTGATTGCGGCGCTGGGCTGGGTTGCGCGGCATACCCTGGGGACGTCGCTGCCCGCGCTTCTATTCTGGCCGGCGCTTGCGGGGACTGCGCGCATCGTACTGACCGTCGCGTTTGCGCGGGAATTGGGGGCTGGCCGATTTGGGACAGTGCTGGCCGCCGTCCTGAGCGTTACGCCCCCGGTGTGGTACGTCATCGATCATCAGTTCGCCATGAATGCGGTGGAGCCCATTTTCTGGACGGGCTGCGCGTTTGTCATCCTGCTGATGATCAAAACCGGAAATTCGAGGCTTTGGCTTGCTTTCGGGGCGATCGCTGGTCTCGGCCTGCAAAACAAATATTCGATCGCCGTTTTCGCCTTTGGGCTGCTCGCTGGTTTGCTGCTTTCACCGCATCGTAAACTGCTGCTCACGCCGTGGCTCTTTGCCGGGGGCAGCGTAGCGCTGCTAATCTTTTTGCCAAATCTTCTCTGGAACATGCACCATCACCGGCCGTTCCTCGAGCTGATGCACAACATCCGTGCTTCGGGAAAAGACGTGGTGCTTTCTCCGCTTGCGTTTCTTGCGCAACAGATTCTCGTCATGGGCCCAGTGAGCTTTCCTTTCTGGCTTGCCGGGCTCCTTTTTTATTTGTTGTCACCAAATGCGAGACACTTCCGTACATTTGGCTGGGCCTTTGTCATTACCATCGCGTTCTTTTTGATGGCGCACGGGAAAAATTACTATTCCGCGCCGATCTATTGCATTGTGCTCGCCGGAGGCGCGGTAGCGGCCGAGCGCTTGCTAGCAACGCCATTTTTCGAGGGAAGGCCACGAATGCGCGCGGCTCTGAGGCCGCTGGCATTCACTTGGCTCATCGTCGGCGTGCTGCTGCTCTTGCCAGCCTTTCTTCCCGTATTGCCTGTTGATAGTTACCTGAGATTTCAGGAGCATCTGCCCTTCACGATTCCCCGCTCCGAACAGAGCCACAGGGGGGCGGCGCTGCCGCAGTACTATGCAGACGAATTCAACTGGCAGGAGATGGTGCAGGCGGTAGCGCGCGTCTATCAGACACTGACGCCGGAGGAACGGGTAAAGACGGCCATTTTCACCAACAATTATGGCGAAGCTGCGGCGATCGACTTTTTCGGGCCGAAATACGGATTGCCCAAAGCCATTAGCGGCCATCAAAACTATTTTCTGTGGGGGCCGCGGAACTACACGGGCGAGATCGTAATTCGGATCGGAGCAACGATCGAAGACGTGAAATCCGGTTACGAAAGCGTGGCGGTTGCCGCTGGCATCGAGAACCCCTACGCCCTTTATTATGAGACCCGGCCAATCCTGCTCTGCCGCGGCCGGAAGGAAAATTATCAAACGCATTGGGACAGCGTCAAGAAATGGGAGTAGCGACGAACAGGGGAACGAACTAGAACGGTGATTCACGGGGAAGCGCGGAATCCTCCCTCTTTAGTATTCAGGGGCGCGCAGCTGAATCTTGAGCCAAGTGGCTTGCCTCCTTTCACGCTTCCTTCTATCCTCGATTTCCCATGGAACTCAAAGATCGCGTTGCGCTTATTACCGGCTCGGGGCGCGGGATAGGCCGCGCCATCGCCCGTCTTTTCGCGAAGGAAGGCGCGGCGGTTTTTTTGACGGCGCGCACGCAGAAAGAACTCAGCGCGACCGCGGAAGAAGTCTCCAAAACCGGCGGGCGCGCCAGTTTTGCGGCGGCCGACTTGACGCAGGAGGCCGAGTGCGCGCACGTCGTCGCGGCGTGCCGCGAAAAATTCGGCAGAATTGACATCCTCGTGAACAATGCCGGGCACTACGGCCCGGTGGTTCCGGTGGAAGACTATCCGCTGGCGGAATTCGACAAAGTAATTTCGATCCATCTACGAGTGGCATTTCTGTTGTCCAAATTGGTGCTTCCAGAGATGTACGCGCGGAAATCCGGCGTGATCCTTAACATGTCGAGCCTCTCGGCCAAGGCCGCATACTCGTGGGGCTCAGCCTACGCGGCGGCAAAAGCGGGGATGTTGGGGCTGACGCGCGTTACCGCGGCGGAAGGAGCGCGCAAAGGCGTGCGCGTGAACGCCATCTGCCCCGGGCCCGTGACGGAGACACAGATGTCCAAGGAACTGGGCGCGGTGCTTGCAAAGAAAATGGGCGTGAGCGCCGAAGAACAGCTGGCTGGATTTCTGAACGGCTTGCTACAAGGCCGTGCACAAACGGCGGAAGAGATTGCCCGGGCCGCGCTGTTCCTCTGCTCGGATCAATCGAGCGCGATCACAGGACAGTCGATTAACGTGGATGGCGGCGTTGCGTTTTGCTGAGGGATTTTGCATGCGTTGAACTGCCCGTCCTCCCTCAAGCCCACCAGAGTTGAGGGAAATCGTCGCCTCTTCTAGCGCTGCTCTGCAAAACCGGCGCGGCGACTCAAGAAAAACCAATCGAGACATCGACAAGCGCGCGAGCTTCGGCTAACATCACCCGCGTGGGGTCGCAAGGATTGCCAATGCCTGACAGCCGCGTTGAAGATTGCCACGCGGGCGAGGCGGTAATGCATCTTTGCGAACGAGTTCCTGCATCTGTTCAGGCATGTCCCAATGGGAATAAGAGTCGGAATTTAATTTTCCGGGAGGAGATGTGAGTCAGTCCAATCTCGCCAGCGCTCCACGCAACATGAATGGCGAAGACGCCCGCCGCAGCACTCGCATTGATCGTTCCATCCCGCTGATCATCTTTGGCCAGAATCGCATGGGCGAACCGTTCGTTGAGAGAACTGTCTCCACCAGCCTCAACCTCCACGGATGCCGCTATCCCTCCCGGCACGACTATGGAGTGGGAACGTGGGTGACAATGCAGGTGGTGGGCTTGAACGTCGAACCGAAGCCTCCGTCCATGCGCGCGAAAGTGAAGTCCATCCACGTTTCTCACAGTGCGCGCGAATTGCAGCAAGTGGGCGTGGAATTGGAAACCCCGGGAAATGTCTGGGGCATCGCGGTACCGCCGCAGGATTGGCTTTCGGCCGGAAAAATGAGCGCGACGATGCCGCAATTCGGAACTGCAGTTGCTCCCGCGCGGATGCCTTCAGAGATGGCGGTTAGCCCCGACGAAGCGTCGGCGCGGCCGGAACCAAGAATGGCCGACGTCGCCACGTTTCCTTCTCCGTCTCCCCCGGCTTCCGAATCGCCTGTTGGTGCAGAAACGGAAACGGCGAAGCCACGCCGCGTGGTCATCACGCCGGATGGTCTCGTAGCGGCGCTGCAAGGAAAGCTGCGGCAGGCCGCGGAGAGCGCCGCGCGAGCAGCAGTCGCCAAACAGGTGGACGAAGCCGTCAGGCAGGCTCTTTGCAAAATCGATGACGTGCGGCTCTCGAGCATCCGCGAGATCGAGGAACTGTTTCCAGCGAGAATTCAATCGCTGAAACTCCCTTCGAAGGACGATCTGGCCGCCGAAATCGCCTCGCATTGGAAAGAACAGATGGAGATGTACCGGGGACAGGCCGAGGAGCTGGCGCAGCGTCTCGAAAAACAGGCGGCGGATTTGCGCCGCGAACTGGCGAAGTCCCAGGAATTTGTGGACAAAATGTCGCGCGAGATCGAGCCGCAAATCCATGCGAAGATGAACGAAGCCGTCACCCAAGCCGCCAATGAATTTGCTGGCGCCACGGCCCGCGCCGTGGAGCGGCGCTATGAACAAATGCTCGCGGGTACCCATGCTGTTACCCAGGAAGCGCTCTTGAAACTGGATGCGCGGTCCGCGGAAGTGCAGGCGCTGGTTCAGAGCGCGGTCAACGCAGCCCTGGGCGCTTTCCAGCGGCAGTCCGAGATGCAAGTCAGCATGGCGCTCGCCGAAACGAGGGAACGCGCGGTGGCCACGCTCTCCTCGCTTGACGCGGAGAGCCGCACCGCTTGTGACGCGCGGCGGCAGGCAATCGAGACCGACGTGGCCCGCGCTGCGGAACGTTCCACCGACCAGTTCCGCAAGAGCATGAAAGCCTTTTTATATTCGTGTCTTGTAGCCGCAGTCAGCGCGGTCGACGAGCATTCAAAATCGACCCTCGACGGACTTCTCAAGGACAACGGAAAAACACTTCATGAAGGGAACGGAGAGACGCACTCTGACGATGACACCCCGATCATTCCCGATCCAGACATTGATCCCCTGACTCACTAGCCGTCGGAAAAAACAATATCTGGTATTGGGCGGCGGCGGCCCAGTCACGCATGCAAAGAAAAGAGCCAACCGTAATCTCAAACAGGGTTGGCTCTTTTCTTTTCACTCTTGCCGCAGAACCCACTTCATTCCTGAAGGAGTCAGGGTGACGGATTCTGCGTGTGCTCTGGCCGAAGCCAGAAAGTCCTCAAACTGGTTAACGTGCTGTGACGGAACCTGGACGCCGAAACGGACGGCGCGCCATATCTTCCGCGGTATCGAGTCCCTGTCTCACGGCTACCAGCACCGGATGCCTGCTTTCGGCCAGGCGCTCCACTGCCATGGCCCAGGTCCTGACGAGCATATACAGGCTGCCCACCACCGCGGCGATCGCGGCGAATCCCACTGCAAACAGGGCAAACACAGCCAGCAGCTCCCAAACGAAATACATCTGCAGCGCAGCTACGAGTCCTAGAAACCCCCACATCCACTTGCGGCTCTTGTCCTTGGTCTTCATCTTTCCTCTATTCCCGTTCCCCATTCCATCCAACCCTTGCGCCTTATTTGTGTCTCTGTTATTCAACCATTCATTCACTGTCTTAGATGCTCGACCCTGGCCGGAAGGTCCATTCCGCCGCACCTGTACCATTTGACAGCATGTGGTCCCAAAAGGCGATGGTACAGAAGTTACATTTTAGGGCCTCACCCAAACTACTAGTACCCATCGTTTCAGCTTGAAACACTGCAAATTATAGAAAACAAATATACTTGCGAGGCTTTTACTTTCGCCATCGTTTTCGCCTCGTTTTCCCTGTACTGCCTGTGGAAAACCTGTACCTCCGTACAGGCATCCCT
>JBARRT010000123.1:0-20083 GCA_049644365.1 Candidatus Acidiferrum sp. | reverse complement strand
GTCGTTTGAATCTGTTTCATCTCCTCCTGCGTGATGCCCGGCGATTTCCAGAATTCGCTGGTTTCGTCTGGATAAATCTCGCCGACCACCAGCCAATCCGCTTTTTTCAGCGCGTCAATATTTTTCTTGGAATCGGGACCGATCGCCACGCCGTTCATCCCAAAGGCCAGCATGCCCTTGACGATGCCGTTGTACATGTCGTCCCAGAGCTGCACCCATGAATAGTTGCGATCCACTTTCGGCAGATAATCGAACGCCCAGCCGTTTTGTTTCGTGGCTGCGTCGCCATAAAGGGCCTTCAGAAAACTGGCTGCGAATTTCGGCGTGTTGCTATAGTAGTTGAACGAATCCCACGGCGCGGGCTTCGAGGGTGTCGGCGTAATGCGCTTCATCCAGCCTTCAAAGGAGGTATCCGCGGGAGTCGGAACTTTCAAGTAACCGGGCAAAGTGTCGAACACACCCGCCATGTCCGTGGCGCCCTGAATGTTCGAATGCCCGCGCAACGCGTTGACTCCGCCGCCCGCCCGTCCCACGTTTCCGAGCAGGAGTTGCAGCATCGCCGCCGTTCGAATGATCTGCGTGCCAAAAGTGTGCTGCGTCCATCCGACGGCGTAAATAATCGTCCCCGCCTTCTTCATGTCCCCGTCTTTGCGAATCGAGGTATAGAGCTCGGCGGCCTTAAGGAATTGTTCCTTGGGAATCCCGGTGATGCGCTCGACCATCTCCGGCGTATACCGCGAATAGTGCTTCTTCAGAAGCTGGAAGACGCAGTTGGGATTCTTCAGCGTGAGGTCGTAATCCACTTTTTCCGGCAGCAGCGGCAAAGCAGGAGGCACGGCGCTTTGCCCCGCGCCCGAATAGTTCCAGGACGAGCGGTCATAACTTTGTGTCTGCGCGTCAAACCCAGAAAAGACTCCATCCGTGTCAGCAGGAAGCTTGAAATCGCCTTTGACGATAAACGCCGCGTTCGTGTAGTTGACCAGGTAATCTTTCGCGATGCGGTTGTTCTCGATGGCGTAGCGAATGACGCCGCCGAGGAACGCGATGTCCGAGCCGGCACGAATCTGGCAGAACAGATCGGCGACCGCAGAGGTGCGCGTGAAGCGCGGATCGACGGAGATTATCTTTGCATTGCGCGTACGCTTCGCTTCGACCGGCCACTTGAACCCGCAGGGATGATTCTCGGCTGGATTACCGCCCATGATGAGCATCATGTCGGTATTCTTCATGTCCACCCAGCCATTGGTCATTGCGCCCCGGCCAAACGTTGGTCCCAAACTTGAGACCGTGGGGCCGTGTCAAACTCTGGCCTGGTTTTCTATATGCACGACCCCCAGGGCGCGCATAGATTTCACGACGAGATAATTGAACTCATTGGTGTCCGTGCAGCCGCCGATCCACGCCACCGACTCCAGGCGGTTCACCGTGTGTCCTGCGGCATCCTTTTCGATAAACGTGTCGTCGCGCGTCTTCTTCACTTTCGCGGCAATCTCATTGATCGCTTGGTCCCACGAAATGTCTTCCCAATCGGTCCCGCCGGGCCGGCGCACCAACGGCTTCAGCAGCCGCCGGTCGTTCAAGATCTCTTGCTGCAACGAGGCGCCCTTGGGGCAGAGCGTGCCGCGATTCGTCGGATGGTCGGGGTCTCCCTCGACGTGCACCACCTGCGCGGTTACGTTTTTGGCCCGGTCGCCGATGGTGTAGATGATCGTGCCGCAGCCGACGGCACAGTACGGGCACGTCGATCGCGTCTCGCTCGCCCGCGCAATCTTTAAAACGCGCAGCTGCGCATACGCAGGCTTCAAATCAAAGCCGAACACCGCGGCGGCAGCTCCACCAATGGTTGTCAACTTCAGGAAATCACGGCGGGTGGGATTCATGCGGGGATCCTCTCCGCAAGTCGAAAGGCAGAAAAAGGCCTCGCGGAAACTCCTTCATAAGACTTGCCAGCCCCGGTGTCAAGCATGATTTTGCGATGTTTTTGCCAACGCGGCGGACCCTCATTTACGCCAGATTCCTTGTACCCGACGACCTGGAAATTGCATCCAAGTTTAAATATCCGGGTTCTCAAAAGGAAGCATCCCGAAGTCCGCCCTTGCACGATACAATGGACGACATTGGGAACCGGGGATTGGCCATGTTTGTAATTTTTGGCTCCACCCGTCCGTATGACCTTTAAGATGAGCGTTTCTAATCGCAAGGAGCGGGGGCGCTGATGGCGACTCCACCTATTTCGGCAAGACCGGACCTCGGTTCATTGCGCATCCACGACGGTCAGCGCAGCAAGAGCGGCATGGGCAAACGCATTGTGTACGCCGCCATACCCGTGCTTTTGTTTGCCGGCATCGTGGTGGCTGCGTTTGCATTCCGCAATCAAAAGGCCGTGGTCGAGGTTGCCGCGGCTTCAAGAGCGGATTCGGCTGGCCCTCAAACCGCCCTGAATGCCAGCGGTTACATCACGCCGCGCCGCCGCGCTACCATCGCCGCCAAGATTACGGGCCGCGTGACCGGCGTTTTCTTCGATGAGGGCACTCGCGTAAAGGAAGGCCAGCTCCTTGCCACGCTGGATGATGCCGATGCCAAGCGCGCGCTCGATTCCGCGAAGGCCGATCGTGACGCCGCGCATGCTGCTATCGCGGACTACGAAGTTCAGCTCAGGAACTCGCAAATCTTGCATCGCCGCGCCGAGCAGCTCCAGCAAGCGGGCGTCCAGACGCAGGAGGCACTCGACAATGCCACCACGGCGGTGGACAGCCTCAAGGCCAAGATTGTCCTTGCCAGGCAACAGGTAGCTGCCTCCGAGGCGCGTATCGGCGTAGCGCAGCAAGCGGTGGACAATTGCACCATCCGCGCGCCCTTCGCCGGCATTGTCGTTTCGAAAGATGCCCAGGTCGGAGAGATGGTCTCGCCCATCTCCGCGGGTGGCGGTTTTACGCGCACGGGAATCGCCACGATCGTGGACATGCATTCCAACGAGATTGAAGTGGACGTCAACGAATCCTACATAGCAAAGGTGGCGGCGGGGCAAGAGGTCACTGCGACGCTGGATGCGCATCCGGACAAGCCGTTCCCCGCAAAGGTGCGCACCATCATCCCCACGGCGGACCGGCAGAAGGCCACCGTAAAAGTACGCATCACCATCACTAACCTGGAGAAATACGATTTCATTCTCCCAGACATGGGCGTGAAGGTCGCTTTCCTCGAACACGAGAAACCGGCGCCCAAGGACAAGGGAAAAGACAAGGGCCCGGAAGCCGTGGCCTTCATTCCCAAGAGCGCCGTGCGTTCCGAAGCAGGCTCTTCCTTCGTCTTTCTATTTCACGATGGAAAAGTGGAGCGCCGAGCGGTGAAGCTGGGCACGGAGCGCGGCACGGATGTAGCGGTGCTGGCCGGGGTGTCGCCCGGTGATTCGCTGGTCGTCAAGGGCCCGGAGAGTTTGCATGATGGTGACAAAGTCGAAATCCGTACTGGGAGCGGGACATGATCCGAGTGGATGGACGGGCTGATTCCTCAAGTCTCATCAAGGTTCGCGGTCTGAACAAGACTTACAGCCGCGGCGGCGAGAAAATCCAGGTCCTGCAAGGCCTCAATCTTGATGTGGACAAGGGCGATTTCGTGGCCTTCATGGGCCCCAGCGGCTCCGGTAAGACCACGCTGCTCAATCTCCTCGGCGGCCTCGACGTTCCCTCCGCGGGAAGCATCACCGTGGACGGCGACGAGATCACGCACATGTCCGGCAGCAAACTCACGCACTGGCGCGCGCGCCATGTCGGCTTCATCTTTCAGATGTACAACTTGATTCCGGTTCTCACCGCCTATCAAAACGTCGAGCTTCCGCTGCTTCTCACCAAGCTCTCCAAATCCCAGCGCCGCAAGCACGTGGAAACCGCCCTCGGCGTCGTGAACCTCGCGGACCGCATGCATCACTATCCGCGCCAGCTCTCCGGCGGACAGGAGCAGCGCGTCACCATTGCCCGCGCGATTGTTTCCGACCCCACGTTCCTTCTGTGCGACGAGCCCACCGGCGACCTCGACCGCAAGAGCGCCGACGAAATCATGGCGCTCATCGACGAGCTCGTCGGCAAATACAACAAGACCATCTTGATGGTCACGCACGATCCGGTCGTCGCCGCCCGCGCTCACACCACTCTGCACCTTGAGAAGGGTGTTCTCGTCGAGGGCAAGGCTTCTCCGCAGACCGTGATGGCAGGAGGTGCAGCATGAAATTTCGTCGGCTCATCTTCGCCAATCTCTTTCGCAAGAAAATCCGTTTGATCCTTACCATCGGCTCTTTCGCCATCGCTCTGGTTCTCTTTATGTTTCTCGCCGTGGTGAAGAGCGCTTTCAGCCGCGGCACGGAAATTGCCGGCGCCGACCGTCTGGTAATTACCAACCGGATCGGATTGATTCAGACTATGCCCATCGCGTACCGCGACAAAATCCTGACCATCCAAGGGGTCAAGGCCATCACTCACAACAATTGGTTTGGCGGCGTGTACGTCGATGAGAAAAATTTCTTCCCGCAATTTGCCATTGACGTCGAAAACCACCGCCAGGTGATGAGTGAGCTCATCGTGCCCGAAGATCAGTGGCAAAATTTCGTGAAAGACCGCCAGGGAGCGGTTGTCGGCGCGCAAGTCGCGAAGCGCTTCGGCTGGAAGGTTGGCGATCGCATCCCCATCAAGGACGCGCTTTACGGCACGAACAGCACCTGGGATTTCAATCTCGATGGCATCTATCACAGCGACAAACCAGGCGGCGATGAAGGCCAATTCTGGTTTCAATGGAAATATTTCGACGAACGCGTGCCGTCCTTCATCAAGAGCCAGATCGGTTGGTACGTCCTGAAACTCAACAGCCCCGATGATGCGGTCGGCGTTGCCAAGGCCATTGACGAGAAGTTCGCCAACTCTTCGACCGAGACTAAGACCGAGACCGAATCCGCTTTCGCCGCCGGTTTCGCCAAGCAGTTTGGCAACATTGAATTCCTCATCCTTACCATCGGCAGCGTCGTTTTCTTTACGCTTCTTCTCGTGACCGGCAACACTATGGCGATCTCCGTCCGCGAACGTACGGCGGAGCTCGCCGTCCTGAAGGCCATTGGATTTACGGATCGTTCCGTGCTCTTCCTGGTTCTCGCAGAGTCCATGGTGATCGCCCTCGTCGGCGGCGCGCTCGGACTTATTCTCGCCGCTGGAGCCATTCCAGGTGTGGGAGCGGCACTCAACGGCTTGCTGCCCCCGCTGATTCTGTCGAAGTTAACCTTGGGTTTCGGACTAGGGTTCGCGCTTCTGGTGGGAGCCGCCAGCGGCCTGCTCCCGGGAATTGGTGCGATGCGCATGCGCGTCGTTAACGCGCTGAGGAGGGTCTGACATGCCGATTCCCATCGTCTACAATCTTCGAAGCGTGAAATCCCGCTGGACTTCCACGATCGTTGCCGTGATCGGAATCGCGGGAACCGTGGGCGTCTTCGTCGCCATGCTCTCGCTGGCGCGCGGATTCAAGGCTACGCTGGTGTCTTCCGGCTCGGAAGATAACGCCATCGTCATGCGTGCGGGCGCCACTTCGGAAATGACCAGCGGCGTCGGTCTCGATTCTGTGAAGATTCTTCAGGACGCTCCCGGCGTTGCGCGCACAGCAGATGGTCCGCTGCTTACGTCTGAGGATGTTCTAATCGCGCCCATTCCCCTGCTCTCCACGGGCACCGATGCGAACGTGCAGATTCGCGGCGTCTCGTCAAATGTTCTTACGATCCGCCGGCAAGTCAAAATCAAGGAAGGCCGGATGTTTCAGCCCGGCCTTTCCGAGTTAGTCGTCGGAAAGAATGCGACGACCACATATTCGGGACTGACTCTTGGAAATACCATCAGCCTTGGCAGCACGAAGTGGCAAATCGTGGGTATTTTTGACGCGGGTGGCAGCTCTTTCGATTCCGAGGTCTGGGGCGACGCCCATCTCATCAGCAGCGCTTTCAAGCGCCCGGATACTTTTTTTTCCTCTGTCACCGTGCACCTCACTTCACCTGAAGCGCTCCAGCAGTTCAAGGATGCCGTCACTTCCGATCCGCGCCTGAAAGTGGATGTGACGCGCGAAATCGAGTACTACTCGAAGCAATCCACGCGCATGACCTCGCTGATCACCATTCTTGGCGGATTCGTCGCAGCCATCATGGCCATCGGCGCCATCTTTGGCGCGTTGAACACGATGTACTCTGCGGTTTCCGAGCGCGGCCGTGAAATCGCCACCATGCGTGCGCTCGGCTTCGGTTCTGCCAGCGTCGTCACGTCCTTTTTGGTCGAAGCCCTTTTCATCTCTTTCGTGGGCGGCCTGGTGGGTTGTCTCGCCGTGCTCCCCCTCAACGGCCTCACCACCGGCGCCATGAACTGGCAGACATTCTCCCACCTCGCCTTCGCCTTTAAGATCACGCCGGTCCTTCTGGTCATCGGCGTCGTCTTCGCCTTGGCAATGGGCGTCCTAGGCGGTATGCCCCCGGCCATTCGTGCCGCGAGCCGTCCCGTCGCCCACGCCCTCCGGGATTTGTAATCCGCACGGACTTCGCCCTTCGAGTGGCTCTCTGCCGGATGGCGATATTAACGAATCAGTGCTTTACTCTTTGTCAGCGGCTTGACGTTGCTGCCACCTCGAATCTAGCCTAGGTAAGAGACATGCCGAAGCTCGCATGAGTCTCTCAGGAAAGAACACTGTGGAAACACGCCGATGCGTCTACTGCGGAAAGCACATGGCCGCGCATCTGACCCAGTGCCCGTTTTGCCGCGAGGCCGTGCCGCAGGTGCAATTGACTCGCCGTTCAGGGCCCAGCGGCCGCCAGCAGATACGCCGCGGTCTGCTGTACATGCTTCTGGCGGCGGTAATTTATTACTTTGCTGCGGGATACGCCGCGCCGCTGTGGCTTCCGATTCAGATCCTGCCTGTGGCCGTAAACTACCTTCTGCCGCTGTTGTTCTTGGCCGGTATGGGCCTTACTCTTTACGGACTCTACTTGCGTTTCAGATCTTAAGTTCATCTCCAACGATCGCTCGCCTTCTTGTCTGCGAAAGCGGCCCCTGTACGAACGGCCAGCGTGACCGATTGGGGGAGTACCCTCCCTCCGAAGCGTATTCGCTGCAAAACACTGTGGCCTACTGAGGTTGAGGTGGGGTCCGGAAGCCTCAAGTCGAAACGGAAAGTATTCACAAGAGGGGTAAACATGAAAAGACATTGTTTTCTCGCGGTCATGGTTGTCTTGCTTTTGTCACTGAGTTTCACCGTGGGGGCAGGGCGCGCAACGGCGCAAGGTCCGGCGGGCGCTGGCGCATCCGCGGCCGCAAAAGATACGTCGTCGCACGGCGGGCATTCCCTCAATCCCATCAAGTGGATCAAGAAAGATTCCAAGAGATCCGCCGATTCGAGAAGCGAAATCGAAAAGAAGCTGACGCCCAAGCTCCAGGTGCAGGGCCTGCTCGCGGCAAACGCGAGCGTCACCGAAACATGCGCACTGTTTGTCGCGCTGGATGAATGCGTGGCGTCGCTCCACGCCAGCAAAAATCTGGGGATCGAGTTCAATTGCCTGCGGGCCGATGTGACGGGCGTGCAAACCAACGTTGATCTGTCCGGCTGCAAGGGGCCCATTGGTGAGAAGGCCCAGAGCCTGACCAAGTCCATCCGCCTGCTGAAACCCGACGCGGACGCCAAGGGTGCCGCGAAAGACGCCGAGCGACAGGCCAAGGACGATCTGAAAGAAGTCGGCCAATAAGTTCGCAGTTCGAAGATAGAACCCACGTAGTGAAAACGGGGCGGGACGAGCCGGAGATTGCGGCCCCCGCTCTGTTCGTATTTTTGCCAGCCCATACACAGTTGCTATCGAGCGGGCGGCGGCTAATCGGAGGCGGAAGAAGCAGAGGCTGATGCTGAAGCAGAAGAGGCGGAAGGGGCATCGGCGTCGGTGGTGGCAGAGGCGGCCGTGGCGCGGTAGCGGACTACGAGAAGTGTGAGGTCGTCGGCTTGATGGGCGCCGCGGGCAAAATTCTCGACGGATTCGAGGACGCATTTCTGAATCTCTTCTAGCGGGCACTCGGGCAGGCCGGTGAGGAGTTGCTTGAGGCGGGGAACGCCGTAAAGCTGATCGTCGGGGTCCATGGCCTCCGTAACGCCGTCACTGAAAAGCACGAGCGTGTCGCCGGGCTCGAGCTTGAGGCACGCAGCGGTGTATTCGGCTTCGGGAACCAGGCCAACCGGGTAGGAGCCTTCCGTGAAGGCTTCTTCGGCGATCCCGTTGCGAATCAAGAACGGCGAAGGATGGCCGGCGTTGATAAATTCGAGGTGGCCGTCGTCATCGAGAATACCGAAGAACATCGTGGCATAGCGGCCTACTTCGGCGTGGCCGCATAGGAAACGATTGACGTGATTGAACACGCGCGCGGGGTCGGTACCGAGGGTCATGGCGGAAAGCGCGCCCTGCAGCATAGTGGTGAGCAGGGCGGCGCCGAGGCCTTTGCCGGAGACGTCGGCAATGAGAAAGGCGGTGCGGCCTTCGCAAATCGGAAAGACATCGAAGTAGTCCCCACCGACGGACAAACAGGGCAAATTGTAGCCATTGACGGCCAGATGCGGGAATTCGCTGAAATCCCGCGGGAGAAGCCCCTGCTGAATGGTGCGAGCGATATTGATTTGCTCCTCGAGGCGCTGGCGTTCGCGCTCGCTCTCGACGAGGCGGGCATTATCCAGAATGCTGGCGGCGTCGGCGGCCAAGGCGTCAAGAATCTGGCGATCCAGCTTGGAGAAGGCCGCGGGCCGGCGCGAATCCAGGTAGAGCACGCCGAGAAAATCGCCACGCTTGAGATTGGCCATGGATTCCTGCGTGTTCGCGCGGGTCATGCCGTAAAGAGGAATCACCACGACGGCGCGCAAGCGTTGCGCGACAACGCTCTGCGCCGCCGACAAATCCATGTCGGCTTGCGCCAGATCCTCGGTGATCACCGGCGATTTCTGTGTGAGCGCAAGCTTGATCGCGGTCTGGCTGGGCGAGAGGCTTTCGGGCGGAAGACGCAGCCCGCCGCTGCGCCGCGCGAGTTTTACTTTCAAGGCTCCGGCGGCATCGGATTCGAGCAGCAGGCCGCGATCGGCGTCGGTGACAGAGATGGCATGGTCCAGCATGTGGCCGAGCACCACGTCCAGCGGGAGTTGCGAGTGCAGCAGGGAAGTGGCTTCCAGCAGACGCTTGAGCTTGACGAGGCCGCCGCCCGTGGGCTCCGAGCTGGTGATGTGCTCGATTCGGGTGAGGAGGTTCGGGAGCGAGGATTCATTTCCGCCGGAATTCGAACGGAAAATAATTTCGTAAGAATCGTCGATTCCGAAAGTGATGGCGTCGCCGTCCTGAAGCTCGCGGCTTTCCACTTTTTCCCCGTTGACGAAAAGGCCGCGTCGCTGTCCGCGATCCTCGACGTAGAAGTTGCTCGCTTCGATGACGATCGCGGCGCAGTTGCGTGAGATACGGCGGTCGGAAAGCTGCAAATGGTTGCCGGTCTCGGCGCCCCGTCCGATCATGAAGGGAGTTTGCGTGATGCGGGCATAGCGGCGCGCGCCGTCCGGGGAGACGACTTCGAGCACGGCTTCGCCGACCAGGGGAACGGAATCAGGCATGGGGCAGTTCCAACGGGTGCATTGTAGCACGCAGGGGAAGAGGAACGGTTTTGGTTGTCTGCCATGCAACCGAACACCAGGCGGGCGGCGCGGGCTGGCGGCTCAACGGGCACGCGACTCTTATTTCGCGGCGGCCAGGCGGCGGGAGACGTAGTCGTCGAGGTAGGCGGCAAAGAGATCATTCATGCGGTCGCATACTGGGCCGATAGCGATTTTGTGGCCGCCAATTTCGCCCACGCTGATGAGGTTGCGGTTGGTCGAGGAAATGAAAACTTCCTGGGCGGAATAAAGGTCCTCGGGGCGCAGGGCCTGCTCGACGACGGAGACCCCTGTTTCGGGCGCGATTTCCATGAGGATGCCGCGCGTAACGCCTTCGAGACATCCGGAGTTAAGCGGCGGCGTGAGGATCTTGCCCTCTTTCACCGCGAAAATGTTGGCGGAAGTGCATTCCGTGACTTCGCCGCGCTCGTTGAGCATGACGACTTCGTCGAATCCTTCTTTGTTCGCTTCTGAAGCGGCCCAGACATTGTTGAGCCAGGAGATCGTTTTTACGCCCGCGAGCGGGGAAGCGGCGTGACGGCCGTGTTCGCGCACCGCGAGGCGGACGGCGTCGCGATGCTCGGGAAGCGGCGCGGTGTAGATGATCAAGTCCACTTGCGCGTGCTTTTCGTCGCTCTGCCAGAATCCCACCGTGTTGTAGACGAGGTAGACGCGCGCACATCCTTCGGTGACTTTGTTGGCGCGAATCACTTCGTGGAGATGCACGCGTACTTTGGCCGCGGTGTACGGCATGGGAAGGCGCGTGATTGCGGCGTCCTTTTCCAGGCGGCGCCAGTGGCGCTCGTACGCGAAAGCCTCGCCGCGCGAGATGCGCAAGGTGGTGAAAATCCCCCAGCCGCAAATCAGTCCCGCCTGCCCGGGCGAAAGGCGCACCTTTTCGATAGGCAGCAGGCTTTCGTTGTGAAAAACGTTAGGGTGAATCACCTAGCCCTCGCGATAGAAGTCTGGGACCGATCTTTATTGTAGCCGAAAAGAGGGCGTGCAGCCGCTCAAGGAGAATGCGTATGCGCAGAATCCTCATCCTCGTTCGATGTGAAAGGTATCGACGGAGCCGCTAGAAAATCAAGTTTGTAGAAGAAGAGAGGGCGGGCCGGAGCCCGCCCTCTCCGTGAAGACCAACGGTCAGTTAGAACTTTAGCTTGAGCGCGAACTGGATCTGGCGCGCGGAACCGAAATCGCCAGTTGGGAAGCGAGTGCCTGTGATTTGGCCGAAAGTGCTAGAAGTGGTAGTAAGGACCGGATTCCCGAAATTGGGATGATTGAAGATGTCAAACATCTCGCCACGGAATTGCAGATTAAACCGCTCCGTCAGCTTCGTATTCTTGATGACAGAGAAGTCTGTGTTGACAAAGTTTGGTCCCATGGCCGCATTGCGGCTTAGATTGCCTGGGTGACACGTGGGCGGGGCAGGGGCCGGGTTCGCGACACAAGGAGAAACGAATACCGTCTTGTCTGCAAACCAGCCTGCAGGATCTCCCGTCACACGGATCGGCCCAGTGACATCGGGACGAACCGTGAGACTGACTCCAGGATTGATCGCGAGCGTGGGATTCAGAGGATTGCCAGACTGTGCCTGTATGACCGTGCCGACTTCCCATCCTGCCACAAGGCGGTTCGCCTTGAACGGCAACTGGTAAAACCCGCTCAAGACGAAGCGGTGACGGACGTCGAATTCTGACGGACCATAGTCTCCGCGCGGGTTGTATGCATTCTGAATGATATATGTCTCGCCCGTAGAGAGGGAATTGTAATCCAGCGACTTGGAGTAGGTGTAGGAGCTCAGGAACTGCAGCCCATGGGAGAAGTGTTTGTTCAGCGTGACCCAAAAGGCGTTGTAGTTCGAGTTTCCGTTGCTGTTCACCTGATTGATATTCCCGAACGTACAGGCTGGATGAGGGGCGGTGCACTGAGACGGCAAAATGGGACTCGTGGCCGGAAGCCTTGGGAAAGGGCGCGTTGAACCATAAATGCCATTCGTAACGAACGGTTGATTGATGTTCTGAGCCAGTTGGAGGTGCGTGCCCTTCATTCCGACGTACGCAACGCTCAGGCCCATGCTTGGCGTCAATTGGCGCTCGATGGTAAGGTTCCAATCTTGCGCATACATGTCGTTGAAATTGGAATTGATTGCCGCCGGGCCCAGGCTGGTTGTTGCAAGCGAGTTCCCTGGATTCTCAGCCGTAATGACGCCCGAACTGACTGAGATGGGTACGGCAAAAGGAGGGTTTCCGCTCAGACCGACCACGATGTTCGTAGTCGGGTCCTGGGTCAGAATGGCGTAGGCAGCCCGCACCGAGGTCTTGCCATTCTTGAAGGGATCCCAAGCGAAGCCGACGCGGGGCTGGAAGTTCTTGTTGTTCGTGTGATAGGGCTGGCTCGCCGGAATGAGAGTGCCCGCCGTGGGATCAAATTGGGTGAAGCGACCAGCGGATTCCGAAGGCGAAGAGTTCCATGCGTACCTTAGGCCGAGGTTGATCGTGAAATTGGGTTTCCATTTGAAGCTGTCCTGAGCAAAGACGTCATAGGACGGTTGCAGGATCTTGTCATTCCCGGAGCCGAGCTGGACAGTGAACGCAGAAGCGGAGTCGTTGAGGAAGTTTTGCATCGCAGTAGGACCGCCCAGAGTTTGGTTGTAAGTCAGGCTCCCGATGTTGAAGGCGATATTGTTGTTGTACGCGCGGCGAATTTCTCCCCCGAAGGCGAACGTATGGCGGCCCCTAAGCCAGCTCAAGCCGTCGTTCAGAACTACGGTCGTGTCGCCGCGGCCCTGCGGCTCGCCCGTGGGTCCCCCGAAGCCCAAAGCGCCGCCAACGTTGACGAACGGCAATCCCGAAGCTACTGGGGCGCCCGCTGGCATGTTTATGTTAAAAGCTGCGGGATCCTCTAGGGCGTTGGGCGTAAAGGTCAGGTGGATGCGATTAAAGCCTAAGCGGACCGTATTGGTGAGCGAAGGGCCAAAAATGTGGTCTTCGCTGAAGGTCATCAAGTGGCGGAAGCCGTCGCGCGTGTCGCCAAATCCAGGAAGGTTCGTGGCGATCGCACCACCAGCCGTCGGCTCTTGCCGAAGGTCTTTCTGCACGACGTAGTATGCGTGGATGCGATCCTTGCTGGTCAGTTCCACGTCAAGATCGGCCGACCCCTGGTTGAGAGCCACGTTGGCCAGCGCCCCACCTGTAAACTTGTTGAAGGTAGCTGGATCTGCTGGGTTGCCAGTTCCCGCGAGGTTGGCAGCAGGAATAAGAGCGATAAGGCTCTGAATGGCTGGCGAAGTTACGGCCGCTCTTTCGTTTTGGCTGGGAACCCTGGTGGAAGTAACCGTAAGGCTCTGATGCTGGCGGAGTCCTTCGTAAGCCAGGAAAAAGAAGATCTTGTTTTTCTTAATGGGTCCCCCGAAGCTGGCGCCGAAATCGTTCCGCTTGAAAGGCGCCTGCGGGCCCGCGGAAGCCAGATTGAAAAAGTTTCGCGCGTCGAGAGCGTTGTTTCGGAAAAACTCAAACAGTTCGCCATGATAATCGTTAGTGCCGGAACGAGTAGCGAGGTTGACGATCGCGCCTGCATTCCGTCCGTACTGCGCCGGAAAAGTTGAGTTGTCGATCTTATACTCGGCCAGGGTGTCGATCGGCGGCTGGAAGGTGATTTGGTTCTGGACGTTGTCGTTCAGGTTTATGCCGTTGACGAGCCAGTTGGTGGTGTCTTCGCGCTGGCCCGCCGTGTTGATCCCGAACGATCCCTGGCCGCGCAGTGGAGCGGACAGGAATCCGTTCGCAGGCGGTGTAACCGTTCCCGTTGTGAGCAAGCTGAGATCCGTGAAGTGTCGGCCATTCAGTGGAATTTCCTGCACGGTCTTATCGTTGATCACCTGACCCAAAGTGTTCGTGGTGGTATCCACGACCGCGGCGTCCGCGGTAATCTCGATGGTGTCCGTGGTCTGGCCCACTTTCAACTGAACGTCGTGCATGAGAGTGGAAGCGACTTGAAGTTTGAGGTCCGTGACCACCGCGGTCTGGAAATTTGTGCCGCTGACCGTGAGGCGATAAATTCCTATGGGCAGAGACGGAAACAAGTAAGCGCCGGCCGTGTCCGTTTGGGTAGCCGATTCGACGCTTGTCGCCTGGTTCGTGGCGACCACCCGGGCGTTCGGAACAGCAGCCCCGCTGGCATCGGTTACTGTGCCACTCAGCACGGCAGTTGATTGCGCAAAGCTGGCGCCGCTAAACCCGCTCAGCAATCCAACCAGCAAAAATAGACGAAAGAAAATTCTACGTATCATTGATGATCCCCCTACATCAATTTTCATTGCCTTGTTCCTTCCCATTGGGAATGAGACCGAAGGATCGTACTGAATATTCCCCCGAACAGGTAGATTTCATGGTTTGAACCTCTAAGAAAGCACTGCAGAAGGGTACCGTCCAAAGGAATATCCTCTTGCCGATCAGAGCTGCCTGCTGCACATGCGTGCCAGCCGCGAACCGGAGTCGCAATCGCCGTGCCACAGGGAAACAAAGCAGACCTTGAGTAAAGGTCTGTATATCAATAGCTTAGAGGAAGGATGGCGAACCTGCGAATGGCATCGCGCTGGCGTTATTCAAGAAACTGAAGTGACTTACAGAATCTTGAAGGCGCTTTAGGTGACACGTATGTTACTTGGATGATTGGCGGCAGGTAAAAAGCTACAGGGTGCAGCTGGCGGGGAGGAGGAGAACTTGGCCGGCGTAAATCAGGTTGGGGTCGTAGATGCTCGGATTTGCATGGGCGATGCAGGCTGCGTAGGAGGCACGACCGAGCTGGGATTGTGCGATCTGGGAGAGCGTGTCGCCGGGCCGCACGGTGAACTTAGTGGTGGTTCGAGCAGACGAAATCGAAGTCGGCAGGACAATCTGCGAGCCGGCCACGATGTAGCTAGCGTCGAGAATGCCGGGATTGGCAGAGAGCAGATCATGCCAGCGGTGTCCATGACCAAGGTGTTGCTGGGCGAGTTTCCAGAGTGAGTCGCCGCGCTTTACGGTAACAACCGTTGGCACCACATCTCGCTTCGCGGGATTCAAGGGCGCGATGGTCGGCGCAACGGGCGCAGGTGGCTGCGCGGGAGCTAAACGAGTGGCAGGCGGGTGCGACGGCGCAATCATCGGAGGCGCAGCTGTGAAAATTCTCGGGCGCGCGAATGGCGAACGCTTCACCGGTGGACGATAGGGAGCGAAGCGCGGCGCAGCAGGTGCCGCAGGTTTGAACGCATGGGGCCGCACGGGTTGCATCGGCTTCGGTGAGGCGAGCACCGGCGCATCCGCGAGCGGAAGATGGAATTCGGCGGACTGCTGAAGTTTCTGGAGCTCCTTCAATCTGCGGAAGCGGCGGGCCACGTCACCGAGAGGGACGTCGGGAGAAAGCGACTTCGCGTCGAGAGCATCTTGCGATTTCTCTCCGGCGTCCGGAGCGGCTTGATTTTTCCTCGCTTCGATCTGCGCGCGATCCTCCGGCGTAAGAATCTGGGCGCGCTTTAAATCTTCCTCGGTGTAAACGTGCTTGGATTTTTTCTGCTGCGATTCTTTGCGGGCGCGTTCCTGTTTTGCGGCGTCGGCAACGTCCTGCGCGTAACATTCCGTCGTGAAATATAAAGCACACGAGAACAGTAAAATGCCGGGGATGTACAGACTTATGGGACGGAGGGAACGCCTCACGGCTGTTGTGCGGCACATCGGCGATAGGGTGCGCAGGTCAGTTCCTAGCATGGCAAACCGACTACGGGGGGACACCGCTTACGGAAAAGCATACTAAAAACGGGAGGATTTGAAAATGCTTATTTTTGGGCCGTCGCGGCCGCGCCAGGAGCGCCAAGACTGCGTTGACAACGTGCGGCACCTGCAATAAACTCAATGATTGTCTCTACAGGGAAAGGTGTGACTGAGCGCTATGCGGACGTATGTAGCCAAAGGTGAAGAAGCCGAGGCGCTGAAAGTGGGCGCCGATTGGTTTGTGGTGGACGCGACGAACCAGGTGCTGGGGCGCCTGGCGACCAGGGTCGCGCGGATGCTGATCGGCAAAGACAAGCCGAGTTTTACGCCCTATCTGGATTCGGGCGATCACGTGGTGGTGATCAACGCGAATAAGATTCGCATGACCGGGAACAAGGTCGAGCAAAAAATTTATTACTCGCACAGCGGTTACCCCGGCGGATTGAAGGAAGTGCCGGCGAAGCGTATTCGCGAAACGAAGCCGGAATGGATCATTCGCGAGGCGGTTCTCGGGATGCTGCCGAAAAATAAGTTGCGCGCGCGGCGCGCGAAGAAGTTGCGCATCTACCGGGATGCGGCAGGTTTGGCGCGGCACGCAGGACAGAAGCCGCAAGCGGTGGCGCTGTAGGCTGGATTGGAATTTTTCCGCACGTAGCTGTTCCTTTCTAAGTGGTGCCTTAGCAGGGAGCCAAGCGTTGTGGAGTTGAAGACTTGAATCGACACTGGTTGTGCTGGTGTCGTTGAGTTTGAGGAGGAACATTGGGTTCAACGGGTACGCCCCTCGCGGGGTCACAAGCATGGTTTCTAGGGACCGGCCGGCGCAAGGAATCCGTGGCGCGCGTTTTTCTGCGCGCGGGCTCCGGGAAATTCACGATCAACCGCCGCACGGTGGAGCAGTATTTTCCGAACCACGCGTGGAAGCATGACGCGGTCGAGCCGCTGAAGTTCACGAACATCGCGGACCAGGTGGACGTGGTGGTGACGGCGCATGGCGGCGGAGTGGGCGGCCAGGCCGGCGCGGTGCGCATGGGATTGTCGCGGGCTATCTCGCGGTTCAATCCGGAGCTGCGGCCGGCGCTGCGCAAGAACGGATTTTTGACGCGCGATTCCCGTATGAAGGAACGCAAGAAGTACGGGCAGAAGGGCGCGCGCAAGCGCTTCCAGTTCACGAAGCGTTAAGAATTTGGGTTCCTCGGCTCGATCGAGGGACCCTGCGGACTCCAGCGGGTTGACGCAAGTTATCCCGCTGAGATCACGGCCGGCAAGGAGCCGGCAATAGGCTGTTCTGTGACGACGACTTCATGAGATGAAGGGCCGCCACCGCAAACAGCTATCCTACTAGGAGGAAACTTGGCAGTAGAGATTACGATGAAAGAGTTGCTGGAGGCCGGAGTCCATTTCGGTCACCAGACGCGGCGATGGAACCCGAAGATGAAGGAATACATTTTCGGGGAACGCAACGGCATCCACATTATTGACCTGCAGAAAACCCTCAAGATGTTCCGCGAAGCGAGCCGCTTCGTTGGCGAACTCACAGCACAAGGCAGAAACGTATTATTCGTGGGCACCAAACGGCAGGCCCAGGAAGCGGTCGCCGAAGAGGCGAAGCGCTGCGGCGCGTTTTTCGTGAACCACCGCTGGCTGGGCGGAACGCTGACGAATTGGGCGACGCTGCAGAAATCCATCAAGCGGCTGAAGCTGCTGAAGGCCATGAACGAAGACGGCCGGATCAAAGAGCTTTCCAAGAAAGAACAGGCGCGGCTGGACCGCGAAATGAAGCACCTGTTCCAGAATCTCGAAGGCATCGAGAACATGGTCCAATTGCCGGACGCCATGTTCGTGATCGATTCCAACGCGGAAGAAATTGCGGTGAAAGAAGCGCGGCGGATGGGCGTACCGGTGGTTTCGGTCGTGGATACAAATTGCGACCCGGATGTGGTCGACTGGATCATCCCGGGGAACGACGACGCTCTGCGCGCAATCCGTTTGTTCACGACGAAAATTGCGGATTCCGTTCTCGAAGGCCACAACGCTTACCAGCAGTCGCAGGTGGCGGAACAGAAATCGGCGGAGGACCAGGCTCTGGTGGACGGTGTTGAGTACGTGGACACCAGCGCTTACGAACAGTACGAGAAACAAGAAGGCGACTTCGTTGAAATCCCGGCGGAAGTCCCGGCAGAAACCGCCGAGGCGACCGTCCCTCCGGATGAGGAAGGGAAGTAGGCAATCCGCGCGAGTGGGAAAAGCTTGAGGCCCGCTCCGAGCGCATCGGGGCGGGCCGTTTTGCAAACAAGGGCATTGAATAGGAAAATTCAAATCAGCAAATAGAAAAAGAAGAGAAAAAAGGATGAATACACAACAGCCAGCTATGCAAATCCCAGCACAACTCGTAAAAGAATTGCGCGAGCGGACCAACGCGGGATTCAGTGACTGCCGCGCGGCGCTCGTGGAAGCCGGGGGCGACATCGAAAAAGCCATCAGTGTCCTGCGCAAAAAAGGCCAGGCGGCGGCGGCGAAGAAAGCGCAGCGCGAAGCCAGCGAAGGGCTCGTGGGCAGCTACATTCACGCGGGCGGCAAGATTGGCGTGCTCGTGGAGCTGAACTGCGAATCCGATTTCGTGGCGCGCACGGATGCGTTCCAGCAGCTTTCGCACGATATCGCCATGCACGTGGCGGCGCTGGATCCGCGCTACGTGCGGCGCGAGGAAGTGACGCCGGAGATGCTCGAAAAAGAGCGCGAGATTTATCGCGCGCAGGCGCTGGCGACCGGAAAGCCGGAAGCGGTGGTCGAGAAAATCGTGACCGGCAAGATGGAAAAGTTCTACGAGGAAAATTGCCTCTACGAACAGCACTACATCAAAGACGAAAGCGTGACGATCGGCGAAATGATTACCCAGGCAATCGCCAAGCTGGGCGAGAATATTTCGATCCGGCGTTTCGCGCGGTTCAAGGTCGGCGAAATCAGCGGCGGCGCGTCTGCAACGCCGGAAACCGTGCCGGTGCCCGCGCCTGTCAAGGCGTAATGGATAAATCGTTCAGTAACAACACTCTTGAGCGCCTCGACCCAGTCGGGGCGCTCTTTTTTTAAGGCCTCGCGGAGTGCGGGGGCGGAGATAGTTTGTTACAATTCCGGGGATTTTAGATCGCGCGAATCGGAGACTCATGGCGGCGAAGAAGAAAGCGGTCAAGAAAAGCGCCAAGAAAGCGGTGCCGGCTTACCACCGGATTCTTCTGAAACTTTCCGGCGAGGCGTTTCAGGGGCCGCAAGGCTTCGGGATTCACGGCGAAACGATTCAGGCGATTGCGCGCGAGCTGAAGGAAGTGCACGCACTCGGCGTGCAAACGGCGATCATGGTCGGAGGCGGCAACATTTTCCGCGGTGCGCGGCAAAAAGGGTTTGAGATTGACCGCGCAACCGGCGACTACATGGGCATGCTTGCGACGGTCATCAACGCGCTGGCGCTGCAAGATGCGCTGGAAAAAGAGGGCGTGTTCACGCGCGTGCTGAGCGCCATCGAGATGAAAGAGGTCTCCGAGCCGTTCATCCGGCGGCGGGCGATTCGCCATCTCGAAAAAGACCGCGTGGTGATTTTTGCGGCGGGCACGGGGAATCCGTACTTTTCGACGGACACAGCGGCGGCGCTGCGCGCGATGGAAATCAAGGCGGAGGTGATCCTGAAAGCCACACGTGTGGACGGGGTCTACGACGCCGATCCGGAAAAGAGTCCCGATGCAAAGTTTTTTGCGGCGATTTCCTATCGCGAGGTGCTGAACCAAAATTTGAAGGTGATGGATTCGACGGCGATTTCGCTGTGCATGGACAACGGCATGCCCATCGTGGTGTTCAACATGAACCGGAGCGGGAACATCAAGCGCGTGGTGCTGGGCGAGCGCGTGGGCTCGAAGGTGACTCCGGCGTGAGCCAGAGCCGGAAGAGAGATTTCTCGCTGCGCTCGAAATGACGAGTCAGAGTAGTTTGATGAGGAAGATATGACCACGATTGCGACGACCAAAGATGCGATGGCCCAGGCGAGGACGCGGATGGAAAAAGCCGTCGATGATTTTCGCAAGGAATTGGGCACCCTGCGCACCGGGCGCGCCAACGCTTCGATCCTGGATGCCATCCGGGTGGATTATCACGGGACGCCGATGCCGGTAAATCAGCTGGGTACGGTAACAGTGCCGGAGGCGACGCTGCTGGTGATTTCGCCGTGGGACCCGAGCGTGGTGCCGTTGATTGACAAGGCGATTCGCGCGTCCGACCTGGGACTGAATCCGACGAACGACGGCAAGGTGGTGCGCGTGCCGATGCCGTCGCCCACCGAGGAGCGCCGCAAGGAGATCGTGAAGCACTTGCACAAGGTGCTGGAAAACCACCGCACGGCGGTGCGGAACATCCGGCGCGACATCAAGGAAGCGATCGACAAGCTGGAAAAGGACAAGAAAATCAGCCAGGACGAACACAAGCGGGCGATCGAAGAGATGGAGAAGATTTCGCACGCGGAAACGAAGAAGATCGAAGATCTCTCCGCGGCCAAAGAGAAGGAAATCCTCGAACTCAGGTAGTCTTCAGTTCTTTGTTGTTCGTTTTCAGGGCCTTAGTTAGATAGAAATCCTTGCGGGATCCAGTTAACCATAACACTCCCCCCTATGTTT
>JBARRT010000122.1:0-3563 GCA_049644365.1 Candidatus Acidiferrum sp. | reverse complement strand
GGAATCACTTCGCCCGCTCGCTCGATCAGCACGGTGTCGCCAATCTGCAATTCCAGCCGCTCGATCTCATCCATGTTGTGGAGCGTGGAACGGCTGACAGTGACGCCTCCCACTTGCACCGGCTCCAGCACCGCCACCGGCGTCAGCGTCCCCGTGCGCCCCACTTGCACGATGATGTCGTTGACCACCGTCGTCTCCTGCCGCGCCGGATATTTGTACGCAATGGCCCAGCGCGGCGCTTTCGACGTGTAACCCAGCTCATTTTGAATGGGAATGGAGTTGACCTTGATGACCACGCCGTCGATTTCGTAAGGCAGCTTCTCACGCTTGGCGTCCCAATCGTCGCAATAGGCCGTCACCGCCTCGATACCCGCGCACAGCTTCCAATCATCCGAAGCGCGGAACCGTAATTGCTTCAAGGCCTGCAGGGAGTCGGAATGCTTCGCAAACGGCACTCTTCCATCCACGAGCAGGTAGTACGCGAAAAAATCCAGCCGACGCGCCGCCGTGATCGCCGGATCGAGAACCCGAACGGCTCCCGCCGCCGAGTTCCGCGGATTTACGAAAATCTTTCCGCCAATCTGTTCCTGCTGCCGGTTCAGCGCTTCAAACGCCTTCCGCGTCATCATCACTTCGCCGCGCACTTCGAAGTCCGCCCGCAGCTTGATCTTCTTCAGCACCGCCGCATCCACCCGCAGCGGAATCGATCGTATCGTTTTCACGTTGGGCGTAACGTCTTCGCCCGTCGTGCCATCACCCCGCGTCACGCCCCGCGCCAGCACTCCATCCTCGTACTGAAGCGAAATGCTAAGCCCATCAAACTTGTGCTCCGCGATGTACTCGATTTTCTCCTGCCCGCTTCCTTCGCGTACCCGCCGGTCCCATTCGCGCAGCGCATCATAGGAAAACGCGTTGTCCAGGCTCAGCATCGGCCGCGCGTGACGCATCGTGGAAAATCCTTCGCGCGGCGCTCCGCCGACTCGAACCGTCAACGAATCCGGCGTTACCAGTTCCGGATGCGTCTCCTCCAGCTCTTTCAGCCGGTTCATCATCCGGTCATACGCCGCGTCCGAGATTTCCGGCTCGTCCAGCACGTAGTACAGATATTCGTGGTGGCGCAGCTTCTCGCGGAGATTTTCGATCTCCTTCTTGACGGCGGCGGGTGCGGCTTTGGCCATGAAACCCTCGGCAGAAGAGTCTGCTGGAAAGCGCCTGACATTATATAGAATGAATCTCTTACTATACGAACGGGACAGCTTAACCATCGATGACTTTCAGATTACGAAACGCTCTTTTGATTCACAATCCGAACGCCGGCAACGGCGGCAGAGGCCGCCGGCGCTTGCTCGACGAAGCGCGACGCATTTTTGCGGGCGGCGGGATCGAGACCGATCTCTCGGAAACCACCGGCCCAGGGCATGCCACCGAAATCGCGCAGCGCGCGGCCGACGAAGGCCGCCACCTCGTCATCGCCTGCGGCGGCGACGGCACGCTGAACGAAATCGTCAACGGTCTTGCAGCCCAGAAGAACGGCCACCGCGTTCCCCTCGCGCTGCTTCCCGGCGGAACCGCGAACATCCTCGCAAAAGAATTGGACTTGCCCTGGGACATTCCCAGCGCCGCGGAAAAGCTGGTTCGCGGAACCGTGAAAGAAATCGCGCTCGGTTTGGCCACTCCGCTCGAACAGCCCGAAAAGAAAAAATATTTCTTGAGCGTTGGCGGCGCGGGCCCCGATGGCATGATCGTTTATGGCATCGACTTGGATCTCAAAGCTCGCCTCGGCATTTTGGCGTACTGGTGGCAAGGCGCTCGCCAGTTTTTCAGTTACAATTTTCCGCGTTTTCGAGTCGCCGCCAACGAAGAGGTGATCGAAGCATCTCTGGTCATCGTCGGCCGCACCAAAAACTACGGTGGCCCCTTCAAGATCACCACCGGCGCCAATCTCTTTGAAGACCACTTCGAACTCATGGCCCTTACGACGCAGAGCGGCCTTAGGTATCTGAGCTATCTGCCAAGTCTGTGGCTCGGTGATTTGCGTGAGACGGAAGGCGTCCATTTTTGGAAAGCCGAAACGCTGGTCTGTGAGCCGCTCGACAAAAATCCCATCCACGCGCAGGTCGACGGCGAACCTCTAGCGCGTCTCCCCGTCGAATTCAAGATCATCCCCCGCGCCCTGAAACTCCTCGTCCCGGGTACACCATCGTAGTGGCCGGTCTTCAGACCGGTGCTTTGCAGGAGCCGCCACTTGGAGCGCGGCAAGTCTTCGGGTTGCGACCCTATCCGTCGCCCAGTTCCCTAAATTCATGAGATAACTTTACCCGTGGATCCCATCACGCACGGCCTCGCATCCTACGTCTTGAAGCGCGCGGCATTCCCACGCCTCGCTCGCCCAGCCACGCTCGCCATGGTGATCGCTGGGACGATCGCCGACCTCGATGGCCAGAGCGCTCGTTTCGGCCCTTCCGCCTTCCTCACCTTTTATCGCACCTACTTTCATTCTCTCCTTTCCGCCATTCTGTTCTCTCTGCTCGTAACGCTTCCATTTCTCCTGCGCAAGCCGCCTTCCACCGAAAAACCGACCTCGCCGCCCCTCATCTTTCTGGCCGCGCTGAGCGCTTCCGTTCTTCATTTGCTCATGGATCTGTGCCAAAGCGCAGGCGTGGAACTCTTTTGGCCCTTCTCCTCTCGTCGCTTTGCCCTGGACTGGGCCGCCCATCTCGATTTGTGGATCCTGGGAATTCTTCTCGCCGGAGTTCTTCTCCCGACGCTCAGTGGGTTAGTCACCGATGAAATCGGCGCCAAGTCCAAAGGTCCGAAGGGAAAGGTCGGCGCATCCGTTGCCCTCGCAGTGCTGCTCATTTATTTCGGGGCGCGCGCCATTCTGCACAGCAACGCCATGGCGGCAGCTCAGTCGCGCACTTATCGCGGCGAATCACCCCGCAGGGTCGCAGCCTTTGCGGAATCCGGCTCGCCCTTCCACTGGCACGGCATCATCGAAACCGAAAGCGCCCTTCATGAAGTGGAAGTCGAAGTCGGGCCCGCCGCAAAGTTCGATCCGGATTCCGCCCGGACATCCTATAAGCCCGAACCTTCGCCCGCCTTGGACGTAGCCCGCAACACTGGCGTCGCGCGCCGGTTCCTGCAAGCTGCGCGCTTTCCCAAAGCCAGCGTCGAGAAGACCTCCGATGGCTTCCAGATAACCTTGCGCGATTTCCCCTACACCCGTGACGGACGGTCCGGTTTGCGCGTTCAAGCCACCATAGACACAGATCCCGTTGGCAAAGTTATCTCCCAGCAGCTCACCTGGAATCCGCTCTCACAGGAATTCTGGTGGGAATAGCTCTGCGTCTCCACTTTTCCGCGCAATCTTCCTCTTGACCGAACTCTCTTTTCGCCTTAGTATTTTTAGCAGGAAGAATTGTGGAGCGCGGCAGCCTGGCTGCCGATTTTCTTTTTTGGCCATCCCCGCTGCCCCATTGAAAGTGAATCCTTTGATCCAGACGCACGAGGAACGACTCATTTTCCAGAGTCCTGGTGCAATGTAAATCCGTTAGAATCAACAC
>JBARRT010000121.1:0-3437 GCA_049644365.1 Candidatus Acidiferrum sp. | reverse complement strand
GGTTGTGGTGGCCATCGCGATAAACGCAGGCGGATTGCGGGAGCGATTTTTGGGCAACACCCGATCCTTTAAAATTGAGTCGCTGGCCGTACTTCCTCTGGAAAATCTCTCCAAGGACCCCGAGCAGGAGTACTTCGCAGATGGGATGACCGACGAACTGATCACGGACCTGGCCAAAATAGAAGCGGTGAAGGTCATTTCGCGTGGCTCCGTGATGCGCTATAAGCGAATCAAAAAGCCGCTGCCGGAGATCGCGCGCGAACTGAACGTGGATGCAGTCGTAGAAGGAACGGTATTGCGCTCCGGAGACCGCGTGCGTATCACCGCGCAATTAATCCACGCCCAGAGCGACCGGCACGTTTGGGCCGAGAGCTACGAGCGCGATCTGCGCGATGTGCTCGTACTGCAGAGTGACGTTGCGCAGGCGATTGCCCGGGAGATCAGAATTAAGCTCACCCCCCAGGAGCAGCAACGGCTGGCAGCCGCGCCGGCTGTGAATCCCGATGCATACGAACTGCTGCTGCGCGCCCAGTACCACCACAACGAGTGGACGACCGATGGCTTCTCCAAGGCTCGAAGGTACGTTGAGCAGGCCGTAGCTAGGGATCCGAACTTCGCACGTGCCCACGCCTGGCGGGGCGAAATTTACTTTATGCTGGGCTGGGACGGCGATCTGGCACCTGATGAAGCTTATCCAACCGCGCGGACCGCCGCGTTGCGCGCGCTCGAGCTTGACCCTTCCGTGGCGGAAGCCCATATGGTTCTGGGGTACGTGCGCTGCACGTACGATTGGAACCGGATCGAGGCAGAGAACGATATGCGCCGCGCGATCGAAACGGGCCCCAACTCTGCCTGGGCACATTGGGCCCACGCTTGGCATCTCATGCTATTTGAAAAACACGAAGAGGCTATGGCCGAAATGCGCCGCGCCCGCGACCTCGATCCCTTCAATCCGCTGATGAGTTCAAGCCTGGCCAGAATTCTTGGGTTCGCCCGTCGGTACAGTGAGGCCCTTGAACTCGGACAGAGTGTGATGGAACTTTACCCAAGTTATCCCTCGACCTACGCCACAATGGCGGAAATCTCCGAATGGTCAGGAAAGTTCGACCAGGCCGCCCGGATGTATTCGAAATTCCATGCGCTTACCGGCCACGGGGCGCCTGAACCTTCCCCACCCAAGCACTTCCGCGATGCGAAAACTTACTGGTCGTGGATGCTCGCCGTCCATAAGAAAGACTCCGCCACCAGCCAAGTGTCTCCCCTTGACTTGGCTCGGACCTATGCCGCACTGGGTGAAAAGGATCAGGCGTTTGCCCTGTTGCTGAAAGCTGTGGAGCGGCGCGCCGGGGAGCTGGCATTCTTGCGCGTGTCGCCCTCCTGGGATCCCTTGCGTGACGAATCTCGATTCCAAGACCTACTCAGCACAGTCGGCTTGTCGGGCAATTTGAACGAAGTCAATCATCGCTAGCTCACGTGATAGTTTATCTGACTGCTGGGTGCATTCTGATAAGTTGGCTAAACGAGGAGGCAGATTCGCTGCGGTTGAAATTGGGGCACCGGCGGCCGGCCGCAGAGTTGCGTATCGGGAACACCTGACCGTTGGGGCAATTGACCGTGACGCGAGGGCGTTTGAACATGGCAGTATGAGCGAAATTACTGCAGCCTCTCACCGGCGGAGCTCGCGCGTCTTTCACAAGATGCGGGTACTGGCGCAGGGCCGCGCGCACAATGGCAAGAAGTTCCGCGAGACTTGCGAGACCGTGGTGGTCAACGGCCATGGCGGCTTGCTGTTTCTGAAGCACGAGATCGACACCGGCGAGATGCTGGTGATCACGAATCCAGAGACGCTAGAAGAGCTGGAATGCCGGGTGGTGTATCTGGGTGAACCGGTCGGCAAGGGGCAGCGGGTGGGAGTAGAGTTTTTGACTCCGGCGCCGCGCTTCTGGGGCGTGGAATTCAGCGACGCTGCTGCGGATAATTCTTCAGCCGTTAACTGAAACTCCTGGGGCCGCCACGCGCACAGGCGCCGGGCTCCTGCGCTTGGAAATCCAGCTTCCCAATCTCCACAAAAGAAGAATGGCGACGAGCGCACCGTAAAACAGCGGCTTGCGAACGTCGGATTTTACCAGCCAATAGTAATGGACCACGCCGGCGATGGCGCTGATGTAGATGGCGCGGTGTAGCATTTGCCAGCGCTTGCCGCCGAGGCGGCGAATCCAACCGGTAGTGGAAGTAAGCGCCAGAGGAATCAGCAAAACAAATCCGAGGAAGCCGACGGTGATGAACGGGCGCTTGGCGACGTCTTTCCACATGGCGGATAGATCGAAGGACTGGTCCGGCCCGAGATAGGTGAGGAAGTGCAGGCAGGCGTAAAAAAAAGCGAAAAGGCCGAGCATGCGGCGGAAGCGGATGAGATCCGGCAGGTTGAGAAGTATGCGAAGCGGAGTGATGGCCAGGGTGAAAACGAGAAAGCGCAAGATCCAGTCACCGGTGGCGTGCTGCAGGAACTCGACAGGATTGGCGCCCAACCTGTTGTGCAGCGTGCGATCGAGCAACCTGACAAGCGGAATGAGGCAAAGAAGGAAAACAGCGACTTTGGTCCATTTGCTGGTGAGAATTCTTCGCACGTGGTGATCCCGGATCAGTAATTTTTCTTCAGGTCCATGCCGTTATAGAGGCTGGCGACCTGCTCGCCATAACCATTAAACATGAGCGTGGGGCGCTTGAAGATTTCACCGAGGCGGCGTTCCTTCGACTGGGTCCAGCGCGGGTGGTCGACGTTGGGATTCACGTTGGAGTAAAAACCGTATTCATTGGGAGCCATGCGGTTCCAGGTGGTTGGCGGCATCTTCTGCTGAAACTTGATCTTGACGAGCGATTTGATGCTCTTGAAACCGTATTTCCAAGGGAGGACCATCCGAACCGGCGCGCCGTCCTGATTCGGCAGCGTTTCGCCATACATGCCGACGCAGAGGAGAGCGAGCGGGTTCATGGCTTCGTCCATGCGCAAGCCTTCGACATAGGGGAAGTCGATGCCTGCGTATCTTGCCTGCGGCATCTGCTGAGGATCGAAGTAGCTTTGGAAAGCGACGAATTCAGCCTTGGGCGTGGGCTCGACGAGCTTGATGAGATTGCTGAAGGAAAAACCGATCCAGGGAACAACGATGGACCAAGCTTCAACGCAGCGATGCCGATAGATGCGTTCCTCGAGCGGGGCGATTTTCAAGATTTCGTCCATGGTGAACTTGCGGGGCTTTTTGACTTCGCCCTCGACGGAGACAGACCAGGAGGAGGTGTTGAAGTTTTTGGAGTTTCTTGCCGGATCGCCTTTGTCGGTGCCGAATTCGTAAAAATTGTTGTAGTGAGTCACGTCTTCGAAGGTATTTTGTTTTTCGGTCGTGCTGAAGGGACTCTTGGCGAGGCCGGTGAGCTTGGTT
>JBARRT010000120.1:0-26836 GCA_049644365.1 Candidatus Acidiferrum sp. | reverse complement strand
AGGATCTGGAGGTCGGTGTTCGCGGGCTGTACCGCGACAACGGATATTTCAAAGTGTCGGTCGGCGATCCGATTCTCGAAAACATCGACACGCGCAACAACCGCCTGGGAGTTCCGCTGGTGCTGGGACGCACGGACGGCAAGGCCGTCAACATCACGATTCAGATCGAAGAAGGCGAGCGCTATCGGATGGGCACGCTGAAAATCGTGAGCGCCGATCCGGACAAGGCGCTGTCCCTGAAGGTAGATGCGCTCAAGAGCGCGTTTCCGCTCAAACAGGGAGACATCTTCTCCACCGAAAAAGTGCGGAAGGCTCTGGAGAACTACGGGAAAATTTACGGCGAGTACGGATTCATCGACTTCACGCCGGAGCCGGACACGGAAATCGACGAAGCCAACAAAGTGATCAACCTTACGATGCGGTTTGACGAGCAGAAGCAGTACACGGTGAGGCGGATCGATTTCAGCGGAAACACCACGACGCGCGACAAGGTGATCCGGCGCGAGCTGCTCATCGACGAAGGGCAGCTCTTCAATAAACGATACTGGGAACTGAGTATCCTGCGGCTGAATCAACTCGACTATTTTGACAAGATCGAAGCGGACAAGGCCGCGGAGCTAAAGAAAAACACCAAGGACGGCACGGTGGATATCACGCTGAAGCTCAAGGAGAAGGGCAAGCAGTCCATCGGCTTGCAAGGCGGGGTGAGCGGGCTGGCCGGAAGTTTCCTCGGGCTGACCTACCAGACCAATAATTTCCTGGGACTTGGCGAGACGCTCACGTTTTCGGCGCAGTTCGGAGATTTGACGCGCAGCTTCATGTTCGGATTCACGGAGCCGTATCTCTTCGACCGGCCGATCTCGACGGGTTTCACGATCTTCTCCAGCCGATACAAGTTTGACCAGGCACGGCAGGCGGCGCTTTTCACCGGACAGAGCGTCAGCGTCAATCCGCAATTCATCCAGAACTACAACCAGGACAGCACGGGGTTCACGGTGTATGCGAGCTATCCGCTGCGCAAATTGTCGTTCACCCGAGTGGCCCTCAATTATGGGCTGACGCGCACGAACATCACGGCGTTCAACGATGCTTCGAAATTATTGTTCACGCAATTACAATTCCGGAGCATCGCGGGCCCGAGCGCGCTGAACGGAATCGTCTCCAGCACGATCACGCCGACAATTTCCTATAACACGGTGAACAATCCCATCAATCCTACGGGCGGGAAGAGCTATTACTATTCGCTGGCGTTTTCGGGCGGCCCGCTGGGCGGCAACGTCAAGAGCATCACCAATGTTTTTGATTGGAAGTATTTCCATCCGATCAACAAGAGGCGAAATGTCCTGAGCTTCCATGCGACGGGAGCATTCACCACGGGATACGGGGGCGGAGAGCCACCGCCCTACAGCCGGTTCTACATGGGCGGAGAGAGTGATATTCGCGGATTCGACATCCGCTCCATCACTCCGGTGACGTTTATTCCCGTCGCCAGCACGCAACAATTTACCTACCTGTGCGGAACCTGCCTGAACGGCTTTGGCCAGCCCACCCAGCGGACTTTCAACGTACCAGTGCTGGGCTATACCATTTCCTTCCCCGGCGGCGACACGCAGAGCTACGGGAATTTTGAATATCGCATCCCCATCATCGGCACTACCGTGCAAATGGGGCTTTTCCTGGATGGCGGAACCAACGGCATTCTCCGGAAGGGTGCTTTGAGGCTGGACCCCACGGGCTTTAACAACCTCACCACGCAATTCCCGCTGGCATCTCAAGACGTTGGACTGACACGGCAGCTTTCTATCGCGCGAGGAACGAACTTCCGACTGCGGGGCTCGACGGGGATCGAGTTTGTCGTTCAATTGCCAATCATTCAGGCGCCGTTCCGCGTGTATTACGCCTACAACATCCACCGGCTGCATACGCAGGTGATTGCTCCGCCGGATTACCTGAATCCAAGCGAGATCTGCGATCAGATTGGACCGAACTGTCCGCAAATAGGATTGTTGCCCAGCACGCTGCCGCCGGATGTGTGGTCGAACCAGGTCAAGCCTACGATCTTGCAGTTGCAGAACAATCCAGGGCGCCTGAACTATTTCGAGCCGGAGCGGACGTTCCGCTTTACGGTCAGCAGGACGTTCTAGAGTTTGCTTTTTGGAGTGTTGCGAGACCTTGGGAATTCAGTGATGCAGCGTCCGACAATGAAGTGAAAGGCGCGCGAAGGCGGGGGAGAAAGTGGTTATGAAGTGGCGAAACATTTCAAAGAGCATCCTGTTGACGGCAGCGGCCGCTTGCCTGTGGGTCAGTGCCTGCGGCGGCGGCAACAAGGCCAATCAGGTCGTGGTCCAGGTAAGTCCGGCGGGGAGCACGCTGGTGGTAAAACAGGACGTGACTCTCACTGCGATCGTGACTGGTGCGACCGATGTGTCTTCGACGTTTGACTGCAGTTTTACAACGACTCCCAATGCGACCACGGCGGATCCGAATCCCAAGGCCTCGACGCCCGCTGCGTGCACAAGCGCGAATGGGGAGGTTGGAACGCTTGGAAATATTCAAAACACCAGTACCACCACGAATTCCACCGCCACGTACACGGCGCCGACAGTGTTTCCTGATCCAGTCAAGTACGTAAACTTGCAGGTCATTATCACCGCCACGGCAAAGGCCGATACCAAGAAGACTGGCAAGTCCACCATCACCATAGATTCGGGCATCCGAATTCAGTTAGTGCCCACGACCGCAACACTGGCAACGGGCGAAACCAAGCAGTTTCTCGCTGAAGATTTTAATGGCGTCGTGATCTCCAACAGCGATCTGAAATGGGACGTCACCGCGGATGCTACAGCGACGACGAAAAGCGTGACCTGCACGCCCACCTGCGGCACGGTTGACAACGCGACTGGTATTTACACCGCGCCAGCCACCGTACCGACACAAGCGACCGCGACAATTTTTGCACTCTCCAAGATTGACCCGACGCGCGGAGCGCAGGCAGCCATCACTATTGTCGCGGCAGGGAACATTACTTTTAGCGGCATTTCGCCTTCTATCGCACCGCAGGGAGCGCTTCAGCAGGATATTTTCCTGGCCGCAACCAACGCCACGTCACAGATCGGCGTAACTGTCACCAACCTTGCGGATAGCAGCAATTTATTTGTAGCCCCAGAACAAATCAAGGTAGTCTTCCCCGCCGGGAGCAGCACTGCCTCGATCGGCGCTCGGGTTCGCTTGACAGCGGAGAACCTGCAGACCGCGGGACATTTTCAGATTCAAGTTTCAAGCAGCAACCCTTCGGTCACCGTCACAGGTGGACCATTTCCACTGGACATCGTACCCAATCGCCCGACGCTCGTGGGAGCCGCGCCTGACAATTTTCAGGAGTCCACGCTGGGCCAGACCAATGGTGTGCCGTTCGTGATCGACGGCGGATTCTTTGGTCCTCCAAGTTCTTCTCTCATCGCCACCAAAGTAAATGGACAACTAATCCTGGCCAACACCAACCCCTCCAGTACGCTTGTTCCATCGGCGCGACGTATCCTCGGCAACCTACCCGCTGCTCTAGGACCCGTTTCTAACGCGGGATTGTTTCCTGTCAGCGTGGAGCACTCGGCGACCGCGACGGGGCCGTTTGGCCCTCCGACTCCCACCACTGTCTTTACAAATATTGCGGTAATTCCGGATTACGGCGCGTCGAATCGGGCGACTTTATTCTCAACGCTTACGCTCCCCGCAGCGTCCAAACCCAGCGGAATTGCACTGGATCCCTCGCTCGGGTACGCGGTTGTAACGCTTGCCGGCCTGAATACTTCGGGCAGCAACACCAATACGCAGAACAATGTGCAGTTCATCAATTTGGCCGGGGGGACGCCTGCGCTGGGAGCGCTAGCTTCCTCAGGGGGAAATGTCGCGACGGCCGTTGCCGTTGACGATCAATTGCACGTGGCTGCGGTCGTGAATTACGGGAGCCGAACTCTTTCCGTGCTGTCCATTCCGTCGGGCGCGGTGGTGGCCACAATAGACCTCAGCGGCGTGATTCCGCCGCCAAATCCGATCCCCACGAATCCACCATTCGTGCCGCCGTTCCCTTATTCCGTGGGAGTTGATCCCTTCTCACACCGCGCACTGGTCGCCTTTGCGTCCACAAACGTAGGCTTGGTGGTCAACCTAGATCCCACTGCCACGCCGGCCTGTCTCCCGTTCGCAACGCAGACGACGTACTGCCCGATCGCCTACGTAACTCTGGCTACGGGTTCGAGTCCCCAGATTGCATTCGAAGCGGGCGCGCGCCTTGCGTATGTCACGCCAGGAGGTCAGGGGCTTATCGCTGCGGTGAATCTCGCCAATCCGTCGACAGGAAGTGTAGGGATTGTCAGCGCGACGCGAGCCTCCAATGTGGTCACGATCAAGACGGCCGCACCCCACAAATTAATCCCAGGCAATCCTGGAACGGTACTCATCAGCGGATTGCCACCTGGAACCACAAACAGCACAAATTTCAATGGTTCGTTCGCAGTAGGCACTGTGCTGGACGCCAACAACTTCCAGTATGTCCAGGCCGCGCAAGACGATGTCTCCACGTGTACCACGACATGTCTGGCGAGTTCGGGAGTTCCTTTCTTGACATACACGGTCTCGCCCTCGATTGCGGGGATTGCCATCAATCCGCTAACGCGTTTGGCGGTTTTGGCGGACACCAATACGACATTCGGCCAGATCGCTTTTCTCGATCCGCAAAGCCAAACTGTCACCTCGATGACCGTGTTCGCGGGCGCCACCGGCCAAGTGAGTTCAGGCTCTCCGGAATTGGGCGCGACGAACGTTGCGTTCCAGCCGTTCACCAATACGGCGGTCTCTTTCAATCCTGCGCTCAACCAGGTTTCGCTGCTGGATCCGACGGCCCTGCAGCGACTGGCGATTATCTCCACCGGCTGGACTGCGGCTAGTTCCGTTTGCGCCGCGAATTGCGGATCGACTACGCCGCCTCCAACAAATGTATCGCTGACGGGAGCGATTGGTGTGGATAGCGTCCACAATCTGGCGTTCGCGGTAAATTCCGGAAGCGACAACATCTCTGTCTTCAAGCTTGGGACGATTAAGCCGGTACACATTCAGCAAGTTTTGACACCGGCGATTGATGCACCGACAATTCCTGTTCCCGCGCAGCTTTCTCAGGCCGTGAAGATCACGTCCGGCGTGGCGCCGGCGCCGGTCGGGCCCGTCCGAATCCTAGGTGCGGGCTTCACCAATCCAACGCAAGTGCGGTTGGACGGCGTGGCGCTGCCAAGCGGCGTAACTTTTATCAGCGGCGAGGAACTGGATGTAACGATTCCGGTGACGATGCCGAATCCGAGCGGTCCGAATCCCATTGGAATTCTCACGGGACCCCGGCATTTCGCTCTCGACGTGGCGAACAACCTGGGAATTGGATCGAACGTTATGGACTTCACCGTCGTGGAGGAAGTTCCCATTCCCGATTGTTCCGGCACGGCCGCGGCGCCGGGTGGTGTTGCGATTGACGAGCTTCACAACATCGCACTCGTGACCAACACCGGGTGCCACCAGGTTTCCGCCATCAGCCTGGATCCTGCAAATAATTTTGGGACGATCCTGACGGCGATTCAGACGGGGGGGACTCCTACGGCCGTGGCAGTTCTGCCGAGGCTCGCGATCAACGGCCAGGCTGCAGGCGCTTCCGGCGTGGCGGTGGTAACCAACAATTCGGCAAACACGGTTACGATTCTCGATCTGGCAAGTCTGGCGCCTGTGACGGGCGTGACCGACATCGCCGTTGGCACGGCTCCTAGCGGAGTGGCCATCAATCCGGAAACAAACCTCGCGGTGATCGCGAACACAGGTTCGAACTCGGTTTCGACCCTCGATCTCACTCCCTTGACCAAAAGTCCGATTGGTACGCTCGCCCCTGCTACCGTAGCCGTAAACCAGAATCCCATCGCCGTGGCGATCGATCCTGACCGCGGAACGAACGGGCGTGGACTTGCCGTGGTAACTACCCTGCAGCTTAACGGGGCCTCGACACCATTCGGAGCACTAGACGCCATTGACATCGGAGGAACGATACCGGTCAAATCTTCGTCGGCTTCCATTTCAGGGCTGCTGTCCACGCCGACCGGAATCGTGTTCGATCCCGCGGTCTCGCCGGGGCTTTTCTACGCGACGTCCACCCAGGGAAATCAGATTACGACGTTCAATCCGAGCACCAACGGAACGTCGACGATAAAGGTGGGGATCAACCCGACGGCAATCGCCTATAACTTCCAGAGCAGCACGATCTTGACGGTAAATGCGCTCAGCAATTCCATCTCGATTGTGGATTCGCAAACGTTCCGGACCAAGGCGACGCTGGGAATCGGCAGCATAGCGCGTTTTTCAACTGCGATTCACACGCTGACGAACCTGGCAGTCATCGCGGATCAGGCGAACAACCGTGTGCTGCTATTCCCGGTTCCGAAATGAGGACAGCGTATTGCAAGTGGAACCACGCTTTATGATTGCGGGAGACAAAGTGCGTCGGCTATACTTCAAGGTTTGTTGCACACCCACGGAAGCCGCCGGGGGAGAGTGGAAACAGGTTCGAGCCAAGCTGACTTGGCACAGGTTGGTCCCGGTTTTGCCGGGACGGCCACATAAGGAGAAAAAAGTGAATTCCAGAATTGCATCGATTCGAACGGCTGCTCTGGCCGCAGCCTGCGTATTGAGCGCAGGAGCCGCCCTGGCACAGGGAGCCCCTGCGGCAGGCACTGCCGCATCCGGAAAGGTAGGCGTGCTGAACGTGCGCCAGGCCATCCTCAGCACGGCCGAGGGAAAGCTGGCCTCGGCGGAACTGCAATCCCAGTTTGCTCCCCGGCAGACGGAACTGGAGAATATGAACAAACAGATTAATGATCTGCGGCAACGCCTGGCTGCGTGCGAAGGCAAGTGCAGCCAGGAAGAGATTGCTCGACTGACGACGCAGGGGCAGAGGCTCGCGCAGCAGCTCCAGCGCAAGCAAGACGAGATGCAGGAAGACGCGAACGCAGCGCAGGCCGAGGTATTCGAGCGTCTAGGCCGCAAAGTGAACGATGTCCTGGACCGCTACGCGCGGGAGAACGCGTACATCCTGCTCCTGGATTATTCGGCGCAAAATACGCCGATCGTCAACTTTTCGCCACAGGTCGACGTGACGCAGGAAATCGTGCGCCTCTACGACCAGGCGTACCCAGTTAAGGCCGGCGCAGCGTCGCAGCCCAAGCCTCCCGCCGCAAAGCCTGCAGCAACCAATCCGCCTGCCGCGAAACCTGCGGGAACGCCACCGCCCACGGCGAAGCCGTAGCAGTACGCGCTGAGAATCACATCAGCCCGAAGATTGCGAGAACGGTCCGATCCGGCCGGGGCGTTTTGCGTGTCGGGGACGAGTTGCAGCGGGTTCCCCATGGGGCGCGTAAGGCCCTTATCTTGCTTTTGCCGTACAGCCGGAATATACTTTAGTTTCGCTCTGAGGCGGGTCGCACGGAGGAGTGGGCGCAAGCCCACTTTTTTGTTGGGCCGGTTGGAGTGCACTACAGACCGGCTACGGTCGGGGAGTCTCTGCTTGGATTTGGAGAAGATCCGGGAAGCCGCCGAACGAGTGGCGCGTTCGGAAGGCCTGGAAATCGTTGACGTCGAATGGAAGATCGGCAAGCAGCGGTTCCTGCGGGTGTACATCGACCGGGTCCCGAAGCCAGTGGGGGAGACCCTTCGCAAGGACTCAGGGCAAGTGAGCGATGCTGCGGGAGCGGTAGGGCCGGCGGTGGCGCATGACCCCTACCCGAAGATCAGCCACGCGGACTGTGAGCGCGTCAGCAAGCAATTGAGCGTGATCCTGGATGTCGAGGAGCTGATACCCGGGCCGGGATACATCCTGGAGGTTAGCTCACCAGGGATGGACCGGGCGCTGAACAAGCCGGCGGATTTCGAGCGGTTCAAAGGGCGGCTGGCGAAGATTACGACCAGCGAGCCCGTGGGCGAGGCGAAATTTTTTGAAGGGCGGCTGGCGGGATTTGGAGAAGGAAAAGTCCGGATGGAGCTGAAGGGCAAGGAAGCGCGGACGGTGGAGTTGCCGATCGAGGTGATCCGCAAGGCGAATCTGGTGGTGGAGTTTTAGGGGCGGAATTCTAGGAAAGCAATATGGCGAATTTGCTGTACCAACAAATTGAGATGCTGAGCCGCGAGAAGCACATCGAGCCGGAAGTGGTGGTGTCGGCGATCGAAGACGCGATGGTGGTGGCGGCGCGGAAGTATTACAAGACGGAAGAGGATTTGCGAGCGAAATTCAACCAGGAAACCGGCCAGGTGGATGTGTTCTCGGTGCACATGGTCGTCGAAGAAGTGACCGACCCGAAAAAGGAAATCAGCCTGGCGGAAGCGAAGAAAAAGAATCCGGCTGCGGAGGTCGGGACGGAAATACTGGCGGCGAAGCCGACGGACGTGCTGGGGCGCATTGCGGCGCAGACGGCGAAGCAAGTGATTCTGCAGAAAGTGCGTGAAGCCGAGCGCGACACGATTTTCAACGAGTATCACACCCGTGTGGGCGAGCTGGTGACGGTGATTGTGAAACGCGCCGAAGGGCCGGACCTGATCGTGGACATGGGGCGAACGGAAGCGCGGCTGCCGAAGCGCGAGCAATCGAAGCTGGAAACTTACAATATTGGCGAGCGGTTGCGCGTGGTGATCAAGGTGGTGGATCGCGCAGCGAAAGGGCCACAGGTGATTGTTTCGCGGGCAGATGCCAGCCTGGTGCAGCGATTGTTCGAGATGGAAGTGCCGGAAATTTACGACGGCACGGTACAAATTCGTTTCGCGGCGCGGGAGGCGGGCGAGCGGACGAAGGTGGCGGTGGCAAGCCGGGACAAGGACGTGGATCCCGTGGGCGCGTGCGTGGGCATGAAGGGCATGCGCGTGCAATCGATCATTCGCGAGCTGCGCGGCGAAAAGATCGACATCATTCCGTACAGCGAAGAAACGGTGGCGTTCGCACAAAAGGCGCTGAGCCCGGCGAAAGTGACGCGCGTGCAGATCACCGATCCGGAGAACAAAAAACTGGAAGTGATTGTGGAAGATTCGCAGCTTTCTCTGGCCATCGGCAAAAAGGGGCAAAATGTCCGGCTGGCGAGCAAGCTGATCGGCTGGGACATTGACATCAAGAGCGAGGAAGAGAAGCGCCAGGAAATCGAAGAGCAGATGACGGCGCTGACCGCGCCTGTGACGCCGCTGACTTCGCTGGCGGGCGTCGGTGCCAAGACCATCGAGAAGATCGAAGCGGCAGGGATTACCTCCGTCGAGAAGCTCGCGGGAATGACGCCGGAACAATTGATGGAAATTCCGGGCATCGGCGAGAAGATGGTCGATAAGATATATCAAGCGGTGAACCGCTTCTATGAAAGCGGCACCGAAGCTGCTGCCGCCACAGGTGAAGCGGCTGCGAGTACCGAAGCTCCGGCCCAAGAGAGCGAAGCAGCGATAGTGGAGGCCGCAGAAACCTCGGAAGTCACAGAAACAGCGGAAGCCCCTGAAGCTGTACAAGCGACAGAGGAAGCTGCAGCTGCGGCAGAGAGTGCGGCAGAGGTTGCGCCCGCAAGTGCGAATAGCGAAGGCGAGCAAGCGGAAAAGTCGAAGTTGTAAAAGGACGCATGACCGACGTAAATCAAGTTCGAATTAATGAGCTGGCCCGGGAACTCGAGGTCAAGGCGAAAGCCATCATTGACCTGTTGCCGGGGTACGGCGTAACAGAAAAGAAGACGCACTCAAGCTCGATCCCGGCTGACGTCGCGGAAAAAGTTCGCAAGAATATTCTTGGGCACGCGGAGGAAGAAGCCAAAGCGGAAGCCGCCGCGAAAACGGAAAAGGAAGCCAAGGAGGCAGCTGCGAAGGCCGCACGAATGAGGCCTCCGGCCCCGCCCCCGGTACCGCCGCAGGCCAGCGTCACGCCTGCCGTCACGAAACCAGTCACGCCCGCCGCGCCCGTCGCAAAACCGGCTGCACCGGCGGCTGCGGCTTCAGCGACAGCGCAAGTTGTCCCGAAAGCACCAGCTGCCACGCCTGCGGCTCCTGCGGCGGCGAAACCTGCCGCCGCACCACCTACTCCCGCGGGAACGCCAATTCGTCCGGGATCGCCTGCGGTACAGCCTTCTGCCGCACGGCCTGCCGCTCACACGGGTGCGCGGCCAACCACTGAGCGTCCTGCAGCGGCCGCACCTGGTGCCTCTCCGGCGCGTCCCGGCGCTGCTGCAAGACCTGGCACTACAGGCCGACCTCTACCAACAGGGAATCGAGGGCCTTTGCCTACGGGCAATCGCGGGCCGATGCCAGACGCGTCGCGAGATTCACGCCCCAGCGGACCGCGTCCCGGTCAGCCGATGCGTCCGCAGCAACCCGGCCAGGGGCGGCAGTTCACACCGCGCTCCGGAGCGGGCGGAGCACCAAGTCGGCCTTTTGAGCAACGCCGCGGACCCATGCCGACGGGAACGCGCCCTGGACCACGTGCACCAGGTCGTCCCGGCATGTTGCCGCCATTTCCGGAGAGGTTGCCGCCCAAGGCGGAGCCGGGAAAACCGCTCTATACGAGAAAGCCGCCCCAGCGCCAACGTCCCGTGGTGGACAAACGGGAGCAGGAGGGCGAACGCAAGCTGCATCCGACACGTCAGCGCCCCGGAGCGGGACGGGGGGGCGTTGCCGCAGTGATCGCGCCGCCGGAGCCCCGGCCCCCGCGCGACGTCACCATCACCGAAGGCATTACGATTCGTGAACTTGCGGAAAAACTGGATGTGCGCGCAAAAGACCTGTTGAAGAACCTGCTCGATCGCGGCGTGTTCGCCAGCATCAACCAGGCGCTTGACGTTCCCACGGCCACCACCCTCGCGGAATCGTTTAGCGGTGTGGTTAGCGTCGTCTCTCTAGAAGAAGAGATGGTGCTGGAAGTTGCCAAGGAAGAAACCAAGGAGAGCCTGAAGCCTCGACCGCCGGTGGTGACCGTGATGGGTCACGTCGACCATGGCAAGACAAGTCTGCTGGATGCCATCCGCCAGGCGGACGTGGCGGCCGGCGAAGCAGGCGGCATCACGCAGCACATCGGGGCGTACAAAGTCGTGGTCAACGAACGCGCCGTAGTGTTTGTTGACACCCCGGGTCACGAGGCATTTACGCGCATGCGCGCGCGCGGCGCAAAGGTGACCGACATCGTGGTGCTTGTGGTAGCCGCCGATGACGGCGTCATGCCGCAAACCAAGGAAGCGATCGACCACGCCAAGGCCGCCAAGGTGCCGATCATCGTGGCGATCAACAAGATCGACAAGCCGGAGGCGCAGATCGATCGCGTCAAGCGCCAGCTCGCCGACGTGGGCCTGATGTCCGCAGACTGGGGCGGCGACACGGAATTTGCGGAAGTTTCAGCGAAACAGAAAAAGGGTATCGAGAAACTGCTGGAAACCATCTTGCTCGTCGCCGATTTGCGCGAGCTCCGGGCCAATCCGGACGCTCCCGCGACCGGCACGGTGCTCGAATCGCGCGTGGATAAGGGCCGTGGCCCGGTGGCTACCATCTTGGTGCAGAACGGCACGCTGAAGTCTGGAGACTTTTTCATCTGCGGATCGGTATTTGGCAAGGTTCGCGCGATGTTTGACGATCGCGGCCGAGTGGTCGCGGATGCGCCTCCGTCTACCCCTGTTGAAGTTCTCGGATTGCAAGGAATACCGGACGCGGGCGACCTCTTTCAGGTCACCGATGAAGCCAAGGCGCGGCACATCGTCGAATACCGACAGGGCAAACAGCGCGATGCGGCGATGGCGCGCATCAGCGGCTCGCGCATCACGCTGGACCAACTCCATGAACAACTCAAGGCCGGCGACGTCAAGGAATTGGGAATTGTGATCAAAGCAGACGTGCAGGGCTCCGCTGAGGTCCTTAGCGAAATGCTTCCGAAGCTTTCGACCGACCAGGTGAAGCTGAAGATCATCGGTTCGGGCGTTGGCGCGGTGACGGAAAACGACGTGCTGTTAGCCTCTGCATCCGGCGCGATCGTGATCGCCTTCGGAGTGCGGCCGGACCGCAAGGCTTTGGACCTGGCGCAGCAGGAACATGTGGACATCCGCACGCATACGATCATCTACGAAGTTTCCGACGAGTTGAAGAAGGCCATGGAAGGCTTGCTCGAGCCGGTTGTCACGGAGACGTACCTGGGACGCGCGGAAGTGCGCAATACGTTCCGGGTCAAGGGAGCGGGCACGGTAGCAGGCTGCTACGTGGTCGACGGGATCCTAAAGCGCGAGGCGCAGGTGCGAGTGCTGCGCGATGGTGCGGTGATTTACACCTCGAAGCTCAGTTCGCTGAAGCGCTTCAAGGATGACGCCAGCGAAGTACGCACGGGTTTTGAATGCGGCGCGGGCGTTGCTAATTTCAATGACATCAAGGTCGGCGACATCCTTGAATGTTTCACGGTCACGAAGATAAGCGCCGCGGAAGCCGCCGGACAGGGCGGCGGATCCGCCGGAAAGAAATAGACCGCCTGACTGTCCTCCGGAGCCGCACATGCCGGTCGGCCTGCTCACCCTCGAGCTGCACATCCCTGACGCGCAATCGTTGAAGGACAAACGGCAGGTTTTGCGCAGCTTGAAGGATAAGCTGCGGCGGGAGTTCAACGTGGCCGTGGCGGAGCTGGAGCATCACGAGACGTGGCAGCGGTCGGTAGTTGGAATCGTGACGCTTTCGAATGAAGAGAAGCACGTCAAGGAAGTGCTGCAGAAAGTCTTGGATGAAGCGGATCGCATTCTCGGTTCTTTTTTGATCAACCAGGCCGTCGAAATCATCTAGAAAGTGCGTCAGGGAAGACGATGAGTCCAGCAAGTCACCGGCACGAACGCGTGGGCGAGGAGATCGCTCACGAAATCAACGCGATGCTCGCGGGTGAACTGAAAGATCCGCGGCTGGAAGGTAGCGTGATCGCCAGCGAAGTACGGGTGCAGCCGGACATGAAGCACGCGCGGGTTTTCATCAACGTGCAGGGAACGAACAAGGAACAATCCGACGCCATCAAGGCGCTGGAACATGCTTCCGGATACATCCGGCGGGAGCTCGTCGAGCGGCTGCAGCTTCGCCGCGTGCCGGAGCTCCACTTTACGCTGGACCTCTCGCAGGAGCATGTGGAGCGCATCGAACGGCTTCTGAAAGAAATGAAAAAGGACAAGCCCTCCGCAGCAGAACAGTAGTGAGCTTTTAGTTTCTCAGTCGTGAGTAAGAAACTCTGCCAGAATGCGCTCCGTGGGATCGGCCTTGTTTTTCTCCGGCCTATCGAAAGTTTGTTTTAGCCAGATGTCTTCGTGGCCACACGTTCATGGCATCCTCTTTCTGAATCTTGTGCTTGAAACTCAAAATTTATGACTGACAACCAATAGAATGCCACGCCAGCCACAGCCAGCGTCCTTTGACGGCGCACTCGTAATCAATAAGCCGAAGGGAAAGACGTCGCACGACATTGTGGATGCAGTGCGGCATTTGGCAGGGTTCCGGCAGATCGGGCACCTCGGCACACTTGATCCGCTGGCGACAGGCGTCCTGGTGCTGCTGTTGGGGCGCGCAACGCGGCTAGTGCAGTTTTACAGCGGGCGCCGCAAGCGCTACTCGGCAGGTTTTCGCTTCGGTTTTGCGACGGAAACCTATGATTCCGAGGGCGAAGCGCAGGGGCCGGATAACGCACCGGTGCTGGATGCGGCCGTGCTGGAACGGCTAGCCGCGGAGCGCATCGGACGATTCGAACAGATGCCACCCTCGTTTTCCGCGAAAAAGGTGCATGGGCGTCCCGCCTACGAACTGGCGCGCAAGAAGCAGCCGGTCGAGCTGAAGGCTGTCGAAGTCGAGCTTTTCGAATACAAGCTGCTCGAAATGGAAGGCAGCATCGCGCGTTTCGTCATCGAGTGTTCGTCGGGCACTTATATTCGTTCGCTGGCGCACGAGATGGGGCAAAAGCTCGGATGCGGCGCGCATCTCGCGGAAATCACGCGGACCGCCGTCGGTGAATTTTCACTGGAGCAGGCCATCCCGCTCGAAGAGCTTGCGGAGGCGAAACGGGCGGGCAAATTCGCGGATTGCCTGATCCGTCTGGAAAATCTTCTGCCGAATTTTCCGCGCGCAAACGTTCTTCCGGTGGTTGAGAAGCGGGTGCGCCATGGCTCCAAGTTCAATGTTTCGATCGCGCAGATTCAACCGGGCCGCGCTGAGCCGCCGCCGGGCGCCACGATGCAATTGGATGGCGGCGAGCCAAAGGCGCCGCGGCTGCGCGTTTTCGGCCAGCAAGACAAGCTCATCGCCATAGCTGAAGCCGTCGTGCCTCGCACGTACCAGCCGATTGTAGTATTTGAACCGCTGCCGTAGAGATTTCGCCAAATCACAGGTCTTCATCCGGATAGAGATTTGCATTCTTTTAAGGGGCACTGGCGAAACTCAGTTTGTCACTTGATTATGGCTGAGGCTGTGGAGAGGGAGACTGAAGTGTGCCGGGCCCGGCCGTTCTGCCGCCACTCGCATCGCCCCGGCCGGCAAAAATCGTTCGCGTAAAATGGTCCGCCGCGCGCAATCTGCGCGGCGTGATGAGAATCAGGAGTTCGGTGTCCTGCAGTGAATTGTTCCTCTGCCCGAAGGCATAGCCCGCGCCCGGTATTTCCGCGAAGCCCGGCAAGCCGGTGATGGCGCGCGTCTCTTCCGTATCTGTGAGCCCGCCGAGCAGCGTCGGTTCGTCTTCTTTGACACGCACGGTTTGCGTCAGTGTGCGGTTGGAAATAATGGGAATACCGTTCACGCTGCTGCCGGAGAGCGCCCGAATTTCAAATTCGAGCTGCAGGGTCACTTCATGGTTGGGATGCATCGCAGGCGTGGCCTTCACTTTTACGCCGAGGTCGATGTATTCGGAAGCGGGATAGGGCTGCTGGGTCAACCCGGAACTTGAAAACAGACTCGCCGGGCTCAAGACAACGGTGACGTCGCCCGCGGCGCCGGACACATTGTTGGTGATGGCCACATCGGGAAAGCCGCCGCTTACCAGTTGCGCCGTCACGATCGCCGTGGGAGTAGACCCTGACGGGCCCGCGGGCGGTTCAAACCCGAGTGTGAAGAGACCTGCAGCGACCCCGAAAAAAACTCGAAACGTGTTTGTGTCTCCGCCCGTAACGGCGATGTCCGCATGGCCATCTTGATTGAAGTCGGCGAGGGCAATACCCGTGGGATTCGTAGCGGTGCTAAGCGGTGAGTTCGGGCCGGCAACAAAAGTGGCGTCGCCATTGTTCAGGAGGACAGTGACGGAATTGTCCGTCTTGTCCACGACAGCGAGGTCGGCGCTGGCGTTTCCATCGAGGTCGCCGGAGGCAATCGCGACGGGATTTTGCCCCACAGCAATTGGTGAGCCGGGAAACTGGGTGAAAGTTCCATCGCCATTGCCCTGGAGCACCACTACATTGCCTTGCGCCACGGAGGGATTGGCGAGCGTAGTTTGATTGACGATTGCGATATCAGGCTTGCCGTCGGCATTGAAATCAGCAACGGTCATGGCCACGGGGCCGCTGACATTTGCGGGGAGAGCAAAGGGAGAGCCTGCCACCGGGGTGAAAGTGGGGTTCCCGGTCGTTACGTCAATGCCTCCAAGAAAAACGGAGAGTGTGCTGTCCGCAAAATTGGCCACGGCGAGATCCTGGTGGCCGTCGCCGTCGAAGTCCGCGGTGACGATGGCGCTCGGCTGAGCACCAACCGGGATCGAGGTGGCAGGGGTCTTAAAGGTGTCGTCGCCATTGCTGAAAAGAATCTTGACGTCGTTTGCGGTAGGGTCGGTGATGAGTAGATCGTGAACGCCGCTGGACGTGAGCACCGCGGATGCGATGACAGGCGCGCTCGCCGGAGCTGTGGTGCGCTTCGCACCCAGCGAAATGGGAGAATTCGTGGCCTCGACAAATGTCCCGGGGCTGCCGCTCTGATTCACCAGGATAGTCACGGAATTGTCGAGCTGGTTTACCGCGGCAATGTCGAGTATGCCGTTGTTCTGAAAATCGGCCGCGATGAGGGCTACCGGGCCAACGCCCACCGCATAGGAAGTGCTAGGGAAGGGATTGCTCGCGCCGCCCGGATTTGCCAGGGCGCTCGAGGTACCAAGGCTGCCGGAGAGCAACGCGAGCGTAACGGGGAAACGATCGCCCACGAAGAATGTTGCCGGCTTGCCGTCCTGAGCGCGGAGGAGAACCTGCCGCCCACTGTGCACCAGCGAAAGGGCATTGGAAAAATCTAACGCAGCTCCGGGCAGCGTCAGAAGAAACGTGGTCTTGCCGCCACCCACGGCAATCAGCGGTGGAATCAGTGAGCTGACTGATGTTGTCCCCGCGTTTACAGCCGTACCGAAGATGCCTGCGAGGAGCGTTTGTAGCTCCGAAAGATTGTTGGCCTGCGTCAACTTGCTGATCAAATTGGGCGGGATGGTGAAGAGCTGAGCCTTTGAGGGTGTTTGAACGCCGAGTTTCCGAGCGGTGTCGCGATCTACCTCAAGGAGCTCAATCTCGAGCATCACCTCGCCGCGCGCCTTTTCCACTTGCCGGATCAACTCTCCGGCAACGGCCAGACGCTCTGGCGTGTCGCGAATGGTGATGGTGCGGCTGCGCGTGTCCAGCTCGATGTGCGTGGCCCCGGTCATCTCCCGCAGAACGCGGAGCATTTCCGTCACGTCTTCCGGGCTGGCGGCGCCGGAAAGCGGGAAAGTCTGCTGCGCCACAGGTGCATATTGGCGGCGCTTCTCCTGGGTGTCCGGTGTGACGAAGATGAGAGTCGGATTCACCGGGCGCCAGAATGTCGCCGTTTGGGCGCTCAGGATCGAAACAGCCGTGAAAAAATCCACGTCATCGAGGAGGAGGCGTACCGTACGCGGACTTAAGTCCGGATCGAAAACGGCCTTGATGCCGAACGCGGCGGCTGCCTGTTCGAAGACCGTCTTCGTGTCGCCGCGCAGGTTCAGGTTGTGTTTTTCGGGCAGGGGCTGGAGCTTTGGCAGGCCGGAGATTTCCGTCGCTGGTTTTGCAGGTGGCTCGTCTGCCATCGTTTTCATTTGGGCGAGGCGCTCCGCAACGATGGTATCTCCCGGATCGATCCGCAGGGCGGCTGCTAACTCCTCGGTGGCCTGATCCATGTGGCCCGCCAGGGCGTCACGCTCGGCGGCCTCGGTATGTACACGCACCAGCTTGGAGCGTAGCGCCGCTGCGCGTTCTACGATGGCCGTATCCTGCGGCGCCAGCAGCGCGGCCTCTTGATAGGCCGCCAGCGCTTCCTCGAGACGTCCAGCGGCTTCGGCTTTGGCCCCGCGCTCTGACACCTTCTGGGCTCGCTTGGGATTGGGTTGTTCTACGGCTGCCGGGGACTGTGTGGTTGCTGGCCCTTTCGCACGCACCGGTGCGCATAGAAGCAGGCCGGCCGAGAAGACGGAGGCAGTTTGACGAAGGGTGCGCATGAGCAGCGAACAGGATAACCTATTCGTGACCCCATGAAAGCGGACCAACTTGGTCCGGTTGACGGAAGGCTATGGCTGCGGTACACTTAAATCGTTGTTGCAAATGACTAACAACTGGAGTTCCTGTGCTCTCGGCCTTTCTTCTTGCCCTTCGCGAAGGTGTTGAAGCCTCTCTCGTTGTCGGCATCATCCTAGTCTACCTCTCCCGGACGGGACGCGGGCAGCTGGCGCGCTTTGCCTGGTACGGCGTGGCGGCGGCCGCGGCTCTCAGCCTTGGAGTCGCGGTAGCCCTGGAACGCTTCCGAATCAGCGAAGACGGATTCGAGGGTTTGCTGCTCCTTGTGGCTTCCGTGTTCGTGGTTACGATGATTGTATGGATGAACCGCGTTGCGCGACACCTGAAAAAAGAAATTGAGCAAAAAGTCGAGGAGTATGCCGGACGCACCGGGAGCGCCGCGGGCTGGGGAATTTTTCTATTCGTGTTCCTGATGGTCTTACGCGAGGGCGCCGAGTTGGCGCTGATCCTGCGTGCAGTAGAACTCTCGAGCGAGGGGTTGCAAACCTGGATCGGGACGATTGTGGGCATAGGGGCGGCCGTGGCTGTCGGTGTGTTTTTCTTCAAGGGTACTTTGCGTATTCCGCTCCATCGGTTTTTTGCTGCGACGAGCGTCATTCTGATGCTGGTGGCTTTTCAGCTCGCGCTGACGGGATTGCATGAGCTTAGCGAAGCCCGCTGGCTGCCTTCGAGCAAGCAAGAAATGGCGCTGATCGGTCCCATCGTGCGCAATGAGCTGTTTTTCTTTTTCTTTATTTTTGGGGCGGCGGTGCTGCTGGTGCTGCGCGAGTGGCAGTCGGCGTCGCACGCCAGGGCAGCGAAAGAAGCGGCCGGCGAAGCCGAGAAGAGATTGCTCGAGGCACAGAATCGCCGCCAGCGGCGCTGGATGATTGCTGCCGCGAGCGCGTGCCTGGTGGTGATCCTGGTGTTGACCGCTGACTTTATTTATGCGCGTGCGAACTCCGCTCCGCCCTCTGCGCGGGCGGTTGCGGCGGTGGGCAATGAGGTGCGCATCCCGATCAGTGAAGTGCAGGACGGGACTCTGCACCTGTACACGGTCAACGCCGGGAATCAATCGCTTCGTTTCCTGATCATCAAGAATCCGAACGGCTACGGCACGGCTCTGGACGCTTGCCGGATTTGCGGCGCGGCAGGTTATCGCCAGGACGGGCAAAATGTCATCTGCCGGCACTGCGGCTCGGCGATCTATGTGCCATCGGTGGGAGATCACGGTGGTTGCAACCCGATCGGTGTTCCGTCGCATGTGGATGGTGGCGAGCTGACCATCGATATCTCGTCATTAACGCAAGCTGCGAAGGAGATTCCTCAGTAGGGCACAATCGATTTATCGTGTCCCTACACGGACTGCCGCGAACCCATGTTCTTGCGACTTGTTGCCGATTCCTTTGGACGACGCCGGCGCCACAAACTTCTCACTGGGGCGGCGCTGGCTCTCGGTATGGGCGTAGCCACCGCGGCGTTGAGCGTATCGCTTGATGTGGGGGACCGGCTGGCGAAGGAGTTCCGCAGCTTGGGAGCGAATCTTCTCGTTACGCCGCAGGCCGATTCGCTGCCGCTCGAAATCGGGGGAGTCGACTATCGCCCCGTGAACGCTGGCGCGTACCTCCCCGAATCCGACCTTCCAAAACTCAAAACCATCTTCTGGCATAACAACATCATCGCGTTCGCGCCAATCCTTGAAGTTAGGGTCAAATCTTGGACTACACAGTCTTCTCCTGCTTCCGCTGCCTTCGTGGAACCTGCGGGGAACGGGGACGCTAGTCTGATCGGCACTTGGTCAAATCACTCGCTAATCTTGCCGAACGGCGAAACCTTTATCACAGGGATTCAACAAGCAAGTCCATGGTGGCATCTTGACGGATCTTGGTTTCAGGATAGAGCGGGTGAGTGCATTGTAGGCAAGGCCTTCGCGGACAGGAACGCATTGAAGATCGGGAGCCCCCTCTACCTTGCCACACCCTCATCAGACAGACTGCTATTGAAGGTTACCGGAATCTTCACCAGCGGTGGCTCGGAGGACAATGCAGTAGTTACCTCCCTTTCGATAGTGCAGCAATATGTCGGGACATCTGCCCAATACAGAAAGCTGTATGTGAGCGCGCTGACGAAGCCGGAAGACGATTTTGCGCGGCGCGATCCGAAGACCATGAAACCAGATGAGTTCGAGCGTTGGTCCTGCAGCCCGTACGTCTCGTCCATTGCGTATTCAATCCAGCAGGTCTTGCCCGGGGCGGATGTGCGCGTGATTCGCCGCGTGGCAGAAGGCGAAGGCCAAGTCCTCACGCGCGTCCGGATGCTGCTGTGGCTGGTCACTGGCGCGGCGCTGCTCGCAGCGGCATTGGCTGTCGGCGCTTCGGCGGCAGCGTCTGTAATCGAACGGCGCACGGAAATTGGTTTGATGAAGGCGCTCGGTGCAGGTTCCGGCATGGTTGGTTTTCTGCTCGCGGCAGAACAGCTCTTGCTTGCGTTTGTCGGCGGCGGAATTGGCTACGCGCTTGGAATCATTCTGGCGCGCATACTAGGGCAGAAAATCTTTGGTGCCGCACCGGAGCCTTCGCTAATTGTCTTTTTCGTGGTGATCGCGCTTGCCGCCGGGGTCACGGTACTCGGCAGCGCTTTGCCGTTGCGCCGTGCTTCGCGTTACCAGCCGGCGCCCATCCTACGGGGCGAATGATGGCTGCCTACCGCACAGCCAATCGAGCCATGTTCTGGCGCATCCTCCGCCGGCTTCTCGGCGCCAACCGCAGCCGCCTGTTCGTCATTCTGCTAGCCCTTGGCGCAGGCGCTGCCGTGACTGCTGCCCTCCTCAATCTCCAGGTTGACACTAAGCGCCGCCTCACCACGGAATTCCGCGCCTTCGGCGCTAACGTCCTGATCATTCCGAAAGGTACTTCGGCAACAAACGCCGAGACGCTGCCCGAGTCCACCATCCATTTGGTGCCCGTGAATTCCTCCGGCGGCCGCGTCGCCGTATCGTCCACTCTCTATATGGTTGCCAGCGTTTTCGTTCCACAGTCGGGAAAATCTCTCTCCGCGGTTGTCGCTGGGTCCAATCCGCTGGCGTTTCTTAGAGCCTCGGTGCTCTCTTCTTCAACCCCCGAGGCCAGTCTGAATGGACCAACCCCATCGCCGGAACAAGTGTGCGTGGCGGGTGCACGAGTCGCAAAACAGATGAGCCTTCAGCAGGACATGGAGCTCGTTCTAGCCAGCGGTGACCGCCGCGAGTCGTGTCGCGTCGCAAGCTTTCGCCAGACCGGTGGACCGGAAGACGACCGCGTTTCGATAGGATTGCGAGCGGCACAACGCTTGGCCGATGTACCGGATCGCGTCAGTGCGATCGAGTTGATCGTTCCTGGCACTCCCGGCGAAATCCAAAGCTACATCACGGATCTTCAACGTCTGCTTCCCGATGTTGACGTCCGCCCCATCCGTCAGTTCACAGAAGGCGAGGCGAAAATTTACAACCGGATCAGCGGGTTGCTGACTGCGACGGTGGGAATCGTGTTGCTGCTCACCGGGCTTTGCGTGATGGCGGCGATGACCAACGTGGCGATGGAACGGAAGATGGACGTTGGCTTGATGAAGGCCATTGGCGGTTCGGTGCGTCGCGTGCTGCGGCTGTTCCTCGTAGAGGCAGGGCTGCTCGGACTTGTCGGAGGCATGATCGGCGCCGCGTTGGGAATTATTCTTTCGATAGGATTGGGAAAAGCCGTGTTTGGCGTGGCGGCGCGCCCCCGGCTGATTGTGTATCCTGTAGCTGTGGCGTTGACAATTATCGTTGCCATTCTCAGTGCTTTTCCACTGCGGCGGTTGGCGAGCATTCGGCCTGCTTCCGTGTTTCGAGGTGAAGCGTGAGTTCCCTGATTCAGGCGCAGGCTCTCCCCGGGTCGTCCCAGGTGGTCATCGAGAACCTGACCAAGCAGTACGGCACGCTCCGCGCGCTTGGCGGCGTCAGCTTTGGCGTAAACACCGGAGAATGGGTCGCGCTTATGGGCCCCTCGGGTTCCGGGAAGACCACGCTCATCAATATTCTCGGGGGCTTGGACACGCTGACTTCGGGCCGCGTGGTGGTAGACGGCGTCGACCTCTCCAATCTCAGAGAAAATGAATTGGTTCGCTACCGCGCAGAGAAAGTTGGTTTCGTTTTCCAGCAGTTTCACCTCGTGCCGTATCTCACTGCCGTCGAAAACGTCATGCTGGCGCAGTATTTCCACAGCGTCACGGATGAAAAACAGGCCGCGGAAGCGCTGAACCGCGTCGGCCTGGCCGACCGCCTGACCCACCTTCCCGCGCAGCTTTCCGGCGGCGAGCAACAGCGCGTGGCCATCGCACGCGCACTCATCAATCAGCCGAAGCTGATTCTGGCTGACGAACCGACCGGCAATCTTGACGAAGCCAACGAAGACGTGGTGCTTCAGATTTTTCGCGAGCTGCACAATGCGGGCCACACGATCTTGATGGTGACGCACGATCCGGACATTGCACGACAGGCCGACCGCCGCATCGAGCTGGCCCACGGACATCTGCATTTCGATACGTTGCAGCATGGCCCGGGCCATCCGCTCAATTGTCCTCTCGCGGACACGGCGGACTGCTGCACTCCCGTTTCGACCGACGACGAAATCCGTTTCGATCACCTGCTCGAACAAATCTGGGTATGCGGCGAGGAAGGGAAGCCGGCACAAGCCGAGCGACTCCATGCCTCGGGGCCGGCTGGGAAACTCCCCGTCGTCACAGAAGAACCCGCGACTCGCGTGCTCTCTCGCATGTCGGATCTGCATTTGGTACAGATGGAAAACGGCGAAGTGCAGCTCACGCCCGTGGGCAGCCAGCGCGCGCGCGACGTTGTCCGCCGCCACCGCCTGGCCGAGCGCCTCTTCAAGGACACGTTTTCCATCGAGGATTCCGAAGCGCACACGCAAGCCTGCAAGTTCGAACACATCATCAGCCCGGAGCTGGACCAGCGCATCTGCACGTTCCTCGGCCATCCGAAGACCTGCCCCCACGGGAACCCCATTCCGCCGGGCGATTGCTGCAACGGCAAGTCCAAGAGCTGATTGCGTAAGCCAACAATGCCAACTCCACTGGACCCGCGAAAAAAACCGAGCAGCATCAAAGTGCACGTCTCGAGCGGCGCCGGTGTGGACATCACCTGGGCCGACGGCCACTCGAGCCACTACGAATTCACGTATTTGCGCGAAGAGTGCCCCTGCGCCACATGCAACGACCTGCGCGAAAAGAAGCAGTCTCTTGACGCTACCGCGCCAACTCTCACGTCATCACCTGCCCTACCCATGTTCAAGCCGAAGCCCAGGGCCAAAGCCGCCACACAAGTGGGCAACTACGCAATTCAACTTAGCTTCTCCGACGGACATTCCACAGGCATTTATAGCTACGACCATCTCCGCAACATCTGCCCCTGCGCGGAGTGCGCCAAAGCTTTCCGCACGGCATCCGCTGTCTAAAACTTCATATCCCGCTCAAGGGCGCCAACCTCCGGCGTTTTCATCTTTGTTCCCGCGAAAAACGTGTCTTCAACCCTTATTAAACTCCGGTGGTTGTTTCTTTCCTTGTTTTTGTGGAATCCTCTGGGAAGATTTGCGTGGTTCTTTTTACCGAACGAGGTGGCCCATGGCCTGCGATCTTCAAGAATTGAAGCACGTTCCGCTTTTTGCGCTTCTGGATGACGAGGAAGCCGCCGTTCTCGCCAGTCAAGTCGAAATGAGACGATTTGCTCCACGACAGCGCATCTACAAAATGGGTGATCCCAGCGGGCTAGCCTACGTGATGATCTCCGGCAGGGTTCGCGTCTCAACCGTCGATGAAGATCATCAAGAGGTCATCGTCGATGAGCCGGCGCATGGCGAGTTTTTCGGGTTCGCATCTATGCTTGAAAAGACTCCTCATCAAACCGACGCGATTGCACTCGAGGAAACGACGTGTCTCGAAGTCTCCCGCGACGACATCGCCGTTCTGCTTCAGCGCAAGCCTCTTGCGGGCATGGACATGCTTACCGTCCTCGGCAAGCAATTTCACGCCTCCCAGCAACTGGTACGCCTCCGGGCCAATCGCCATCCCAACGAAATCATCGAAGAGGAGGCTACCTTTGGCGAACGCGTCGCCGATTCGGTCAGTCAATTCGGCGGCTCGTGGACGTTTATCATCACGTTTGCAGTCGTGGGCAGCGTCTATACGGCGGTGAACATACTCTTGGGAAAAACCGCTTGGGATCCCTATCCCTTCATTCTTCTCAATCTCTTTCTATCGTTACTGGCCGCTATCCAGGCGCCCGTCATCATGATGAGCCAGAATCGTCAGGATACGAAGGATCGCCTGCGCGGTGAACTCGATTTCGATGTGAACCGCCGCGCCGCTTCCGACATTCAAGGCCTGGCTCGAAAGCTCAATCTCCTCGGCGACAAGATCGGCGACATCGAAGACCTGCTTCGCCAAAAACACTCCGGTAATGTTCTTCCTGGCCCCACCATCTAGGCTGGAACTGGCGTAATCTTCGGAGCGATGCACGGGGCCTCACGCTAGACTTCGCTCCTCAAAAATGCGACGATTTCAACCTGCAAGGTAACTATACCCATACATGAGCAGCACTCCTAAGAGCCCTGCTGTAGCAGGCAGCCGGGGCAACGGTATTCCGCGCGTCATCGTAGCCACTACAGCCCTCCTGACCTTCATTTCCTTCTGGCGAGCGGCCGCGATTGTCCTGAACGATCTGGCGTCCTCGGCTTACTATGCGGGCGGTGAAGCCGAAGGGTACATCGGCAAGACCGCCCCCTGGTTCATCCTCGCCATCATGCTGTTTTCGTACGCCGTGCGCGCGGTGTACGTGGAAAGTTGCAGCATGTTCGTGCGCGGCGGCGTCTACCGCGCCGTGAAGATGTCTCTCGGCGGGACGCTTGCGAAATTCAGCGTCTCCGCGCTCATGTTTGACTACATCCTGACCGGGCCGATCAGCGGCGTCGCGGCCGGCCAGTATTTAGCCGGACTTATCAATGATCTCTTGCAGTACTTCCACGTGAGTGGCCCGCTTTCCGCCGTCAGTGTCGATTTCGTTGCAGCGAGCTTCGCCATTGTCGTCACGCTTTATTTCTGGTGGCAGAATACCAAGGGCGTTGCCGAGTCCAGCGAAAAAGCCCTGCACATCATGAAGCTGGTCACCGTGATGGTGGTGTTGCTCATCGCCTGGTGCATCTACACGGTGGCTGTGCGCCATTCCGCAATGCCTCCCCTGCCTCACCCGCGCAATTTGAGACTGAGCGCCAGCGCGCTCGGATGGCTCGCGCACAGCAGCCTTCCGCACATGTTTGGCATCATCGCCATCTTCATCGCCCTGGGCCATTCCGTGCTGGCCATGAGTGGCGAGGAATCGCTCGCGCAGGTCTATCGCGAAATTGAGAGCCCCAAGCTGCCCAACCTCAAGAAGGCCGGGCTGGTCATCTTCATCTACAGTCTGGTCTTCACCTCGCTCGTCTCCTTCTTTGCGGTGATGATCATTCCGGACGATGTCCGCCAGCACTTTCTCGAGAACTTGATTGGCGGACTGGCGATGAATCTCGAAGGGCCCTTAATCGCCCGTCTGATTTTTCACGCCTTCGTCGTTGTGGTCGGAACCTTTATTCTGGCGGGCGCTGTAAACACCGCAATCGTCGGCTCGAACGGTGTGCTGAACCGCGTTTCCGAAGACGGAGTGCTCAGCTCCTGGTTTCGCCAGCCGCACCGGCGCTTTGGCACCAGCTATCGCATCATCAACATCGTCGTGGCTCTGCAGGTCATCACCATCATCATCAGCCACGGCGATGTGACTTTCCTCGCGAACCTCTATGCGTTCGGTGTGATCTGGAGTTTTGCGATGAATGGGCTCGCCGTCCTCGTTCTCCGCTACACCAGTCCCGGCCAGCGAGAATTTCAAGTTCCGTTTAATTTCACGATTCGCGGCGTGCAGATACCCGTTGGGCTCGGGCTCATAACGCTGACGCTGTTCTTGATCGCCATCGTAAACCTGTTCACCAAGCCCGTCGCCACGATGGCCGGCGGGGCTTTTTCCATTCTTCTCTACATCGTGTTCACAATCTCGGAACGCCGGGGCAAACGCGGCGGTGCGGCTCACGTCGAGATGGACCAGTTCAATCTCGAGTTGGAAGGGGAATTAACGCCCGAGGCTGTGGGTGCGCGCCCCGGCAATATCCTCGTCCCGATCAGCAATCACTACGCGCTCTATCACCTTGGGAACGTGTTGGACCGCATCAAGCCTGGCCGCCGCGACGTGGTTGTTCTCCACGTCCGGCTACTGCGCCGCTCCGCTTCCGGAGAAAACGAACTGGACGCCGATCAGCTTTTCGGCAGCATCGAGCAGCACCTCTTCTCCCAGGCCCTGTCCATGGCGGAAAAACGTGGCAAATCCATCCGCCTCGCGGTGGTCGCGGCCAACGATTTGTGGGATGGTATCTTGCGCGCCGCGACATCCTTGCAATCCAGCACCATTGTTGTGGGGCGTTCGACAAAAGAATCAAATGAAGAGCAAGCGCGGCAGATCGGGGAAGCTTGGGAAAAGCTTGGCGACCCCAAGCCGCAATTCAACCTCGAAATCCATTTGCCCAACGGCGACAAGCTTTACAAAGTCCTCGGCCCGCACGCGCCGAACCTCACGGCCAACGAAGTGAATCTTCTCCATCGGCTTTGGTTGCGTTTCAGCGATGCCGTCGCGCCCCTGGAGATCCATCATCACGACGTTGTTCACTTCGCTCTGGAAGAAGTGCAAAAAGAGGTGGACGAGGGACACGAGGACATCGTCGTCAATCGCCTGCGGGCGCATCTTGAAGCCAACCAGAAGAAGAAAGCTCCGAAGGCCTGACAATTTGCAGTTGGCGGCCTCAAGCCAGCTGTGACGTGCAATGTCCGCAGCGTTTGGCCGCAATGGGAATCGTCATGGCGCACTGCGGGCAGTCTCTTGTCGTGGGCGCCGCCGGGGCCTCCGGCTTTTTGGTCCAGCGGTTCACCTGGTGCACCACGAGAAATACCGCAAAGGCGACGATAAGGAAATTGATCACCGTGTTCAGAAAGAGTCCGTAGTTCAGCGTCGCCGCGCTGTGGGCCTTTGCGTCCGCCAGCGATTTGTAAGTTTCGCCGCTCAGGTTGATGTACAAGTCAGAAAAATTCACATGGCCGAGCAACTTCCCGATCGGCGGCATGATCACATCTTCCACCAAAGACGAAATGATCTTACCGAAAGCTGCGCCGATAATGAC
>JBARRT010000119.1:0-6938 GCA_049644365.1 Candidatus Acidiferrum sp. | reverse complement strand
GACGCGCACCTGGACACGTTGAACGGCGCGAAGGGAAATCTCGACCATGCGTCGTGGGTGCTGCGCGTGGCCAAATTGCCGACCGTGAAACACATTACGCAGCTCGGCATGCGCGGTATCGCGAACGATCAGGAAGCCATCGGCAACGCGCGGGCCATTCACACGAAAATCGTGACGAGCGAGGAGATTCACCGGCGCGGAGTAGCCGCGGCGATCGAGGCGATTCCGCAGAGCGACAATATTTACATTTCCTTTGACGTGGACTCGATGGATCCAACGCTGGCGCCGGGAACGGGAACACTGGAGCCAGGTGGACTGAATTTTGCGGAGATCGACGAATTGCTGAAAGGGATTCCGAGCAGAGGCAAACTAGTGGGCCTGGATATTGTGGAAGTGAATCCCTACCGGGACCCTTCTGGGAGAACGGCCCAGACCGCCATCCGATTGATGGTGGATTTGCTCGGTGCGGCGTTTCATTAGCAGATGTCGTCGAGAGAGATAGCAGCGGCGAAAATCGTCACATCCGTGGCTTCAGGAGCGCCTGATAAACGGGGGTTTGGCTCAACGTCTGCACATTGGGCCACCCGGAGCCAAGCATACGCTGAGTCATGCCAACAAAAATCAGATCGTTAGTGGGATCGACCCAGAACCAGGTATCCGCCGCCCCGAGCCAGAAGAAAGTGCCTTTGCCAACCACCTCGTCGGCCTGCACGGGATCGGTGAACACCGCGCAATCGTAACCCCACCCCAAGCCGGGTCGGGGACCCATAAAAAAACCCTCGCCGGTCATGAGGCTGGGGGCAAGATGGTTTGAGGTCATAAGTTGTACCGTGGCTGGCGCCAGGATGCGCACGCCGTCCAGCTCGCCGTCATTGAGGAGCATCTGAGCGAAACGCAGATAGTCCTCCGCGGTAGAGACCATGCCTCCGCCGCCCGACGGCATCGATGGCTGCGTTGCATAGTCGGTTGGCACTCCCTCGCCCGGCTTGTCTGCGATCAGTTCGCCTTTTGGGTCTCCCGCGTACAGCGTGGCAAACCGGTTCCTCTTTTCTTTGGGAACGAAGAAGCCCGTGTCCTTCATGCCGAGGGGCCCGAAAATGCGCTCCTGCATGAAATTGGGCAGGGACTTGCCCGACAATTTTTCAACCATATAGCCTTGAATATCCATCGCCACGCTGTAGACCCAGCGAGTTCCCGGCTGGTACAGCAATGGGATCTTCGCGAGCTTGTTGATCATCTCCTGCAGGGACTGGGATTGCAGCACCTGCTGGTCCTTGTACATCTGGTCGACCGGACTCGTGCCAAAAAACCCGTAAGTGAAGCCTGCAGTGTGGGTCATCAACTCGCGCATGGTCGGGGGATGGACGGGGTCTTCCAGGATCATCTTCCCGCCCTGATCCACGCCCTTAAAAACTTTCAGCTGGGCGAACTCAGGAATGTACTTCGAGATCGGATCCGAAGGATGCCACTTTCCTTCTTCGTAGAGAATCATCATGGCGACACCGGTGACCGGCTTGGTCATGGAATAGATGCGGAAGATCGTATCCTTGGTCATCGGAGCGCCGCTCGCGATGTCTTTCTTGCCGTAGGTCCTCTCCTCGACGACTTTGCCGTGACGCGCCAGAATGGTTACGACGCCCGCAACCTGTTTCTGGTCCACCTCCCGCTGCATCGTCGCATGAAGCCGCTCGAGTCGCTCCGATGAGAAGCCAAGCGCCTCAGCCTTGTTCTCGGCGAGATTGGACGTTTTCTGGTTTGCTTGCTGAGCGGGTGTCGGCTGCGTGCCGCCAACGAAGAGCAGCCCGGCAAACAGCGATAGCGCGAAATGGGAGCGTAGTGTGTTCTTCATTCTCCAACTCCTGATTGATTTCCGGAACTGGCGTGGATGACCGGACACCTTGGTAGAGCCGCACGGTCGAGGTGCTAACCGGAATTTCCGATGTAGACCTCTGGCTCGCGCATCATACGCTTCTCCTGCACGTGGCACAACGAACCCGCCACCACAGCAAGCCAATTGGCATCGCTGGAACAAGCCGCCTCTTGATAAATGCGGTCACCGGAAATTGACCCACCGCCATCATCAAACGAGATGGCATTTATGCCCCCGACGCCATAATATCAAGGGGGACGTGGGTCCTCTTTCAGGCCAGCTCACCCATCGTCTTGCATTCGTCACCAGACGGAGACCATGGCCTTGTCCGAGCAGCGCCCAGCCATGCGGCACGCAGCACCAATCGCTTCCGGCGATCCGCGCCTCAATGCGCAAATTGACGCATTGCTGGCCGCCCGGCATTCCGATCCTTTCGCACTCCTCGGTCCGCATCCCGTGAAGGACGGCTGGGCCGTCCGCTTCTTCCTCCCCTGGGCCGATGCCACTTCCATTTCTCTGAAGGCCCCCGCCGTCGAAGGCACTACGCTTGCGCCCGCCAAAGTCACCGACGCCGTGAAACTCCGGCCCGAGGGATTCTTCGAAGCCACCTGGCCTTCGAATCAGACCAGTCCTCCCGCTCCGGGCAGCTACAAAATTCAAGGTCGCACGCACGAAGGAATCCCGTTCGAAACCTACGACCCCTACGCATTCCCTCCGGTACTTACCGAATTCGATCTCTATCTCATGGGTGAAGGCCGCCACTACGACACTTACGAAAAACTCGGCGCCCACGTTATAACTCTCGAAGGCGTCCGCGGCGTCCACTTCGCGGTGTGGGCACCCAGCGCAAAGCGTGTCAGTGTCGTTGGTGACTTCAATGGTTGGGACGGCCGCGTGCATCCCACGCGTGCCCGCGGCTCTTCCGGTATTTGGGAAATTTTCCTCCCCGGGCTCGACGAAGGCGCAGTCTACAAATACGAAATCGTCGGCCCCAATGGCAATATCCTGCCGCTCAAGGCCGACCCCTACGCCTTCCGCGGTGAGCTCCGGCCCAAGACCGGCTCCGTCGTCGCCCGCCTCGATCTCCACAAATGGAACGACGCCGCATGGATTTCGCAGCGCGCCCAGAAAAACTGGTTCGAATCGCCCGTCTCCGTCTACGAAGTGCACCTCGGCTCCTGGCGCCGCGTTCCCGAAGAAAAGGATCGCTGGCTGACCTACCGCGAGCTCGGCGACCAGCTCATCCCCTACGTGAAAGATCTCGGCTACACCCACATCGAGCTGCTCCCCATCATGGAGCACCCCTTTGACGGCTCCTGGGGCTACCAAACGCTCGGTTATTTCGCCGCCACCAGCCGTTACGGCTCTCCCGCAGATTTTATGGAATTTGTGGATCGTTGCCATCAAGCGGGAATCGGCGTCATTCTCGATTGGACTCCCGCGCATTTCCCGCGCGACACGCACGGCCTCGCGCAATTCGACGGCACCCATCTCTACGAACACGCCGACCCGCGTCAGGGCGCGCATCCCGATTGGGGCACGCTCGTCTACAACTACGGCCGCAACGAAGTCCAAAACTATCTGATTTCGAACGCGCTCTTCTGGCTCGACAAATATCACATCGACGGCCTGCGCGTGGACGCCGTCGCCTCCATGCTCTATCTCGACTACTCCCGCAAACCCGGCGAGTGGATCCCCAATCAATTTGGCGGTCGCGAAAATCTCCCCGCCATTGATTTCATCAAGCGCATGAACGAAGTCGCTTACGGCAAATTCCCCGGCGTCCTCACCATCGCAGAGGAATCCACTTCCTGGCCCGCCGTATCGCGGCCCACTTACCTCGGCGGCCTCGGGTTCAGCTTCAAATGGAACATGGGCTGGATGAACGACACGCTAAAATATTTCTCGCACGACCCCGTCCATCGCAAGTACGAACACAACAAGCTCACCTTTTCCCTCCTCTACGCCTTCACCGAAAATTTCCAGCTTCCCTTCTCTCACGATGAAGTCGTTCATGGAAAAAATTCTCTGCTCCACAAAATGCCCGGCGACATGTGGCAGCAATTTGCCAATCTCCGTCTTCTCTACGCCTATCAGTACGCACATCCCGGCAAGAAACTCCTTTTCATGGGCCAGGAGTTCGCCCAGCGCCACGAATGGACCGAAGCGCACAGCCTGGACTGGGACTTGCTCCAGCACGATTCCCATCGCGGCATCCAGAAGCTCATCACCGACCTCAATCATCTCTATGCCGCCGAGCCCGCCCTCCATCAAGTCGAATTTGATTGGCACGGTTTCGAATGGATTGACGCCAACGATTCGGACAACAGTGTTCTCTCCTTCATCCGCCGCGGAAAAAATCCCGAAGATCTCATCGTCGCAGTCATTAACGCCACGCCTGTCGTCCGCGGCGGTTATCGCCTCGGTGTCCCGAACCCCGGCTTGTACCGTGAAATCATGAACACCGACGCCATCCACTACGGTGGTTCGAATGTCGGCAACATGGGCGGCCAGCAAGCAGTGGACGTCCCCGCCCAGGGCCGTCCTCATTCCCTGGTCCTCACCCTCCCTCCCCTCGCCGCCGTTTACATGAAGTGGACACCGAAATCCTGAGGAAGTTCATCAACAGCAGACATGACCCAACAAGTGCAAAACCAGGCAGAAGTCCCTCAAGCGACGGCTGGACCGCACAGGGAGAAGATCCTCCTTTTCGATCCGAAGCTCCTCAATTGGTCCGGCATCGTGTTCGCCCTCCTGCAAAGCGCTTGCACCGCCGTCATCGCCATTAGCGGCGTGCGCGTCGCCATTGGCCTAAGCGCACTGGCTGCCGCCGCAGGCATCCATGCCCCGGCCCATGGCTTCCATCAGGACGCCATTCGCATCCCCATGATGGTCTTGGCCTTCCTCGGGGCCATCCTCAACCTGTTTGTAATTTGGAAAGTGCGGAACCTGCGCAGCAAACCCGCAGCTCAGTGGCGCCAGCAACCTCTGACGAAGAAAAGACTCAATTCCGAGCGCTTCCAAATCGTTCTCTCTGTTCTGACCCTGCTTCTCCTCACTGCTGAATGGATCACTCACCCGCTGGTCCACCGTGTCCCTTGATCTGAGGCCGGAATAGCTTTCTTCATTCTTTCTTGGAATCCTTCTCGGAACTCTCCAGCTCTTTCGCCAGCCGCTCGTGCAGCCGTTCGCTGTAGCCCACCGGCAATTCGAACGTCCGGTCGTCCGCCGTCAAAACCAGAATGTTCCGCGTCGAATCCAGTATCGCCGAGCAAATTTCGCAGTGTTCCAAGTGGCGCTCGATATCCTCCCGCAGCTTGGCATCGACACTCTTGTCGATGTATTCGGAGATGTGTTCCCAGACGTGTTTGCAGTCGAGTTTCATCATGCTCTCCCGAAGAACCACCTGCGTGGCGGGGCCGTTGTTTTCAGGAAAGGAACCAGCCGCTTTTGCAGCAGGATTCGCGCGCGGTGCAGCCGCACTTTCACAACGTTGGCGTTAATCCCCAGCGCCTGCGCCGTTTCCTCCACGTTCAGCTCTTCCAGGTCTCTTAGTGTGAAAACTTGCCGGTAAATGTCGGGGAGCTCCGCGACCGCGCCCCTCAACCCTTCCCGAATTTCTTTTCGTTCCAAAGCTTCCGATGGAATCTCGCGCCAGTCCGTCAGTGGCGCGGGAGTGTAGTCCCCTTCATGCCCCTCAGCTTCTTCTTCAATTGACTCCTCCGCGGCAGTCTTTGCCTTCCGCAGCCGTTTCCGCCCTTCATTGATCGCAATTGTCGTCAGCCACGTGCTGAACTTGGAGTCACCCCGAAATGATTTGAGGTGGCAGTAAGCATTGATCATAGCTTCCTGTGCCCCATCCTCGGCGTCTGCTTCGTTCCTCACAATCGAGAACAACGTCAGGTAAACCATCCGCTCATAGGGCCGGATCAGCTCATGAAACAGTTCTTTCTCGCCACCGAGTATCCGCGCGATCAGTCCCGCCTCATTTGTCTCCGTCATTCGCATATCAGACTGTGGCCGCCCTCTTCAACCTTGTGCTGAGTGTAGTCGAACCAAGGCGGGATTTTTTTGCTGCCCACACTTTTTAGAACTTTTCCAGCTTCGCCACACCAAAAATCGCGTGGAATCTCTCGCAGTAAATCGCCACCGCCTGATACTGATTCAAGTCCACCGTCGCTGGCAAATCATAATTCTGATCGCCCTGATTCCCTTTCAGCGAACCAAGCTCCACGCCATCAAGGTCGCGTTTCACGATTTCCTGCCCAAGTGCCTTGTCCTCCCCACGCACCAGCAGAACGTGCACGTCCGGCCCATTCGAGGTCGTGAAATCCGAAAGCCGCAAATATTGTTTGCCATCGGAGGACTTGTAAATCGTCGCCCGCCCGCTCGTCGCGTGAACTTTCCCTTCCAGCTTTCCTGTGTACAGCGCTTCCGGCTCCGAGCTCAGCGCGGCTGGCGCTGCCTCATTCACCTTCTGATTGATGAACAGTTTTTCCGGCCGGAACGCCCACCACGCCGCCACCAGCACCGGAATTCCAATCGCCGCCAGAATCCCATTTCTCCGTGACACCCACGAGCCTGTATTTGTATTCATCGTTTTTTCTCCGAAGAATCAGACCGGGCAGGCCATCCAGCCCGGTCTCCTCTTCTTTCGATTCCTTAGAACTTCTCCAGCGGCGCCGCGCCAAAGTTCGCGTTGAACCGCTCGCAATAGATCGAAACCGTCCGGAATTTCGTCAGGTCCGTCCCCGCCGGGATCTCATAATTCTGGTCGCCTTCATTCCCCTTCAGTTTTCCCAGCTCCAGCTTTTCCGTGTTGTCTTTCAGGAAGTTGGCGTCATCCATGGCATCGGTCGTCGCCACCAAAATCACGTGTACATCCGGCCCGTTCGAAGTCTTGAATTTGGTCAGCCGCAGCACCAGCTTTCCGTCTGCCTCTTGATAGATCGTCGCCCGCCCTTCCGTCTTGTGCACTTTCCCGTGGAATTTCCCCGTGACTAGGGTCTTCGCCTTGCCCTCGTGCATCATCTTGTCGTCCTGCATCTTGTCCTGCTTCATGCTGTCT
>JBARRT010000118.1:0-12023 GCA_049644365.1 Candidatus Acidiferrum sp. | reverse complement strand
CTGTTGCTGTTCGGCTTGCTGCTTGGCCTTTTCCGCTGTCGCTTGCTGCGCCGCTAATTGTTGAGCAGCGTCCTGCTTGGCCTTTTCTGCAGCCGCTTGTTGCTGCTCGGCTTGCTGTTTGGCCTTTTCCGCGGCGGCTTGCTGCGCCGCTAATTGTTGCACAGCATCCTGCTTGGCCTTTTCTGCGGCCGCTACCTGAGCTGCCTGTTGCCGGCCAGCTTCTTGTTTGGCTTTGACTGCAGAGGCCTGTTGTTGTGCAGCATCCTGCTTGGCCTTATCTGCTACCACCTGTTGCTGCGCGGCAACTTGCTTGGCCTTTTCCGCGGCGGCTGCTCCCTGAGCCGCCTGTTGCTGGGCGGCTTGCTGTTTAGCTTTGTCTGCGGAGGCCTGTTGTTGTGCGGCATCCTGCTTGGCCTTATCTGCTACCACTTGTTGTTGCGCGGCTTCCTGCTTGGCTTTTTCGGCGGCGGCAGTTTGCTGGGCTGCTTGCTGTTGGGCAGCATCCTGCTTACCCTTTTCTGCGGCCAGTTGCTGTTGAGGGGTCAGCTGTGACCCAGCGGCCGCTGGCGGAGCTCCAGGCGCTGGAGGATGGACCTGTTGCGCCGTGTTTGGCGACGTTGCAGGCTGAGGCTTTTTCGCTGCCGTTTCGACGGGTTTGACCGCCGGCGCCGGCGGAGCGGTCTTCACAACTCGCGCAAGGGGCGGAGGCGTTGCCGCGCGAAGATTCTGCTCGGCCCTTGCGTCAAGCGGCTTGCCAGGATTTGCTTGCAACGCCTGCTGCTTTTGCTCGAAGGCTACCGGCGCTGGCGGCGGCGCAACCTTGGCCACGATCTGCCGGATGACTATCGCGTCCGGAGGCTTGGGCGGAGCGCTCACAGCCGTGGCGTTCGCCGTACTCGCTCTATTTGCTCCCATCACGCTGGCTCTTACGGGAGCCACTGGCGCGGTGTGAACCGCCGGGCCCACCGTGATCGCGCTCGGAGCGACTCTCACGGCTGCCTGTGCCACCGGCTGCGCGTTCACGAAAGTTGCCCGGGGCACAGCAGTGACGGCACCCGCTACATTTTGATTCACATAGGTCGTGGTCTGAACGTTGTTGTTCACCACGTTCGTGATGGTGGTCTGCTTCACCACGGTGTTTGTGATGTTCACGTTGGTGACGTACGTCGGGCTGGTCTGGTGCGCGGGCACGTACACTTCGCCCGGCGCCAGCGGAAACCATGCCACTCCGCCGCCGTTTCCGAAATCGCGCGATGAATTCGAATCTCCCACGAAGGTAACGAGCGCGGGCGAATACACCGGACGCGGCGCGGATACATCTTGGCGCGCTTCGCGGCGCGGCGGAACCCAAGCCCAGCCTCCTCCACCGCTGTACCTGTCATTATCCACGTGCGCCCACCGGCCGTAATGCGAGGTCACGAATCCAAAAGGCGCATCGTCCACCCACGTCCAGCCCCAGGGATCCACCCAAGCCCAGTGACCTTGTCTGTATGGCGCCCAATTGCGCGAGACACGCGTGGGAACCCAGACCTGGCCGTAGGTACGATCCGTCCTCCAGGTGCCATATTGATCGAGGTCTTCATAGCCGGTTAGTTCCGGGGAAACGTAACGGGCGGACCGTGAGCGTTCTTCACGAAGTTGTCGGGTGTAGGACCACCGATCGAAAGTGTCCCTGCCCGGTAGATCGTAGATGTCATAGGAAATATAATCGGTGCCGGAGACTTGAACCTGGGAGTCGCGGTCCACAAGAAACGCCTGACCTCCCCCGTTTACCTGCCCCTGCCCGTCGCGCAGGGTGATGCTGGTAAAGCTGCCTTGCGGATCCACGGTGATGCGATAATCGCCGCTCCGGAGAACGGTAAATGCGAGATTCGGCGTATCCACTTCGAACACGTCGCCGCGGTAAAGATTCCGCACGCGCAGATTGATTGTTCCGGAGTTCAACTGGATCTGAACCGTACGGTCATCCAGATTCAGGAAGGAAACCGAGGTCTGTCCACCCACGCGAATCGCGGTTGAGCCGATATGCATCTCGGCTCTGGAACCGTTACCGGTCCAGAGACTGTCACCGGCGGTCATAGGCCGGTTCACGGTGGCCCAGGCCCAGTCTGTCTCGCCGCCAGGCTGGAACGAAACACGGCCTTCCACGTAATTCAGTCGGGCTACGCGGATTGGGGGATCATCATAGGCGAAAGCTGGCCGCGCAACCACAACAAGCAAGAAGAGCGCCAGGAAAACGCGCCCACAGAAATTTGCAAAATAGACCGTCGTCTTCATCACTCAACTCCATCCGGGCGCGCAACTGGCGCCCCATTCTCGCGTAACAGGCAACGGAAGGTGAAGGAGTTCTCGGAAACGTTATTCAGCAACCCAAATCAAGCCGAGCCCTGGATGCTCGTCTCCCTCCGCTTACTCAATGCCCTTATGGTTAGGATAAGTCTGAAACCGAAAGCGTACTGTACTGTTTTGGACATTGCCGGGCAGGGAGAAAGGTACTATTGCATGCGCCAAGGCGCGTTGCTACATTCGGCGGCATCCTAACTTCCAGCCTCAATCCCTGAGGACGTAGCGAGTGCCGGCCTACATTGCGCGCGGGATCTCGCGGAGCGTCGTTTCTGAAGGGAGACCCCGATGAAAATTCGATTCTCACTTGGACTTTGTTGCGCTTCGGATTTCTTGCTGGTCTTGCTTTTGCCCTTTCCTTTGATCGGTGGAGACACACCACAGCTCGTCGTGGACGATGACAAAGTGGAATGTCCGAATGCAACATTCAGCCGGATTCAAGACGCGGTAGATGCGGCGTCCCCTGGCGCAACGATTCGCGTTTGCAAGGGGAATTACGCGGAACAAGTGGCGATCCACAAACCCTTGACCATTGATGCGGACAGCGGCGCGGTGCTGATGCCCGGCACGATGCAGCAGAACACGACGAGTTTGCTCGACGGCTCGCCCTTCGCTGCAGCGATTCTTGTGGCCCACACGAGCGATGTCACCATCGACGGCCTGATCGTGGACGGTGCGAACAACAACGTGCCGCAGTGCTCGCCGCGGCTTTTTGGAATCGTCTTCCAAAACGCGTCGGGCGAGGTCAGCCAGGTGGCCATTCGCAACTTCAAGTTAGGCACAGGTCTGGGAGGGTGCCAGAGCGGCACGGGGATCTTTGTGCAGAGCGGCGGCGGCATCTCCAACGTGGAAATTGAAAAGTCCACCATCCACGATTTCCAGAAAAACGGAATCACCGCCAATGAAGTGGGAACTCACGTGGCGGTACGCGGCAACGTGGTCACGGGGATCGGACCGACCACGGGAGCGGCTCAGAACGGCATCCAGATTGGTTTTGGCGCGGGAGGCGCGATTTCCAGGAACACGGTGACGAACAATGTGTGGTCGTCATGCACGGCCGTGGACACCTGCACGGCGGTGGGGACGAACATTCTGGTCACGCAGTCCGATGGAGTAGAGGTGACCGACAACGGTGTGGGGATCAGTCAAGTAGGGATTTTCCTTCACGGGAACGAGGGGCTCGTGGCGCGGAACGAGACGTTTGCGAGCAGCATCTTCGACGGGATTCGCCTCGAAGGCGATGGTAACCGGGTCCGGCACAACCAGGTATTCAATGCCGCGCAAGCGGGGATTTTTCTAGCTGGCAATAAGAATGTCGTGGAGCACAACAAAATTACGGAGGCAGCCGTCGGCATTCTCAAAGAGACGGGCTCTCTCGGCAATCTGATTCGGTTCAACCAGGTGTTCGACACACCGGTTGCCGCGCAGGATCCTGTTTCGCTGGGTTTGGCGGGCGTCGTTTCACCGGAGCGGTAGGGACGGATTCGAGGGCGGCCGATCAGCGTTGTTTCTTGCGCTCGTTCTGCGCAACCCGCGCCTTCACCAGTTTCTTAACAAGTGCGGCCGGCAGTGGCTTGTCCGTAGGGAATTGGATGGTCCCTTTGGATGTGGAGAAGCCCTTAAGTTCCTTCTTAAACGCTTCGATAACCGCGGCAGTGGGGAACAAACTGCAGTGGTTCGAGAACGCGGCGAACCACACCAGCACTCCTTTGTTCTTGAACGCGGGCATCCCATAGCTGATGCACTCCGTGGCTTCCCGTGGCACAGCGGACCGAATCGCCGCGCGCGTCTTCTTCAAAGTGCCGCGGGCGGGTTCCGGGACGCCTGCGAGGTATTCGTCAACGTTCTTCGGAGCTATGCCACTTTTCGCGCTCGAACCACGATCATCGGAATTCGCTTTTTTCATGCGGGCAATATTACAAGGGCGTTCCTCTCGAGTCTAGCATCGGACTGCCACGCAGCCGTTCGAAGTGAAAAACCCTGCAGTGCTTCCCGATTGGCCTCACAGGAGTGCGGCGGCGAGTGTATCTCCTCTGATTTCATACAGGGCGTGCACGAGGACAATGCCGTGCGCAAGAGGTAGGCGGGATCTTTCATTTTTTCCAATTTTCTTTTCTCGGAGGAACAACCGGCACTGTGTTACTAAAACAGTTTGATAAATTCAATACTGCTGAATGCGTAGCGCCATTCCTTGCGAAACGGCCTGACAGGATGGGCTATTACTCCTGCGCAAAACTATGTACGTAAGTCTGCGTATAATAACTTTGGATTTGTTTAGCTATCCTAAGCCGGTTAGAGGAATCCTTCCCTCGTGTCCCGAATACGGTGGCCGGCCGATGTGCACTCTGCGCACCATCTGGAGGTGGGCACCATGGCCCAGATCGGGGTACCTCTTGTGGGTTTTCATGATTATTGCGTCGTCGCGCTCTCCATTCTAATCGCCTCCTACGTTGGGCTCGATCTAGCAGTCCGCGTGACGGCTGCCTGTCCCCGTGGGCTACCGCTGGCTGACTACATTCCTGCTGCTTCTCATAGCGATTCTAACCTCCGCCGTCCCACTGTTTGTAGCCACTCGGAAAAAGATGGGCCTCGTTCAAGCGCTGACCGGCCGGTCTGCACCTCGCGCACCGTCTGGAGGATGGTGCCATGAACCACACCGGGGCTAATACGCGCCAAAGCGATGCTGACGGAGCGTCGAATGCTATCGAAGAGCGCCTGCGGTTCATCATTGACGCAATTCCCGCAATAATCTGGCGCAAGTTACCTAACGGCTCAGCTAATTTCCTCAACCAACATTTTCGGGAATATACGGGCCTTTCCTTAGAGGACGGACTGGGCTGGGGGTGGATGAATGCGTTTCATCCTGACGACCGTTTGATGGAGGAATGGCGCGCGGCTTTGGCGGCCGGGAAACCCTTTGCGAAGGAGGCGCGTCTCCGCCGGGCCGACGGGCAGTATCGCTGGTTCCTAATTCGTGCCGTGCCGTTGCGAGACGAGCCGGGAAACATCGTCAATTGGTATGGAACGTCCATCGACATCGAAGATCTGAAAAGGGCCGAAGATCGCGTTCGGCTTGTTATCAACACAATTCCGACGATGGTTTGGACCCTTCAACCTGATGGCGCCGTTGATTTCGTCAATCAGCGTTGGCTGGACTATACGGGTCTCACTTTGGAGGAGGAAATCGAAGACCCGACGGGCCCAGTTCATCCCGAAGATCTTCCAAGAGTCATGGAAAAGTGGCTCGTGGACGTGGCCGCTGGGGAACCCTCCGAGGATGAAATGCGTTTGCGGCGGGCTGACGGAGAATATCGCTGGTTTTTGGTTCGCACCGTGCCGCTGCGCGACGAGCAGGGAAACCTCGTTAAGTGGTACGGATTATCCATCGATATTGAGGACCGCAAACGGGTGGAGGATGACTTAAGGAGGCAGAAGGAAATCCTGCAAAAGATATTTGACAACGTTCCTGCCATGATCGGATTTGTAGGTCCGGACGGTAAGATCAAGCTCGCCAACCGGGAATGGGAGCGCACGTTGGGATGGACCCTGGAAGAAGTGCTCGGACAAGACCTGGACGTATTTGCCGAATTGTATCCTGACCCCAAGCACCGCCAGGAGGTTCTGAACTTCGTGTTCGAGTCAAATGCTGAATGGGCTGATTTCAGAACCAGAGTAAGAGATGGGCGGGTGATCGACACAACCTGGGCCAACGTCCACCTCGCAGATGGAACGACGATTGGCATGGGACGCGATATCACCGAACGCAAGCGGGGGGAAAGGGAATCGCGGGCGCTGATCGATGCCATACCGCAGCAGATCTGGAGCGGTCCACCTGACGGCACACTTGACTATTGCAACGAGCGTTGGCGCTCTTACGTGGGGCTCGGACTGCAAGAATTGCAAGGCGACGGCTGGCAGAGCATGCTTCATCCCGACGACAGGGAACGGGTGCTAATGGCCTGGTACGAGTCAGTGACAAGCGGGACGCCCTACGAGCAAGAAGAACGCCACCGCGGAGTCGACGGGACGTACCGTTGGTTCTTGGCACGTGGCCTGCCGATGCGCGATGCGGAAGGGCACATCGTAAGGTGGTACGGGACGAACACCGATATTGAAGATCGCAAGCAGGCCGAAGGGGAGTTGCGACGCCTCTCAGGACAACTTTTGCGGTCGCAAGACGAAGAGCGACGGAGGATCGCTCGGGATTTGCACGACTCTACGGGCCAGGACCTTGTCGCTCTGGCAACGATGCTCGGTCAGCTCCGGAGTTCAATTCCTTCGATCGATCGAAAATCAGCCAGGTTTCTTTCCGAGTGTAAGACGTTGGCGGACAAGTGCATCCGCGATGTCCGCACACTCTCCTACGTGTTGCACCCTCCGCTGTTGGATGAGGCTGGTTTAGTTGAGGCGCTTCGTGACTATGTGGGCGGCTTCACCAAGCGAAGTGGCATCCAGGTGGAATTAGAGGCGTCACCGCGTGTGGGACGGATGGAACGAGACGTGGAGATGGCTTTATTCCGGGTAGTACAAGAGAGCCTTACCAATATCCAGCGCCATTCGGGAAGTCAGCTAGCCAAGATACGAATTCATCGCAACGCGGATCTCACGCTGGAAATCAGTGACCTTGGCCGCGGACTCTCTGCCGGTGTACAAAGAGGCAAAGAGGGGCTCCGGTTCGAAGTTGGTGTCGGCATCCCCAGTATGCACGAGCGAGTGAAGCTGATCGGCGGGCGGCTTGAGATTCGTTCCAGCAGTCACGGCACCACAGTACGCGTGACGATACCTCTAGGGGGAGACGAAAGTGAAAAAACTTCGCATTCTAATAGCTGACGACCACGGGCTGGTGCGGCGTGGTGCGCGGGAGGTCCTCCACTCCCGACGCGGCTGGAGAGTCGTCGGCGAGGTAGCAAATGGCCGCGAGGCGGTACAAAAGGCTAAAGAGCTGAAACCGGATGTGGCCGTAGTTGATATCGGCATGCCCGAACTGGACGGCGTCGAGGTAGCACGTCAAATCCGAGAGACTGTCCCGGACACGAAAGTTCTTGTACTTTCGATGCACGAGTCAGACCAGATGGTACGCCGCGCCCTGGAAGCGGGGGCTCGCGGGTACCTTTTGAAATCCGATCTCACTGAGTGCCTTGCAAAAGCCGTGCAAGCCGTTGCAGAGGGCAAGCGTTTCCTCACCCCTAAAGTATCCGAAATCGTGCTGGAGGGATTTCTCAAGACTAGTAGCTGGCATCAGCATGAGAAGCGGGCAGGCCCCGGAACAACTCCCCGCGAGTTTGAAATCATTCGCCTCCTGGCAGAAGGGAAAACGAACAAGGAGATCGCCGCGAAGCTGGGAATCACCGTCAGGACGGTTGAGACGCACCGAGCTAAGATCATGCTCAAGCTTGGCCTCCATTCTCTGGCCGAGATAATCCACTATGCTATGCGCCACGGGATCATCTCCGCGCCTAGCGGCGCAGAGTAATTCGCTAACCAGAAGTGAGCAGAAGGACACAAGTTGAAACCGTATGCGTTCCAATTCCGCGCACGGAAGGCTACGATCACGTTTCCGGCAAGAAACTAGGTCTTGATCGCGTGGTCGGCTTACCGGGCATCTCCCTTCCGGTTTTCGCGCGCGTTACCCAGGTATGTGGCCCGCACATCGGATTGTCCAAATCGTGCCAGCTCCGTGACAACCGAGACCCTCAAGCGTCAATAGATCAGCAGCAGGCGGGATCGTGCCGTGCGGCGGGCAGTGCTCACCTATCTACCGGATGAGGGAACCCCCACCGTCTGGGCTGCGTAGTGTATTGAGAGGTGTTCCATGCCAAATCTTCCCGGCAATTTTCGGTACGCCCTCCGGCAGTTTCGGTTATCGCCTGTTTTTACCGCTGCGGCGGTACTCACATTGGCCTTGGGGATTGGCGGCACCACGGCAATATTTTCCTTGATCCATGCGGTGATGCTCCGCTCTTTGCCGGTCTCCGATCCCGGCAGGCTGTATCGCGTCGGCGAAGGCGACGATTGCTGCGTGGAAGGAGGGCCTCAGGACCGCTGGGGAATGTATTCCTTCCCTTTGTACGAGCGGCTGAAAACAGAAACGTCGGAATTCGAGGAGGTTACGGCCTTTCAGGCCGGTCGTGCCCGCTTGAGCGTGCGGCGTCAGGGTGTTGAATCCACTGCACGGTCGCTGCGCTCGGAGTACGTAACCGGTACCTATTTCTCGACTCTTGGAGTGCGAGCCTTCGGTGGCCGGGTGTTTACCCCCGATGACGACAAGCCGGGCGCTTCGCCGGTTGCAGTGCTCAGCCACCGTGTCTGGCAGACCACCTATGCCTCCGATCCTTCGGTAGTGGGTTCAACATTTGTCGTGGAGGGCCATCACGTGACCGTGATCGGCGTCGCGCCCTCCGGATTTTTCGGCGAAACTCTGGAAAGCGACCCTCCTGATATGTGGGTTCCGCTGCAACTGGAACCCATGATTAATCGGGAAGGTAGTCTGTTGCGGCAGCCTGTCTCTGCATGGCTGCGCATGATCGGCCGATTGCGGCCGGGAGCTTCGATTGACGGAATGGCTCCGCGCCTTACCGGAGTGCTTCGCCAATGGATGCAGAACGATTCCGGATACCCTTCCAACTGGATGCCCGACGTGATCCGCCTGCTTCCCAAGCAAGTGATCGGCGTGGTACCAGCCGGAGCGGGCGTGGGAGTAATGAAAGAGGAGTACGGGCGCAGCCTGCAGATCCTGCTGTCGGTGTGCGGCTTGGTGCTGCTGATCGCGTGTTCCAACGTGGCGAACCTGCTGCTCGCTCGAGGGGTTGCGCGTCGTGGCCAAACGGCGGTGCGCTTGGCACTTGGCGCCACTCCCAGTCAGATCGTTATGCAAGCGCTCACGGAAAGCGTCCTGCTCGCCATTGCCGGCGGGATTGTGGGGCTTCTCGTGGCCGCGGCAGCCGCGCGGCTGCTACTGGCCCTCGCGTTCCACAGCTCCCATTTTCTGCCGATCAGCAGCGCACCATCGCTCATCGTATTGGCGTTTGCCTTCGGTTTAGCTCTGGTGACGGGAATCATTTTCGGGGCGGCTCCCGCGTGGCTGGCCACGCGTACCGATCCGGCGGATGCGCTGCGCGGATCGGGCCGTGCCACCAGGGATCGTTCTTCTTTTGCGCGTAAAGCTCTGCTGGTCGTGCAGGCCACCTTGTCGGTTGTCCTGGTCGCCGGTGCCACCATGCTGGCGCGAAGCCTGAACAAGCTCGAGCATCAGGATTTCGGATACCAGGTACAAGGGCGCGTGGAGGTGGACATGAACAATCCTCCGGCGACTTACACGCAACCCCAGTTAGCCTCGCTCTACCGCCAACTGGAAGAACGACTCAATCGCCTCCCGGGCGTGCAGGGCTCCGGGCTGGCGCTCTATAATCCGCTCACCAACAACTGGGGCGAACTCATCATGGTCGCCGGCCATCCTCCGGCCCAATTCCATGAGGAAGCGGGAGCGTCCTGGGACCGTGTGAGCGCCAACTATCTACAGAATCTCGGCATGCCGATTTTGCGCGGACGAGCGTTTACCGCGGCGGACAACGAAACCACCGCGCCGGTGGCCATCGTCAACGAGGCTTTCGTGAAGCGCTTTTTCAAAAGCGATGAAAACCCTCTGGATCAACACTTCGGCCTAGACGTGCCCGAGTACGCCGGTACGTTTCGTATCGCCGGCGTCGTGCGCGATGCCAAGTTTGCGGGCTGGGGCCTGAGCAGGCCCGCGCGTCCGATGTTCTTCGTGCCCCTGGCTCAAAATGTCGCCTATCCCGACGAGTTGATGAAGATGATCGAGCTGCGCTCCCACTTTATCGGGGGAATGTTGCTGGTAACGAATATGTCCCCCGGCGCCCTGGAGGCCCTGCTTACCAGGATGCTGGCTGACCTGGATCCCAACCTGACGATCAACAGTATCAGGACCATGCAGCAGCAGATTGAGCTCTCTTTTGATCAGGAGCGAGCCGTAGCCAGTCTCGCCGGCTTGTTCGGGATCGTGGCTCTGGTATTGGCTGCGATCGGACTGTACGGCGTCACCGCCTACTCTGTTGCCCAGCGAACCAACGAAATCGGTATTCGGATGGCCCTCGGTGCCGACCGCCCGAAAGTCATTCGCCTCGTGCTGCGCGGCGCCTTCAAGCGCGTCTTACTTGGCCTGATGCTGGGCTTGCCTCTGGCAGTCGGCGCCGGCCGCTTGATCTCCGCCCAACTCTATGGCGTTTCCTCGTGGGATCCGTTCGCCCTGACCGTGGCCGCTGGCGCGCTTGCGATCTGCTCATTTTTCGCGGCCATAATTCCCGCAAACCGCGCTGCCTCGATTTCCCCCATGAACGCGCTAAGAATCGAGTAGCCCGGCGTCAGCGGCTTCGCGTCTCTTGATTTGGGCTTCCGCTGAAAGCTCGAGTATTCGTTTTCTCGCACTATCCGGACTCATGGCTGCTCTCCAGCTCTGGCGGAACAGCAGGCTGGCTCAATGGGGAAGGTCTGGCGCGGGCTATCGGGTCCAGTTCGATGATTTCCTTGCGGAATCAGGAAACTTGGAGGCAATAGAGGTCCGACCAAGTAGCCCGCAATGAGTGGATGTGCATATTTCATGCCAGGCAAGGAGCACGAGCCTCGAGGTTTCAAGGCCGAGCTAACTCCAAGATGCGGCGGTACTTACGGTCGAAACTGATGGGAGGTCACCTTCGATCTTCAGGGTCCATTTTTCCAGTAAGGTCAGGAGTCTGCCAAAGTTGTACAAATGTCTTTCGTGGACGGAGGCAAGCAACTAATCCCGCCGGACGGGGTTTGGAATTGACTACACTCAGAAAAGTTACGACAGCGGACCAGGAAAGTTGATTAGAAAGGATTCTTCCCACACGGAAGTGGGGCTGTAAGGGGTGACGAGATGGACGTGCCCTGCCCTAAGTGCAACAGCATCCGGCCCAACATTGCTGGACTCACGTCTCCAGTGCAACAGGCCGAAATGAAATTACTCCTGGCCGGTAGGTGGCCACCGCTCAAGCCGTTGCCGGTATTCAAGTATGAAACAGATGAGTATCGTGCCTCGATTGATTTCGACAAGACCCGCGGAGAGTGGGTCTGTCGCAAAATATCTTTACCGTCCAACAAGGTTGAAGAGCTGCGTGGTGGATTGACAGAAATAACCATGGCATTACCCCAGCGTCAAGCACAAGTGTTCGCCGAATGTGCCGCAGCAGAACATCAAGAACAAGAATTGGAGAAGGACGCCAGTCGTCGGCTCCAGGCCATTCTTGAGTGGAGAGAGAATTACGCGAACGGCGCATTTTATTCTGGCCTCCAGGACTATCTTTCCAAAAGCCAGCAAGATGAAATCGATGACATCATCCGGCTGACTCTTACTGCCCGGCAGCTTCAGTTCAACCCGAAGAATGTTGCGTTCGTCTTTGACGCACTTTCGAAGGGGGGCGGCAAACTAGCAACACTCATAGAAATCGCGCAGCGGAACAAGGCGGAGCAGGGAGCGGAAGTACCGGCAAAAGCGGAAGCAGCCTCACCCAGCCCCGAACGCCAGGTGTCGGTTGAGGCGATTCACCCCACGCGCGACCGCCGCCTTCAGATGCGCACCACTCCTGCTTCCCGTGCGTACGTCGAGCTCGGCGATACCAATAGCGGCATGGTCCTCAACATAAGTG
>JBARRT010000117.1:0-31586 GCA_049644365.1 Candidatus Acidiferrum sp. | reverse complement strand
TCTCACACTGGTTCCGAACTGAGGATCGCGCCAAGGCCGTGGCGTGTTTTTACGCTGCCAATCCTCTTTCCTATGTCATTGGCTCGCCTCTCGCCGGCTGGCTGCTCGGGATCTCCTTGCTGGGTCTGAAAGGCTGGCGATGGCTATTCATACTGGAAGGAATTCCCGCGATCGTCTTCGGAGTAATCACGGTCTTCTACCTCACGGACTGGCCGCGGCAGGCCAGCTGGCTCCGGGAGGACGAGCGCGATTGGATCACCGGCCAGTTGGAGCACGAAAAGCAAGCAAAACAGAGGGTCCGCTCCTATACTATTTGGCAAGCCCTGTCACAACGCGATGTCATGCTCCTGACGTTGTGTTATTTCTGTGCAACCACAGGAGGCTACGGGATTGCGTTTTGGCTCCCTACCATTCTGAAACGCCTCTCCGGGCAAAGTGACATGCGGATTACCCTGTTCGCTTCGCTGCCGTATCTTGCCGGGTTTCTGGTGCAGCAGTTAAGCGGCTGGCACTCCGATAAGGCTGGTGAGCGTCGCTGGCACGCCGCGGCCCCCATGTTTCTTTGCGGACTAACCTTGTTGCTGGCTGTTATTTTTGGCTCAAGCATCACGCTCGCGGTCACTTTGTTCACTCTGGTGGGAGCCTTTTATTTTGCGTTCCACCCTTGTTTTTGGGCGGTTCCAACGGCTTTTCTAACGGAGTCGGCTGCCGCGGCCTCCATCGGATTGATTAATTCACTGGGAAATCTCGGAGGCTTTGTCGGTCCCTTAATGATGGGCTACCTGGTTCACCGGACGCGGTCCTTCAACGCTGGACTGTTGTATTTGATGGGGAATCTCTGCCTCTCCGGCATTCTCATGCTTGCCGTTGGGGTAGGACGCCGCCGCGTTCCCCCATCCTAGCGGAGGTCCGACAACCTAAAGAAAGCTTCTTCTCCTTTTCCCCCGGCATGTAGTCTGAATCCTCAGTGAATCTCGGGTTCAGGGATGGGAGCGGTGCCCTCCAAAAAGTCGAAGTCGCATCCCTCGTCAGCCTGCTTGATATGCTGCATGAATAGCTTGCCGTACCCGCGCGGATAAATTCCCTCTTTCGGTCGCCAGGCTGCGCGCCGCCGCGCAAGCTCTTCGTCATTCACGCGCATGTTCAGTTGGCGCGCGGCTACGTCGAGTTCGACAATATCCCCTTCCTTCAGCAACGCAAGCGGCCCGCCGACGAAGGATTCTGGCGAGACGTGCAGGACGCAGGCGCCGTAACTCGTGCCGCTCATTCTCGCATCGGAAATACGCACCATGTCGCGTATCCCGGCCTTCAGGAGTTTTTGCGGAATAGGCAGGTTTCCCCATTCGGGCATTCCCGGTGCACCCTTCGGGCCCGCGTTACGCAGCACCAGCACGCTGTTGGCATCGGCATCGAGGGCAGGGTCATCGATCCGCGCGTTCATTTCATCGAAGTTGTTGAACACGATGGCGCGACCCGTGTGCTTCAACAGCTTCGTTTCGGCGGCAGAAGCTTTGATCACCGCTCCGTTGGGTGCGAGATTTCCATACAGAATGGCCAACCCGCCGGATGCAAGAACAGGGTTATCCAGAATGCGGATGACATCCGTATTGTAAATTTCCGCTCCGGCAATATTTTCCCCCAGAGTTTTTCCGGTGATGGTCAAACAGCTCAGGTCCAAATGGGGGGCCAGCGCTCGGAGCAACGCCGACAATCCACCTGCGTAATAGAAATCTTCCATCAGGTACTTGCCGCTCGGACGCAAATTGGCAAGCATAGGCGTCTTCCTGGAAAACTGATCGAAGCGGTCGAGCGCGAGCTTGATTCCCGCGCGCCCCGCCAATGCCAGCATGTGGATCACTGCGTTCGTAGACCCTCCCAGGGCAAACACCGCTGCAATCGCGTTGTTGAAGGAGGCGTCGCGCAAAATATCCCGCGGCTTCAAGTCTTCCCACACCATATCAACAATGCGCCGGCCCGAGCGGTTGGCCATCTTGGCATGATTGGAATCCACCGCAGGTATCGCGCTCGCACCGGGGAGCGAGAAGCCGAGCGCTTCGGCGATGCTGGTCATGGTGGAGGCCGTGCCCATCGTCATGCAAGTTCCTGCCGAGCGGGCGATGCCGTCTTCGATCTGCATCCAGGCTTTCAGATCGATATTTCCAGCGCGCCGTTCCACCCAGTACTTCGAGACATCGGATCCGCTGCCCAAGATTTCACCGCGCCAGTTTCCCCGAAGCATTGGGCCTGCCGGAACATAGATCGCAGGCAGATTCATGCTGATGGCGCCCATCAAGAGCGCCGGTGTCGTCTTGTCACAACCCCCCATCAGCACGCAGCCATCGGCCGGGTAGGAGCGCAACAATTCTTCAGTCTCCATCGCCAGCAGGTTGCGATACATCATCGTGGTCGGCTTCTGAAACGTTTCGCCAAGCGTGAAGGCAGGCATCTCCACCGGAAATCCCCCGGCCTGCCACACGCCCTTCTTGACATCCTCCGCGCGTTGTCGCAACAGACTGTGGCACGGGTTGATGTCGCTCCAGGTGTTGATGATCGCGATCACGGGTTTCCCCGCGTAGTCAGCTTGCGTGCAACCCATCGAAGCGGCCCGCGAACGATGCCCGAAGGAACGTAAATCATCGGGGCCGTACCAGCGATAACTCCTCAATGACTTGGGATCTCTTGGCGGCATAGAATCCTTCCGATACGCGGGAATCAGTTCTGTAGACCGTAGAACTTTGAAATCGAGCGGTCAACAACCAATGCTGACTGCAAAGCGGTGTATTGTAGGAGGCGCGAATTTGCGCTGTCAAATTCTGTGCATTAAACGTCTGATTTGATTTTTCTAAACTGCGCTTGTTGGACAATGCCCGCCTTGATTGTGGTGTAATGGCCTCGCCATTCGAAACCCATGAAAACCGACACGATCCTAGTCCTGGCCGATCCCGCAGAGCCGCAGCTTGCGATGCTGCAAATGCAACTAGCGGGAGTGAAGACTGTCGCCGGAGATTCCGTCGAAGCATTTGAGCACACAGCCGCCGATGCCAGTGTGCTCTTCAACTGGTCCGGTTCACTGGCACTGCTTCGAAAGGTGTTTGGAATTTGCCCAAACTTGCGATGGGTGCATTCTCGCTCCGTGGGCCTGGAGAGAACGCTGTTTCCCGAGCTGATGGACAGTCCCGTGCCGCTTACGAATGGGAGCGGGGTATTCAGCGCATCGTTGGGCGAGTTTACGCTGGCCGCAATCTTGTATTTCGCGAAAGACTTCCGCCGCATGATCCGTAATCAGCAGACGGGCGTGTGGGAGGCCTTCGACGTAATGCCAATTTCGGGCCAGACCGTCGGAATCATCGGATATGGCGACATCGGCCGCGCCATTGCCGCGAGGGTGCGGCCAATGGGGATGAGAGTTCTTGCGGTCAAGCGGAATGCTTCATCGTTGACTGGCGCCGATCACATGGTCGAGCAGATCTATAGACCGGAGCAACGCACTGAAATGATTTCGCGCTGTGATTATATAGTTGTAGCAGCCCCGCTAACTTCTGAAACGCGTGGCATGATCGGTGAGCCGGAATTCGCGGCGATGAAGCCCACGGCGGTGGTGATCAATGTCGGCCGAGGCCCGGTGATCGACGAAACTGCGCTCGTCAGCGCGCTTTCCACTGGACGAATCAAAGGCGCCGCGCTGGATGTTTTCGATCAGGAGCCATTGCCGCAAGGTCACCCCTTCTACAAACTGGAAAATGTTTTGTTTTCTCCCCATTGCGCCGACCATACGCCGGACTGGCTGGACAACGCCATGCAGTTCTTCATCGCGCAATTTGAAAGGTTCCGGAAAGGCGAGCCGTTGCTGAATGTCGTTGATAAAAAATTGGGATACTAACCGGCGAGACCCAATGCCCACCCTGTCGGTGCGCCCCTTTCAATTTAGCCCTTGAACCTCGCGCCAGATAGACGGCTCAACTGGTATGCCGTTCGCCATGTTTTCCTTTCGGGTTCGTAGCACCCGCTCGCCCGGATATCGCGCCTGCCCTCCATCCGCAACGGAAGACGGTTGCAGCTGCTCCACGATCTGGTCGGTGAGGCTCACCGAAGTACTGGCTCGATCGACGGAAGATAGATCAACGGCTATGAACACCTGCGAAAGACCCGTTTCTCGTTCGGTGTCTGCCGGGATTTGATAGGTGGCGCAGCCACCTGACAGTAGTGCGCCGACCATGTCCAACATCAACGCCAAACCGGAGCCCTTCCAGTAACCGATGGGCAGCGGGCGCTTCGATGCTTCGATCGCCGCAGGATCTCGCGTGAGCTGTCCCGCGGCGTCGAAGCCGCCTTCGACAGGCAATTGCTCGCCACGCATTCGATAGGACGCGAGAGTGCCGTAGGAGAATTGCGACATGGCCATATCGAGAACCACATGGCCTTTAGCTCGCGGCACCGCAATGATCAAGGGATTGTTGCCGACACGAGGATCGCTGGCTCCCCACGGCGGCAGATTTGCCATTGTATTGGTCCAGCAAATTCCGATGGCTCCCGCCTCGGCTGCTTGCCAGCCGTAGCTGCCGCCGCGCATCCAATGATTTGTATTGGCCAGAGCGACGCAGCCAATCCCGTGCTCACGAGAGAGTGCGATCGCTCTGTCCATGCACCGGTAGGCATTCAAGTTGCCGGGGCCGCTTTTTCCATCCCATCTCGCCAGTGAACCAAAGCGCGCGGCCAACTCCGGCTCGGCGCCAACTGCAACGACTCCATTTCGAATCATCCGCACGAATTGCGGAAATCGGTTTAGGCCGTGCGAATAGACTCCGTCCCGGCTGGCTTCCGCGAAGAGTCGCGCGCAAAGGCGGGCGCGCTGCTGCGAGAAATTCAGGTTGAGCAACACCCGCAACAGACCATCAAACAATTCATCATAGGGTATTCTCATGGATTTGTTTTCCCTACAGTGCCCAGGCAACCGCACTGTACACCAAGACTCGTATCGGCAAACGCTCAAGTCTTCCTAAACATGCTCTTAAGAAAATTTGAAATGAAAATGCACACAAAACATTTTGAGCTGATGTTCGAGTGTTGTAATCTCCGACCGGAATGAAATCTCTCTGTACTGTTTTCCTCGTGCTGCTGGCGGTCCCGTGTTTTGCCGCGGACTTGAGCGGAAACTGGGTGGTCCGCGATCCCCTGCCGGACGGCACCTTTCGCACCACCTATCTGGATCTCCATCAAGAAGGCTCTCGCATAACCGGAACCATCCGCGTCACGCAGTTTTATTTCAAAATTGTAGAGAGCACGGGCGGGCCTGATGGCTTCACGCTCACCGGTAGCATGATGGACGGGACCAATGAGCGCCGCGTGAAGTACGAAGGCAAGTTTGTGGGTGACGAGTTGCACGTGGCGACCCGGCGCCGTCCCGACTCCGAGCTTATCCAGATGGTCGCTCATCGCGCCCCACCTGGCGAAGGCGCGTACCCCGCGCGCCTCCCACTGCCTGCGATTCATAAGGTGGCTGACAACGGACTTGCCGGAACGCCTCCGATGGGCTGGAACAGTTGGAACAAGTTTGCGGGACGCGTGGATGACGCCGCAGTCCGTGCGATGGCCGATGCCATGGCCACCAACGGGATGAAAGAGGCCGGCTATCAATACATCAATATTGACGACACCTGGGAGGCGGGCCGCGACACTCGTGGAAATATCACGACCAATACGAAATTTCCCGACATGAAAGCTCTCGCCGATTACGTGCACGCCAAAGGTCTCAAGATCGGCATCTACTCTTCACCGGGTCCAAATACTTGCGCGGGATACGAAGGCAGCTACGGCCATGAGGAACAGGATGCGCGAACGTACGCCGCCTGGGGCATTGACTATCTCAAGTACGACTGGTGCGGTGCGCGCAACCTCTACACCGACCAGGAGATGCGCGCGCTCTACCAAGTCATGGGCGATGCGCTTCTCAAAACTGGACGCCCCATTCTGTACAGCCTCTGCCAGTATGGCCGTGCCGAGGTGTGGAAGTGGGGCGCGGACGTAGGTGGCAATGCCTGGCGCACGACGGGCGACATCCGCGACACTTGGGACTCGATGACCACCATTGGTTTTTCGCAGGACGAACTGGCTCCGTGGGCCGCGCCGGGACACTGGAACGATCCGGACATGCTCGAAATTGGCAATGACGGCATGACCGACGACGAGTATCGAACGCATATGAGCTTGTGGTCGATTCTTGCCGCGCCACTGCTCGCCGGAAACGATTTGCGCAACATGACTCCGGCCATCCTGGAGATTCTCACCAACCGCGAAGTCATCGCCATCAATCAGGACAAGGATGGCAAGCAAGGCCGACGCATTACTAAATCCGGAGACCAGGAAGTGTGGGCCAGGCCGCTAACCGGCGGCGCACAGGCGATTGGATTATTCAACAGGGGAGGCTCGCCTGCAAAGATCACTGTAAACTGGCCGAACCTGGGCCTGAATTCTGCACTCACGCATGTCAGAGATCTCTGGGCCCACAGCGATCTAAAGTTGGATGGCGCGGAATACTCGGTGATGGTGCCACCACACGGCGTAGTGCTGCTGCGAGTGTCCAAGTAATCGGGCATAAGTGGTCCTGCGCCCGCTCAGCGGCCGTGCACTCCATGAGGGTATGAAAATTCCCCGAGGAAGCTCTTAGATTCTCGCGTCTGGTTGTTGAAATCAAGAACCGGGGCCCGCCCGATCATTTGCCCGCGTAGCTAACTCGCCAGATAGACTTCGAGCCGTCATCAGTCACCAGCAGCGAGCCATCCGGAGCAACGGTCACGCCAACCGGACGCCCCCAAACGTGTCCGTTATCCACGACGAATCCCGTCATGAAGTCTTCGTACTCGCCGCTTGCATGCCCGGTCTGATGCAATGGCACGCGAATCAGCTCATATCCCACGCGAATTGATCTATTCCAGGATCCATGCTCGGCAGCGAAAATATCGCCCTGGTATTCCGCCGGAAATTGCTTGCCGTCATAGAAAGTAATCCCCAACGAGGCGTTGTGCGGATGAAGGATCACATCCGGCGTGATGACTTTGTCCTTTAGTTCAGGATGCTTGCCTTGATGCCGCGGGTCCTGGTGTCCACCCATGTACCACCAGGGCCAGCCGTAAAAGCCGCCCTCTTGCACGTGGGTAATGTAATCCGGAACCAGATCGTCCCCCAGCGCGTCACGTTCGTTCACCGAACACCACAACTCGCCAGTCTTTGAATTGATCGCCATCCCCACGCAATTGCGGATGCCGTAAGCGTAAACGCGCATCGCCGAACCGTCCGGATTGAACTCGAGGACATCCGCGCGATTCTTCTCCGCAGGCGTCGTATCGGGGTCGTCAACATTCGAGGCGGAACCCACCGAGACGAACATTTTCTTGCCGTCGGGCGTGAATTGAATGTCCCGTGTCCAGTGGCCATCGCCAGTCGGCACGTCCGCGATGTGTTCCGCGGGCCCGCGCGCTTTCAAATCCCCGTTCTGATAAGGAAAGCGCACTATTGCGTCCGTGTTCCCAATATAGATCCATTGGGGGTTCGGCCCCGGCGGATAGAAGTTGACGCCGAACGGGCGGCTCAAACCGGCAGCGAAAATCTCCACCTGCTCTGCCTTGCCCTCGGACGTGACTCCCCGAAAGACCCGCACGTCCCCCGTGTGGCTCTCCGTGACGAAAAAATCGCCGTTGGGCGCGGTCCGAATTTGCCTTGGATCATCAAGGCCTGACGCATAGAGCTCTACTTTGAATCCAGGCAGAACCTGCGGCCACGCGTCCTTTGGACGCGGCACAAGTTGAGGGCCATTGCCCGCCGACGCAGTGGCGAAGGGTGCGGGCAGGTCCTTTAATGCGAACTTGCGAATCTTCCCCGGCTTCTCGAAGCGGTAGTCCGTGAACGGGGCTTTCGGCGGGGGCGCGCTCACGCCCCTCGCGGCAGCTTCAGCGGGGGTAGTGCGCACCCGGGGCGAGCCGGGTTTGGAGCCGCCAAGCACTCGGATATAGGTGACGATCTGCCATCTCTGTTGCCTTGGCAGGTTTGACCAAGATGGCATGCCGTTGTTCACATCGCCCTTAGTGATGTACCAGAAGAGTTCGCCGTCGCTGGCGGATTGCGCACGGCCACTGGCCAACGCCGGTATGTTGCCCGAGCCTTCCCCGTTTTCGCCATGGCAGCGCGCGCAGCGGAGATGATACAGCGGTTTTTCGGAAGCCAGCCGCTGGCCCTCATAAGGATTCTTCACTTCCTTGGCCGACGCCGGCGCATTATGGAAATTCGGGTTCTGCGCTTGCACTGGGGGACACCCCAATAGCAGCGCCGCCACGCATATCGCCAGCGAGCTGGCAAACATCTGGCCAAATGATTTCAAGATTGTCCTCCGCGAATGGGAAGCCGAGTCTCAAATATGATGCAGCCGCGCCTACGAAGATTTCGCTTGCGAATCGGAAACGGGTGCCCGCAAGTTTGTCCAGGCCTCGGCATTCGAACGAAAGAGGCGGGTAACATCCCGTTGAATGTCGCCGCGCGTGACCCCTCTCCCATCCTCCGACAGAAGACGATAGGTGTCTGAGAGGATACGCGCCAGCGTCCTGCGCGTGTTGCTCCATTTGTAGATCACTTGCTCGAGCACGCGTGCATCGGAATGTTGCGGAATAAAACTTGTTCCCAGCATCTCGATTCGCTCGCGAGTGATTTCCTCCACGATGGAAGGATTGTTCATGAACCACCAGCAACCGAACGGCATCAAGTTGCTGAACTTCCGCGCGTAAACACAAAGTTCGTGCTGGTTCTCCCGGCTGAGCACACTCACCAGAAAACGATTGGCGGGAAACTCGCGGCACAGATTCTCCAGTGCCCGCAGGTCCGCTCTGCCCACGGCATCTCCCGCCAAACGCAGCGCCGGATTGACCTGCTTCCGCACGCCAATCATGAGTGAGAGCGACAGGTCCAATTCGCGGCAGGCAGGCAGCACCGCCTCTTTGAGCAATCGATTGCCAACAGTCTCTTGGGGGTATTCGAAAGTGTCCGGCAGCGAGACCGCCATGTACACGGGTTGCATGCGTTCGTACCAGTCCACCAGGAACCGCCGCACCTCCGCCGGGGACTTCCCCGATGCCTGCTCGTCAACGCGGTAGCCTTGACCGGCCAAAACTTGCCAGTGCCTCGACCAGTTACATAAGATCCGATCCAGCCGCAGCGCCGCGCGATATTGCCTATGGTTCCCCGCCCCCTTCAACCAGACTGCGGATTCCTCCGGATCGAGTGGATCGTTCGTCATCACCACGATGCTCACGCCCGCCATCTGAAGTACGCGGCGAACGTGCGACTCGATCGATTGCGCTTCGAAGAAAGACCTCGCCTCCGCCAGGTCCGGACGATCCGTGGGGAGTTGGAAGGCTTTGAGCACGGCGACTACCCCGCGCGTGGCTTCCGAGACCGGCGTATTTTCGACGAATAGAGTCCGCCATATGACGTCGGCTTGTTCGCGCTTGGAAAGAGACCAGTACTCCTCGGGCCTGGTGTCGGAAGATCGGAAGAATTCAGCTTCGAGATAATGATAGGTCAGTAGTTCGTCGATGCCCCACAATCCGAGCTTGCCGAATGCCGGAGCAAACAAGTGCGTGTGAATGTCGACGAATTGCGTGGCCGCGAGCACATCTTTCACAGTCGAAGAAATCTGCGCATCCGTAAGAGGTTCGCCGTTGCTGGAGACCGGAACCTGGCCCGTTGACTTGAGTAACGCGGTTCTCATGCCTTGCACCAACTCTTGCTGCCCTTAGGCATAGTTATCCAGCCGTGCCCACAGCTCGTGTGCCGTGGACGGCCACAGTATATAAGGTTAGAACGATGCCTCGACTAAACTTCGAGCAGTAATCCCCTTCGGGGTCACGAATATCGAAGAGTACAAACCGTTCGCCCCCATGTCAAATTGTAAGAACTGAAGATACGATTCAGCGGAACTTAACGAATATCAACGGCACCCCGTATACGGCCACCCTTCTCTTCTTTATTCACCTTTTTGTTCGCATTTTGGCGCGTTTTTTATGCCTCGGTTGGCTCCGCTGGCTTGTAACCTCGGACGGCAAAGTAAAGGACATAGGAATAGCAAATCAATGGAACTAAAAACGCTTTTTGTATGGAACTTGCGTCGGAGATATAGCCCATGACGGCGGGGACAATCGCGCCTCCAATGATGGACATGACCAGCAACGCCGACCCGAGCTTGGTGTAAGCGCCGAGATTTTTCACACTGAGCGCGAAGATGGTGGGGAACATGATGGAATCAAAGAAGCCGAGCAGCACAACGGCCCAGACGGGGGCCGCTCCAGATCCCGCGATAGCCGTCAAGGTACACAGGAACGCGCAGGCCGCGAAGAATCCCAGCAACCTGGGAGGAGCGATTCGTTTCATCATTGCGGACCCGGCAAAACGGCCCACCATGAAGCCGATCAGGTGCCATTTCAGAAAATTGGCGGCCACTTTTTCGGGCGTGTTGGGCAAGGTGTGCTGGGTAAAGCGAATCACGAAGCTGGTCACGCCGACTTGCGCTCCCACATAAAAAAATTGCGCGACGACGCCCTTAACCAAATGCTTGTATCGCCAAATCTCCCAGCGCTTCCGAGGAACATTTTGCGGCTCCAGTAGAGTTCCTCCGCTCACTTCGCGAATCTCGGGCAAGTGGGCGAAGTACAGCAGTGCCGCCACGAGCAAGAAAAGCGCGGTGATTGCCAGATACGGTCCTCTGACGCGGCTAGCTTCCAGCGCCGAGTACGTCGCCGATTGTTCCGGGGTCATGGCAGAAAGCTGACTGGCGGAATATTCAATGCCGGAAAGGATGAACGCGCGACCGATGATGGGAGTCACCACAGCTCCCACGGCATTGAAGGACTGCGCCAGGTTCAGCCGGCGTTCAGAAGATTCCGGCGGTCCAAGAATAGTAACGTACGGGTTGGCCGCGACCTCCAGTACCCCCTGCCCGCAAGCCATCACGAACAATGCAAAAAGGAAGAAGCCGTACAGCCCGATCGAAGCCGCAGGGATGAATAGAAACGCTCCGGCCGCGCAGGTGAGTAAACCCAGCAAAATGCCCTTCTTGTACCCGATCCGTTCCATCAGCCATCCGGCGGGCAGAGCGGCCAGAAAGTAGCCGCCAAAAAACGCAGACTGGATAAGCGAAGACTGCAGGTCCGTAAGCCGGAAAGCCTTCTTGAGATGCGGGATCAGAATGTCGTTGAGATTGACGCCGAGCGCCCACATGAAGAAAAGGCTGGTGACGAGCACAAACGCCATGATGTAGCGTCGTTCAGTAAGCGGCGCAGAAGGATTGTTCATTTCTCTCCGTTACGTTAGGGCGCGATCGAGATGAACGTAACCGCCGTCGACATACAGGTGTTGACCGGTGATATGGCTGGCTTTCGAGGAGATTAGAAAGACGACCATGGCGGCGATTTCTTCGGAAGTGGTCATTCTCTTTCCCAGCGGAATCTTCGCGACAATCGTCTTCAACTTTTCTTCGGGATTGGCGAATGTGCTCAACCATTGCTGGTACAGCGGCGTCATCACTTCCGCAGGAACGACGGCATTTACGCGTATCCCGTAGGGTAGAAGCTCTACGGCCCACTCACGAGTCAAGGCGAGGATTGCGCCTTTCGACGCGACATAGCCGGAAGTCCCTCCCTGGCCCGTGACCGCTGTCTTCGAACTAATACTGACGATGGATCCAGTGGTGCGCTTCAAATGTGGCAGAGCATAGTGAGCCATATTGTAGTAATGCAGCAAATTGCGCTGGAGCGATGCGACGAATTGATCGGGAGTGCCTTTTTCCAGGCCGACGCCGTCATTCACGCCGGCGTTGTTCACCAGCGCATCGATTCGACCGAGTTTTTTCAGCGTTTGCTCGACGGCGCCGGAACAGGCCTCGGCAGTCGCGAGTTCCGCGACAACTACGTAGCTGACGCTGCCGCATTGTCGCAAGTCCGCGTGCAGTTTTTCTGCTGCTTCTTGATCGCGGTCCACGATTACCGGAATTGCGCCTTCTTGCGCAACGGTCTGCGCGATGGCAGCGCCAATGCCTTTGGCGCCTCCCGTAATGAGTATCACCTTGTCCTTCAGCTCCAGGTCCATGAAACGAGTTCCCTCCGGCCGCGAATGCGCGGACCAAGGTTGCGCGAGAATTGGATTCCTTCCCTTTCGAGAAAGACCGAGAAGCGTGGAACGATCTTGTTCATTGAAAAAGGCTCATCCGCGGAGGTTCAACCAACCTCCGTCGATCGGATAATCGATTCCAGTGATGAACGCGGCTTCCTCCGAGCACAGGAAAAGAGCCAGCGCGGCAACTTCGTGCGGCTCTCCCATCCTGCCGATGGGCTGTGCAGCGGAGAGCTTTGCGAACATTTCCTTTTCTCTGCCTGGGTAATTGCGCTGCAGGTAGCCGTCGACGAACGGCGTGTGAACTCTGGCCGGAGAGATGCAATTGCAACGGATCTTGTGCTGAAGATAGTCCTTGGCTACGGAATACGTCATCGCAATCACGGCACCTTTGCTCATTGAGTAGGCGAAACGGTCCGCCAGCGCCGAAGAGCCCGCGATCGACGCCATGTTCAGAATCACACCACCACCGTTCTCTTTCATATGTCCAATCGTGGCCTGCATGCAGTTGAAAAACCCTTTCACGTTGACTTCGAAAAGTTTGTCGAAGTCGCGTTGCGTCGTCGTTTCCAGGCTGCCAACATGCGAAATTCCAGCGTTGTTGACAAGGATGTAGACGGATTCTTTCCGGAATAGCTGCTCGAAAACAGCTTTGACGTTTTCGCGGCTCGTCACATCACACTGAAAGGCGCTGGCATTGCCTCCGGCATTCACGACATCAAGAGCAACCACTTCTGCTTGTTTTTGGTCGATGTCCAGAATTCGAACGCAAGCTCCGCTCCTCGCAAACTTCTGAGCAATGGCGCGCCCGATCCCACTGGCGCCCCCTGTGACGACGGCCACTTTGCCGTCCAATCGAAATGATTCTGCGGTGCGGGTTTGCGTGCTCAGAGGGACACGCCTCTCTTCCATGGAATAAAGTCGTTCTGGGCCAGCAACTCCGCTTTCGTCTTGCTTTCTCCACTGGCGATTTGAATTACGCGGTCCAAAATCTCCTCGCCCATTTGCTGGATGGTCTGCTGTCCCGAAATAACGCCGCCCGTGTCGATGTCGATGATGTCCGGCATCTTTTGCGTAAGCTGCGAGTTCGTGGAGATTTTCACTACTGGCGCGATGGGATTTCCTGTCGGCGTTCCCAGGCCGGTCGTAAACAAAACGATGTTCGCTCCCGCACCCACCTGGGCCGTGACGCACTCCACGTCGTTGCCCGGTGTACATTGGAGATTGAGCCCCGGTTCGGATGAATATTCGGGATAGTCCAGCACCGCAGTAACCGGCGACGTCCCTCCTTTTTTCGCGGCGCCGGCGGACTTCATCGCATCGGTGATCAATCCGTCCCGGATGTTCCCTGGCGACGGATTCATGTCGAAACCGGATCGCACCGCTTTCGCTCTAGCGGCATAGTCGCGCATAAGTTGGATGAAGCGGTCGGCTACTGCTTTTTGCGTACTCCGATTAATAAGCTCCTGTTCCACGCCGCACAGTTCGGGAAATTCAGAAAGGATTGTCCTGCCGCCAAGAGCAGCGACTAGATCGGAAGTGTGGCCGATTGACGGATTTGCCGAGATTCCAGAGAAACCATCGGAACCTCCGCACTTCAACCCCACGCAGATCTGAGAGAGTAGCGCGGGTTTGCGCCCGCATTTGTTGGCCTCGACCAGTCCCAGGAACGTCTTTTGGATCGCCTCGGACAGCATCGTGAATTCCGATCCACTTTGCTGCTGCTCGAATACAAAAAGTGGTTTGGAGAATCTTTGATCCCGCTTTTTCACTTCCTCCCGAAGTATTGCCACCTGCGAGTTTTGACAACCGAGACTAAGCACCGTCGCGCCGGCGACATTCGGGTGGTGAATGTAGCCCGCTATCAAACCGCACAGATTGTTGGCATCCTCGCGCGTTCCGCCGCAGCCTCCTTCGTGCATCAGAAACTTGATTCCATCAACATTTTCAAAAATTGGCGCGCGCTGACTTTGAGCCCCGCTTCTCGCCGCGCCGGAGTTCCCGATTCCCCCGGCTCCTCCTTCTTGGTACGAGCGAACGAGCTCGGCCACTTGCTGCCGGTAGATTTGGGGCGGAGCAAAGCCCAATTCTTCTTCAAACGCTTGCTTCAGAACCGAGATGTTCCGGTTTTCGCAGAAAACGAGCGGGACGACGAGCCAGTAGTTCCGCGTGCCGACCTGGCCGTCATCCCTGACATATCCTAGGAACGTCTTCTCACGCCAGCGCGAGACGTCCGGAGGCGCCCAATGATACTCTTCCGTCTTTTCGTGAAAGGCGGCGGCCTCATGATGAGTATTTCGGGTCGTCAGTTTTTCTCCCGTGCCGATCGCCTCCGTTGCTTTGCCGATCAGCACGCCATACATGACGACAGCACGGCCCGGCGTAATATCATCCGTCACGAACTTATGTTTCGCGGGAACGTCGGTCTTCAAAGTGAAAGTCCTGCCCGAAAAATCAATCTGTTCGCCCTTTTGAAGGTCATTGAGCGCAACGAGCACATTGTCTTTCGGATTTAGTTGCAACACTCGGCTTGGCGCCATAGTCCGATCCCGCCCGAATCTCTTGCATCCACGGGCCTATCTTCAATTTCATACCATAAAACCTATCATTTCATTTGTCGAATGCCCTTGACTCCGGCCACCGGCCTGAGATTAGCTAGCCGCCATGCTCTCAATCCCCGCAGTTCTCCAGTTTGATCCAGCGCCAATGGCCCGGCGCGTTCGAAAGGCGCCGAATTCGTCCCATGAAACTCATCCGATGCGGTGAACCAGGAAAAGAAAAACCCGGCGTCCTTCGCAATGATGGAGCACGCGTGGATGTATCACAACTTGTGGCGGATTACGATGAACGTTTTTTTGCTGAAGACGGCCTTGACACATTACGACAGTGGCTTGATCGAAATGAATCGACTGCCCCCCGCGTCTCATCCTCGATGCGCTTGGGGCCCCCGATCTGCCGGCCAAGCAAAATCATCTGCATCGGACTCAACTACCGCGACCACGCCGCCGAGAGCGGGGCGGAAGTACCTCGGGAACCGGTCCTTTTCATGAAAGCCACCACATCTCTGGTCGGTCCGAATGATCCCGTTATGATTCCCAAGAGTGCCGAGAAGTTAGATTGGGAGGTGGAGCTGGCCGTAGTAGTTGGGAAGAAAGCCGCTTACATAACGAAGGAGCAAGCTCTCAAGTTCGTTGCCGGCTACGCACTTCACAATGACTACTCCGAGCGGAGCTTCCAGCTTGAGCGCGGCGGTCAGTGGGTGAAGGGCAAGAGTGCGGATACGTTTGCTCCCATCGGCCCTTTTCTTGCCACTCGTGATGAGGTACCCGAACCCGGCCGGCTGGGGATGTGGTTGAAAGTGAACAACGACTTCCGGCAAAACAGCAATACCGCAAATATGATCTTCGACGTACCGACCATCGTCAGCTACGTGAGCGAGTTTATGACCCTGCTCCCAGGAGACGTAATCAGCACGGGAACGCCCGCCGGCGTAGGCCTCGGAATGCATCCCCCGCAGTATTTGAAGCCCGGCGATGTCGTGGATCTCGGCATGGAACGCCTGGGAGAGTCGCAACAGAGAGTTATTGCGTGGAAATCACTTCACATCGGGGAGCAAACGAAATGAAGCGATACGGCTCCGTAATAAGGGTGCGACCTGAAGCCATCCAGTCCTACAAGGCGTACCACGCAGCAGTGTGGCCCGAGATTCTAGCCACGATTCGGCGAAGCAACATCCGCAACTACTCCATCTTTCTGAAGGATGATCTGTTGTTCGGCTACTACGAATATCACGGAATCGATTACCAGGCCGATATGGCGAAGATCGCGAGCGATCCGAAAACGCAGGAGTGGTGGGCCATCATGGAGCCCATGCAGAAGCCTCTCGACACGCGCGCCGAAGGTGAGTGGTGGACGGCGATGGAGGAAGTCTTTCACACAGATTGAAAATGCATGAAGATTGTAGACGCGCACCAGCACCTCTGGGATCTGGATCTTTTTCGCTACGCCTGGCTCCGCCAATTGCCCGTCCTGAATCGCTCCTTCCGCATGAACGACTATCGCGACGCAACGAGCGGACTCGCTATCGAAAAGTCAGTGCACCTTGAGGCCGATGTGGACGAGCCGTTCATGCTTGAAGAAACAAGGCACCTACTTCGGCTCGCGGATCGGCCAGACAATCCCCTGGAAGGGGTCGTGGCATGTGGACGTCCGGAGAGCAAAGAGTTTGGCGCCTACTTGGAAAAGATATTGGATCATCCGAAACTGAAAGGGATTCGCAGAGTTCTGCACACGCAGCCCGATGATCTAAGCCAGAGTGAAACATTCATCGAGAATGTCCTCAGCTTGGCTGGCAACGGCCTTTCGTTCGATATTTGCGTCCTCGCACGCCAACTGCCTCTTGCCATTCGTCTCGTTTCGCATTGTCCCGATGTGATCTTCATCCTCGACCACTGCGGCGTACCGCAGGTGAAGGAGAAGATCCTCGACCCCTGGCGCTCGAGCCTCCGCGAAATCGCGAAATTCCCGAATGTCTTCTGCAAGATTTCCGGGTTGATCGCCTATGCGGATCCCGATAACTGGACTGCGGAAGATCTGCGTCCCTACGTCGATCACGCCATCGAATGTTTCGGCTGGGATCGCGTGATGTTCGGTAGTGACTGGCCGATTTGCACGCTTTCCGCCAGCTATCGCCAGTGGGCTGACATTCTTCTATCGCTCACTCGCGGCGCGGGAGAGGCAAACCAGAAGAAGCTCTTCCACGATAATGCCATTCGGGTCTACCGGCTTACTTGAAATGGCGATTCCGCAGACTCTTTGCGAGGGTCCATACAGCCCCAAAAAACTCCGAGAATTATGTCCTTGGTTACCATGGCCTCTCAGCTCGAGACCTGGAAAAATCGCATGTCTCCGCTGAAAAACATAAAAATCGCCTAGCTTGTTGGGAATTTGAAACTTAAATGGTCCCGGAGGAGGGGGTCGAACCCACACGGTACTAAGTACCACTGGATTTTGAGTCCAGCGCGTCTGCCAGTTCCGCCACTCCGGGCCAACAACTCAAAATAGCACGCCCGCGCCTCACGCTCAAGAAATCAACAAGACATCCACAGCCCCCGGCTGGACTCGCCCGCAGCCAAGGTCTAGTCTATAGGGCCCCGCTCGACAGGGGTTTCCCCTCCCGGAGACGATCGAGCGGTTTTCCGAGGCTCTGCATGGCTTCTGTTACCCCCCTTTCAGAGGGAGCTCGCCCCGAACACCGTGGCCTCTCCTTCTGGATGGACCGTGTCGTGGCAGAACTAGAGAACGTGCGCTCCTCGCCGGATGCGGATGCCGTCCACGATCTGCGTGTAGCGATACGGCGTTGCCGTTCGCTCGCAGCCGCAATGAAAGAAGTGGATCCCGACCCCGCCTGGCAGGAAATGCGCAAAATCGCGCGGAAACTTTTCCACAGCCTGGGTGCGCTGCGCGATGCCCAGGTCATGCAGGACTGGGTGAAGGGACTGGCCCCGGAAACCGACCCCGTTCGCGCCCACTTACAAGCCACCTTCGAATCCAGAATCGCGGGGCTGCGCGAAGCGGCGCTTCGCGCGGCCGGCAAGTTCGACGAGAAAGCCTGGAGGCGGCTCGAACGCGCCTTGCGGCAGCGTTCACGGATTGTGCCGGCAGGAAGTCTTGCTGGAGAATGCCTGGCGCTGGAACGATTCGAAAGCGCCCGCGAACTTCACGCCAAAGCATTGCGCACCGAAAAATCCAGACCATGGCACGCGCTGCGCATTGAATTAAAGCGTTTCCGCTACACCGTCGAAGGCCTCCTGCCGGAGCAGTACGCGGCCTGGAGCGACAACCTTAAGCGCGTTCAGGATCTTCTTGGTGACGTCCACGATCTCGATGTGCTGCTCGCCACGATCAAGAGATCCGATTCGGTGGATACCGAGGATTCCCGCAAGACCTGGGAAGAAACGATCGAACGCCAGCGCCACGAACGCATTGAAACGTATCGCCAGCTCACTCTGGGCAAAACCAGTTTGTGGAATGAATGGCGCTCCGGACTCCCCACCAACGGCCGCGTCGAAGTGGCCGCCATGGCGCGGCTGCGCGCGACGGCCCGGGCCACCGATCCGCATTCCCGGCGCACCTCGCTGATTTCCCGCATCGCCGTAGCCCTTTTTGATGCGCTCCGTCGTGCGGATTGCGCTCCCGCGTTCGCGGATGCTGGGTTTCGCCGGATTTTGTTGGCCACGGCTCGCCTGCAAGGCGTCGGCGCGGTCCCAGAAAAGTCTCCGCAGAAAAGCGCTCGCAAGTATCTTCTGAGTCTCGCGATTCCTCCCGGCTGGACGAACGAGGAATGGGAACTGCTGGCCTCCGCCGTCCGGTATCACCGCGGCGCCGAGCCCAGCGCGAAAAGCGGTGTTTTTTCCCGGTTCTCGATCGAACAACAGGGCAAAATTCAAGCCCTGGCTGGTCTCCTGCGATTTGCGCGCGCTCTCCGCAAATGTGGAGTGGACACCGGCGCGGGAATTCGCGCCGAAAAATCTGCCGATGCGGTCATTCTTCGAGTCCCCAACTTGGCGGACGATGTGGACAACGCCGCACGCCTCGCCGCCGGCAAGCACCTGCTGGAAGACTATTTCCAGTACCCACTCATCGTGAAGCCCGCCGCGAAGCCGGACAAACTCGTTACGCTGCCCGCGCGGCCCGTTCCAGAGTTCTCCGTCGCCTCGGATTGAAGAACCGACTCTCCTTCAGCTGAAACCTGCTCACGATTACGTTATAGCTGTTCTATTTCCCGGAACGCCGTAGCAGCTTAGGAGTTGCCAGCCACACCAATTCTGCAATGGGGGGCGAGAGGCGCTTCAATTCAATCAAGGCGACGCCCGCTTTCTTCAGCGAACTGATGTGGCGTTTCGAACCCAGCGCGGTGGCAATGATTTCATCCAGTTGCGGTGCGTGCCCAAACAGAAAAATACAGGATGCTTGCTTCTCCCGGACCAATTCACGAAACAGGAGCGAAGGCTCCGCTCCCGGCAGTAGCAAATCCGTCCGGCGAATCTTCTGTTTGGCATAATCGAATTCCTTCGCGAAAATCTCCGCCGTCTGCATCGCGCGGACGTACGGACTCGAGAGCAAAAGATCCGCAGTGGCCCCCAGCGCCGCCACGCCCTTGGCCACCTGCCGCGTTTTTTCGACGCCCTCTTCGGTCAGGTACCGCTCCGGGTCCGACGGACACTTCGGGTCTTCCCGGTCAATCGCAATCCCATGGCGAACGATATACAGCTGCATGATTTCCTTTCAACTTAATTTCGAAATTGGTTCAATGCGCAATCAGGAACAAACTCCCCGGATTGCTTCTCTACCCTTCGACTTTCGACTTTCAACTTTGAACTTTCGCCTTTGAACTTTCAACCCGCCTGCGATTGCCGGAAATAGATCCTCACGTGAAATTCCTTTTCAAACAGCTCCGCGCTGCGATTGGCATCGCGTAGGTCTTCCGCCGCATCCCCTCGCGCGCTCACCTGCAAGCCCACCGCGCCGCGCTGGAACGACGCGCGAAGCTTCAATACGTGCTGCCGGTGTGAATGATCGAGCGCCTCGGCAATCCGCAGAATCGCCGCGAGCCTGCGCGTAATTCGCCGGTCCGCATTATTTAGAGTGGAGTACGCGGCATGGTGCGCCGCGGGCTCCGACTTGCGATTGTGATAGCGCACCAGCCCCGCGACAATTGCGCGGTCGCGCCCCTCGAGCCCCGGAATATCGCCATTCAGCGCCAGATATTCTCCGTGCTTGTGATGCCCGCGGTGCCCGATCATGTGCCCGGTGTCATGCAGCAAGGCTCCGGCTTCCAGCAGCACGCGCGACTGCGCGGGAAGATGATGCACCGCCTGCAACTGGTCGAACAGAAGAATGCTCAGCTCCCGCACGTGTTCCGCATGCTGCGGATCGTATCCAAGCCGCCGCGCAAAACTTCGCGTTCCCACGATGAGCTGCCGCGCTGCGGCGTTGTAGCGGTGCGGCTCCTTGCGCGAAAAAGCGTCCCGCGCGATATCCTGCAGGACTCCTTCACGCACGCCAACGCCGGGTATCGCAAACGTGCGCAAATTCAAATATCGCCCGAGCGTAATGAACGTGATCGCCGCAATCGCCATCACGTCGGCGCGGTCGCGCCGTACGGCGTAGGCCTTCATGCGCGCACGAACGTCGCGCCTCAAGATGTCCGGGAGCCGCGCGCGCAACAGCGACAGCTCCATCGTCGGCAAGCCCTGGTGCCGTGGCCCCGGCGCGACGTTCGCCAGGCTTTCCGCGTTTCCACCAAGCGCCACTGCCATGCTCTCACCCAGGTTCGGCCGCGGCGCCAGTTTCGATTCCAGCAGTGCCCGCACGTACCGCCGCACTTGTTCTCCCTGCACGGGACGGATCACGCCGGGGAGATTCAGCGTCGTCAGCAATCGGACCGTTCCAACCGGTATCTGCGCGGCTTGCTCCACCGCGTGGTCCCGCAGGATGCTGATTTCCAGGCTCCCACCGCCCAGGTCCACAATGCAACGCGGCGCCTCCGGCCCGCTCGCCGCCAGCACCGCTTCCCTACCAAGCCGCGATTCCTCTGCGGCGCTGATTACTTCCAGCGCAATCCCCGACCTCTTCTTGATCGTTCGAACGAACGCTTTGCGGTTTTGCGCTTCGCGGGTTGCGCTCGTCGCTACTGCGCGATACCGCGTCACTCCGAATTCATCCATCACTTCACGGAAATGCCGGAACGCTTTGGCAGCTTTCTTGAAAACTTCTTCGCTGAAGCGATGCCGAAGAAAAACGCCTTCCCCCAAACGCAAAGGATAGCGTTCTTCGTGCACCGGCTCGATATCCAGCGCGGAATAGGCGCGTGCCACAGACAAGCGCAGCGCGTTGGAGCCGGCGTCGATTGCCGCAATGTGAACCGGCTCAGGCATTTCGGAATCTACCGCCAGAGATGCGCAAGCGCCGCCGAAGGAGTGTATTTCGTGCTGCGAATCCCCAGCTGTTCGCCGATGCGCTGGCGCAGTTGCTTGTTCACGGTGGAAACGCTGGCCTCGCCGTCCAGCTCGATAAAACCGTGCCGCTTGGCCATCACTTCGAATTCGCGTTTGATCATCGTCTGGTAGCGGATGAAGGACCAGTAAAGATCGTGCGACAGCGACATATCCCGCCCCGCCTCCCAATAACTGATCGCTTGCGCTTTCTTGAACTCGCGCCCGAACGCCGTCTCCGGCCGGACGTTCAACCAGAATGTCAGGTGCGGGCGCAACGCCATGGCATACAGTCCGCCCATATAATCTCGATTAATCCCGCGCACCACGCCGCGCGCGATCAACGTGAATATGAAGCGATCCGCAAGGACCACCGTTCCGGAACGCAGCGCCGGCAGGATGCGATGCTCCACCTGGTCGAAAAAATCTGTCGCGTACATCAACGCCAGCGTCAGCCGCGTCACCGCGTTTTTTGCCAGCAACTCATCGATGTCGCGTCCCACGAGATTCGAACGCCGCAGCCCGCTCGTCTGTACCGCGAATCCTTCCGATTCAAGCCACTCCTGCAGCAGGGCAATCTGTGTCGAGCGCCCGGAACCGTCCATGCCCTCGATGACCACCAGGCTCCCGGTAATTTCGCTCGGGTCGAATCCTACCAGCGGCTCGCCGAAAAAATATTGTGCGGAGGCTTCTTCCGTTGCCGCTGGCGCCTTCGCGGGCGGTGCCGCGGGAACTTCGGCTGTAATTGCCGCTGCCGGCGTCTTGTCTTTTTCCTGGTCGGGCATCGTCACTCCGATTCCTGCGCGCGCGGAGCAAAGCGCTTCAGATCGATCTTGGACGCCACGATGTCGCGCATTTGCTTTTGCAGCTTATTCACCGGCAGGGTCCCATCCAGCACCACGAAATTATCGGAGTCCACCATCTTGTCGTACTCTTCCAGGATCCGCGCCTGGAACAATCGGAAACTCTCTGCCCGGTCGTACGACATGCCCAGGTCCATACCCGCTTCATAATATTTCAATTTTGGACGCCCGCTCAGGATCCGGTGCACCGCCACGTCCAGCGGCGCGCGAAAATAAAACGTGATGTCCGGAATCGGCGCGAAGCGGTACAAGTTCCGCAGCCACCGGGGCGGGCAGCCACGCGCCGCGTCCCGCGCAAACGCCGTGTAAATGTAGCGGTCTGCCAGCACCAGATAATCGCCTTGCAGCAGCGGCATGATTTGACGTTCGCATCGGTCCGCAAAATCCGCCGCGTGCAGCAGCGAAAACGTCGCCGGCGTCAGCAACCGCCGTTGTTTTCCGCGCCGCGTCGCCGATTTCACCAGTGGCGAGGAATTCCATTCCGTGAAGTGCAGCCGGTAACCGCCAATTTCCAGCCAGCGCTTCAGCAAATAAAGTTGCGTACTTTTCCCTGAACCGTCAGTACCTTCCACGACGATAAGTGCTCCCGGATACGCGCGGCTCGGTACCGGCCGCCCCGGTTGCGGGAGTGTGGATTTCCCCGGCTCGGTCCGGGGCGCCTTTTGCAATGCGTCTGGGTTTTCAGTCATTCTGTTCGCGGCAACCCGCTCATTGGTATGACACTAATCTCGATTTGTTACTGTGGCATTACAACACAAGGGCCGTTGTCGGCAAAATGATCGCCGTGTTCTTAAAAGAGCGTGACCTTGATGTGCAGGAATTTCTTCGGATTCTTGCGGAAATCCCCGATAAGCAGCCGCATGTCTCCGGTCAGCTCCGTCAGATTGTCGTACAACTTCGGGTCGGAAAACATTTTGCCCGCCGTGGTCGTATTTTCGTTTAGCTTCGCCGTGGCCGATGCCAGATTGCCGCTGGTGTCGCGCATCTTGTTGTACAGTGTTTCGTCCGTCGCAAGTTTTCCCAGCGTGCCTTTTCCGGCCCGCACATCGCCGATCACCGCGTTTCCGTTCGTGATGGCCTCTTTCGCCCGATCGTACAAAGTCGGGTCATACATCAGCTTCCCGATCGTTCCCTTCTGCGCGCGCACGTCCGCCAGGATCACGTTCACGTTGTCCAATCCCTTGTCCACTTTCGTGTACATCTCGTCCGAAGCAACCAGCTTCCCCAGCGTCCCCTGCCCCGCTTGAACACTGCTGATCATCTCATCGCCCTTGGCCAGTATGCTGTTCAGATGTCGGTAGGCCTGATCGTCGGTAAGTAGCTTTCCGAGCGAACCTTTTCCTTCCCTGACGCCTTTAATCAATTCCTGCACGTTTTCCGAAAGCGCCGAAAGATTGCCGAGCACTTCCGCACTCCGTTCCACCACTTCCTTCATCGCTTTCTCTTCTGTCCCCTTGATCTCCCCGTTGTCGGGAATCGGCAGCCCCGAGACGCCGCGCGTCAGGTTTACATAGCGATTGCCCAGCAGCCCTTCCGTCACCAGGCTGGCCGTGGAATCCCCAAGGATGTACTCGCGATATTTCTTGTCCACGCGCATATCCACTTCAATATTCCTGTTCTTGTCCACCTTTTCCTTACTCCGCGGCACGATCTTGATGGCGTCCACATTCCCGACTTCCACCCCGTCCAGCCGCACCGGCGCGCCATTCGAAAGCCCAGACACTTCCGGCAAGAACGTCTTCAGCTGGTACTTCGGTCCCAGAATTCCCGGCGCGGTCACGTAGAAAATTCCCGCACCGAGCACGAACAGCCCGACGAGCACGAAAAGTCCCACTCGCAATTCCGTCCAGGTGAGTTGTTTGCGATACGCCATTTCTTCTTCCCTCCCTCTGTTCCGTGAACCAGACTACCGCACAATCACACGAGAAAACGTTTAAGATACGGATCCTTGGAATTTACAATCTCTTCCGGTTCTCCCTCGAAATAAATTCCTCCGTCGCGATAAACCAGGAAGCGCGTGCGCGCACTCCTCGCCGCCCACGCTGCGTTTCCGTTATGCGCGTTTGCCACCACACGCTTGGCTTCCGCATCGAAATGAAAATTTGCCAACGCAAAACCGTCCTGCAATCGATGGGTCGCCAGCAGTGCCGTCACCCCGTACACATCCCGCAGCCGCAGGATCAGCGTAATGATCGTCTGTGAAGTTATCGGATCCAGCCCCGCGGTCGGGGAATCGTACAGCACAATCGGCGGCTGGTTGATCAACGCCCGCGCAATCGAAACCCGGCGCCTCATTCCGCCGGACAATTCCGATGGCAGCATCTCAAGCGTTTCCTCCAGCTCCACGAACCGCAGCACTTCCAGCACCCGCGGCTCAATCTCTTCTTCGTTCACGTGGTCTTCCCGCAAGCGGTACGCCACGTTCTCCGCCACCGTCATCGAATCGAAGAGCGCACCTTCCTGGAAAACAAATCCGACCTTGCGCCGGAAGTCCAGCAGGTCCTTCTCTTCCATGTTCGAAACTTCTTGTCCCAGCACGCGCACCACGCCTTCAGAGGGCGCTAGCAGCCCGGCAGCAAGTTTCAGCGTCAGCGTCTTGCCGGTGCCCGTCTCGCCCAGCAAAATCATCGTCTCCCGCGGCTCCACGCGAAACGACACACCTCGAAAAATATCGCCTTCGTCGAAGCCAATGCGGACATCCTTGAATTGGATGGCTGGACCGGAACCGGAGGGAACTGTGACGGCGCTGCTCATCGCATGCGCCCATGATTATAGCGGGAATTGCGCCGCCGGTCGCCGCGGATCTCAGCAAACGCGAACCGGACTCGTGGCAGCGGTTAGAAAATCTTGTCGGCAAAGAACAGGGCGAGTTTTGTTAGGAAGGCATCGGCAACGATAATTAGGATCGAGCCCAGCACCGCCGCCTGCGTCGTCGCGCGTCCTACGCCTTGCGTGCCCCCGCGCACGGTCAGTCCTTTGTAGCATCCAATCGTGGCAAGAATGAATCCGAACACGATGGGTTTCGAAAACCCCTGCATCAAGTCCGCGAAATCCAGCGCATCAATGGCACGCCTCCAGAACTCGATCGCGCTTAGCCGCAGGGACAAAACGGAAGCGACGCAGCCTCCCAGCAGTCCGATGAAGTCCATGATTGCCGTCAGCAAAGGAAGCATGAGCAGCGAAGCCAGCACGCGCGGCACCACCAGCTTGCGGTTGGGATCCGTCCCCATCGCTCGCATGGCATCCACTTGCTCCGTCACCAGCATGGAACCGAGCTCCGACGCAATTCCTGTGGCGCAGCGCCCCGTCACCAGCAACCCTGTAAACGCCGGACCCAATTCTCGCACCAGCGCGATAGCCACCACGTCTCCGGTCAGAGAGCTTTGCCCAAAACGCGTGAATTGTGATCCGGTCTGCAGCACCATCACCGCGCCGATAAAAAATCCCGCCAGCAGGATGATCGGCATCGATCCCGCGCCGATAAAATCCATCTGTATCAAAGTGTCTTGCAAATAGTGCGGCCCGACAAAGATATTTGCGATCGAGCGCCCGCAAAGCATCGCATAGTCCTGCACGGACGCCACGGCCCCCTTGGCGGAATCCGTCAACAATTCGAAGACGGAGATGTTTTTTTCGTCTTTACCTTCGCGACCGGCGGCCTGGAAAGGAGTATCTGCCACGAGTTCCTGTTTGCGTTGACTTCGCGCCGCGAATTCTCAGCGCATCAACTGCATCGAAAGCCTATCTGTGCTGCACGAACACGTCAAGTAAGCGGTGCTCCCAAGTCCTTGACTGGACGGGCAGCAGTGCTCCCGCTACACTGATTGTTTTTACGACAGCTTCGATGGGCTTCTGAGAGGGCGCCGCGAGCAATGCTTCGCTTCTACACGGCCGGTGAATCGCACGGACAGGCGCTTCTCGCATTTGTCTCCGGCCTGCCCGCGCAACTCCCCATCGATGTCGAATTTATCAATCGGGAGCTGCACCGCCGCCAGCTCGGCTACGGCCGCGGCGGCCGCCAGAAAATCGAGAAGGACCAGGCAGAAATCTTTGCCGGTGTGCGCCACGGAAAAACCATCGGCGCACCTGTCGCCCTGCGCATCGAAAACCGCGACTGGGCCAATTGGGAAAAGATCCTCCCCGTCGAAGCCTCCGAGGACGACCCCGGCACGAAAAAACTCCTCGCACCCCGCCCCGGCCATGCCGATCTGGCAGGCGCGCAAAAATTCAACTATCACGACGCGCGCTACATTCTCGAGCGCGCCTCCGCACGCGAAACCGCCGCGCGCGTAGCCGCAGGCGCTTTCGCAAAATTGTTCCTTCGCGAACTCAGAACCGAGATCGCCAGCCATACCGTTCAAGTGGGGCATGTGAAGCTCGACCGCGCTGCCACGTGGGAGGAAATTCGCGCCATCAGCGGCAACCTGGAATCCCCGCTGCGCTGCGTGGATTCTGCCACCGAAGCAAAAATGAAATCCGAAGTAGACGCCGCTCTCAAAGCCGGCGACACCGTCGGCGGAATCTTTGAAGTCGTCGCGCACCACGTTCCCGTCGGCCTCGGCTGCCACGCCCAGTGGGACGAAAAACTCGATGGCAAGCTCGCCCAAGCCGTCATGAGTATCCAGGCCGTGAAAGGCGTCGAGATCGGCGCCGGCGTCACCGCCGCTGGCTCCTACGGCAGCGAAGTCCAGGACGAAATTTCGTACGACAAAGCCGCTCGCCGCTTCCGCCGCTCTTCGAACCGCGCCGGCGGCCTCGAAGGCGGCATGACCAACGGCGAAGACGTCGTCGTCCGCGGCTACCTGAAACCGATCTCCACGCTCCGCCGCGCGCTCGGCACCGCCGACCTCGTTACCAAGGAACCGGTGCAGGCCGCCTACGAGCGCTCCGATTGGTGCGTCGTCCCCGCCGCGGGAGTCGCCGGTGAAGCCATGGTCGCACTTGTGTTAGCCGATGCTTTTCTGCAAAAATTTGGAGGAGACTCCCTCGCCGAGACGCGCAGGAATTTCGACAACTATGCCCAACAAATCGACGAGTTCTAAGCCACTGCCTTCGGCCGCGTCCGGAGCACAAGAGACTGCGACGGTCGCCGCGCCGGAAACACCGGCGAAGCCCGTCAAGATTTATCCGATCGTCAAGTACGGCGATGCCATCCTTGAAAAGCCCGGCGCGCCCATCAAAAAATTTGACGCAGAGATGGAGCGGCTTGTCGAAGACATGTTTGCTTCCATGTACGCCGCGCAAGGCGTGGGGCTTGCCGCGCCGCAAATCGGTTTAGGTCTTCGCATCACCGTGATCGACGTCACTGGCGGGAAAAATCCCGAAGCCAAGATCGTCCTGGCCAATCCCGAAATCATTCACGCCGAGGGAGAGGTCCGCGAGGAGGAGGGCTGCCTCTCCATTCCCGGCTTCCGCGGCTACGTCATCCGTCCGCAATTTGTCACCGTGAAGGCCCAGAACGCCAAAGGCGAATCCTACGAAATTCGCGGCGAAAATCTTCTGGCGCGCGCTTTCTGCCATGAGATCGATCACCTCAACGGCATTCTTTTTCTCCAGCATCTCAGCATGCTGAAGCGCGACCTCATCAAGCGCAAAATCAAAAAGCTCCGGAAACAAGGCGAGTGGTAAGCGCCGCAACCGGCCCGTCGGCGGCCGCAGAGGCGTAAAGATGCACATCCTTTTCTGTGGCACGCCTCAATTTGCCGTTCCCACCCTCAAGCACCTCCTCGCGCAACCCGACTTCGAACTCCTCGCCGTCATCACCCAGCCCGACCGCCCACGCGGCCGCAGTCACCAGATTTCTTTCTCCCCGGTCAAAGAAGTCGCTCTCGCTGCCAACCTCCCCGTCCATCAACCCGAAAAAATCCGCGCCCCCGAAGCCCAGGAACTTTTGCAAGCCTACTCCCCGGACTTCATTGTCATCATCGCCTACGGCCAGATTATTCCCGCGCGTTTGCTGCCAATCCCGAAATATGGCTGGATCAATCTTCACGCTTCCCTTCTCCCAAAATATCGCGGCGCCGCACCTATCAACTGGGCCATCGTCAATGGCGAAACGCGAACCGGCCTCACCACCATGCGCATTGACGCCGGCATGGACACCGGCGACATCCTCTTGCAGCGTGAGCTCGAAATCGGCCCAAAAGAAAACGCGCCCGAGATTGCCGCTCGCCTCTCCGAAGCTGGCGCGCCCCTGATGGCAGACACTCTGCGCGGCCTCGCCGCGGGAAAAATCACTCCCCGCCCGCAAGAGCATTCCCAGGCCACTCTCGACCCCATGCTCAAACGAGACGACGGCCGCATCGACTGGAACCGCACCGCAACGGAAATCTACAATCGCATGCGCGGTTTCACTCCCTGGCCGGGATCCCACAGCGTCTTTCGCGGACATTCCTGCCACCTCTGGGGCGAGCCGGTGTCTAACAAAAAGGGCGACGCCTCTCCGGGCACTTTGCTCCTGGAGGACAACGATCTGCTCGTTGTGTGCGGTGGAACAACCGTTTTATGTCTCTCAGCCGTCCAATTGGAAGGACGCAAACAAGTTGCCGCATCCGAGTTTGCCAATGGCGCACGACTGAAGCCGGGTGAACGCTTTGGCCACACCTGATTTGCGCCAAGGGAACCGCTAGGGCATACTCGTTTTCTGCGCTATTTGCTTGCGTTGAAACTCTCTTTGACGGACCACGATGCCGGGAGCTCATTTTTCATGACCATTTCTGATTCTTCACGAACACGGGGCACTCTGCATGGCCGCGCCGCCGAATTCCTGCGCGTCGCCGCCTGCTGCGCCCTCGCGGCGCAACTCTCCACCGCGCCATCTGCCCTCGCCGCGAACGACAAAGCCTCTTCCTTGCCGGCCGCCGCAGCCACAGCAAGCGATCCCGTCCTCAAAGCCATGCAGGCGGAACTCGCTCGCGCCACCACCGAACTTGGTAAGACCGAGCAAGCGCCTTATTTCCTCTCTTACACGGTATACGACCAGGATTTTGTCGTCCTCATTGGCGCTTACGGCAGTTTGCTGAACAACGTCTCCGCGCAGCGCCGTCATGCCGACGTCACCATGCGCGTGGGCACGCCCGAGCTCGACAACACCCACGGGCAAAGCCGCCCTAGCGGCGTCAGCTCCGGCACGCTTCCTCTCGGCAACGATCAGGACGCCATCGCGCGCGTTTTGTGGGAACTCACCGACCGCGAATATAAGCGCGCTGTTCCTTCTCTGCTCAACGTTCGTACCAACACCGCGGTCCGCGCTGAAGAGGAAGACAAGTCCCCCGATTTTTCCAAAGAAAAACCGCAAACGCACATCGGTGAAGCCCCCGCAACGCCCGCGCTCGATCGCGCCGCCTGGGAAGCCGAAATCAAGCGCCTCTCCGGCGCCTTCCGCAAATTTCCGGAAGTCTACTTCGCTTCCGTGATTCTCCAGGTCCAGAACTCCAAGTCCCGCATGGTTTCCAGCGAAGGCAGCGCCATCGTAAGTCCCAGCGCCTCCACTCGCCTGGTGATGGAAGCGCAAACGCGCGCCGAAGACGGCATGGACTTGCTTCGCGTGGAAACATTTCAAGCCCCCTCGGCCAGCGGCCTTCCGAGCGAATCCGAACTCACGGCCAAGATCAACAAAATGGCTGCGGATCTCAGCGCCCTCCGCAAAGCTCCGGTCGCGGAGCCGTACGACGGCCCCGCCCTCTTGAGCGGCCGCGCCGCTGCCGTCTTCTTTCACGAGGTGCTCGGCCACCGCCTCGAAGGCCATCGCCAGCGCGACGAAGAGGAAGGACAAACCTTCACGAAAAAAGTCGGCCAGGAAGTTCTCCCAAAATTCCTCAGTGTCATCGACGATCCGACGACGCGTGAAATTGGCGGCATGAAACTCGCCGGCGCCTTCGATTTTGACAATGAAGGCTCGCCTGCGCAGCGCGTCGACGTGATCCAGAATGGCGTCCTGAAAAATTTCCTGATGTCCCGCATGCCCATCAAGAATTTCAGCCAGTCCAACGGCCACGGCCGCAACCAGCCCGGACTGATGCCAACGGGTCGCCAGGGCAATCTCATCGTCACCTCCACGCAAACCGTTCCCGAAGCGGACCTGCGACAGAAATTGATCGACGAAGTGAAAAAACAGGGCAAGCCCTTCGGCCTCTACTTCGACGACATCCAGGGCGGGTTCACCCTGACTACGCGTTCCCTCCCGCAAGCCTTCCAGGTGCTGCCGGTAATCGTGTACAAAGTTTACGCCGACGGCCGCCCGGACGAATTGGTCCGCGGCGTGGACATCGTCGGCACCCCTCTCGCCGCGCTGACTCGCATCTTGACCACCGGCGATCAGCAGCACGTTTTCAACGGCGTCTGCGGCGCGGAAAGTGGTCAGGTTCCCGTCGCCGCCGTCGCACCCGCGATGCTCTTCTCCGAAATGGAAGTCCAGAAGCGCGCGCACGAACACGAGCGCCCGCCGCTCTTGCCGCCGCCCGGTTTTGAAGACAGCGGTGCCGCGAAAGACGCGCAAGCTAAGCCGGCGGTGAAGCCGTGAAAATCAAGCGCAAACTCACACTCGCGATTGCCGCAATTTTCTTCACACTCGACACCCCTCCCGTTCGCGCCACGGATAACGCGAAATCTTCTACCGATGGGGCCATGGCCGCTGCTCGCGCCGCCGCCAAAGGCGATGGACTTCTCGAAGCGCTTCTCATCGAACTCGATCGTTCAAGAGCCCAGCTGAAAATGGATCAGGTTCAGTCGCCCTATTACATCGAGTATCGCGTCAACGAAGTGGACGACTTCGGCGCGGAAGCGGCCTTCGGCGCCGTCCGCGAAAATCAGCACGTTCACGTCCGCGTTTTGCGCGTCGTCGTTCGTATCGGCGATTACCAGCAGGACAGCTATTTCGGCCGCGGCCAGGGCGAAACCAGCATTCTGCCTCTCGACAACGATCCCATCGCTCTCCGCCGCCAGATTTGGCTCGCCACCGATTCCGCGTACAAAGCCGCCGGCCAGGCGCTTGCGGAAAAACAAGCCGCGCTCAAGCAATTCAGCGCCGACCCTAATCCCGTCGACGATTTCGCGAAAGCTCCTCCCGTGATCGCCGTCGAGCCCACCGTCACGCTGAAAATCGATGAAGCCGCGTGGCGGAAAACCCTCGAAGATGTAACCAGCCTCTACAAGCAATATCCGGATGCGCAGTCGGTCACCGCTTCCGCGCGTTTCTCTGCCATCAACGAATATCTCGTAACTTCCGAAGGCACCGTCACGCGCAATGGAAAAACCACCTACTTCGTGCAATTGAACGGCTCCGCGCAAGCTGCGGACGGCATGCGCCTGGGCCGCAGCCCGGCTTACATGGTCGCGCGGCCGGAAGAGCTGCCCTCGCGCGATGCGCTCATCGCCGATGCAAAGACCATGCTGCAAACCGTGGTTGCGCTGCGCCAGGCCCCGATCGTCGAGGAGGAGTATCGCGGTCCGGTCCTCTTCGCCGCCGACGCTGCCGACGACATCGTGGCTTCGCTCATCGGGCAAAACGTGCTCGGTCGCAAGCCGCAGCTCGGCAAACCGAATCGCACCACAGGCCCCTTCGCGACCAGTTACAAAA
>JBARRT010000116.1:0-8449 GCA_049644365.1 Candidatus Acidiferrum sp. | reverse complement strand
GAATCAATGTGACGGCAAAAACCAGCGAGAGAAAGATCGAGGCGCCCAGCGTCAGACAGAGCGCTTGGAAGAACTCGCCGACGACTCCCGCGAGCAGCCCGAGCGGCAGAAAAACGACGAGCGTGGTGGCGGTCGAGCCGATGACCGGGCCGAGAAGCTCGAGCGTGCCCTGCTCCGCGGCCACCTTCGGTGATTCACCCAAGCTAAGATGACGGTAGATATTTTCCACGACGACCACGGCGTCGTCGATGATCAACCCGATGGCAATGGCGAGTCCGCCGAGGGTCATGAGATTTAGTGAGCCACCGATAAGGTAGAGGAACAAGAACGTCCCAATGACCGATAGAGGAAGACTGGTGGCCGCGATCATCGTCGTTCGGCCCTCTCGCAAAAAGACGAACAGGATCAGCACAGCGAGAAACATGCCGATCAGAATGGCATCGCGCACGCTGGCCATGGAACTCTGAACGAACTCGGCGAGATCATAAACCACGGTGAGATGCAGAGTCTGCGGGATGGCGGTGCCGAGATTCGCGGCAATCCTTTTGACCTCCGCCGCGAGTTCCAGAATATTGCCGCCGATTTGCCGGCTGATATTGATCAGGGCCGCGGGCTTTCCGTTTCCGGTAACCAGCGTGGTGGGATCAGCGACGCCGTCACGGACTTCCGCGATGTCACGCAGACGGACGACCGAGGAGCCTTCGCTTGCGATCACCGCGTTGCGAACTTGCTCGATATCCTGAAACTGGCTGGTGGTGAGCACAAGATACTGCTGATAGTCCTTCTGCAAACGTCCGACGGACTGAATTTGATTTGCGGCACGGAGGCGGTCCGCCACGTCCACAAGCGAAATACGGTGCGCGAGCATTTTCTGGGGATCGACAATGACGGAAATCTCGCGCGTGTCGCTGGATTGGACTTCGATCTGGCCGACCCCGGGCACGCGGCTGAAGAGAGGCCGGAGAACATAGAACGCTCTATCCCGCAAGTCCGTGCCGGGAACGTCGCCGTTCAGAATGAGGCTGAGCACCGGAAAAACGGCAGGGGTGACGCGCGAGACCAGGATATCCGCGTCGGGAGGCAAGGAACTGCGAGTTTCGCTCACACGCGCCTGCACCAACTGCACCGCATACTGCATGTCCATGTCCGGCTTGAAGAGAATGGAGATCTCCGCCGCACCGCGAATGGTGCGAGAGCGAACCCGCCGGACGCCGAGGACGGAGCTGGAGGCTTCCTCAAGCGGACGCGTCACGGTAAGGAGCATGGCATCGGGAGAAAGATCGCCGGCGTGAACGAGAATTTCGACGCGCGGGAAATTCAGTTCCGGATAAATGTTGCTGGGCAAGACGAACATGGCCCAAATGCCCGCGGCGACAAGTAGCGCGGTGAGGAGATAAACGGCGTACCGATTCTCGCGGCAGCTACGGACCAGGTTCATTGCTTCGGTTCGCCCTGCACGCGGATTTTGGCTTTGTCGGTGAGTCCGTAGCCACCGGTCAGAATCACCGAGTCGCCGGGTTTGGCGCCGGAGAGCAATTCCACAAGGGAAGGCGTCTCGATGCCGACTTTTACCGGGATCGCGACGGCGGTGTCCCCCTCGACGCGGTAGACATGTGGATTGCGCGCTTCGTCCAGATAGATGGCCTGCGGCGGAACCACCGTCGCACCGGGGTGCGTTTCAACCGCCATTTGCGCGCTTAGGAACGTGCCGAGGCGCAAAGCGCCGGACCGATTCAAGGTGCGAATGCGGACCATGCCGGAGTTCGTGGCAACGTCCACGGATTGCGAGATGGCGACAACGCGCCCCTGAATGCTGGCGGCTCCCGGGATTTCTGTGGAGAGAGAGAGCTCCTGCCCTGCTTTCAGAAATCCAAGAGAAGCCGACGGAACGTTGGCCTGGAGTTCGACCTCGGCAAGGTGCGCGATTTCGACGATCGGCTGCGCGGCCGTACCATCCACTTGCTCGCCGACGTTTACAAATCGTTTGACGACCGTGCCATCCAAAGGCGAGTGGATCACCGCCCGGCTGACCTGGAAATTTGCGACGGACAGCGCAGCATCCGCTTGCTGAAGGCCTGCCTGCGCGACGCTCTCCTGCGTCCGGGCGTCCTCAAGATCTTTACGGGCAGCGATGCCCCGCTGAAAAAGTGTTTCATTGCGAGTTCGCGAAAGCTTGGCGTTTTCCAAATTGGCGCGTGCCTGAGCCACTGCCGCTTCGGCCTGCTTGAGCTGATCGCGGAGCGTGTGATCTTCCAGCCGCGCAACGATTTGCCCGGAGCGGACGTGGTCCCCTTCGGCAACCTTCAGTTCGGCGATGCGGCCCGCCACGAAAGAGCTGACGCGGACATCCTGGTTCGGTAGCGCTGCGATCGAACCGGTCACGGTCACAGTCCTGTGAATGTCGGCCCGAGTGACGCGGGTCAGCGTCACTGGAGTCGCAGTGTCGGCCGATTTTCCCGCTCCCTCAGCGGATTCAGCGGACTGATGGGAACACCCCGCGATTCCTCCTGCGAACAGCAAGAGCATCATCAAAACCAATCTCATGCGCTTGTCTTTGGGATTGAGCATTAGTTCAGGGGCGCTCCAATCGTTTCTTCCAGCTCAGCGAATCTTGATTGCATGGCGAAAAGGCTATCGAGATACTCCCGTTCCAGTTGCCGCGCGGTTCGCTGGGCGTCCAGGACATTGAGAATGCCGGATTTGCCGGAACGATAACTCTCCTCAGCCATCTCGGCAAGTTTCCTGCCCGCCGGTAAGAGTCTATCGTGATAGAGCTCAACCTGCTTCTGTCGCGCGGCCAGATCCAGATAGGCGGCTTGCAAGCGTCCGGCGACGGCGCGCCGGTTGGCCTGCACTTCACTCTCGAGGAAGCGGGAGGTCGCTTGCGATTGAGCAAGTTCGCCCTGGTTCCGAGAAAAGAGAGGCAATTCTACCGCGATCTGACCGCGTGGACCCACGCGAAAATCAGGAGGCGCATTGAAGTCGCTGCCAAACTGCAGGGTGACCTTCGGCGTGCGCTGAGCCTGGAGTAGCGACCGGCGGGCTTCCTCCACCTTCAGTTCCTGCGCCAGATGCTGCAGGTCGGGATTCGACTGCTGCGCTCGAAGTATGAGCTCTTCCATGGAGACGGAAGAAAACGGTGCATCCATGGGAGTGACTAATTCCCAATCCGTGGGGACGGGCTCGTTCAAGAGAATGTTTAGCAGGCCGAACGCGGTCCTTTCCTGCTGGCGGGAGACGATGAGATCGGTCTCCGCACGCGCCACGATGAGATCCGCCTGAACGGTTTCCAGTTGCGGCACATCGCCTGCCTCAAACCGCGTTTGGGCTACTTCCTGCAAGCGCTTGGCGATCTCCAGCAACCGGACCTGGAAGGCCGTAACGCCGCGCGCCAAAACGGCGCCGAAGTAGGCTTCTCGTACTTTGCGGCGAACTTGGCGTTCGAGCGTGGCGTACTCGATTCTGGCAAGAGGGACTTCGCTCCGGGCCAGTTCTATGCGGCGACCGCGCAATCCTCCGAGCTCCAGTGGCTGATCAACGAGCAAGGATTCGTGCGGTAGATCGCGCGCCGCGGCAAAGCTCACTGTGGGATTCGGCAGCTGGCGCGCAATCTGAACGCCAGCTTCACTGACGGCTTGACGCAAGCGAGCTGCGACCAAATCTAGGTTCTGCCGAGTTGCAGTGTCCAAGGCTTCCTGAAGGGAAAGCTTTTTCGGCTGTGATGAATCAGACGTTTGGGCAAATGCCGGGACGGAAATTCCGAACAGCAGCATGGCAATGGTGCTAACGAACCGCCACGAATGCTTGCACCGCGTTACCGACAAGCGAGGTGTGAGTTCAGAAAAAATGGCATCAATGGGTCTCACTAGGTGCCTCCGATTTGTGTAGCCCCATACTTAACACGACTGTTTGAGAGAGTCATTCGAAGATCCAATGCCCAGAGCTAAAATTGATTCTTGCGATCGGTTAGGCTCTCCGCGCGTCGCAGCTCGGGAAACCACCAGGCCCATAGCCCTGTCACCGCCAGAGTGCCGATGCCTCCAAGGACGACGGCGGGAACGGTGCCGAACCACTGGGCTGTAAGGCCCGATTCGAATTGGCCGAGCTCGTTGGATGCTCCAATGAAGACCATGTCCACGGCGTTTACGCGGCCGCGCATTTCATCCGGCGTGCCCAGCTGAATCAGCATCTGGCGAACGATCACGCTGACCATGTCCATCGCGCCAACGAAGAAGAGAGCAGCAAGAGAAACGATCAGGCTACGGGAAACTGCGAAGAGGATGGTCGCGACGCCGAACCCAGCGACGCACCAAAGCATCGTCATTCCAGCGCGGCGCTTCAACGGTTTATAGGCAAGCAGGATGGCCATGACGGCTGCACCCACTCCTGGTGCGCTGCGGAGGAGGCCGAGACCCCACGGGCCGGTCTGCAGGATCTCGCGGGCGTATACGGGGAGCAGCGCCACTGAGCCGCCGAGCAAGACGGCAAAAAGATCCAGCGAGATGGAGCCCAGAATCACCTTTTCGCGCCAGATGTAGCGTAATCCGGCGAAGATCGTCTCTCGAGTGACCGGCTCGCGCAGGCGCTGCTTCGATTGTGTTTTGATTCGCAGGGTGGCGAATACAGCAAACGTCGCCGCGACCAGCCCCAAGGCATAGACGGCCGACGGTCCACGAAAGGCAGCGTAGACAACTCCACCCAGCGATGGACCTAGAATCGTCGCGAATTGAAAAACGCTGGAGGCCCAGGCAATAGCCCTCGGAAAATGCTCTTCGGGAACCAATTGTGGGAGCAAAGCGCGGCTCACAGGGCCGTTCAGGGATCGGACGACGCCGAGGAATATGAGTACTGCATAAATCGGATAGACCGTATGGATTCCGCGCAGGGAGAGGAAGAGCAGCAGAGCCGAGCACAGCGCAAACCCGGAGTAACAAAGGACGATGAGTTTGCGCCGCTCGAAACGGTCCGCCACGTGTCCTGCCACGAGAAAGAGAAGGATGCCGGGAAGAAATTGCGCGAGCCCGGCGAGACCAAGGTCCAGTGGCCGCCTGGTGATTTCGTAGACCTGCCAGCCAACCGCGACCGATTGCATCTCGGTCGAAGTGACGATGCAGAAACGGGCCAGTTGAAAACGAACGAAGCCGGGATAGTGGAACGCAACTCGCGCGGAAGTCTTGGGACTCTCGGGACGGGCCATCGCCAATTACTTTGCCACAAAAAGAATACACGGACGAGCAGGAGAACGAAGATCGGCCGAGCATTCCTTATTGGCCCAAAACAAGAATCGTGAAAGTGCCCCCGAGATTAGCAGGCACAAAGAGACGATGCGTTTTGAGATCAAGTCCCATGGTCTTTGAACCTGGGTTGGTCACGACGTTTTCCAGAAGTGTGTATTTGTCTGCGGAATCCTGATGGAAGACCGCAATGGTGCCGCCGCCTGTGGACTGAAAGACCAGTTTTTGCATGGGGTCATACGCGGCTGCGTCGACACGCTCGCCGATGGGCGCAGTGGTAATCACTTTGCCGCTGTCGGCATCCAGCACAACCATCAATTGTCCGCCACGGCAGCCGGCAAACAACCGGCGGGTTTGCGGATCAAACGCCAAGGCCGTCGCCGTTTTGCCGGGCGCCAGCGGCCAGTGATGCAAGACTTTCAGCGTGTTCGAATCGATGTGAACGGTCTCCGCCTTATCCTCAAGGTTGATGTAAACGTTGCCCTTGCCATCGGCCACGGCAAATTCCGGCCCTCCGCCCAGGTCAATCGTGCCGACCACAGTTCCGTCCGCTGCGTTGATGACCGTGGCGCTGTCACTGTCCCCGTTCATCGCGAAGACATGCTTGGTAGCCGGGTCATACATAATTGCGTCAGGTTTCTTGCCGACTTTAACCTCACCCAGGGTCTTCAGCGTTTTCACGTCGAAAATGATTACGGAGTCCGATTTGCCGGCGGTAATGAATCCGCGGCCGAATTCCGAAGCGATAGCAACGCCGTGAACGCCCGGAGTGTTCGGAATCGTGCCCACAAGTTCGAAAGTGTCGGCGTTCAACACCTCCACCTGCGTGGCATGCGAAACATAAACGCGACGCGCCGCGTCATCGACGGTTACGTAGTCCCAGCCGCCCGCGCCGGGAATGGGCACCTTCTTGATGATGTGATATCCGGATGGCGGCGCCGCCAGAGCGACTGTCGCAACAAGGCCGAGAAATGCTGTGAACAACGTGAAATAGTGTTTCATTTTCTCTCCGATGATCAAGTGTGATGCGGTGTTGCCTGTTGCCTCTGAAAATTACAATCTTCCGTGACAATCACTGCTGCCGGAATCGGTAAAGCTCTTTCCCGCCTGCGGGATGAATTGCCACTCATAACTTTTCGGCTTGAGCGTAAATTTCAGAACGCCAAAAGCTGTCGCATCGCGCACTTCGCTGTTGGGCTTCGGCGTCCCGAAGGGCCGAACGTTCTTGCCACCGGTACCAGCGACGAATTCACGAATGCCGCGCTCGGCATCCGGTGAGCCTCCCGGATCTTGCGGCGCGAATCGTTCATAGTCATGGTCGTGACCGCCGACGACGACATCTGCGCCGGCTTCATAAAGCGCCTGAAAGAGCGGTTTTACGGTCAGGTCATTGCCGTGAACGCCGCCGGAGCTGAAGAGCGGCTTGTGCCAATAGGCAAGGGTGCAGGCCGCGGGATGCTTTGCAAGATCCGCGCGCAGCCATTTGTTCTGAGGTGAACCGATCTCGCAGCCTCCAACAGCCTGGCATTCGCTGTTCAGCGCGACGATGTGCCACTTTCCAAGTTCGTAGCTGTAGTAGCCGGTGTTTGGGTCGCCAGCCGTCGCGCCGAAATAATCAAAATAGGGCGTCGCTCCGGAAGTATGAAATTCGTGATTGCCGGGAGCAGGCTTAGTTCGTGATTTGAAGTGACCCCAAGTTTTATCGTAACACGTGAAATTTTCCCTAGTGCCATCCGGATAGGCAAGATCCCCAATGGCCATGACGGTGCCAGGGACTTGCTCGAGCAATTTTGCCGTGGCTTCGGCGCCGGAGAGATCCCGGCAATCCGCGATGTCCCCCGCGCCCACGAGAACCGCAGTGTCCTCCGTTGCCGGAGTGCGCGCCGCGGAGTTCGCGTGGCCGCCCGAAAGCGTGATCAGCGCCACCGCGGACCATATCCATCCTGAACATAACAACTGTTTTTTCATAACCAGTCCTGCTCCTGATGGCCGTGGGCGAAGACTATTTTAAGTGGCCTGGCGCAAACGCGCCATCAATTTAGCCTGAAATTTTATTCAGCTAACTGGCGAGTGCAGCCGCCGGGACTCGCGGAGCCGCCCTCGCGACCTGCTTTATGTCCGTGCCTCAAGTTTCAGGACAAAAGGAGTCGAGTATGCCGCGACGCGGTGGAGTCCAGTGTTCGTCTAGGCTTTGCCAGTTTCTTTACTTTTCGTGCAGCGGAGTCCAGCGGAAACCCGCCGCGATTGTAGGTTTGTAATACTCGCGCTGGACCATGAATTGAGGGCTGCCATTGTAAAAACCGAAGACCTCATTGGTGAGATTGAGACCGTAGGCGACGAAAGTCAACCCACGGGCCAATCGAACGCTGCCTTGCGCATCGACCTGGAGGTGGGGATAGAAATAGTTGTCGCCGAAGGGACCACTGATTCCGCCCACGGCTCCGTCAGTAAATCCATAGGCGGCGATATTCGCCGCGTTATAAGACAAGCCCACGCGGACCGAGACGCGACCGCGGTCATAGGTCGGGCTGACATTCCAGGTGTGGGGTGCGTTCCGCAGGAGTCGTGGATGATCCGAGCGAGCGAAATCGGGCCCCAAGGAAGCCCGAGATGCCGTGTAGCCGTAATTTGCAGAGAAGCCGAGGCCGCGGAGCGCGCCAGGAAGGAACGTAAGATGTTGGAGATATGCAGCTTCAAATCCGGAAAGCCACGCACTCCCAATGTTGAGCGGTTCCGTCACTTGCGTACCCGCAGGAAACCCCGGACAAGTCGCCGGCGGCTGGCATGTGTGCGTCACAATCGGATCAATCAGGTTCTTGTAGAAGAACCCAGCCGACAGCATCCCAAATGGGTTTAGGTAATGTTCGACCAGCACGTCGACGTTGTCGGCCCTCTCAGGTTTCAGGTTGGGATTGCCAAGGCTGACCAGCACTGGGTTAGCCGTATCGTCGATCGTCTCTGCCTGAGCGATATCTTGCGGGTTCGGCCGCGACAATCCCCGGCTGTAAACCAGCCGCAGGTTCGTGTCGTTCCTCAGCGCGAACCGCACGGACGCGCTCGGGAGCACGTTCACGTACGAGCCGTTGCGGTTCACGAACCCCGAGGTCGTAATCGGGTTACTCGGGTCTGCGGGATTTGGCACGGTCGTTGTTTCAAAGCTTCTTGTGTTCAGATTCGTTCCTTCAATCCGAACTCCCGCCACCACGCGCACCCGC
>JBARRT010000115.1:0-29449 GCA_049644365.1 Candidatus Acidiferrum sp. | reverse complement strand
CGCGCACCCGGACGCAGCCTGGCCACCCAGGTCCGCCAAGCGCTCCTGCTCGGTCTGGCCTACAACCTCTACCGCTTGAGGCATCGCCTCGCTCACATCAGGATGTCAACAGAGCCCAACACTTACGGGAGCTTTCATAAGTGTTGATTCCAGAAGATTTAGTGACTGGTGATTCGTGACTCGTGAATCGTAAAAGCTGAGAAGCAGCGAGGAGTGTAGCCTGGCTGCCAGAGTTGCGGCCTGACGGCCTTGTATCTAGCTTTGGAAACATATAAACTAGAATAGCACAAAAGTATAGTGCGTGTCAATTACTTTCTTGATAGCATTCGAATGGAGCGGTAAAGCGTTGAGCCATTGAGAGTTGGACAGATTAGGGTTGCGCGAGCGGAATCAGGATCGGACACTGAGGCAGCGGGAAATGGCGAAGTGATTCGGAGCGGTCAGGGTGAAACGATCGAGGAAAATTCGTCTCCGGATTTATGGTCCGGGCCACCCGCCCACCCAAATTCGTCTCCGGATTTATTGTCCGGACCACCCGCCCGAAGGTACCGCTCCCCGAGTGGTCATTGGTGGGACATCTGATCGTAGTGGGCCTTTTTGAGAAACGGCCACACATCCACGTCGCCGACGCTCATTTCTTTTTCTACCCGCCGGTTCACAATCCGACCAAGTCCAATGAGCCGGAGAAGGGGATACCAGAGGCGAAGCTTTGTAGCTGGCCATTGGAATTCGAGATCGCTTTTCAGAAACAAAAGGCATCGCCCGACGATTGCACGGCCCTCGTCGGTCAGCGCATGCTTGCCGGTCAGGGTATGCTCCGAAGTATCCGAATAGCAGAACCAGATGTTAGCGTAAATGCTCCAAAGCGCCGGATCATCTTTGCTTTTCGGACACCTCCGTTCATACTCCCTGTTGGAAATCGAACCGTCTATGAACTCCCGGAGTGTCTGAGCAGCGAGATCGCGAGCATATCGGTCAACCATTGTGCTGTCCCTAATCCGAGGCGGTGCAAACCGCAATAGCAGCCGTGTCGATGAGTACTGATGCGATAAATATCGGTGCCGCTGTCTTGCTCCCGAAGTTCGCCACGGTTCGAAGCCAACCTCCTGCTCCGGTAGCTACTGAAAGTATGCTAAAAATGCTAGTGAACCTACTTGCGCCAGCGTACCTCCACGTCCTGACGATGCCAAGTGCTTCCGGAATCGCCTTAGGTATGCCGCCTGCCCCGGCAGCAATGACCCCATACTTACTGGCTCCGGCAAGTCCCGTCACACTCAGCGGGTCGATTCCGTAATAGCCCAACGCGCAGTTCTTCAGTCGCTCTAGTCGTTCTGATGTTTTCGAGGGTTGTTGCGGTCCACCGCTGCTATTGCCGCGACCACCACTGGGGCTCTTAAGCAAGTCAAGCAGACCCTCGAACGGATAAAAGGCTCTGGGAATGACCGACCAGACCCCGTCGTTACTTATATGCATTATGAAATATGGCGTGTTGGCTAACTCCACAATATCAAAGGTAGAGATAAGTCCGATGGCTTGCAAGAACCCATGCTGGACAGCGGCGTCTTCACCTGCCCAAAAACTTCGGACAAAACCACCAAAGAGGTCAACTCCTGGCGCTCCACACATCGATACGCCATTAAGGCATTCATTACTGGGCATGCAGCCGATCTTCAAGTCGGGGCAATCGCTCATGCCGGAAGGATCGATGAAGTTGAGCGGGTTGTTTCCCGTGTAGGCGTAGGCGTTGTGGGATTGAGGGTCGCCGATGGCGCCGCCGAGGGGGTCGGTAGAGAGGAAGCGGCCGAGGCGAGAGGAGTAGTAGCGGGCGAAGGCATAGTCGACGCCGGTTTCGGAGTCACGTTCGTAGCCCGTGAATTTGTAGCTGGGCGGGCAGGCCGTGGTCTGAAGTCTGGCCGCATAAGAGATCTCTTGACCGTAAGGAGTGAAGTCAGCGTCGTAGCAAAGCTGGCCGGGCGTCTGGCCAGGACCACTGCCAGTGGTGATGGTTCGGGTGGAGCCGAGATGGTCGGCGAAATAGTAGAAGATGGCGCCGGTGCCGTCGCCGTCGCGGGAGGCGACGCGGTGGCCAGCGAAGAAAACGTATTCGACGTACGCGGCGTTCGTCGTACTGCCGGTGGAATCGGATTCGGCGAGGGCGTCGCCCGCGATCCCGCGCCAGTAGAGTTTTGAGACCGTGCCGGAAGAGCAAGTAGTGGCGTTGGATTTCTTGGCGACGCGAAGGCCGAGGCCGTCATAGACGTAGCAATAAGGACCGCCGGAAGGCCCAGCAGCGAGTGTGAGGCGGCCTTCTGCATCGAAGGTGTAGAGATAGCCCGTGCCGCTGCCGTCCTTGGTCATATTGCCGAAGGCATCTGTCGCGTACGTGGAGTCCGTATTGATGTGATTGTTAGCGTCCACCGTGGCGTTCAGCGAACCAAAGGTGCAGGAGCGGGGGCGTCTGCGTGCCGTTATTGATTTTCGTGAGATTGGCCACGGCGTCGTCGGCCACTGTACCGTCCGGGCCAAAGTTCTGTCCCCAGCAATCCACACCGGAAGCGGCAGAAGTCATGGCGGAGAGAATGCGATTGAGCGGGTCATACGTGAAGGACTGCGTACGGCCGGAGTCCGCATTGTTGGTGACGCTGGTCACGGTGCCGTTGTCGCCTCCAGCTAAATTGTAATTCAAAGTTAGGTTCAGCGCTGTGCCTGCGGTGGAAGTGGCCTGGGTGCTCGTGTATTCCAGGCTGTTGTTGTAGGTATGGGATTCGGTGATGCCCCCAAAGCCTCCGTTGATCTGGCCCGTGATGAGGCCGCTCAGGGCGCCAGGCGGGGTGTAGCTGGCGGCGGTGGCGAACTGGATGTTGTTCGTGACGTCCTTTGCCGCAGTGAGACGCTGGGCATTGCTCACGGTGTAGGTGACCACCTTGGTGCTGGGATAGGTGACCGTGGCGATAGAGCCGTCCAGGTTGTAGGTATACGACGTTGTCTGCGTGATTCCCATGATCGTGCGGTTTTCGGTGAGAATCTTCCCGGCAGCATCGTGGGCCCAAGATGTGGCACCGCTGCCATCGCACATGGAGGTCATGCGTCCCCTGGGACTGGAGTCGGTGAGCGCGGGAGGGGTTGTCGCGCAGCCAGTCAGCGCGGAGGCATCGTAGCCATACTGCACGGTGGGCGTTGTGCCATCACTGTACGTTGTTTTCGTCAAACGTCGGAGTACATCGTACCTAATGCGGGTCACGGTGCACCTTCGAGAAGCGGCGCGAGGGCAATGAGTGGTCAGGCTGATGTCAAGTCAAATTATTGTGACGAAGATTTGGAGGAGATAGCACTGGGGCTGCGTTCCGAGTGTCGTCTTCGGAGCCATTCACGTTTGCCAGAGAATTCGACAAAGGGATTCAGTGCTCAAGAATTTCGATATTCTTATATCATGACATGGTACAAAGGCAGGAGCGGTAAGGCCCCGGACGAGGCACCCTGAAATGAAAGCACTCCATTCTCCTGTGACTCACATTGCCATTCGATTGGTCTTGGTTGCGACGATTCTACTGCACCTGTGCGCGCCGGGAGTGTCTCAGGAGAAAAACCAGGCGCAAACGCGGCCTGCCCAGCAGGAACCCCCGGCAGTATTGAAAGTGACCACACGCCTCATCACGGTAGACGTGGTGGCGAGAGATCGCCGCGGGAATCCCATACGGGACCTCCAAGCCGGCGATTTTCAAGTTACGGAGCAGGGGAGATCGGGCAAGGCCCAGCAACAAATCGCGTCCTTCCGGCTACTGGATCGTGGACTGGCGAAGGATGCGGATCCGGAAAGAGCGTCCCTGCAACTTCCTGCCGGCGTGTATACAAACCTGGTCACCACAAAGAGTTTGTCCGCGCCGCCAACCATCCTGTTAGTGGATGGATTGAATACAGACGCAAAAACGCAGTTGCAGGTGCGGCAGAAAATGGTACGGCTACTGGCGTCTGCTCCGAGCGACATTCCCATGGCAGTATTCCTGCTCGGGAGAGACCTGCGCTTGCTCCAGAGTTTCACGACGGATGCAAAGCTCCTGCGGGCGGCTGCGGAACGAGCGTTAACGCTGGAAGCGACGAACCTGCAGGCCAAGGACGCCCGCGACGATCCGTTCAGTCATTCCTCGCTCCTGGAGCAGATGGCGGGAGCGGAGGGCCAGAGCGACATACCGGGAGGACCGCCGGCCCCTCAACCAGGGAGCCAGGGCAGCACTGGAGGCGGGAACTCGAACGCGCTGCTGGCGATGCGGGCGCTGCAACTCCAGCGCTTTGAGAGAGAGCAATACGCCTCGTCCATGGACATCCGCGTAAAACTGACGCTCGACGCCCTGCGCGTGATTGCACGGCACGTCAGCGGATACCCCGGAAGGAAAAACCTGATCTGGCTATCATCCGCGTTTCCGCTGGCCATCACGCCGGACGCAAACCTGAACATGGTCGCGAGATTCAGTGGAATGCGCAATTACAGCGACGACATGACGGCCGTGGCGAGCGCTCTGACAGACGCCCAGATTGCCGTGTATCCGGTTGATCCACGAGGGATGGAAACGCAGGCGCTCTTCGACCCTGAGTCGCGTGGGAGGCTGAATCCTTTTTCGGAGGGAGCTACGTTGAACCGCGAGAGCAACGTGCGCTTCTCAAGCCAGGAATCCATGCAAGACCTCGCGGAGCAAACGGGCGGGAAAGTCTGCCTGAACAACAATGATCTTTCAGAATGCGTGAAGCGGGCGATTGATGACTCGTCGTCTTACTATGAACTGACCTACTACCCTACGGACAAGGATTGGCGCGGAGAGTTCCGAAAAATTTCCGTCAAGACCACGAGGCCAGGAGTACAGCTCTCGTACCGCGAAGGCTATTTTGCGCGCGAATCGGATGCCACGGTTGCAGCCAAAGACGCAAAGGAAACGGATACTCACCTTTCTCAGGCAGCATGCAGTGATTTTTTGACCGCGACCTCGATTCTACTGGAAGCCACGGCCTTGCCGCCCGATCAGCCCGGGCAGACAAAATATTTCATGGTCATTGATCCCAACGCCTTGTCCTTCGGCGCGCCTGAAGGCGGCGTGAGAAACTTGCAGATGGAGCTTGCTACCTGCATGTTCAATAAGCGGGGACTACCTCTGCAGTACAACCGACAAAGTATCCATCAGAAATTCACGGAGGCTGAGTACGAATTTTCAAGAAAACACGGCATCTCGCACACCATCTCGTTTGTTCCCAAGCCGGAGACTGCGCGCGTTCGCGTGCTCGTCTGCGATACTCGGACGGGGATGATCGGGTCGGTGGAACTGCCACATCCGGCACAAATCATTTCAACCGCCAAACCGGAGGCAGGAGCGGGCGAGCCCGCTCAAGCGTCCAGCCAGGCTTCAACAACATCGCCGGCATCGCCGCGCCTCATTAAATTCCGCGGCAAGGATGGGCGAGCCGGAATTCTGGAGTGGAACGCAGAGAGGATTAGCTATTCAGGAGACATGGAGCCGGAGGCCAGCGCGAAAGCCTTGTATGACTCGCTCTGGGCAAAGTCGTATGGTTGCGAGAGCGGAAAGCTTTTGTCCGTGAGCGACAAGTCGACTCCAGCTCCACAGCCGTTGCATTTCAAGTTTGACGATACTCACGGCACGGATGTCTATCTGGATGCTCAGGACGGAGTGAGGTATTCGGGCAGCCTGTCTGTAGATTCAAGCGCCAAGCCGTTCTTCGAGGCCGTTCGCTCGCTCTACCAGTGTAAGGATCCAGCTGCAACGATCAACCCAAAATAATCGGATTACTTCACTCGTTGCCCCCAGACCGGGGTTTCGCTCGTCTCAACTAAGCAACAATTGGGCACACTAGTACGGCTGGGGCGTTGACTCCAAAGCACGTAGCTTTCAGAATGCAAAGACGGGGATTTATGAGCAAAAGCACCCCGAAAACCGGTATGGCACCAGAATCCAGCGCCTTCGAACAATCCATTGCACGCGCGCTTCGGGATAACCTTGAGCGCATCCAGCGGAGTTCGGAAGAGCTGCATCATTCCGTAAATGACGTGGTGGCCGCCTGCGGCAGCAACAAGCCTACTAACGCGCTACCCTCGCTGCTCCGGGCGCAAACCTCGGCTGCTGCTCTCGCTGCTTCTTTGGAAGTGCTTTCGCGATTCATCACGGTATCCATGCAGTCGGGCCAGCGCTCGCCGTTCGAAGCACAGATTACGGAGTTGGTTGGCAAAGTGGCTGCCCAACCGCCTGCCGCGCCGCAACGCCCGGTGCCTGCGCAGCCGGTGCCCATGGCTTCCAAGGTGCAGGCCCAGCCAGAAGTAGAAGAGCCGATTGAAACCGAGCTTGAGCTTCACCCCGAGCCTGCGCGGCTCCCGCCGATGGAGCCAACCGCGGCGGCGATCGCCGGCGAACCCGAGATGGACGGGGACTTCAATGTCAGCCGTCTTTCTCCGGAAGAACAGGAATTGCACCGGCGCGCCAACCGCGTGGCGAAAGTTTCGATGCAGGACATAAAAATGCTCCGACCGGAGCAGGTGCGGCTCGGCCGCGAAAAGAAAGATCTCTGCATTCGATTGAAAGACGACATTGAAAAAGCTCATAGAGAATACGACCGCCGCTTCAAACCCATCATGGATCATCCGGTGGACTACTTTTACCGCTGGATGGTGGAAATCCTTGCCGATGGCGATGCGCATGCCCTCGGCGACTACCCGTACGCCACGCCCGCACGCCATCACTAATAGCACGCAAACGGCGCGGTTTTCTGGCTCTGCGGAAAATTACGTATTATTCTGTATTTCTATGTTGCGTGCACTGATTGTGCTGATTCTTGCTGCGAGTTTGTCGCTCGGCGGTGCTGCCGAGGCGTTTGCGCAATCTTCCCGGCAAAAGCGAAAAGCGAAAAAGCCCAAAGTTGTGCTATGCCAAACCGGCTGCAAGCCAGAGACTTCCGCGCCCAATGTCGCGGCGGATACGCCGGCGGATGAAGCGGCACAAAGAGAACTTTCGGATTTGGCGCGGGCGATGCGCAACGGCGTTCCCGGGGCGTACGAGAAGCTCTCGGCGTTCGCGGTGAAAAATACGACCAGCGTCTGGGGCGCGCGCGCCGCGCTGGCGCTCGGATACGAAGACAATTTGAAAAACCGCAATGCGCAATCCCTCGGCTGGCTGCTCAAGGCGCAGAACGACACGCTGCTGCGCGAGTACGCGTTGTACTGGACGGCCCAGACGCAGCGCGCGCTGGGGCGGTACGCGGACGCTTACAGAGTTTTGCAAACAATCCAGCGAGACTATCCCAACACGGCGATGCGCGAGCCGCTGTTGGAAGCGTTTGCGCCGACGGCCGTCCTGCTCGGTCATGCGCAGGAAGCGATTGATACGCTGAACGCCTATCCTGCGACATCCTCGAAGCCGGGGCTGCTGCTCGAGCGTGGACGCGCGTATCAGGCGGCGCATCAACTCGCGCGCGCTGCAAAGGACTATCAAGCTATTTTCTACAAATCGCCGTCGGCCGACGAAGCCAAGCCCGCCGGCTCTGCGCTGTCGCAGGTGATGCACGCTCTCGGAAAGGAGTATCCCTATCCCGGCGTAGAAATGCAGGAGCTGCGCGCTCAGGCTTTTTACGATGCGCACAAGTGGAAAGAAGCGCGCACGGAATTTGAAAAACTGCTGACGATGCTCAAGGATCCCGAGAATCCCACGCGGCAGCGCGCGCAACTGCGCGTGGCCCAATGCCGCGTGCAATCGAAAGGTTCGCCTTCTCTGATCGCAGCACTGAAGACGCCGGACCTGGAGGTGGACGCGGAGCGGCTGTACGCGTTGTCCCAGGCGTACCGCAACGACAAACGAGAAGCCGAGATGTTCACGGCGCTTAACACGCTTGCGCAGAAATATCCTGTAAGCAAATGGAACGAAGATGGCTTAATGGCGGCAGGGAATTACCACTGGGTGGATCTGAACCGCACCACGGCCATCATTGATTATCAGCGCGTCTTGGATACCTTTCCGAGTGGAAAGTACGCGTACAACTGCGAATGGCGCATCGCCTGGGTCGCTTATTTGAATCGCCAGCCCGATGCCGACGACCGGCTGACGGCATTTCTATTGAAGTATCCAGTGTCCGCGAACGCCGTGGACGCGATTTACTGGCTGGGGCGCAATGCCGAGCGCGCGGGAAACGCCGCGAGTGCCCGCAGCCTATACGCGAAAGCGGTCGATCGCTTCCCCGAAACTTATTTCGGCAACGCGGCAGCAGCGCGCCTGGCCAAGCTGGGTCCGGGTGAAGAAAATCCCGCGGAGTTTCTGGAGAAAATTCCGCCGCCGCCCGCCCTTCGTTCGTTTGACGAACCGATACCGGTTGCTACGGAGGACCGCTGGGCGCGCGCGCAGGCGCTGCGCTCGATTGCGTTCGATGCCTCTGCGGAACAGGAACTGAAGAACGCTTACTTCGCAACCTCTTCACCACGGTTCCTGCTCGAAGCCGCGCAAGCTGCGTTCGACCAGGGCCACTACGGCGCAGGCATGGCGTACGGGCGCATCATTGTGCCGAATTTCGATTCGCGGAAATTCGGTGATGTTCCTGTGGCCGCATGGAAAGCGCTCTATCCGCTTCCCTACGAGGTTGCGCTGCGCCGCGAGGCGGCAAAGAATGATTTCGATCCGATGTTTGCCGCGGGACTGATCCGGCAGGAATCCACGTTCCAAGCGGATGCCGTTTCGCACAAGAACGCCATTGGCTTGATGCAAGTTCTGCCGAAGACCGGAAAGCTTCTTGCCAAGCAGATGAAGGTTCGCTACACCAAGGACAAGCTTTTCGAGCCGGACTTCAACCTTGCCGTAGGCATGGTTTACATTGCCAATCTGGTGCGCCAGATGGGCGCTCCGGAGTACGCGGCCGCGGCCTACAACGCGGGCGAAGACCGTATCGCTGCGTGGAAAGGCGAGCGAAACTACGAAGAGATTCCCGAACTCGTCGAATCCATTCCGTTCACGGAGACGCGCGAGTACGTGCAGGTCGTCTTGCGCAACACCGCCGTCTATCGGATGATTTACGGCCAGCCGAGCGTGGCCACACAGGCCGCCGCCGAGCAGGCGCGCTGACAGAGAAGCGCATGCCTGCCATGGAGCTTCCGAGTGATTGAGATGGCGAGATGAGTTCTCCCGACCCGACGATGGCGCAAATTTCCCGCCGCATGCTCTCCGCGAAAGCAGAACAATTCACGGAATCCGTTATTAGGGAAATGACGCGCCTAGCCTTGAAACACGGCGCCGTCAATCTCTCGCAAGGCTTTCCAGATTTTGCCGCGCCCGAAGAGATCAAGGAAGCCGCGCGACAGGCCATCAGCGACAACATCAACCAGTACGCCATCACCTGGGGCGCGAAGCCGCTGCGCGACGCTATCGCGGAAAAATTCGAGCGCACCCAGGGCGTCAAGTACGATCCGGAGCGCGAAATAACCATTTGCTGTGGCTCGACCGAGGCGATGATGTCCGCGATGATGGCCATCATCAATCCTGGTGACGAAGTTGTGGTCTTCGAGCCGTTCTATGAGAACTACGGGCCCGATGCGATTTTGAGCGGGGCGACGCCGCGTTTCGTCAAGCTGCGCACGCCTGATTGGTCCTTCGACGAAAGAGAACTTGCTGCCGCGTTCGGGCCGCACACGAAAGCCATCATTCTTAACACCCCGAACAATCCGACAGGCAAGGTTTTCACGCGGGCGGAGCTGGAATTCATCCGCGACCTTTGTGTGCGCTGGAACGCCTACTGCATCACCGATGAAATTTACGAGCACATTCTTTACGACGGCGCGGAACATATCTCCATGGCGCGCATTGACGGCATGCGCGACCGCACGATCGTGATCAACGGGCTTTCGAAAACGTACAGCGTGACGGGATGGCGCGTGGGCTGGGTGCTGGCTCCGCCGGAGCCGACGCAGCCGATTCGCAAGGTGCACGATTTCCTGACCGTGGGCGCGGCCGCGCCTTTGCAACAGGCCGGCGCCAGCGCGATGCATTTTCCGCAGAGCTACTACGATAAACTCGCAGCTTCCTACACGGCCAAACGCGAACGCTTGCTGAAAATTCTCACGAGCGCGGGATTCACGGTGTTCAAGCCGCGGGGCGCGTATTACATCATGACGGATATTTCGCGCTTCGCCGATCCGGACAGGGTTCGCTTTCCGGCGGACACCAAAGATGTGCGATTTGCAAAATTCCTTGTCCAAGAAATCGGGGTCGCCGTCGTTCCCGGCTCCAGCTTCTACAACGATGCCAAGGACGGCGCCTCGCAAGTGCGCTTTACCTTTTGCAAGAAGGAAGAAACTCTTGCGGCTGCCGAGAAACGCCTTTCGAGGCTCCACGCCTGAGCCGATTCATTGCGGTGCGCTAGTTTGCAAACGCTGTGCTAGAATCCGCTCGAGACAACTCCTATGCCGATGCAATTACAGCTCATTCCCGCCGATACCCGCATGGAAGCCAGCGCGGACGGCGCATCGTTCAACATCAGCGAGAGTGCGACTCGCACGTTTCTCTGCCGTCTTACGGTCACCGATCAAATTGAGCAGGAATCTCTGGACGTTTCGATTTGGGGTTCGGCCGACGGGCAAACCTGGCCAAAGAAGCCGCTGCTCAAACTGCCGCAGCAGTTTTATCGAGGCACGACGAAGCTGGTCCTCGATCTCTCGCTTCGTCCCGAAGTGAAGTTTATCCGAGCGCGCTGGGATCTGAACCGCTGGGGAAGAGTCGCGCCGACACCCATGTTCGTCGCAGGGATGGACCTGGCGGAGATTCCGCCGATGTCCCGCGAGACGCCCACCAAGCGGATGGTCCTCGCCGCAGGTTAGAGTCCCCCACTAGGCAAGAATCCGTGGAGCGAGAAAAAAAGTTCCCTTGGAGATGTTTGAGGAATGCAATTCCGAGTCTAAATTCTGCGTAAATTGTGCAATTTCAGGTGCTTCAGGGCTTTTTAGGGGTAGGAGACTGACGGTCGGTTGCCCTGTGGTGGTTAGCCTCCTACCCCGCGAGTGGTCTTGCCTGTATAGACGAGGGCAGCCCCCAATAAGTTTCCTGACGGGATGAAAATATTTTTAGGTCGGCGCCCCTTATTCTCCGATCGGCACTGTATCCAAGTACCGAGCCACGGCGGCTTTCCATTGAAATTTCTGCTGAATGGCCGACTGCAAAGCTTGCGCGGCCGCCGGTTCGCCATGGGTGAGGTAGGTTTGCCTGGGCGGCGCTGGGAGGGCCGTCAACCAGCGCAGCAGCTCGCTCTTTCCAGCGTGAGCAGAGAATTGGCCCATCGGAATAATTTCGGCCAGCACCGGCACGTCCTGCCCGTAGAGCTTTAGCGACTTCGCACCCTCTTGCAGGGCGCGCCCACGCGTCCCTTCGGCTTGGAATCCCGCCAGGATGACGGCATTGCGCGGATCGGGCAGCCGCTGCGCCAAGTGATGCAATACGCGCCCGCCGCTCACCATCCCGCTGGCCGAAATGATGATGCACGGAGTTTTCACGTTATTAATGGCCTTGGATTCTTCGACGGACCGAGTCAGGTGGAATTCATGCACGTTCAAAGGATCGCCCTTGCCGTCGCTGCCTTCTTCCCGTGTGAACTGCAGGTCGTGGTCTTCCTTGTGCTTGACGTACAAATCCGTCGCGCTTATGGCCATCGGGCTGTCCACGTAGACCGGCACGATTGGAACGCGCTGTTGATCCTCGAGTTGCCGCAAATAATACATGAAGGTCTGTGTCCGCCCGATGGCGAAAGACGGAATCACGATGGAGCCACCGCGCTTCACTACGCGGTTCACAATTTGCGCCAGGAGTTCCGCCGCGTCGCCCCCGGGATGCTCGCGGTCTCCGTAGGTCGATTCGCAAATCAGCACATCCGCTTTCGACGGCGGCGTGGCCGGATCCTTCAGAATCGGCTGGTTATAGCGACCGACGTCGCCGGAGAAAACCACAACGGTCTTCTTGCCGCCCTCGGTGATGGTCAGCTCCAGGCTTGATGAGCCGAGAATGTGTCCTGCGTCATAGGAAGTTACGCGAAATTCCGGGCTGATATCGAACGCTCCGCTGCGCGGCATGCTCTTGATCAGTTTCAGCGTGGGTTCAACGTCCTCGGAAGTGTAGAGGGGTAGCGGGTCGGTGTGGCGGCTGTCTTTGTGAATTCGCGCGTGCAGGGTGTCCTCTTCTTGTATGTGCGCGGAGTCTTTCAGCAAGATGGTGGTCAGTTCGATGGTCGCGGGGTTGGCGTAGATAGGGCCGCGGTAGCCCGATTTCACGAGCACCGGCAGCCAACCGCTGTGGTCCAGGTGCGCGTGGGTGAGCACCAGAAAATCAATCGTTTTTGGATCCACCGGCAAGGACTTGTAGTTGCGGTTCTGGAGCTCTTGCGTGCCCTGAAAGATGCCGCAATCCACGAGCAGCCGCTTGCCCGCGGCCTCCACAAGATATTTCGAGCCGGTAACGCATCCTGCTGCACCAAGAAAAGTGAGTTTTGCCATGGGTCTGCCATTCTACCGAATTCAAGCCGTCCGAACACCTCAACCGCAGTGTGACTAGAGAAAAGAAAACGGGGCGAATGAACCGACTCGCCCCGCTCTGCTAAATTCGACGTAGACCTTCGAGCCTATGACGTAGGGCCGAAAACGCAAATCAATCTGCCGCGCTCGCCTGTTTTGCCATTGCGATGATCGATTCGATGTTCAGACCCAGCCCCTTCGCGACGCCCTTCCCGTAAGCCGGATCGGCCTTGTAGAAGTGCTGGAGCTGCAACTCTTGAATGCGTTGCGGCACGCCATTGCCGAGGCTGGAGACGATATTGTCGATCAGCCGCTGCCTGGCGTCCGCAGGCATAAGCCGGAAGAGATTGCCCGGCTGCGTATAGTAATCACTGTCGAGGCGATGATCGTGCCGCGCTACGGTTCCGCTCACGGCATGCGGCCGTTCGACGTACGACCGGTCTTGCGTCGGGCCGCCGAAGCTGTTCGGCTCGTAGTTCACCGCCGGGCCGCCGTTTCCGTCAAAGCGCATCGCGCCGTCTTTGTTGTAGGTGTGATACGGGCACTGCGGTTTGTTCACCGGCAGGGAGTCGTAGTTGACGCCCAGCCGGTACCGGTGCGCGTCGGGATAGGAAATCAATCGCGCCTGCAACATTTTGTCCGGTGAAAAACCCATGCCGGGCACGATGTTGCGCGGTTCGAACGCGGCTTGCTCGACTTCGGCAAAATAGTTCTCCGGATTGCGGTTCAGCTCCAGTTCACCGACCTCATGCAGCGGGTAGTCCTTGTGCGGCCACACCTTCGTCAGGTCGAAAGGGTTGATGTGATAGGTTTCCGCCTCTTTTTCCGGCATGATCTGCACGCTTACGCGCCACTTGGGGAAGTCCCCTTTCGCGATTGCATGGAACAGATCGCGCTGCGAGTAATCGGGATCGGTTCCCTCGAGTGCGCCGGCTTGCTCGCGAAAGAAGTTCTTGATTCCTTGCTTGGTCTTGAAGTGCCACTTCACGTAGAAGAATTCATTTTTCGCGTTGATCAGGCTGAACGTGTGGCTGCTGTAGCCGTTCATGTGCCGGTAGCCGTCCGGTGTCCCGCGGTCGGAGAAGAGAATCGTCACTTGATGCAGCGATTCCGGCGAGAGCGACCAGAAATCCCACATCATCGTTGGAGATTTCAGATTGGTTTGAGGGTCGCGCTTCTGCGTGTGGATAAAATCCCCGAATTTCAGTGGGTCGCGAATAAAAAACACCGGCGTGTTGTTGCCGGTCATGTCCCAATTGCCTTCTTCGGTGTAGAACTTCAGCGCAAACCCGCGTGGATCGCGCACCGTGTCTGCCGAACCCTTTTCGCCGCCGACCGTCGAAAACCGGATGAAGGTTGGGGTCTTCTTGCCAACCGCGTTGAAAAGTTTCGCCGTGGTGTACTTCGTGATTTCCGCGCTGGTGCAGACGAAATGTCCGTGAGCACCCGAGCCCTTGGCATGCACGACGCGCTCCGGGATCCTCTCCCGGTTGAAATGCGCCATCTTTTCAAACAGCAAGAAGTCTTCGAAGACCACCGGTCCGCGCGGCCCCACGGTAAGCGAATTCTGGTTGTCGCCTACGGGACGGCCCGCATCCGTGGTCATGATGTTTTTTTTCTCTTCCGGCATAGTTCCTCCTCAGTTCGATCGTGGCGGCCGCGCACAGCAAACCGCCTGCGATCGCAACTGCAAGGGTAGAGGTCCGCGATCTATACATCCAATATATAGTTCGGATACGATGGATAGGCATAGCCTATGGAGCTCCATCAACTTCGCTACTTCTGCGCCGTCGCCGAAACCGGCAGCTTCAGCCGCGCCGCGGAGCAATGTCACGTCGCTCAGCCGTCGCTTTCGCAGCAGATCATCAAGCTCGAGGAGGAACTGGGCGCCCGCCTGTTCGATCGCCTCGGCCGTTCGGTCCGGCTTACCGAACTTGGCAAGACCTTTCTTCCCCGCGCGCGCGCCGTACTTCGCGAGCTGGAAGCCGCCAAGGGCGATGTCGTCGAGCGCAAGGATTTCGTTGGCGGCCCCGTCACGGTCGGAGTCATTCCCACGGTCGGCCCGTATTTCCTGCCGCGCGTCCTTACATCTTTCTCACGCAAATTCCCGCAAGTTCGGTTTACCGTCGTTGAAGAAATCACGCCCGTACTTCTCGATCGGCTCCGCGCGGGAGCCATCGACGTTGCCATCCTCGCGCTTCCCATCCGGGGCCACGAATTCGAAGCAACCCCGTTGCTCACCGAGCGCCTCTTCGCCGCGCTTCCCAAAAATCACCGGCTCGCCAAGCGCACCGCACTCTCACTGAGAGACCTGCGCTCCGAACCTTTCCTGTTGCTGCGGGACGGCCATTGCTTCCGGGACACGGCCGTTGCCGCCTGCGACCGCGCGCGTCTTCATCCCCAGGTCATTTTCGAAAGCGGCCAATTCAGCAGTCTGCTCAGCTTGGTGGGTGCAGGCATGGGCGTCTCAATCGTTCCGGAAATGGCCGTCGAACGGAAATCGCCGTGCCGTTACGTCCATATCGCGGATGAGCAAGCGACCCGCACCATCGGCACGGTCGTCCTCCGTGGTCGTTCCCTGACCCGCGCGCATCAAGCCTTTCTCTCTCATCTTCACGGAGATTGACCGCCTTCTCGTCCCGGTGATGCTAGACTTCCAATTCGCTAAACGCGCATGGAGTAAACCTGATGGTCGCGCACACTCTGATTTTTCGCGACATCGCCATGGTATTTACCGCGGCGCTCATCTGCGGTCTTTTGGCGTGGCGACTGCGCCAGCCGCTAATTCTCGGCTACGTTCTCGCCGGCCTCATTCTCAGCCCCTTTACTCCCGGCCTGCGCGTGCACGACGTTCATACGTTTGAAATCATGGCCGAAATCGGCGTCATCTTGCTGATGTTTTCGGTCGGCATCGAATTCTCCATCCCTGATCTTCTCCGCGTGAAGTGGGTGGCGCTGGCCGGCGCTCCTCTGGGAATTCTTCTCTCCATCGCGCTCGGTGTGGGCGCAGGAATGCTCATGGGGTGGCCGTTCCTGCAGGGGATCGCGGTTGGCTGCATCATCTGCGTGGCCAGCACGATGGTGATGATGCGGCTGCTCATGGACCGCGGCGAACTCTCCACTGAAGCCGGTCGCGTGATGATCACGCTGACGCTCGTCGAAGATCTCGCCGTCATTATTCTGACCGTGATCCTGCCCGGTCTTGCCGCTTCGGATGGCGCGAACTATGGCCAGGTCGCGTGGAAGATCGGAAAAGCGCTGCTCCTTCTTGTCCCCGTAGTGCTCGCGGGCTGGAAGCTGATTCCTGGTCTGCTCGCTCGATTCGCGAAAACTTGCAACGACGAAATCTCTCTGCTCCTCACGCTCACGATTTGCCTGACGATCGCCGCGATCACGGAAGCGATTGGATTGTCGCTGGCCCTCGGAGCTTTTCTCGCGGGGCTACTGCTTGGCTCCTCCGAGTTCGCTCACAAGATGGCGCAGCAAACGCTTCCCATCCGCGACGCGTTCGTTGCCCTGTTTTTTGTCACGGTGGGGATGCTCATTGACCCAAGCACGTGGCTCGCCAGTTGGCGCGTGCTCGCTCTGCTTGTCGGGCTCATCCTCGTAGGGAAGTTCCTCATCTGGACAGGTGTCGTGCGCATCTTCGCCTACTCCTGGCAGACGGCTGTGAAAGTCGGCGTCGGCCTTACCCAGATCGGCGAGTTCTCTTTCATCCTCGCCCAGGTTGCGCTCCATGAGGGACTCATTACTTCGGAAATCTACAACGCCACGCTCGCTGCGTCGCTGGTTACCATTCTCGCGAACGCCACGCTTTTCAAATTCGTTCCTCGCGCGGGACCTGCGAAAACACTGGCGGCCGCTTGACTGCCAGCCAAACAAAATTACGAAATCTGCAGAAAGTCGGGAATCCTCGTTGCGAGCGAGCCATTTCAGCGGCGACTCTAAGAGGAGATGAACTTGGTGGAGCCGATGCGATTCGAATTCACCAGCGATATGGAAACAAAGGAGTTTTGCGGGGCAACTCGGCCATCTAAGAATGTTTTCTGCAACACGTCGGTCGAGAGTTTCCGTGAATGATCAGGACGACGCCATATCGCAGGCAATTCAGAAACCAGAAGAACAAAGCTTGATGATAGCTAACGAGATCACTGGTCTTTCTTCATCTTAGACTGCGCAGATTTCCCTTCGAGCAACACCACTTGCTGGTCTAAATACACGGCTGTGAACTTTCTGTCGCCGTCTATTTTCAGTGCGGATGGTTTACCGCCATGGTAGTAGCTGGACAACATGCCGGTATCAATGAGCATCATTTTTCCGCCAACGCGGGCTCGGATGCGGGCCGTTCTTTGAACTGTGTGGCCCACGACAATGTTTGTCGCGTTGTAAGCCCCTAGGATTTTTTCCACCTTCGAGAGAGCCTCTTCTTCGCTCCATTGGTCATAAGCGCGATACCAAAGCGGACCATCCTCGCGTACGCAAAGCCAGCTCCCTAGCGCAAGAAACTGTTCGATCCTGGATTGGCGTGGATCGTTCGACGGTGTACGCTGCTTGCGCTCAGCAATCAGTTCTGCTTCGGCAACTGCAATCGCTTCTTGCAGAGTGAAGAACGGCAAAAGCACGTTCTCGTCCGCCAGGTATTGGCGGGCCTCATCGTATTGATGAATCTCGCTGCGAATGCGATCGTTGATCTGATCAAGTCTTAACGAAGTCAGATCAGGGTTGATTCCACCGTGCAAGAAGATGACCCCATCGATCTTGGCCAGTGCAGACCGCTGCCGCAGCCACTTCCCGTAAATTCCGTTAGGGCTAAAGGCATCGCGATGCTCGATGAATCCTAGCGGGTGCCTCGTCATCCACTCCGCTTCGGTTTCCGGTAGCACCGGCTGGTTTAGTTCCGCCAAGAGGTGCGGATGATCCTTACGCCAGGCCATGTATTTCTGAAAAGCATTGGTTTGGCGTTTTTCGGACTCGCTGTCCACAAAGCTTGCGTAATTCCCTGCAGAGACGTACCGAAGGTCACCCATGAGATTCATTACTTCGTGGTTGCCCAACAGGCTCACTACCTGGCCGCCAGCCTTCGCCGCCTGCTCATCGAGAGATACCATCAAGTCCAAAACTTCGCGCGGCTTTGGTCCGCGATCTATGAGATCTCCAAGTTGAACGAAGGTGGCTTTGCCGCCCGTCCAGTGGCGCTGCTCGTCGATGAGCTCTACTCTTTGCAAAATGGCGCAGAAGTCGTCGAAGTCTCCGTGGACATCCCCGATGGCCACCAGTAATGGGTCAGAGTTCGGCGGTGCCGTTGCTGCCGCGGGCAGCAGGTTAGTAACGGCAAGGAGCACCGCAGTTAGGAAATATGTATTTTGAAAAACACGAAATACGAGGCGAAACAATCTCACCTTCATGCGCTGGCAGCTCTCTGAGTTAAATTTTTTGTTGTTTGTCAAAGGCCAAATAGGTGCCGTCCATATTGGCGCATCTTAGGCTTCTCGCGACGGGTAAGTCAACCAAGCCCGTTTCCAGGGGATCAAAAGATAGCCGAATACGGATGCCCTGGATAGAAAATAGACTCACCCGATAATTCGGTATCAGAGCTGGACCTCAAAGCACGCGGGAACGCGCCTGATTTCTATCCCAACAAGCCCGCTCCGCGCCATCGCGCTACCCGACCGGCGCAGGTATTTCTACAAAGCGACTGTCCTGCCAATCAATTCGGAGCTATACTTCATTTCATAAGCTTCTCTGATCTCCTCCCAATATGACTCTGTGAGGCGAAATTCCATGTTTCGTCGTCGAGTGTGGCGGGCCTTGCTCCTTGCCGGACTTACTTGGCTCATGGGTGCCGGTATTGCGGCTGCTCAACTATTTAGTGTGGCGTCCCAAGACGATAAGTTTGGCGGCGGCCTCACTAGTTTAAGCGCGTTACAGACGGCGAGGATGGACTCCACCATATTCAAATTCAATACCCCAGGGGTTTCTCCCTTAGAGTCTCCTGATAATTCAGTATCGAAGCTGGATCTCAAAGCACCGGGGAACGCGCGGAAGGAATATGGAAAAGGCTATGTGCAACTGTTGCGAAAGGACTTGCAAGGGGCCATCGATCATCTGGCGCGCGCAGTCTCCATTTATCCCAGTTTCGTGGCAGCGCATAACGCGCTGGGAATCGCGTATCTTAATCTCGGTCAGATCCAGCAGGCGCGTGACGAATTTGCTCGAGCGATCGCGCTCGACGACCACCTGCCCAACTCGTACTTGAATCTAGGATGCGCCCAGTTGGAGCTTCAACAGTACCCTGAGGCAGTAGAGTCCCTGAAGAAGGCCTTCTCGATTGCGCCACTCGATGTTCCGCTACTCAAGGCTTTGACTTACGCAGAGTTTAAGAACCGTGACTATCCTGCTGTGATCGCGACCGCACGTCACGTGCATAAGCATGAACATCAAGACGCTGCCGTGGTGCATTTGTTTGCTGCTGGGGCGTGGGAAGCGCAACACAACCTCAGCGAAGCGCAAGGTGAGATGGAAATTTTGCTGGTCGAAGACCCAAAGTCGCCCTTATCCGGCCAGTTTCGACAAATTGTCGATCAGATAAAGGCAGAACAAGTCAGCCTGGCGCAGGTCAAGCGGCATCCGGCTGATCCGCCCCCTTCAGTGTCCAGTGCCCTGCCTCCCCCAAGTGCAGAGCTGGTATCGCCGCAGATCCGGCAAGCTTCACAGGGCAGCTCGCGGTCTGAGCAACCCGACGAGGATGTTGCCCACCAAGTTATTCGACTCGAAGTCCAAGAGGTCGCGATGTTGTTTGCCGCAACCGATCATGGAAAATCCGTGACCAACCTCAGCCTTTCAGACATCGAAATTCGCGACGACAACCAGCCTCCGGAGACCATCCTCGGATTCCGCAATGTGACTCAGCTTCCCTTACGTATCGGACTCATCATCGATATGAGCAACTCCATAATCGATCGATTTTCGTTCGAACAGGGCGCTGCCAGCAAGTTTTTGGAAACTGTGGTCACGGACAAGAACGACCTTTCCTTTGTGATTGGCTTCAATTCTTCTGTGCTTCTTGTGCAGGACTTCACGCCAGACCAAACGCTTGCAGCTCGCGCAGTTGCACAACTTGCACCCGGCGGTGGAACCGCTCTGTGGGAGGCGGTTGCCTTCGCTGCGGACAAGCTAGCCACTCGTCCCGAATTACAACCCGTTGCCCGGGTTCTCGTTGTGATCAGCGATGGCGATGACAATTCGAGCAGTGTTTCACTCCAACAAGCCATCTGGGCAGCCCAGCGGGGCCAGGTCGCGATCTATACAGTGAGCACCAAGGAAGGCTTCGACGGAGAATATAGCCCATTGCTTGGAAATCGCGCCTTGAAAACATTGTCCGAACAGACAGGCGGCGCCATCTTTACACATGGCTCGCTCGGCGGCCTCACTCGAAGTCTGGCCGACCTTCAGCAAGTCCTCCGTGGCCGCTATCTGGTTTACTACAGGCCCTCGTCCTCCAAACCGGACGGGAGATACCATGCCGTAGACATCAAGGCTGAAAAAGACGGCCACAAGCTGAAAGTCTACGCGCGCAAAGGCTACTATGCTTCGGCGCTGCTGGACGCCGGAATCTAGTTCAACCGGAAAGCGCACGCGCAGATAGGTGCGCGCCGCCGTCAGTCTCTCCTCCGAGATCTCGCGCTCCAGTGGTGGGCCAGATGTTTATCCCGACGAGCATAGATGACAATTGCTTGACGATAAAATGGGTATAAGACTACAGTCGCGGATCTTTTCGCACGCCTGAGTCAGGAGACGGCGTAATTCCTACAATGGACTACCACTCCATGCTCGCGGTTGCTCTTGCGGAAGCGCGCCTTGGTCTCAAAGAAGGCGGCATTCCCATCGGTGCCGCCATTTTCAATCAGGCGGGCAAGTTGATCGGCGCTGGACACAATCGCCGCGTGCAGCAAGGCGATCCGTCCGTACATGGGGAGACAGATGCGTTCCGAAACGCAGGCCGGCAAAAAAGCTACCGCAAGCTGATCATGGTGACGACGCTTGCGCCCTGTTGGTATTGCAGTGGTTTGGTTCGCCAGTTTGGGTTTGGCACCGTGGTAGTTGGGGAGAGCAGGAACTTTCAGGGTGGGATCGATTGGTTGCGCTCCTTGGGAGTGCAGGTGATCGATCTCGACTCGCAGGAGTGCGTTTCGCTGCTTGCAGACTATATTCGCGCTTATCCTACCGTGTGGAATGAAGACATCGGCGAAGAATAGAACTTTCTGCTGCGGGCGTTGACGTTGCCGCGTTTGGGGAATCGCGAAAGTCGCCCGTTGATCTGGATCCTGAGGTGGCTCTTTTTTCTGTGCTACGCGTTTCTCCGCGCCGATTAGCGCTCCCTTAGCGTCACCCTTTCCAACAGTGGAATTTCCGGAACGCTTGCTATAGGCTGACGCCTCATTCCGATTTTCCAGGGACAGAGGATGGAACTCACACGGGTCGACGCGTCTCTCTACAATCCTGATTTGGCCCCGATCCCCCCGGACAAACGCTCTTGGGGCACCTACAATTATGCGTCGCTATGGGTGGCCATGAGCGTTTGCATTCCCACGTACATGCTGGCGTCTGGCTTGATTGCGGGCGGCATGAGTTGGATTCAAGCGGTACTCACTATTCTTCTGGGGAATCTGATTGTGTTGATTCCCATGCTGCTGAATGCACACGCGGGCACGCGTTACGGCATCCCGTTTCCCGTATTCGTGCGCGCATCGTTTGGGGTGCGTGGAGCGAATATTCCTGCAATCTTGCGCGCGCTTGTTGCTTGTGGCTGGTTCGGCATCCAGGCATGGATTGGCGGGCAAGCCATCTATTCGATGTTGAGAATCGTATGGCCCGGGGCAGCAAATCTTTCCGGCAGCAACTGGATCTGCTTCTTTCTCTTCTGGGCCATCAACATGACAGTGATCTGGCGCGGGATCGAAACGATCAAATTCCTCGAAGGGGTTGGCGCGCCTTTCATGCTCGTGGTGGGATTGCTTCTTCTTTTTTGGATTACACGCAAAGCGGGTGGATTCGGCCCCGTGTTACACACGCCGAGCAAATTTCATGATACGCCGGAATTTGTGCGCTTCTTCATTCCAGCGCTGACCGGGATGGTCGGTTTTTGGGCCACCGTGGCGCTCAATATTCCGGACTTCACGCGCTATGCCAAATCGCAACGCGCACAAATGGTTGGACAAGCGCTTGGATTGCCCGCAGCGATGACGTTGTATTCATTCATCGGCGTCGCGGTCACGTCCTCATCGGCTGTGATTTTTGGCGAAGCAATCTGGGATCCGGTCGTCTTGCTCGGACGATTCAATCAGCCACTCGTCGCTCTGATCGCGCTGGTTGCTTTGCTTCTTGCCACGCTGAACACCAACGTTGCCGCCAATGTCGTGTCTCCTTCCAACGATTTCTCCAATTTGCGGCCCAGTCTCATTTCCTTCCGGACCGGCGGCCTCATTACCGGCGTGGTGGGCATTTTGATGATGCCGTGGAGACTGCTTCGCGATTTCAGTTCGTACATTTTTGGCTGGCTGGTGGGTTGTTCGGCGCTGCTCGGACCAATTGCAGGGATCATGATTTGCGATTACTACCTGGTGCGGCGCCGCCAACTCGTCGTGGAGGACTTGTATCTTCGCGGTGGAGCGTATGAGTATCTGCATGGGTTCAACCCCAAGGCCATCCTGGCCTTGGTCGCGGGCGTCGCGATCGCGTTGATCGGCCTCGCGGTTCCAGCCGTGCGCTGGCTTTTCGACTATGCGTGGTTTGTCGGATTCGTCGTTTCCGGCGGGTTGTATTTTCTGTTGATGCAGAAGCAAGTCTCCGAGTTGAAGTAGCCTTTGCTTGCGGAATGTCTCTTGAAAGAAGTTGCATTCGCTTCTAACCTTTCTTCATCTCGTGCGGTGCATCTTATTGTGCGATTGGCGATCAGGAGGATGCGTTGGCGGATATTGAGCAAAGAACGGCGCGTGCGGATGCGCTCGGCGAACTTCTGCCGCCGATGACACGCAACGAAGCCGCAGTCGAAGCGGCACGATGTCTGATGTGCTACGACGCTCCTTGTACCCACGCTTGTCCTACACACATTGACATACCCAAGTTCATCAAGAAAATTGCAACCGAAAACTTGCGAGGCTCCGCGCGCACCATCCTGGAGTCCAATTTGCTGGGCGCCACCTGCGCGCGCGTGTGCCCGGTGCAGGAGTTGTGTGAAGGCGCCTGTGTTCTTGGCACGGAGCACAAGCCCATCGCCATCGGCCGGCTCCAGCGACATGCGATGGACTTCGTTTATGCCAAAGGAACCGACCTGTTCCAACCCGGGGAAGCCACAGGCAAGAAAGTGGCGATCATTGGCGCGGGCCCTGCGGGTCTCTCCTGTGCGGGCGAACTCGCGAAACGCGGGCACAGTGTGACGCTGTTTGAAAAGCGCGACTTGGCGGGCGGTCTTTCCACATACGGCATTATCGGCCTTCGCGAACCGGCCGAAGTGGCGCGCGCTGAAGTGGCTATGGTCGAAAGACTTGGCGTGAAGCTGGAGACAGGCAAGGAACTGGGAACGGATTTCACGTTGGCCGACCTGCAAGCGAACTTTGGCGCTGTGTTTCTCAGTGTGGGTCTGGGTGCCACGCCAGGCTTGGGCATTCCCGGCGAAGAGTACATCATTGATGGGCTACAATACATCGAGCAAAGCAAGCTGGATGCACCCAACCTCGTTATCGGCCGCAATGTCGTGGTGATCGGCGCCGGCAACACGGCGATTGATTGCGCCACCATCGCCAAGCGCCTGTGTGCCGGCCAAGTCACGATGGTCTATCGGCGTACGGAAAAAGAGATGACGGCGTATGCCCACGAGTACGACTTCATCAAGCGTGAGGGCGTGAGCTTCTGTTTCTTGACGCAGCCCGTGCGAGTCCATGCGGAAAATGGAATGGTGAATTCGCTCGAGTGCTTGCGAATGAGTTTAGGGCCAGCGGATGTTTCTGGACGTCCCTCGCCGCAACCTGTCGCGGGATCGGAATTCTTTCTCCCTGCGGACCAGGTGGTGAAGGCCATCGGGCAGCAGAAACCCTCACTCGCTTCCCGGTTGAAACTCAAAACCGAAAAGGGATTTATCCAAGTGAACGCGAATTTCGAAACGAGTTTGCCGGGCATTTACGCCGGGGGGGACTGCATCCGCGCGCGCGGTGCTGCTTCCACCGTGAGGGCCGTGCAAGACGGAAAGATGGCCGCGCATTCGATTCATGAAAGGTTGGTGGCGCATGGCTGATCTGAGTATCAACTTTGCGGGCATTCGCTCGCCGAATCCGTTTTGGCTGGCCTCCGCGCCGCCGAGCAATTCCGGCATGCAGGTGCATCGCGCATTTGAAGCAGGCTGGGGCGGTGCTGTGTGGAAAACCATTGGCGCTCCCGTGCTCAACGTTTCCAATCGCTACGGAGCGTGGCACTACGGCGGCCAGAAAATGGTGGCCATTAATAACGTTGAGCTCATCTCCGATCGGCCGCTGGAAGTGAATCTTCGCGAAATTGCGGAAGTAAAACGCGCGTGGCCCGACCGCGCCGTCGTGGTCTCGGCGATGGTGGAGTCCAAGCCGGAAACCTGGCATGACATCATTCGCCGCATTCAGGATACCGGCGCCGACGGGATTGAATTGAACTACGGCTGTCCACACGGAATGAGCGAGCGCGGCATGGGCAGCGCGGTGGGACAAGTGCCAGAGTATTGCGAACAGATCACGCGGTGGGTCATGGAAGTGGCCAAAATTCCGGTGATCGTGAAGCTCACGCCAAATATCTCGGACATCGCCATGCCGGCGCGTGCGGCCGTGGCGGCCGGCGCGAACGCAGTGTCGCTCATCAATACGCTGAACTCTATCATCGGGGTCGATCTCGACACGCTCGAAATCACGCCCAATATCGGCGGCAAGGGTGGCCACGGCGGCTATGCCGGCCCAGCCGTGAAACCGATCGCGCTAAATATGCTGGTGGCGCTTGGAAAGGATTCGGTAGTGGGTGGTTCCAAGCTGCCCATCTCGGGAATGGGAGGCATCTCCACGTGGCGCGATGCGGCGGAATTTCTGCTGCTCGGCGCCAGCAGCCTGCAGGTCTGCACCGCGGTAATGCACTATGGTTTCCGCATTGTGGAAGACCTGTGCGACGGCTTGTCCAACTGGATGGACGAAAGGGGCTTCACAAAGGTCTCCGACGTGGTAGGACGCAGCCTTCATCGCGTCTCCGACTTCAATCATCTTGACCTTTCGTTTCGTGCTGTCGCGCGAATCGACCAGCAGAAATGCATCCGCTGCAATCTTTGCTACGTCGCCTGTAACGACACCGCCCACCAATGCATCGACCTCATCGCCAAGGATGGCCGCGTAGTCCAGCCTCAGTCTTATGACATTCAGGCGAACGGAAAGGAAGAAGCCGTGAACTCGCGTCCCAGCGTTTACGTGCGCGAAGAGGATTGTGTTGGCTGCCGCCTCTGCTATAACGTGTGTCCTGTAGAAGACTGTATTCACATGATTGAAGAACCTTCCGGACGGCCACCGGTTACCTGGGGCCAACTCTTTGAGTCGCAGCGCGAAGTAACCGAGGACTGGGAGAAGATGCAAGAATATCGCCAGAAGATGGGAATCCATATTCACTGAGAATGATGTGACGCGTTGCGGAAGTGAAAGATGGCCTTGCTGATCCGAAATGGCGAAATTGTGACGGTGGGCTCGTGCGTCCAGGCGGATATCTACGTCGAATACGAAACTATCACACGCATCGGCAAAGGTATTGAGGCTCCGCCGAACGCGGAAATCATCGACGCCACCGGCAAACTCGTTTTTCCGGGTTTCATCGATCCGCATGTGCACATCTATCTTCCTTTCATGGCGACCTTTGCCAAAGACACGCACGAGACCGGTAGCATCGCGGCGCTCATAGGTGGAACGACAACCTACATTGAAATGTGCTGCCCCAATCGCAACGATGATGCGCTGGAAGGCTATCAACTTTGGAAATCGAAGGCCGACGGAAAGAGCGCATGTGACTATGCATTTCACATGTCGGTAACCAAGTTTGTGGAGGAAACCGAATCGCAGCTGCAACAGATTGTTGCCGACGGCACGGCGTCGTTCAAACTCTTTCTCGCATACAAAAACTTTTTTGGCGTCGATGACGCCGAAATGTACCAGACCCTCGAACTCGCCAAGCGCCTCGGAGTGATTGTCACCGCGCACTGTGAAAACGCGGAACTCGTAGCGCGTTTGCAGCAAAAGCTGCTCGCGGAAGGGAGGACCGGCCCCGAATGGCATGAGCCCAGCCGCCCCGAATCGGTCGAAGCTGAAGGCACCAGCCGCTTCGCAACGTTTCTCGAAAACACGGCCGCAACCGGCTACGTGGTCCATCTGTCGTGCGAGAAAGCTTTGCATGTGGCGCTCGAGGCAAAATCGCGCGGCGTGAAGATTCACGTGGAGTCCGTGCTGCCGCACTTCCTGCTCGACAAGTCCTATGCCGAGAGGCCGGGTGTCGAAGGCATGAAGCACGTAATGTCGCCGCCGCTGCGAGCAAAGCGCAATCAAGCTGTACTTTGGAACGCGCTGGCACTCGGCTCGATCGATACCGTTGGAACGGATCATTGCCCGTTCGACACCAAGCAGAAACTTCTTGGCAAGAATTCTTTCGTGAATATTCCCAACGGGATTCCGGGAATCGAGGATCGCGTCAATTTGCTGTATACGCATGGGGTGAAACGCGGACGCCTGGATCTGGATCGCTTCGTGGACGCCGCGAGCACGCGCGCCGCGAAACTTTTTGGGCTTTTCCCGCGCAAGGGCGCAATTGCTGTGGGCAGTGATGCCGACCTCGTCGTTTACGACACGAACTATCGTGGCGTGGTCTCCGTGAAATCGCAGCATGTAAACAACGACTACAATGGTTTCGAAGGAATGGAAACCGAAGGTCGCCCCTCGGTCGTGACCGTGCGAGGCAAAGTCCAGGTACGCGACGGAAAATTCGTCGGCGAGCGTGGCCGCGGCAGGATGCTTAAGCGCGAGCCGAGCCATTTCTAACCGAACGTCTTATGAGCCTGAACCCCAAACGCACGGTTGCCGAATTGAAGGAACTTCGCGCGCTTACAGGTGACGAAAACGGTGCGCAGCGCGTGGCTTGGACGGACACCTGGCTGAAAGCGCGCGAGTGGTTCGCCGCAAAGGTGAAGGAACTTCCCGTTGAACATCACCGCGACGCGGCAGGAAACAACTGGGTTACACTGCCGGGTGTATCTCCAAAATCATTGTTGATCGGAGGGCATCTCGATTCTGTGCCCAACGGCGGTTGGCTCGATGGTTCGCTGAACGTGCTCGCAGGGCTCGAAGTCCTGCGCCGAGCTACCGCCGAGTTTCGCGGACGTCCTCCGGTCACCGTCCGCCTCGTGGATTGGGCCGATGAAGAAGGCGCACGCTTTGGCCGCAGCTTGCTGGGTTCCTCGGCATTTGCCGGAACACATTCCATCGAAGCAGACCGGAGCCGCACCGATCGCGATGGGGTGAAATTGGAAGACGCATTACGTCGTTGCAGCGTGGAGATCGACAAATTCCCCGATGCCCAGAAAGAACAAAAGAACGCCGCCGCATATCTCGAATTACACATCGAGCAAGGACCTGTGCTTGAGCGCATGGGCTTGCAACTGGGCGTTGTGCTGGGCACGAAAGGCGTGGAACGGCACATCATCACGTTCCACGGACAGGAAGCGCACTCCGGTTCGACGCCCATGAACGCGCGACGCGACGCGCTCGCCGCCGCGTCAAAGCTGGCGCTAGAAATCCGCACTATCGCCAGGAAGCACGAAGACGCCGTCTGCACCATGGGCAGTGTGAAGACGTTCCCTGGAATCGTCACGGCCGTCGTGGGCCGTTGCGAAGTCACGCTGGACCAGCGCGATCTGGATGCCAATATCCTTGCCCAGATGTATCGCGAAGCCCAGGAAGCCAGTCGCCGCTTCGCCGCCGAAGAGAATTGTACAGTGAACTGGTCGCGCCTCTGGAACATCGAACCCGTGCCGTTTCATCCGCATCTGTTGGATCTGTGCGAGCAGGCCGTTCGGGAAGCCTCGGGCACTTCGCATCGCATGCCTTCGGGCCCGCTGCACGACGCGGCCGAAGTATCGCGCGCGGGAATCCCGACCGTTATGATGTTCGTGCAATCGCTGAAAGGCATCAGCCATAATAAGATTGAAGACACAAGGGAAGAGCATCTCGAAATGTCCGTTGTGGCCCTCGATCGATTGGCGTTCAAAACGATGGACTGGATTCTGAAGCAGCGCTAAAGCTCTCAAGGTTTCAAGGAGGGACACGCAACTTATGGATTCTCGCAAAGTGGTGCAAGAAAACCGCGACTACACCATGTTCTCCTGGTCTGTGCAGGGGGCATCGAATCCGATTCACATGAAGCGCGGCCAAGGCGTTTGGTTCTGGGACGGTGATGACAATCGCTGGCTCGATTTCAGCTCGCAGCTCATCAACTTAAACGTTGGTCACCAACATCCCAAAATGCTGGAGGCCATCAAAAAGCAGGTAGACGAGCTCTGCTTCGCAGGGCCGGGCTTCGCGACAGAGCCACGCGGCCAGCTCGGCAAAAAGCTCGCCGAGGTCACCGGCCTGGCGAAAGCCTTTTTCACACTGGGCGGCGCTGAAGCGAACGAAAACGCCATCAAAATGGCCAAACTCTTTACTGGCCGCGACAAAATCATTACCCGCTATCGTTCCTATCACGGCGCCACCATGGGTTCGATGACCGCTTCCGGCGATCCGCGGCGCTGGCCCGTCGAGCCGGGTGTTCCGGGAATTGTTCGCGTCTTCGATCCCTACTGCTATCGCTGCCCGTTCGGACAAAAGGTGGAGACGTGCCATCGCGAATGCGTTTCACATATTGAAGAAATCATCCAGATGGAGGGCCCAAACACCATTGCGGCGATACTCGTGGAAGGCATCACCGGGTCAAACGGCTTGCTCGTTCCTCCGGACGACTACTATCCCAAGCTCCGCGCGCTCTGCGACAAATACGGCATCCTGCTGGTAGACGACGAGGTCATGAGCGGATTCGGCCGAACCGGTAAATGGCTCGCTACGCAACATTACGGCATTCGTCCGGATATCGTGACTTGTGCCAAGGGCCTGACGAGCGGCTACCTTCCTCTTGGTGCCGTGATTGTTTCCGATGCCATCGCCCAGCATTTTGAGACGAACATGCTTTGGGGCGGCCTCACGTACAGCGGCCACCCCGTTTGTTGCGCTGCCGCCGTCGCCAATTTGCAGATCTATGAAGAAGAGAAAGTCTTTGCCAACGTCGAGCGCCAGGGGCGCTATCTCACCTCGCGCCTCGAAGCCATGAAGCAGAAGTATCGTTGCGTCGGCGATGTTCGCTACAAAGGGCTCTTCAGCGTCCTGGAACTCGTCAAGGACAAAGCAACACGCGAACCCTTGGCTCCGTTCAACGGCAACAGCCCGGAGATGACCAGGCTCGCCGAGTACTTAAAGAGCAAGCATCTCTACGCGTTCAGCCGCTTCAATATGTTGTGGGTTTGCCCGCCGCTCATCATCAATGAAAAGGAACTCCGTCACGGCCTGGATATTGTGGAAGAAGGACTGGCCTTGGTGGATGACGCGCTTTTTCCGACATCCGCTACACAATCTGCGGAGGTTCTGGCGCGAAAGTAGGTACCCTTTCGCCCTTGTGGCTTAATGCCCCCTTAGTGCCCCTTGAAGTTTTTGCTGTCGGATTGAAAAGAATGAGCGGCCTGAGACATAGGTAACACATTGTACCGGACACATAGGTGACACTTTTCCCCGTAAAGGGGAGGGAGTGATGCCTTGGAAGGAGTGTTCGGCAATGGATGAAAGACTGCAGTTTGTGGCT
>JBARRT010000114.1:0-7036 GCA_049644365.1 Candidatus Acidiferrum sp. | reverse complement strand
TCTCCATAGGGCCCGCGTCCGCCGCAACCACGGGCGGCTTCCTTCTAACGGCTTTATCGAACGCGCGAAGAGCATCGTGCCTGTCTCAAGACTTCGCCAAACGCGCGTCCGATAAAGCACTAGCGTTTACCGGGAGCAATCTGCCAACCCGGAGGCATTACTAATGGGATGGTCCGCCGCCTTTACCTAGTCAGTAGCGTGTGTATGAGAGGCTCGCGGAGGAGGCGTCCTATGCAGGCCGATCTGACGCCACGGCAGACCGCCTTCTTTCGTTTCACGGACTCCCTGAAGCAATACGCCCAGAAAAGAATCCGGCGTTCCATCAACTAGGAGGCTTTGTCTGATGCCGGTGTCTCGCAAGACACCGCGCAGGGAGCAACGATCTCGACGTGGAATCCCGCTTTAGCTTTCCCTGCCTCACGGCATCGCGCTGGCGTAGTCTTCTCGACAGCGCCCAGCTCAGTGTTAGATACCCCCCAGACAGCAACCTATTTCTATCGCTAGTGTTCAGGCCCTGTGGGGGAGAGCCGGGAGACGAGAGCCGTCGAGGAGTAATCAAGACGGCCGGCTGGGTCGTCTTTTCTGCTCTCCCTGAGAAGGCTGCTGTGTCGATTCGTCGCCCGTGCTGCCAGCGCCTTTCTCATGGCGATGTACTAAGGTCAACAGATGAGAAGCGAACTCTCGGTAAAAGAGACGTGGGAATGGATCGCAGCACAGATTCGAGAGCATGGGCTACCGAAACGCGGACGCCTCAAGAAAGGCTCTGTGGATACCGACATCGACAGGCTGGCCGATGCGCTACTCAGACGAACCGAACGCGCGATAGCGGATCTTAAACTTAACGACCGGCAACGCAGGTACCTCATCCGCGACTTGCGTTCCCGGCTGCGAAGTATGGTCACTCTCGCCGATCGACGCTCATCGCCCCGGAAGCTATAACGCAACACTTCGGGCGTAGTGTTGCATTTCGTAGGTGGGGAAGCGTGGCGAGTCGGTGTTCGTCACGCTTCAGGGGGTGGGGTGCATCTGATACTGGCGAATCCTCCCTGGCGTCAGCTACAAGAGCGCGCCGAAAAGATTCCGGGAGACAAGAAGCACGTGAAAGGCATCCTCTCATAGAGTCAATGCGTCGCGCAGTTCAATACAGCACAGAATCGCCCTGGCTAGAACGAGTGGTACACTTCCCGGATGAGCCAGGAAAAAGAGTCTCCTAAGCTCACCATGGAACAAATCGAGACGCTTGCGAAGTTCAGCCACGCGTCTGAGGACAATCCCGACTTGAGCTTCGAAGAGGTAGCGCTAAAGTTGCTGGGCTCAGAAGCTTTCAAGCCCACGCCGAACGGGAAGCAGTTCGAAAAGGAATGCAGAGAAGTGTTTGACAGAGAGCGAAAGGCATGGGGGAAGCCGAACTGACCGAATCTCCAAACCTCGAATACAAACACCTTACAAGCCGAAGTTCAAAAATCTAGGCCTTTTTCTATTCGCTCCTAAAGGTCCCGTAACTTGCGCGGTACTTAGTTGTGTCATAGCCTCAGCCTAAGTACTTGGAGGTCTTGGGTATGCCAAGTCAGAAAAGCATTGATGACAATTGGAAAAAGGCGAATGAGATTGGCGGGAGGAATTTCGATACATGGCGAAGGGACGAAAAGGGCAATGTAATTCGTTATGGGTCATACGGAACTCAGGGCGAATATGGATGGAAAATTGACCATCGTAACCCAGTCGCAAAAGGCGGCACAGAGAGTCCGCGTAACCTCCGACCGCTGCATTGGGAGGAGAATCGGGAGAAGAGCGGCAAGACGTAGTGAGGATTCATAGTCTCCTGTCACCGGCGAACACCCAGCCAGAAGCGCTGTCGCAATGGATACAGCGTGCAGCACCGTCGTATCCTGAACCTGCACAGGATGAACACTCAGCCCAATCACTCTCATGGATGGCGCTCTGGTTCGTTCCCTTGCATCTCTTCCAGTTAACCATGCGTCCGCACTTCCCGTTGGCGAGGCCTATCGAATAGCCGGGTGCTCCACATTTTGTACAAGACGTGGCTGGCTTAGGCCGCTTCATTACGACTAGGGTAGTCCCCTGCGGCGTATCTGTCACTTCGATGGCTGACTTTGATTCTATTTGATTTTGCGGGCCATCTGGCGCGGGTAGGGGCCACGCACCACTTCTGGTAGGAGCAGCGCAAGAAAAAACCCGCTGACTGAGATACAACGGCGCTCAAAGGCTTTTCAACCCGGAATAGGAAGCTTGTAGAACGCGCATAGGGAAGGGGCGCAGTCCGCTCATTCCCTTTCTCTGTCGAACGCCTCCCTGCATACTTTCTTAAACTGCTTCCCCTTCGTTGTGGCCTTGAAAGGCTTTGGGCCTAGCAGCTTTCGCGCTACCTTTTCGAAACTCAATTTGGGATAGTCAAAAGACGCGCCGCCGAACTTCCCAAGCATTTCGGTCTGCTCAAAGGTGAGTTCGAAAGACTGTTTTTTCTTCCTCATCCGGAGAGTGTACCACCTGCCGGAAGGGTAGAAGGGGCTCCGTAAATCACTGAACGCCCTTGAACAGTTCGCGCGGCTTCACTTTCAATGGCCGAGCGATTTTGCCGATGTTCGTTAGGCTTATATTTTGGCGACCGCGTTCAATGGGCCTGATACCTGCGGATGGGCGTAGCCGCCTGCGCCTCGACTGATCTGCGCACGCCTTCAGCGTCCAGTTCGCCACGTTCGAGAAGTTCGAGTATCTGGTCTGCGGTCAGCGTAAAATCTTTGCCCACTGAGAAGATTATCTCCCCATTGGCGGTTTGCATCGGAAAACCCACAGCCATTCCATGTTGCCGCAGTAGGTGGACGGCCTTCACAATATCGCTTGCTCTCTCTTCGTAGTTGCTCACGACAAGCTCTTCCGAAAACGACATCATCGCGGAAACGGAGGAGCCAGTCTAGGGGAGGCAGGACGGTCTGCCCACAGGTTTCCCACAGCTTTCCCACGGCTTCTCCACGCCCCTGAACTGGCATGTGACGCAGATCATACTCGCGGTCTCCGCTCGGGATTTTTCTGATTGCTTATGGGAGTGAAGTAGCGACCAGATCCCGGGTCCAGAATAAAAAAGAATTTTAGGCGTGTGTGATGGCAGAGTTTTTCCCGCAAACGGAGCAAGTTCCGGCGCGTCTAATGAATCCGCCAGAGGCAGCGCCGCCAGACGTGGCTTGTTGTACCTGTTGGTGCCGCTTGAGTTTGAGCGCGCTCTGGATGCAGCTATCGCAGTAAGGCAATGGTCTATGGGTTTGGAGGAAGTGTGCGACTTGTTGTGGAACCGTCATGCCATAATCGTACCATCCCTAAATTCGAATTGGCTCCACGAACCGAGCTTCGGGCCATGGCACAATGAAACACCGAAAACAAAACAAGCCCGCTCCGCAGATTCATCCATCTGCATCGGCAGTACCTTCGCATCATCGAATTCTGGTTAAGCATGGCCTGATTGAAAAGACCCTGTCGATCCCCGATGCGTATGAAGTGTTTTTGAGAGTGGGCGCTGACCCAGAAGTACAGAAACTCCGCCGCAAGGTAGGACGCGGCAACAAAATGAAACACGTTCCCGCTTTGTATCTGGCCACGGCGATGGCCCTGCAAGGCATGACCAAGCAGGAGCTTGAAGCTCTGAAATTGCGAATTGAAGAGAAGTGAGTATGAGCGCCTCTGTTAAAATTCGTGATCTTAAATGCTATCGGCGTGCAGTTCGCCGAGGGTTATGTCGAAGGCCGTGGCCAGGCCAGAGAAGCATCCTAGAAAATGATTCCAGGTCTCCGCATTGCCCTTCACCTTAAACCACGCAGCCGGGAAGGGCCGACTGGCATCGGGCTAAAACCTCCCGTTCTTGCTAGATTGCGTGCAAAGGGGATTACCCATGACCGGCGTTTACAGTCTCCTCTATCAGGCCATAGAAGAGAAAAAACAAGTAATTGCAATGTATGACGGTTATCTGCGAGAGATGTGTCCACACGTATTAGGATCAAAGGATGGTGTGAGGCATGTACTCTCATTTCAATTCGCAGGGGACAGTAGCCAAGGTTTACCTCCGGGCGGACAGTGGAAATGCATGGAGGTGGATGGCCTGTCTAACGTATCCCTGAGAGAAGGGCTATGGTTCACAGGCCCACGCGAGACTGGAAACCGACAGCCGTGCGTTTATATTGCACATACTTCTGTGATCCTTTGATGTGAAGGTTAGGGGCGTGTCGGCGTTAGAAGCAACGGCCCGTCCCGCTTTGTTTCTACCGTTCGTTCAGTCCAAGCGCCTTCTCAATCGAGTTGAGTTTCCCATACAGGATGCCGAACCCCATGAGCAGGGCCGCTCCAAGAGTCGGAAGATCGGGATGAAAGAGAAGCAAATACGCCATGCCAAGCCCTAACAAAACGCCTAGACCCGTCGAACCCCATCTCACGATCTTCGCTTGCATAGTCAGCCTGCTTTCTTTTTCAGGTACTCGCTCACAGCCTTGCATAATTCAATCCCCTTGAAGCGCCTTTCCCTGTTTCATGCGGTGACAAAGCCGGGCGATTCTCTAACCGGGCCTTAATGCCGCTTTCAGAATCTCTCTGCACAGCATGGGAAGAAGGCGCTGCCCACTTGTACGCCTATCGACGTATATCCGGCAATGGGCCAGGGAAATTACGCGTTAAATTTTCTAGGGTGCCTCGCCCTAGGAAATATGAATTGAGCTTGCCAGTTCCTTTGGGTCTTGAGCGTGTAAGGTCACTAACCCACAATCGCTACAGATTGCCAGGTCGAGCTTTATTATCGGAGTCTGGATTCTGCCTGTGCTCCACCCTCGCAGAAAGGCATGCTGTAGCTCTGCCTGGCCTTTCATTGGGGCCGATGTAGAACCACACTCCTTGCACTGTTGATAAGCCATGGAACACTTCTCTTCCCGACGGACTCCCGGAAACGTCCGGCTTTCCGCCGTCCATGCAAAACATCTTACTTCTTTTCCTCTCTGCTCCTGCACGCGCCAAGGCAATTAAACCCAAGAATTTTATATGCGCGGGGCAACCTCGCAGCAATTCCGAAATGGAATGCACTCGCAGGCGGGCAGATTGCTTTTCAAAAAGTTGGACGGAGTTCCATCAGGGGAGTGGCAATACAGGCTAACACACACGCCGGGGAGGGGTTCCGTACGGCGGGGTCAAGCGGCAAGCCCTCCCGCTCAACGGATTCCACTTAACCTCTGCGCTGGTGTAGGCTCGTTTCCCTCGTGGTAGATCACACTTCCGTTGACGTGATGATGGCGGTTCGAAAAACAATTCTTTTTGGGCAACCCGCTGGAGTCTAATCAGCCGCGATAGAGCAAGGACTTACACGTGCGGAACTGGCGGGGTTTCTGGGCAGCCTGCCCGTGGCAATAATTTTTGGGCAAGGCCGTCGTTCAACCGGTTTCTGAGTCGTCTTTTGACGGTCTGTCTTGTGACGCTAGTGCTCTCTTGCCTTCTTCGGACTTCTCCCACGTGTCCTCAGGCTCTTTGCCGGGGTCAAACCAGTACGGGCGTGTATCACCGTTTCTGGAGACGAACTCTTCAGCACAGTGGAAGCGAGCGCGGCGATTAAATTCATCCACGGCTTTTTGTGCCACATCGACATATTGGGGATACTCGTGATGCGAGATAGTCACCAGATGCTGCGGTGTGAGTGGCAGCGTGACTTCGATATCGTTCTGCGCTAATCCCGGCGAACGGTAAAATGGCGGGAACTTGTATAGATTCGGGTTGCACCACACGCATGGCGTGTCAGACGTAAGGCAGCCGATGTCATCATCTGTGACCAGAATCGTCATTCGCATCTGAAACAGAAGCGGTGCTTCCAATTCGAGCGCGGTGGCAATCAGGTGCTGGTGTGCCAGTTCCGCATATTGGCCGGTTTCAAGAGATAAGCTTGGCGGCGCATTGTGAGATTGTTCCAACGCGACAATCTGCTCATGCAATTGTCGCTGCTGCTTCTTCCAATGCTCGCCCATAGCCGTCGTTCTGCTGTGCATGGCAGCGGCGAACACGCAAAGGCGGGCGCGGTCGGTCGCGCTCAGCCTTTGGCGTTTTTGAACTTTCGCAAGGACCGCGACGAAGTGGGTTTGCACTTGGGCGAGCGTGTCTTCAAAGACCAAGTTGCGCTCCCCATTCGGCAGTCGGATCGTATACTTATCCGTTGCCGATTGCGGCGTCTTTGTAAGTAGCAACGCCCACGCTGACGAGGCTTTCGCTAGGTTTACGTGGGAAGTGATGAGAAGGCCGCAAAACCCGGAATTGGATGCCTCTACGGTCCCTACGGGGACTGCCCCCGGAAACCCTGTCCTGGATGACATCAATCGAAAACCGGTTCGATTTGACGTCTACTGAATCTGCGAGCCCACTAAGCTCCGATTCGCAGCCGTAAGCGTTCCGTGACACATTCATTTTCTAATCCCTCCGCCTCGTTGCTGCTTGGGATCGGAGCAGACCTGAAATGTGCCGTATCAGTTAGCGACGAACCAATTATAAGTCTTGCTTCGATTCGCACGACCTCGGTAAAAGAGGTATTAAGCGGTGATGTTATGCAAGCAATCGCGAGTTCAAGCCCCGTTAAATCCAAAGGAAAATCCACGCAGAAACGCGCTTTCGATGCCCAAGCTTTTCTCGATTCGGCCGGTGTAGCCAGAAGAGTTGTGGAGTATCGAAGATCACAGAAGATCGACTCTCAAGGTGATCCTGCTACGAGTGTGATGTACATTCAAAAAGGCGGTGTGAAGCTCTCCGTTGTTAATGAGACCGGCAGAGAAGCCGTTGTGGCCATCCTTGGGCCGGGCGATTTCTTTGGGGAAGGATGCCTTGCGGGCCAGTCCATCTGCATGGCGACGGCGACCACGATTGCACCTACCACTGTGCTCGTCATTGAGAAGGACGAGATGATTCGCGTGCTCCATACTGAACATGCTTTCTCCGATCGCTTCATCGCGTATATGCTGGCGCGAAACATACGAGTCGAGGAGGACCTGATCGACCAGCTGTTCAATTC
>JBARRT010000113.1:0-11077 GCA_049644365.1 Candidatus Acidiferrum sp. | reverse complement strand
AGCGGCTAGCGGCGGGGATGGGAAGAGCGCTTAGGGCGGGCCGCGTGGGAAGAAGCGGCGTGGATCAGGGACTGACACGCGGAGATGCAGGCATGCCGGAAGTCGCGGGAAATTTTTTTGTGGACGTCCGAAGAATGAAGCAGGGCGGCGGTGCCGTGGAGGAGCGCGACGAGGTCATTTTTTTCGCCAGCGTTCTGGGGCTGAGCTTCACGTGCCTGGCATTTGAACTGTACGAAAGGGCCATCTTTCGTTCGGCGATGACCAGCGAGCTCTCGACACATGCCGAGATGCTGGGGTTGAGCACGTCAGCTTCCCTCTCGTTCAATGATCGAAAGACCGCACAGGACATTCTTGCGGCATTGCAGGTCGAACCCCATGTCGTCGCCGGCTGTTTCTACGACATCCACGGAACCATCTTTGCGGAGTACCGGCGTGCAGGAGTGGGAAGCGATTTCAGAATGCCGGTCTGGCGGGCAGACGGAGCGTTCCTTGGAGCAGAGACACTTACGCTTCACCGCAGCTTTTCCTCGAACGGCGAGAAAATCGGGAGCATCGCGATTGTCTCGGATTTTTCCCAATTTCGCGCCAAAATGAAGCAATTCAGAGAAATCTCCGCCGTAGTGCTAATCGTCTCCATTTTCGTAACGGCGCTGATCTCCTCTCGTTTGGTTCGGCTTATCACCGAACCCATCCTGCAACTAGCAGGGATTGCCGGGAGGGTATCCGCGCAAGAGGACTACGCGCTTCGCGGGATTCCCATGGGCGACGACGAAGTGGGAACACTAGTGACTTCTTTCAATCAAATGCTGGAGCGGATTCAGCAGCGCGATGGGGCACTCCAGGGCGCGAAGGAGGAACTCGAACATCGCGTTCAAGCGTGGACCGAAGAGTTGCAGATGGAAGTTGTGGAACGCAAGCAGGCCGAAACAGAAATGCGCCGGGCGAAAGAGACAGCGGAGAAAGCCAGCCGGGCGAAGAGCGAATTTCTTGCCAACATGAGCATGAGATTCGCACGCCGTTAAACGGCGTCATAGGGATGACCGATCTGGCGCTGGAGACGCAGCGTACTCCCGAGCAACGCGAATACCTGGAAACCGTCAAGATGTCCGGCGATTCCTTGCTCGGCGTAATCAATGACATTCTCGACTTCTCCAAAATCGAAGCGGGAAAGATCGACCTGGAAGCTGTCGATTTCCATCTCCGCGATTGCCTGGAGACAACGTTAAAGTCCCTGGCTCTGCGCGCACATGAAAAAGGGCTGGAACTGCTGTGCGAGGTGGCGCCGGAAGTGCCAGAAATGGTCCGGGGAGATTCGAGCCGGCTGCGGCAAATCGTAATCAACCTCGTGGGCAACGCCATCAAGTTCGCGAACCAGGGAGAAGTGGCGTTGAAAGTGAAGAGCGATGGCCCGGAAGGTGAAGGGCTCCTGTTCCGCTTCACGGTAGCGGACACGGGGATTGGGATTTCCAAGGAGAAGCAGGAATCGATCTTCGAACCCTTCACGCAGGCGGATGCTTCCACGACGAGGAAATTCGGAGGAACCGGATTGGGGCTGACCATCTCCTCGCGCCTCGTGGGGATGATGGGCGGAAAAATTTGGCTAGAAAGCGAAGTGGGCCGGGGAAGCGAGTTTCATTTCACGGCGCGGTTCGGAGTAGCGCATACAAAAACGGGGGCAGCGGAAGGGATCACGCCAACGGAGAACCTGAGCGGCGTAAAGGTTCTGGTAGTGGATGACAACCGGACGAACCGAAAAATCCTGGAAGGGATGCTGAAGCGCTGGGAGATGAAAGTGACGTCGGTGGAAGGAGGAGAAGAAGCGCTGGAGGAATTGTCCGCGGCCCGTGGAGCGAGAGAGCCGTACGGCCTGATCTTGACGGATATGCACATGCCGAAAATGGACGGCTTTGCGCTGGTGGAAAGAATCCGGCAGAGGCCGGAGCTGTCAACGGCCACTATCATGATGCTGACTTCGGCGGGCCATCGGGGAGACGCGGCACGATGCGAGGAACTGGGAGTTTCCGCCTATTTGCTAAAGCCGATCCGGCAGTCCGAATTGCGAGAAGCGGTTGCCCGGGTTCTTGGGACGAAAGAGCAGGAAGGCGCGATTCCGCTGATCACGCGGTACTCGTTGCAGGGTTTGCAGGAGCTTTCGGCTTCGTTGCGCATCCTCCTCGCGGAAGACAATCTCGTGAACCAGCGGCTGGCGGCCCGACTCTTGGAAAAGAGGGGTCACACCGTGGTGGTAGCAGGCAACGGGCGTGAGGCGCTCAAGGCATTCGAAAACGAGGATTTTGACTTGCTCTTGATGGACCTGCAAATGCCGGAAATGGATGGATTCGAAGCAACGGTGGCGATTCGGAAGAAGGAAAAAGACAGCGGGAATCACTTGCCGATCGTTGCGCTGACGGCGCACGCCATGAAAGGGGATCGCGAGAAATGCCTCGCTGGAGGAATGGACGAATACCTTACCAAACCGATTCGCCTGCAGGAACTCGACGAGCTACTGGAGATTTACGTGGCACGGCGAAAGGGCGCGGCGAATGAGGCGGAAAGAATTCTCAGCAAGAACTAACACAGCGAGCCCTGGGCCGCGAAATCGCGCGGAATCAAATAGACGCCGCGACAACCGCATGTGCGTTTGGCCTCATGCTCGTTTGGGTGAAGTCTTCTTGGCGGACGTAACTGGGAGGAGCAGACGTTTGGGGCCGCTGACGAAAGGATTGCCGCGCTCGTAGAAGCGAAGTAGTCGATCGGCAGCGCGGGTGATGCCGATTCGAACGCTTTTGACGACTGTGCTGACGGGATGCTTTGTCACGCCGAGCCAGAGCGCGCCGGGAGCGCAAAGATCGATGCCGTCATGGCGGCGGTCGATTTGAAAAGCGGCGGCGAGGCGCCCGGGGCCGCGTGTTAGATCGAGAAGGCCGGTGGTTTTGCGGTTCCTCTGCATTAGCTCAATTCCGTCGAGAGGCTCGAGAGCTCGAATGAGAACCGCCGCGGCGGTGCCGGCGGGCTCGCTGACGACGTTGAGCATGAAATGGGCGCCGTAGTTGAAAAAAATGTATGCGTGACCGGGAGCGAGATACATGGAGCGAATGCGCGGCGTGGGCCCACGGAAATGGTGGCCGGCGGGATCGCCGGGGGGATAGGCTTCCGTTTCGACGATGCGGCCGCTGAGGCGTCCAGCGGGAAGATCGTGGACGATCACTTTGCCGATGAGAAACCGTGCGAGGGCGACAGTATCGACAGGAAGTTCCGAGCGGCGAAGTCGACGGATGGAGAATGCTGGATTGCGTTTCTGCACGGCGGAAATTGTTAGCGGCCAGTTGCGCCGCTTAAGCGGGACAGGAGTTTTTGCAGGTCTTCGGCGGAAACGAGGTCGTGGTATTCCGCATGCGTCCGGATAAACGCGGCAACGTAGGGGCACAGCGGTACGACGCGGAAATGATTGGCGCGAGCGAAATCGAGCCCGGTACGGGCAAGCTTGGCGGCGAGGCCTTTGCTCTCAAGGGGCGGAGGAACTTCAATGTGGTTAAAGACGATGCGGTCCGGAAAGCGGCGATAGGTGAGGAGTGCGCGCAGGCCGTCGACCTGCGCTTCAAAGCGCTGAGCTTCTTCGTTGTTTGTGACGGTGATGCTGTCGAGGTTTAGGTCCACGAATCACCCTGCGGCTTTCCCCACTTTTTCATTCCGGAAATAACTGAGTGCGCCGGAAGGACATTCATCGACTTGCTGGATAATGCGCTCGGTGGATGAGCCGGCGATGTTGATCCACGGGCGGGTGTCAACGTTGAAAACTTCGCCCAGGCCCTGGACGCATTTTCCGGAGTGGATGCATACGCCGGGCTTCCACACCACCGTGATTTCGCCGTTGCTGTAGCTCTTGTCGGAATCGCTCATACGTTCCTCCGAGTGACGGCGGGATTCTATCAGGGAAATCGTAAAAACTTAGGGATTTGCGGAATCGGGAGGTTCGTTGTTGAAGAGACGGACCAGCTCGGCGTGATCAATCACGACAACCGGATCGCGCTGGATCGCCTCAAAATATTTTTTTTGGAAACTGTCGCCGGATTCCGTCGGGACAAACATCTTTCGGGCCAGAGAAATGGCCGTGCTGGTGTACTCGGGGGTGACAGGCTCCTTGGCGGCGAGAGTTTCGTCGATGCGCACGACGAATTCGGAAATGTTATGGAGCCAGGCGAACTGCGCGTGGTCGATGACCAGGCGGAAGAGCTCACCGGTGTTGACGGCGCCGTGCTCGCGCTCGTAGTCGCGGCGTTCCATGTTGAGAAGGGTCTTGTGGAGCTTGAGGAGCGCCAGGCGTAGAGTGATCAGTTTCTCGCGTGCCGAAGAGTCGCCGTTTCCGGGAGATAAATTGGAATTCAGATAATCCATTGGTTGCTGACACATCTATTGTGCGACAGTCGGCAGAGAATCTCAAAATGAACGGCGGGAGGAAAGAAGGAGCGGCGCCTAGTCATGATAGCGTTTTTCGCCGACGGGGAGCGCAATGGGGAGGCGATTGCCGGGCGGCGGAAGCGGGCAGGTCGAAAAAGGAGTGTAAGCGCAGGGGGGATTTTCCATGCGATTGAAATCGAGAACAAGTTCGCCGGGTTTGTCGAGGCCGTTGGTTGGGAGACCGGTGTAGAGAAAGCGGCAGGCGGGGTATGTCGTCCTGGTGCTGGTGGTGTCACGCAGGATGAAAAATAGCTTGGCGACGGCGGGATCTTCGAGGACCGGTTCGATGCGAAATGTTTTTCCGGCGAGCGTGAATTCCGCGGCGCCGGGCACGGGCTGATCGTAAGTTGTGCCGACGAGCGTAGCGAGCGTGATGGTCTTTGCTGGAGAGTAGGGAATCCACCTGGCGGTGACGCGATAAGCAGCATCGGGCGCGTACCATTTCAGGCCGTGGAAGCCGACGATGGATGGCGAGTGGGAATCCTTAATGCGCAGAGCGAAGCGCGCTTCGCGGCGGATCACGTACATATTCAGTGTGCCGATCGTCAGATGAGGAGAAACCTTATCATTGTTGGCTTCAGCGCACAGGGGCTGCGGCTTTGCAGGCGAGCCAGCAACAAGAAAGTCTGGCAGGAATCCACCGGGCGGTGGGTTCAGAGTCACGGTCTCCCCTTCGAGATGAAGAATCGCGAGATGCGCGGGGCTGCCCGCGGCGAGATGAATCTTGTTGTCTGCGGCAGAGCCGAGAGAGTTGTCGCCCGGCTGGAGCCATTCGAGGCCGGTCAGGGAGAGCCAGCCGTCGGGCTTCAAAAGGTCTGCGACATACTTCGCGCGCCATGCGGCGAGGTCTCTTTTCCAGGAAGTCTCTTGCGAGGCTGCAGGTGCAGGCAGCAGCGCGAACAGAAGAGCGATGAAAGTCAGGCAGGCCGAACGGTTTCTGAAGCGCATGAGGAAGTATAGCGTGGAAGGGAACGCGCGGAAAATGAAGATGAGTATGAAAGAGCATGCCAGCCCGTGTGGCAGATTATTGGGAGGCGAGGCTCGCGGAAGTACGGGCAGACTACCGGGCAGCAGAAATTTTCGTCTGTAACACCCGCTAATTCCAACTAAGTATACGGCAAGTCGTGAAGGATGTGTAGCTTAGATAAATCGATTTTTTAATGCATTTAAGCCATTCTTTTTGTTGCCGGAGATATAACCGGGAAGCCCTTTTCCTCGTCAAAACAAAGGTAATCAAATCATGCTTTCCTTGGCGGGAATGAAGGATCTTGATTCGCTTCCGCGAGGCAAGGACAAAAGGAAAAGAGAATCTAATGACAAGAACGAAATCCATCGCAAACCTGCTGACCCTTTCGCTTTTGCTTGCAGCTAGCGCCGTCGCAGGCAATACCAATAAGGGTACGCTGAAGGTTGCCGAAACCGTTTCTGTCGGCGGCAAGCAGCTCACCGCCGGTCAGTATCAAGTGGAATGGGCCGGAAGCGGCTCTAATGTTGAACTCACTATTTCCGGCGCAAGGGGGACGGTAGCCAAAGTGCCGGCGCAAATCCTTCCGCTAGAGAAAGCCGGTGCGGCGAGTGGGTATTCCACTAGCACCGATCAGGCTGGTATCAAGACCCTGACGCAAATTTTCTTCGGTGGCAAAAAGTATGAGCTTTCCATCGGCGAAGCGTCCGCGGCAACGGCCACACCTTCCGATAACAGGCCGGCGAGCAACTAACCTCGTCGTTTTCTTCTCGGCGTTCGTAGTTCAATAAAGAAGGGACCGCCGTGCGGTCCCTTCTTTTGTTTAGGTGCGGCAGTCACAGAGGCTCTCGGGCATGCCCTTGGCTGTAATAGAGATTCGCAACTTTAAATACTGTGATGTGATCTAACAGAACGGGCTTCCATGAGTGTATGATTTGGAGCGTTTTGAGTCGGTGGAGGGTTGGCCTCTTCGTGGAATGGATTGAGTCTATTTCCCCGACCGATTGTAATTCCCCACAACAGTGCTGGTTTCTAGAAGTGGAGGCAGCTTCATGGTCGTCGGAGTTCCGCGCGAGAGTTTTCCCGGAGAGCGGCGCGTCGCGCTGGTGTCGGCAGTCATTCCGAACCTGACGAAAGCCGGTTTGCAGGTTGTGGTAGAAACTGGCGCCGGATTCGCGGCGGGCTATCCGGATGCCGACTATGCGGCCAAGGGCGCGAAAATTGTTGCGAGCCGCGCCGAAGTGTTCGGCGCGGCCGATATCGTGGTACAGGTCCTTTGTTACGGATCTAATGACAAAACCGGCAAGGAGGATGTGCCGCTCTACCGGCGCGGCCAGGTGCTGATCGGATTTTTGCGGCCGCTGGGATCCATCGAAAGCATTCAGGAGATCGCCTCCAAGGGAGTGATTTCGTTCTCCGTGGAATTGATGCCGCGCACGACGCGCGCGCAGAGCATGGACGTACTTTCCTCGATGGCGACCATCTGCGGGTACAAAGCAGTGGTGCTTGCCGCGGATACTTCGCCGCGAATCTTTCCGATGCTCACCACGGCTGCGGGGACGATTACTCCGGGCCGCGTTCTGGTGATTGGGGCAGGGGTGGCGGGTTTGCAGGCCATCGCCACGGCGCGCCGGTTGGGGGCCGTAGCGTCCGCGTACGATTTGCGGCCTGCGGCGAAAGAGCAAGTGCAAAGCCTCGGTGGACGATTCGTCGAGCTCCCGATTGAAGCGAAAGACGCCGAGGACGCGCGCGGGTATGCGCGGGCGCAGGACGAGACATTTTATAAACGCCAGCGCGAGCTGCTTGGAAAAGTCGTTGCGGAGAGTGATGTGGTGATCAGCGCTGCGGTCATTCCCGGAAAAAGACCGCCGATTCTCGTTACGAAAGAGATGGTAGCAAGCATGGCGCCGGGCTCCGTCATTGTGGACTTGGCGGGCGAGCGCGGCGGAAATTGCGAGCTGACGCGTCCCGGAGAAATCGCCGTGGAGTATGGCGTGACGATTATCGGGTGGTTCAATTTGGCCAGCACCGTGCCCTATCACGCCAGCCAGATGTACGCGCGGAATATCACCGCCTTTCTTCTCCACCTTGTGAAAGATGGGAAGCTGCAGCTCGATTGGGAGGATGAGATTGTGCGCGAAACGGTGCTTACGCGCGGCGGAGAAGTGGTCAACCCGCGCGTCAGAGAATTCTTCTCCCTGCCAGCCCTTCCGGCTGCGCCAAAGGAGATGGCAAGAACATGAGGATGGATCTGCTCACCAGCCTTTACGTTTTCATGCTCGCCGCTTTCATCGGCTTTGAAGTGATACGCCGCGTCTCCCCGCTCCTGCACACCCCGCTCATGTCCCTGACCAATGCGCTGGATGCCATCGCGGTCGTCGGGGCGATTCTACTCGCCGGCGAATATCACGCGCACGGAGCGACGCTCGCAAGAGTCCTGGGAACCATCGCTATCGTGGCTGCCACCAGTAACATCGTCGGCGGTTTCCTGATTACCGATCGAATGCTGAAGATGTTCAAGGCCAGCGGGCCGAAGAAACCATGACCAGGCTGCCCGGCATGGAACAGATCATCGAAATCACCTACCTGATCGCCACCGCTCTTTTCATCCTCTCGCTCAAGTGGCTCAGCTCTCCGAAGACGGCGCGCCGCGGAGTTTTTGCCGGCGAGCTGGGCATGTTGCTCGCCATTGTCGGAACTCTGTTGCACCAAGGCATCGTGGAATACAAATGGATCTTCATCGCACTCGTGTTGGGTACGATTATCGGCGTGCCGCTCGGCGAAGTGGCCATGACCGCTGTACCGCAACGGACGGCGCTAAGCCACGCGTTTGGGGCGCTGTGCGTGACGCTCGTCGGCACAGCCGAGTTCTATTTGCGCACGCCGGGTGTGCCGCGCTTCATGATGGGCGTGCTCTCGCTCGAAGTAATTCTCGGCTCACTCACTTTCACCGGCAGCTTGATGGCTGCGGGAAAACTACAGGAACTCCTGCCGCAAAGACCCATTACTTACAAAGGACAGAACATCGTTAACCTCGGACTGCTCGGCGTGGCCATCGTTGTCGCCGGCATGCTGGTAGCTCATCCGGAAAAGACGCAGCTCTTTCCGTTGATTGTCGGTATCCCCCTTTTGTTCGGCGTGATGATGATCGTCCCCATCGGGGGCGCCGACATGCCCACGGTGATTTCTCTCTTGAATTCCTACGCAGGACTCTCAGCGGCGGCGATGGGTTTCGTCCTGGACAGCAAATTATTAATCATTGCCGGCGCACTCGACGGTGCATCCGGTCTCATTCTTTCCGTGAACATGTCGAAAGCGATGAACCGCTCATTTTCAAACGTACTCTTCGGCGCGTTTGGGCAGGAGCAGGCGTCTGCCACTGGAGTGCAGGAAGCGCGGCCGGTGCGCAGCGCGACTCCGGAGGAAGCGGCCGCGATTCTTGCCGCGGCGAATAAAGTCGTCATTGTTCCCGGCTATGGAATGGCCGTGGCACAGGCCCAGCATAAAGTGCGCGAACTATACGACGCACTGTCGAAACGCGGCGTGGACGTGAAATTCGGCATTCATCCGGTCGCGGGGCGCATGCCTGGCCACATGAATGTCTTGCTCGCCGAGGCAGACATTCCCTACGACAAGCTGCTGGACATGGACGAAATCAACGGAGATTTTCCGCAAACCGATGTGGCCCTGGTGATTGGCGCGAACGACGTGACCAATCCCGCGGCGCGCACGGACCCAAACAGCCCGATCTACGGCATGCCCATTTTGGATGTAGACAAGGCGCGCACCGTAATGGTGATCAAGCGCAGCATGGCGGCCGGATTCGCAGGGATCGACAACCCGCTCTACTACCTCGACAAGACCCTCATGCTCTTTGGAGACGCAAAGTCCTTCGTAGGCTCGATCGTGCGCGAGCTCGGCGGCGGCAACGAATAGCTTGGCCTCGCAGCGAATCGGTCAAAACTCCCCAAGGCTTTCGCTCAGCGATAAGACGCGTGAATTATTGCGTACCTGCATCTATTCGTAACGCAAGGCCACGATGGGATCGACGCGCGTTGCCCGCCGCGCGGGAATCGAGCACGCCACCACCGCCACAACGAGAAGAAGCGCAGCTACGCTCAAGAACGTAACCCAGTCGCCGGGCGTGACGCCGAACAACAAGCTCGACAAGAGCCGCGTAAGCGCCAGCCCGGCGACAATGCCGATGGCAACGCCCACGAAAGTGGCAACAATCCCCTGACGAAGCACCATTCTCAAGATGTCACGGCGTTGTGCTCCAAGCGCCACGCGAATGCCGATCTCGCGCGTGCATTGAAGCACCATGTGCGAGATCAGTCCGTACAAGCCCACGACCGCCAGAATCAAAGCCAGCGCGGCAAAACTCCCAATCACATAAGAAGGATACCGCCGCAGAAAAACTGACGGGGATTGATTGGCGATCTGTTCCAGCGATTGCGGCTGGATCATCGGGAGTTGCGGATCCATCTCATGCAATGCCGCGCGCGCGGTTCCGACAAACGCCGCGGGTTCGCCAGCCGTACGCACCAGGTAACTCAAGTAAGTGGAAGGCCCCTGATCGTTGGCCGTGTAAACAATAGCCGGCGGAGGCGCAGCGATATCAATGGAAGCGGTGTCCCCGGCTACTCCGACGATTTCAAGAAATGGATTCTGCGCACTGTACGTAAAACGAATCCGTTTGCCAACGGGATTCTCTCCAGACAAGTAGGCTTTAACGAAGGCGCGGCTTACGACCACGGTGCCTGGAGCATCCTGCTTATCGGTTGCGTTGAAGAAACGGCCCTCGACAAGTGGAATTTTCAAAGAGGGAAAATAGCCCGTGCTTACCGTGATGATTTGGCATTCGTCTTCCTGCCCCAGAGCTGTGGTGCGGCCCTCGACCACAAATCGAATCGTGCCGCTCCCGCCGCTCGCGGGAATGCCCGAAGTCTGCCCCACGTCAATCACGCCCGGCAAAGAACGGAGGCGCTGCGTGAATTCGTGATCGAAGCGGACCGCGGCCGCGCTGTAGTAGGGAGGAGTCTTGTCGCTCGGATAAGCAGAATCCGGCAAATTGACCGAAAAGGCCAGCACATTGTGAAGATTGAAACCCGGATCTTGCCGAAGCAGCGCATGGAGGCTCCGAAGCAGAAGTCCGGCACTGACCAGTAGCACGAGAGAAATCGATATTTCGGCAATGACCAGCGCATTTCGCAGACGAGCCTGGCCTCCGCTTGTCCCGCTTCGCGATTCATCTTTCAACACATCGTTCAAGGACGTCCGCGAAGCGTGCAGGCCGGGCGCCAACCCAAAAAGTATTCCGGTGAGCACGGTGACACCGCAAAGAAAGAGCAGCACGGGAAGGTTGATCCCTGCGTTGCGCAGGTAAGGCGTACCTCGCAACAGAGTTTCCGGAATGGCCGCGATCAGCAAATCGACGCCCCATTGAGCGCCGATAAGTCCAACGCTTGCGCCGGCGAACGAGAGCAGCAAGCTTTCGGTCAGCAATTGCGTGAGCAAGCTTCCTCGGCTCGCCCCCAGCGCCGATCGCACGGCAAATTCCTTGCGCCGCCCGATCGAACGCGTCATCACCAGGTTGGCAACGTTGGCGCAGGTGATCAGCAGGACGAATCCTACGGCTCCCAGAAGGATTAGCAG
>JBARRT010000112.1:0-4677 GCA_049644365.1 Candidatus Acidiferrum sp. | reverse complement strand
AGCGACTGGCTCATCCGCTTCGAATTTTCCCAGTCCGGCACACAAGTCTTTCCCCGCCAAACCGCGCCCTAGAATTTTTGCGGTGAAACGATTCGATCAGTCGGAACGCTGTCCCACTGCCTGAAGTGAATCTCGGCGGGTGGCAAACTGAATTGGTTCATGAAAGGGTGGGCGATTCTTCGCTTCGTTTTGCGCCCGCACGAACCGCTCATCCCACTTTCCGTGCCGTTCAATCCTCAATTCTCTCCGTTCTCTGCTTAACTCTTAACCAGTTGATGCCTGCGTGCTATCCTTCCACGTGTTTGCCAATCAAAATCTTCGCCCTCGATTGCCTCGTCACTCACTGGCCGCTGTTCCTCCATTCGCCCGTCCTCCTATCTCTGTAAGTCCTTTGTTTGCCACTCATACGAGTCGCCCGCAAACCACTGAAAACTCAAGTGCTTTAAGTCCTTTACTTGCCACTCATACAGACTTGTCCGCCGTAAGTCCTGTATTTGCCACTCATACGAAAACAACCGGGGTGTATACCAACAATTCCCATTCTGAAACTCTTTCAACTCTCCCACCTTCAGACCCTGCGACAAACGTGGAACCGTTCCAACGTTCCCCTGCCCTTGCAAACCCTGCCCGCAACCTCTACGCTACTGGCTCGGAGAAAAAACAAGACTCCTTCGATGCCGGACCTCTCGCCCGAACTGCTCGCTTTCGGCTTCATTTGGTACCTCGCTTTTCTTTTTTCCACCACCTGCCACGAAGCGGCCCACGCCCTCGTCGCCAAAATCGGAGGCGATACCACCGCAGCCTCGGGCGGCCAGGTTACGCTCAATCCCGTTCCGCACATCCAGCGCGAGCCCTGGGGCATGGTCGTCATTCCCCTGATTTCTTTTGCGCTGAGCAAGGGACAGTCGATGTTCGGTTGGGCCAGCGCGCCCTACGATCCGCACTGGGAGCGGCGCCATCCTCACCGCGCCGCGTTGATGGCTCTCGCCGGCCCCGCCACAAATTACTTATTGATGTTCCTCGCGGTGATCGGCTTCCGCCTCGGCACGGCGATGCATTGGATCGGCAGCGATCCTGCCACCGGCCGGCGGGATTTTCCCAGCGTCGTGCTTCTTGTTTTCTTCACGCTGAATCTGCTTCTCGGCACGTTCAACTTGTTGCCCGCGCCGCCGCTGGACGGCAGCAGCGTCATCATGCTGTTCATGAGCGAAAATCGCGCTCACAAGTATCTCGACTGGCTGCGCGGCAACAACTTCGCCTTGCTCGGGCTGATTTTGGCTTGGGTCGCCTTTCGCCAGCTATATCCCTACGTGGAAGGTTTCGCGGTGAAGCTTTTGATTCCGGGCCAGTTTTGATGCCCCAATTCCGCACACACGCGCCTGCGGCTTGCTTGTGCCAAGGCGGGAAATCAGTGGTCATTCCTGCACCGAATTGAGACGAGGTGCGCGAGGCGAGGGCGTTTTGGGGGGTGCGGAGGCGCCTCGGGAAAGAAATCTGGAGTGAGAGGCAAAGGGGAAGCGAGGATGCAGAACGCGAAGGGGCGGTAAGAAGCTGATTCTTCACGAGGTAGGGTATTTCGAGAGCCTGGAAAGATTGTCAGTGTTCGAAACAGGCGGGACTGCATGTTGAGGATGGATGTGGAAGTCAAGATGCCGTGTAAGGGGCATCGTGACTGGCATTTCGACAAGAACGACAGAGATTGCTGCGCCGAGGATGGCGCTGACGCCGTGCATTCTGGATGAAGATCCAGGGCAATTGGAAGGCTTGGCTGCCGTGATTGGAGAGATGGGATACGAGCCGATTCCAACTACGGATCCGGAAGAAGCGCTACGCCTGGTGAGGCACGGGCGGTGCCGATTGCTGCTGGCGGATTTGCACATGCCCGGGATGCGGCGGTACGAGTTTCTGGATCAAGTGTTGCGCTGCGACCCGGGCGTGCACGTCATCGTGATGACACGGGAATATACGCTGGAAACGGCGCTGGAAGCGATCCGCCGGGGAGCCGCCGATTTCCTGCCGAAGCCGGTCGACCGGGCGCGGCTGAAAAAGACGCTGGACGAGGTGGCGGCGCTGTACGACCAGCGGCGGCGCGTAAAGGCGCTGGAGGAGCAACTGCTGAAGGACCTGGAGTTTCACGGCATCGTGGGGAAAAGCCCGGTGATGCTGGAAGTGTTTGATTTTGCGCGCAAGGTGGCCCGGCATTACACGAACGTGCTGCTGCTGGGAGCTACGGGAACAGGGAAGGAACTGGTGGCAAGAGCCATCCACCAGATCAGCCCGGTCAGCCAGCAGAAACTGGCGGTGTGCAACTGTTCGGCGCTGGTGGATACGTTGCTGGAGAGCCAGCTTTTTGGGCACATGCGCGGGGCCTTTACGGGGGCGACGGACACGCGGCCGGGGCTGTTCGAATACGCCAACGGGGGAACGGTCTTTCTGGATGAAGTGAGCGAGACGTCGCTGGCGATGCAAGCGAAACTGCTGCGCGTGATCCAGAACCGCGAAATCCAGCGAGTGGGTTCGCCGGAGGTGCGGCAAATCAACGTGCGGATGATTGCGGCAACCAACCGGGACTTGCGCGCCGAAGTGTTGGCCGGCCGTTTCCGCGAAGATCTTTATTACCGGCTGAGCTCGATCCAGATTCGAATTCCGCCGCTGGCGGAACGACTGGAAGATATCCTGCTGCTGATGCAGTTTTTCCTTAAAAAATATACGGCGGCTTATGGAAAAGACATTGCGGGGCTGACGCGCCGGGCGCAGACGGTGCTGCTGCAACATCCATGGCCGGGGAACGTGCGCGAGCTGGAAAACGTAATTTCCAGCGCCTGCATTACCGCGAGCGGGGATTTCATTGACCTGACGGACTTGCCGGAGCATCTGCAGCAGCGGAACTCGGGCCCCGCGGAAGGAGATGATTGGGGAACCCTTTCGCTGGGGGAGCTGCGCAAGGTTCACATTCAGCGCGTGCTGGATATATGCAAGGGCAACCGGCTTCGCGCGGCGCAGATTCTGGGAATTGGACGCACAAGCTTGTATCGCTACTTGAAACGCGGCGGAGAGAATACCAAGACTAAAGCAAAGTCGGGCGGCGCGGCGGCGTAACCGACTACGCGCACTTACGCTCTCCCGTTTCGGCATGCAAGAATGGCCACAATCCGGCGAAGTCTTGACCTTCTTTCATCGTTGACAAGAAAGGGCCGGCCTTTCCAAATCGGAAACGACCCGGCGGCAGATCATCTTTTCTCCATTTCGAACTGCGAAAGTAATACCTCTCGTCGTGACTTCTTTCTAGGAAGAAATACGCAGAGAATCCTGCCGGCCGCGCGCGCTTGTTCCATCGGATTGACTTTCCCCCGTTACATATATAACATTTTTATGAAATGACTGTACCTCGCCCTGAGATCGGCGCGCCGTGGTTGCTGTTGACCTTCACTCTGCCAACGAAACGGGCAAGCCAGCGGGTTGAGATCTGGCGAAAGCTGCAGCGTTATGGAGCGGTGCCGCTCGGGAACTCCGGATACTTGCTGCCGAACAGTCCGACCAATCAGGAACGGTTTGAGTGGCTGGCCGCGGCGGTTCGCAAATATGCCGGCGAGGCTTCCGTTGTGAAGGTGCAATCCATCGACAATTTGTCTACGCCCCAGTTGATAGGACACTTTGCTGAAGCGCGCGCCCGCGAATACCAAGAGTTGATCGGTAAATTGCAAAAGCAGTCTTCTGTCGCGCTCCACAAGCATTCACCCAAGCAAGTGAGCCGCCTGAGGACACGGTTTCGTGAAATTGTCGAGATCGACTTCTTCCAGAGCCCGCTTCAGGAGCGGGTGAAAGAGATGTTTGCGCGAGTGGACGCATCTCCCGCTTCCAACCGGGAAGCAGGCAAGGTGAATCCGCGAGAATACCTTAGCAGGTTGTGGGTCACTCGAAAGCGGCCGGGGATCGACCGGTCGGCATCAGCATGGTTGATTCGAAATTTCATAGACAAAAAGGCGCGGTTCACCTTTGCGTCAGAAACCCAGATCCCGCACGAAGCAGTGCCGTTCGACATGTTTCACGGAGGTTTCGGCCATCGCGGGGAGGACTGCACGTTCGAGACATTGGAAAAGACGTTTCGAATTCGCGACAAGAGGGTTGGAGTGATCGGGCAAATCATTCATGACGCGGATCTCCTGGATGAGAAGTTCGGCCGCAAAGAGGGCTTTGGCGTTGATGCCGTGCTGAATGGTTGGGCGAAACAAGGAGTCCCTGACAAAAAGCTTCTTGAACGCGGAATGGAGTTAGTGGAAGGGCTCTATCAGTCTGTCGGTTAAGAAAGAGTTGCGGCTCGCCGTTTTGTCTCTCGGCGCATTTTGGGACTCGCAGACGAAGGAAGGAGGAATGCGATGAAAACGAGCGTATTGATCGTCATGGTCATTGCGGCAGTTTTCCTGGTGAGCGTGGCACTTTTCGTGTCTCGGGAAGGGCGATTCTCTTCATCCTACGCGGCTCCGTCTGAGGCGCCTGCACCACCGCAATTTTCCGGACAGTCACTTACCTATAATTTTGACAAAGACAATGCCGGGACAATGCCGGCGAAGTTCCACGGCGCCCGAACAGGACAAGGTTCTGAAGGAAAGTGGGTGGTAATGGCAGATGCGACTGCGCCTTCGAAACCGAATGTAGTCGCTCAAACTTCAACGGACA
>JBARRT010000111.1:0-43771 GCA_049644365.1 Candidatus Acidiferrum sp. | reverse complement strand
GCCAGTGATTCCATAACAATGTCGGCTCCTCGACCCGAGTAAACTTTGGTTGCGTAACGACCACAGGCTCGGGAGAAAGGAGCCGAACATGATGTTGATAGGCGTAGATTACCACCCGAGTTTTCAGCAGATCGCGTTTTTTGTGGAAGAGACTGGTGAGTACGGTGAACAACGACTGAATCATGACGGTGGAGAAGCGGAGCGATTCTATCGGGGCCTACAGCAAAGAGGAATCCGCGTGCGGGTAGGCATGGAGGCTACTGGGTATGCACGCTGGTTCGAGCGCCTGCTGGCGGAGCTCGACATTGAGCTGTGGATTGGCGATCCCGCGGAGATCGAGGCCCAACGCGTCAAGAAGCGGAAGACCGACCGCGAGGATGCCAGACTTTTGCTGCGGCTGATGCGCGAAGATCGCTTTCCGAAAATCTGGGTACCAAGTCCAGAGAATCGGGATCTCCGACAACTGCTGTGGCACCGGCATCGCATGGTGCAGATGCGCACGCGGATCATGAACCAATTGCAAGCGCTGGCCATGAACGAAGGGAAGCGCTGGAAGTCGAAGCTGTTTAGCCAACAGGGACGAGCAGAGTTCGAGAGACTGGCGTTAGCTCCGTGGGCTAGCCGACGACGGAGCGAGTTGTTGGAACTGTTGGACCGGCTAAATCCGAGCATCGAGGAGTTAACGGCAGCCGTAGAGCAGGAAGTCCACAAGCGACCCGAAGCGTTGCGGTTGATGACCCATCCCGGCGTGGGGCCGATTACGGCATTGGCCTATGTGTTGATCATCGGAACGCCGCAACGGTTTGCTCGCGGGAGGCAGATCGGTACGTACGTGGGTATGATTCCGAGTGAAGACTCCAGTGGCGACAAGCAACGGCTGGGGCACATCAGCAAGCAGGGCAGTTCTTTATTGCGCTATTTGCTGGTAGAGGCTGCCCAGGCGGCCACACGCTTCAACCCGCACTGGCGGCGTCGGTACTTGCACCTAGCCATCCGTCGGCACAAGAGCATTGCCAAGGTAGCGATGGGGCGCCGGATGGCGATTCGGCTGTACTGGATGTGGCGGAATGGATGTGAGTATTCACCATCGTTCGAGTTCGGTTCGTACGCGGGACAGCTCGGTACCAGGCATGGTGTGCACTAGAACATCGCGCCAGTGAATGGGCATCCCGCTCCCTGCAAAGGGAGTTTGAAAAAGTAATCATGGTCGAAGTTTTGATCGAAGAGATGTCTGGGTCGGACCGAAGCCGACCGAAAGATTACGAACGAGCCGTGGTCGTCAGTGGACAGAATCCGGAACAGCCAAGACCACTCGAAGGAGTGGCCGGGAGGAGTTTGTCCAAAAAGAGTTTGACAGGGCCGACATTGTTAGAGATGTCTGGTTAGCCATAACACCTCCCCCCCTGTTTTTTGTAAGTGTTCATTCTAAAGGACTTAACTCTTCCATAAGTCTTTTGTTTTCAACACTTACAAGAGAGTCTACAAGTGTTGATTCTAAAGGCAGTTACGTTGCACCAAAATTGTGCAAAGACGGATTGTCTGTCAGAGTGGCGGCTTCGGCAGGAAAACGCCTCGTGATAGCGCAAAAGGATCAGCATAAATAGAAAAAGCGGCCGCCGGGCCGCCGCACTCCAAACACATGTTTACCTGACCTATATAATAAAGGAAAACTATGCTGACGTCAAGGAAAAAGCTGCGGCACTCCGCCTTGAAAATCAAACCCGGCGGGGCTGAAGTCCCGCCTCTACATAGCCTTGCGTTTGCGACGGATGGTGTTGGCGGGCTTAGGCTTGCGGACCTTGGCGGGGAGGATTTTGCGCATGGCGGCTTGGCCGGCGCGCTGACAGGCGCGCCACATGTACCAACTGGCGACGGTGCGGTAGGGACGCCAGCGCTCGCCGAAGGCGAGGAGTTCCTTGGGCGTGGGCATATGCTTCTTGCCGTAGGTGATGGACCAGCCTTTTTTGACGCCGAGGTCGTGGATGGGGAGAACGTCGGGGCGGCCGAGGCGGAAGATCAAGAACATCTCGACGGTCCAGGCGCCGATGCCGTGGACGGAGACGAGGCGCTCGACGAGTTCTTCGTCGGAGAGCTTCTGCGCTTCTTCGAGCGAAGGAACGATGCCTTCGATGGTTTTCTTTGCGAGATCCTTCATGGCGAGAACTTTTGCGCCGGAAAGGCCGGCTTTGCGCAGGGCGGGCTTGCGGAGCTTCAGCATTTCTTCCGGCGTGGGTGCGCGGCCGTTGGCCCCGAGAGCTTTGATGCGGCCAAAGATCGTGGCGGCAGCTTTTCCGGAGATGGATTGGTAGGCGATGGCCTCTAGGAGGATTTCGTAGGGGCTATCCGAGCCGTCGGTCTCGATGCGGAATTCTTCGGTCTCTTTGATCAGCGGGGCGAGGTGAGGATCTTTTGCTGCAAGGGTGTCCATTGCGAGGCGCAGGTCGAACGGCGGCAGGTGAAATTCCTTGGTCATGGTGCGGCTCCCGATTGAAAACGGTCCAAAAGATTATCAGCTTTGCCGGGTGCAGGCGCACAAAATTGCTTTTACTCGCGAAGCGCCGCAACGTGCCCGTTCGCGGGGCTGTGCTAGTATGCTGAGTTTATGCAGACGGGAATTATTGGACTACCACAGGTTGGGAAGACGACACTGTTCCGGATATTGACGAAGGCGCACGTCGAGGGGAAGGGCGGGGCGTCGGCAACGCACGTGGGCGTGGCGAAAGTGCCGGAGCCGCGGCTGGTGGAGCTGGCAAAGCTGTATGACCCGAAGAAAATTACGTATGCGACCGTGAATTACGTGGATTTGGGCGGGATGCAGAAGGAGCGCATGCGGGATGCGCTGGCGCAACTGCGCGAAGTGGACGTGATTGCGCACGTGATTCGCGTGTTTGACGATCCGTCGGTGCCGCATTCGGAGGGGAGCATCGATCCGCTGCGGGATGCGACGAACCTGGACCTGGAGCTGATGCTTTCGGATCACGATCAGATTACGCGGCGGTTGGAACGGCTCGAGAAGGATTTGAAAAAGAAAAGCGAGCCGGCGTTGGTACTGGAGAAGAATACGCTGGAGAAATGCAAAACCCATCTGGAAGCGGAGAAGGCGCTGCGCGAACTGGAATTGACGACGGAGGAGAGAAAGTCGATTGGGGGATTTTTGTTTTTGTCGGCGCGGCCGGTCTTATACGTGCTGAACCTGGGGGACGACGAAGCGGACAAGCTGGACACGGCGGTGGAGCGGCACAAGTTGGGCTCACTACAAGGGCGGCCGAACGCGGCGGTGGTGGCGATCTGTGGGCGGCTGGAAGCGGAACTCGCCGAGATGGATGAGAAGGAAGCCGCAGAATTGCTGGCGTCGTATGGATTGAAGGAGCCGGGGCTGAACCGATTGATTCGCGCGACGTATGATTTGCTGGGTTTGATCCAGTTTTTCACGGCGGGTGAGCCGGAAGTGCGGGCGTGGACGATTCGCAAGGGGGCGATGGCGGTGAAGGCGGCGGGGGCGATTCACAGCGACATTGAGAAAGGGTTCATACGCGCGGAAGTGGTGCGGTGGAACGATTTGCTGGCGGCTGGAAGTCTGGCGGCGGCGCGGGAGAAGGCGCAGGTGCGGCTGGAGGGGAAGGAATATGTGGTGCAAGAGGGGGACGTGATTTTGTTTCGGCATAGTGGATGAGAAAGAGTCAAAGAGTGAAAGAGTGAAAGAGTGAAAGAGTGAAAGAGTGAAAGAGACTTAACGCAGAGGGCCACTGAAACGCAGAGGGCAGAGAGAAGAATAGGCGGAGATAAGTTCGCGACAATCGGTCACCGCCGATATGGAATAAGAGTTTGCACAGGCTGAAGCCTACCTACGACAGGCACGCCTGTGCCACTAAAGATGGGACATGATCTGGCATTTCGGACGGCGCTGGCGGCGGGGCTGGGACTCGTTGCGGCGGCGGGGAATTTGATCGGCGGATACTTTGTCATCCGAAAGGACTGGCCGAGACAGTTTCTCCAATATTTTCTGGCGCTTGGCGCTGGCTACATGCTGGCGGTGGCGTTTGTGGAAGTGATTCCGGAGTCGGTGAGGCTCTCGGGTGAAAGCGCTCTGCTGTACGTCCTAATCGGGTATTTCATCATTCATTTGTTCGAGCATACGATTGCGCCCCATTTTCATTTTGGGGAGGAGACGCATCACGAAGAGTTCAGCCATCAGCACGCGCAGACAACGGTGCTGCTGGGGTTGACGATTCACACGTTTTTTGATGGCGTGGCGATTGCGGCGGGGTTTCTGGTTTCCACTTGGCTTGGCGCGGTGATCTTCGTGGCCGTATTTTTACACAAGCTGCCGGAGGGATTCACGGTGGCGTCCGTGGTGCTGGCCAGCGGACAGGGAAAGCGCAACGCGATTCTGGCGGCGGGGTTGTTAGGAGTGGCGACGATTGCCGGCGTGCTGCTGACAAGCGCGTTGCAGGGGCAGTTGAAATATGCGCTGCCGCTTTCGGGCGGAGTGACGCTCTATGTGGCGGCGACGGATTTGTTGCCGGAGGTGAACCGGGAGCCGAACTGGCGGATGGCCTTGCTGGTTTTTGTGGGAGTGGCTAGTTTGTTGATAATGCAGTACTTGTTTCATTTCTAGAAAGATTCGGGGCTTTTTCGGAAGAAGCAAGACAAGGCAGGGCTAAAGCCCTGCGTCTACAGCACTTAGGGCGATTTCGGCGGTTCCTTCCAGTTGCAACTTTCTGAGACAGCTTGGGTTTGATACAGTGTGGCGGCTATGGCCAGGTCGGACGTCCAACTGATGCTGGACGTGAAGGCGGGCGATGAACAGTCGTTCGCGCTTCTACTCCATCGCTACAGGAGGCCGCTTGTCAATTTTCTGTACCGGATGGTTCGGAACCGGGAACAGGCGGAAGACCTGGCGCAGGAAGTTTTTTTGCGAGTGTACCGCGCGCGGGAAGATTATGTACCCAGCGCGAAGTTCACGACCTGGCTCTTCCGGATCGCGACAAACCTGGCATTGAACTCGGTGAGAGACAACCGGTATCAGCGCATGGAAATCTCACTGGATGCGCCGGTGACGGTGGATACCGAGGACGGTGACGAGAAAACGCTGGACGTCGCGGAGAAGCACCCGAACATCGAGCAGCACCTCGTCGAGGACGTGCAGCGCAAGATGATCCGGCATGCGATTGAGAAATTGCCGGAGAAGCAACGCGCGGCGGTGCTGTTGCACAAGTACCAGGAGCTGGACTACGGAGAGATTTCGAAGATTTTGGATTGCTCGGAGAGCGCGCTGAAGTCGCTGCTGTTCCGGGCATACGAAACGCTGCGAGTGGAACTAGCCCCGCTCGTGGCGCAGCGAGCAAGGCAGTAGACCCTGGGTAGAGAAGGAAGGAAGTTATGAGTTGCAGCCGGATGGAAAACAAGATTCTGGGATACGTGGACGGGCGCCTGAAAGAAGGCGAACGGCTGGAGATGGAGAAGCATCTCTCGACCTGCGGGACGTGCCAGTTGCGCGTGAATGAGTTTCGCTCGGTGCATGCGTTGCTGGATGAGCTGCCGATGATCGAGCCATCGGCGGCGTTTGATTTGCGCGTGCGGGCACGCGTGGCAGCAGAACCGGCGAAGCAGAGCTGGTGGGCCTGGTTTACGCCGTCACCGCGAGTGGCGTTTGCGGCTTCGATGCTGCTGCTGGCGACGGTTTGGGTTGGCAGGTATTCCATGTCCGATCCACCTCAAATTGATCAGGCCGACATACCCGTGCTCGAAAACTACGATGTGATCTCGAGCTTCGAGCCGCTGACCGAATTGTCACAAGCGGAGCCAGCTGACAATGCGGATCAGCAAAGTCAGGACATGTAAGCTGCGATGAAACTGCGGCTCCAATTCGGCGGATGGCTGCTGGCGCTGGTGATCAGCGCGGGATTGGCGTTGCAGTGCGCCGCGCAGAATCCGCGCACGGATCGGGAGCAGAGCCGGCGGGAAAATAAGCCGCCGAAGGAGCAGAGGCAGCAACCAAACCAGCAGCGAAGGCAAGAGCCGAGGCAGGAGCGCCGCCAACCACGGCAGGAAGCGCGCAGGGCACAGCCGGAGCCGAGGATTGCGGAAGCGCCACGCCGTAATGCTGAAGATCCTCGCCGCAACCTCGATGCGCCGCGCAATCCTGGCACAGCGTATCCTCCACCGCGGGGATCGGGAAACTCGCGCGACGGAGGGAATCGCCCTCCGAATGTGAGAGGGGAGAGCGTTCAGCGGCCGAATTTTAATGAGAACCGTCCGCCGAATGCGACGGGACGCTCGCGAGAATTCACGCCGGAAGAACGGCGGAGGTTGCAGCAAGATGAAAGGCGATTCAGGCAGCTTCCGCCGCAACAGCAGCAGGAGCTTCGCGAGCGAGCGCAAGTCTGGCAAAAGATGACGCCGCAGCAGCAGGACCACGTGCGCAATGAAGTGCTGCCGAGATGGAGGCAGATGCCGCCGGAGCGCAGGCAGGCGATTCAGCAGCGATTGCGCGTGCTGCAGAATATGCCGGAATCGGCGCGCAACCAAAGGCTAAACGATCCGAACTTTACGCGCGGGTTGAGCGATGAAGATCGAGCGACGCTGAGAGATTTGAGCCACCTGCATGTTGGGGGAGCGCCGGACCCGCCCGAATGAGGCAGTTGTCAGTTATTAGTTCTCAGTTTTTAGTTCAACAGCGATTTCAGCAGGACTGATGGCGGTGCATTGCTTTTTGCTCATTCCGCATCCAGCCCACCAAAGATTTCCGCATACAACACATGTAGCAGATTAGGGCGCAGCCCGCCGGGGCGGGCCCCTACAAGACAAAATGGCGGAAGACGAAGGAATTGGTGCGTTGACAATGGGCCGCATGTCACGGCATGGTGACTAGTCCGGATTCTCCGCATCCAACGAGTGGAGGAAGATTATTTTGAAGAGTGACCGCAAAGCGGTCAACCCCGCCGTGTCCGCGCGCTTTCCGTCGACTTCCACGCGCTTCCGCGCCATGCAGCACCGCAACTTCCAGTTGTTCATCGCGGGACAACTCATTTCGCTGATTGGAACGTGGATGCAGACGACCGCGCAGCTCTGGCTGGTCTACAAGCTGACGGGATCAGCGGCGCTGCTGGGCGTTTTCGGTTTTGCAAGCCAGGTGCCGATGCTGTTTCTTTCCTCGATCGGCGGGTACGTCGGGGACCGCTACGACCGGCAGCGCAGCGTGATTGCCACGCAGACGGCGTCCATGTTTCTTGCGTTCGTGCTGGCGGCGCTGACGCTGACGCATATGATTCGCGATTGGGAAGTGATCGTCATCGCGTTTCTGGTGGGCATCGTGAACGCGTTTGACGTGCCAATCCGCCAGGCGTTTTTCGTGCAGATGGTCGGGAAGGAAGATCTTCCCAACGCGATTGCGCTAAATTCCTCGATTTTCAACGGCGCGCGGGTGGTAGGGCCGGCGATTGCGGGATTTGCGATTGCGCGGATCGGAGAAGGCTGGTGTTTCTTCCTGAATGGATTAAGTTTTGCGGCCGTGATTGTGGCCTTGCTGATGATGCGCAATGTCCGTAGTGAGGCGAAGCCCAGCGAAGACTCGCCATTCAAGAGTTTTATGCAGGGTTTCCACTTCGCCATGAGTGACCTGCCCATCCGGTCGGCGCTCTTGTTGTTGAGCGTGTTGAGCCTGTTCGGTTTGCAGTATTCCGTGTTCCTGCCGATTTATGCGAACGACATCCTGAAAGGCGGCGCGCGCACTCTTGGATTGCTGATGAGTTTCGCCGGGGCGGGCGCTGTTCTCGGGGCATTGCAATTCGCGGCACGCACGCACTACAGAGGAATGGCGCGATGGATCGCCGCGACGTCCATGACGTGTGCCGTAGCGCTCCTTGTTTTTTCGCAAGCAAGAGTTTTCTGGTTGTGCGCCGCGGTGCTGCTCGTGGTGGGGTTTGCCGCGACATCGCAGATGGCGGCGACCAATACGCTGATTCAAAATCGAGTGCCCGACGAATTGCGGAGCCGCGTGATGGCAGTGTACGCGACGATGTTTATGGGCGTGCAGCCGATTGGGTCGTTGATCGCGGGCGGTGTCGCGAAGCGGATTGGCGCACCGTACACCCTTTCCTTGTTCGGCCTTTTGGTGCTGTTCGGGAGCCTCATCTTCTTGTTCCGAGTTGTGATGAAGTTGAAGCAGCCGCAAACGGCCGCAGGCAATTAAGCAGGATTCGGGCGGTAGAGCCAGGCGGGTTGCACGAAGACCTGGACTGACGGTGCGGCGTTTATTCCCGCGAGGATGGCGTCGGTTTTTGGGCGGAGCGGCGACAGCGAACAGACGGGATCGGTGGCGGAAGCATCGCCCGCGAGGAGCAGCGCCTGGCAGCGGCAGCCGCCAAAATCTTGCTCACGGCGGTCGCAGGTGCGGCACGGTTCCTGCATCCAGTCTTCGCCTCGGAATTTCTGGAAGGCCGCGGAGTGCTCCCAGATTTCGCGCAGACTGCTATCCTTGACGTTCTCGAATAACAAACCGGGAATGACTTGGGCGGCGTGGCAGGGAAGCGCGTCGCCGCTGGGCGTGATGAGCATGAGTTTGCGGCCCCAGCCACCCATGCAGGGCTTGGGATACTTCGCGTAGTAATCGGGAACGACAAATTCGACACGGATTTTTCCCTGCAATCGTTCCTGCCCGCGCTTTATGAACTCCACGGAATCGTTCACCTGTTGGCGAGTGGGCAGGAGGTTTTCGCGATTGGCGAAGGCCCAGCCGTAATACTGGACGTTGGCAAATTCGATGCGCGTGGCGCTGGAGGACTCCGCGAGCGCCACCATTTCGCCGAGCTGATCGATGTTGCGACGGTGGATGACAAAATTCAGCGTGAGAGCAATCCGATGCTGTTTCACCCATTCGAGGACGCGCAGCTTATGCGCGTGGGACTTTGTGCCGGAGATTTCGTTGGCGGTGTCTTCGCGCGCGCCCTGAAAACTGAGTTGGATGTGGTCGAGGCCTGCTTCGACGAGGGCGGCCAGTTTTGCTTCGTCCATGGGGAGGCCGGAAGTGATGAGGTTGACGTAAAGGCCGGCGGCGCGGGCGGCACGGATGAGGTCGACGATGTCCGTTCGCGCGAGAGGCTCGCCGCCCGTGAGATCGGCCTGGAGGACTCCGGCTTCGGCAGCTTCCTTGAAGACGCGGGACCAAACTTCGGTGGGGAGTTCGCTGGCGCGGGATTGCATTCCCAATGGATTGGAGCAGTAGACGCAGTGAAGCGGGCAGCGGTGGGTGAGTTCAGCGATGAGAGCGAGTGGATTGGGAAGGGTGGATGTCATTGTCAGAGAAAAGACGCCTGCCTATAGAACTGAAAGATGCCGGCAAGGATGCCGGCGCCACAAATTCAAATGAAAAGCACTCCTGATCCGATCGGGACCGCTACAAATCAAAATCGAGGGCGCGCTGGTCGTGCAACAGGGCAAGGTACCCCAGTATATCTTGCGCGACTTTTTCTGAGGCGGCCTTGGAATAGATTTTCTGAAGATCCGCGACGATCTGCCCTACGGTGTGCTTGCCGTCGCAGCGCTCGACGATTTCCAGGCTTGGGCCGTTGAGGCGCAAGGCACGCTCGGGCATGAGCAGCACGCGCTGGTTGTTGTTTTCGCCTAGGCGGCATCCGGGGGCGAGGCGCGGACGGCTGTTCGGGTCAGGCGTCATTCGAATCCTTCAGGATTCCTTGGCCGGGTGAAAAGCGCCGGGAGGGGCCCAGCCGGGATTTACGTAGGCAAAATAGAGAGCGTCAAGCTGGGCCCAGAGGATGTCGCACTTGGCGCGCAGGGCGGCGTGCGCCAGAGCTTGTTGCTCGCGCGTGTGCGCGTGCCGCACGACCCAGGCAAGCGCGAATTCGGCGTCTTCGGGAGCTTGCGTGAGGCGGCTGGTGAAGTAGTCGAGGCCGCTGGAGAGCCACGGGTAGTGTTCGCGAAGGCGGTCCATGCGAAGCGTAATGAGTTTTTTCGAGAAGAGTTCTGTCAGGGAGGAAGCTACCGCTTCGAGGTGCGAATGGGTGGAGACAAAGTCCACATAGGCTTGAACGGCGTAACGCGTGGCGGGAAGGATGCCATCGCCGGCAAGCGCCTGTTCGCGCGGCAGACCGGTGACTTCGACGAGGCGCAGCCATTTTTCAGTGCCGCCCGGTCTTGTGCCGTCGCCATCGTGATCGAGGATGCGTTTGCGCCATGCGAGGCGGAAGGCGGGATCTTCACTGCGCGCGAGGATGGCGGCGTCTTTGATGGGGATGCGGCTCTGATAGTAGTAGCGATTGAGCGCCCACGCCTGGAGCTGGCCGCGCGTGAGCCTGCCTTCGTGCATCAGCGCATGGAATGGGTGCTTGTGGTGGTAGCGCTCCTCACCGATGGCGTGAAAGCCGGCGATGAAGGCGGCTTCCGAAAGCGGTGGCTGCTCCACGAAATTGTTCACGGATGGGTTCACAGTTCAAACTCCATTCCATCATAGGCGATTTCCCATCCGGCTTCACGAACAGCACGGTGTTCCGGGCTTTCTTCGTTCAGCACGGGGTTTGTATTATTGATATGGATTAACACGCGCCGCGTCTTTCCAAGGCGGAAGGGCTGGCGAAGAAGGCCGCGGTCGCCGCTTAGAGGACTGTGGCCCATCTCTCTTGCGGTCTTGCGGCTTCGCTTGGCGGTGATGAGTTCGTCGTCTTTCCAGAAGGTACCGTCGAGCAGGGCGAGATCGCAATCGTCCACGGAGCGGCGCCATTCCTCGCCGACACCGGGCAAGCTCGGGCCATAAAAGAATTTCTTTTCCTTGTGGATCAGAACCAGTCCAACGACCGCTTCTTCGGGAGGAAGACTTCCCCGGAGGGAATCGCTGACGTAGTCCGGAAAGGTTCCGAGGAGAGGGACGGCCTTATAGAATAAGCCGTCTTTCTTGCCAGGCGCGGATGGAGGAACGAGGGGCATCAGGCGGTCCGGAGGCATCGCGGTCCACTTTACAGGCGGGTTCGACCGTGCGAGAACGCGGAAGAGGCCATTTTCTTCCATGAGAATGCGGCGGACAGACACGGTTGAGAAGATATGAAGAGGCTGGAACTCACGCAGATGAAGCAAACCCATCACGGAATCCACATCGGCGCTCGTGAGGAGGACGGTGGATATGGGGGTCCCACGAGTGGCTGAAGATGGATTCAAATCTGGAGTTGATAGGATTTGCTGACGGAGATCAGGGGAGGCGTTGAGAAGAAACCAGCAAGACGGATTGGGCGAGACAGCGACTTGAGCCTGCGTGCGCGGACGGGCTTTCAACGTTCCAGCGCGCATCGCGCTGCAGTTCGGACAAATACAATTCCATTGGGGAAAACCGCCCCCGGCTGCAGAGCCGAGGATCTTAATGCGCATGCGATCCTCCGCCTTCCGGAGAGCGGTGGAGGTTCAGGCTAGAGTTCGGCGTTGGCGTACGAGCTGACTTCGCAGTTCAGATCGATTTCTTCGTGCTGGGGAGTGGTCCATTCCATTAGCTTGGCTCCTAGGGAAAATTGCTCGTTAAGGCAAGAAAAGAATAACACGTGTCCGGTGGGAAGGGAAGAGAGGAGGAGAGCCAGGAGTCCAGAGGGAAACAAAAAGCCCGGAAAGAATGGTGCAATTCGGTACAGCGTATTCAGAAGAAGCAGGCCACCAAGCGTAGTCGCAAGGCCAAACCACAAGCACAAGCTATGGTAGGGAAATGCCTCGTTCCTTGTGTGCAAAAGTATTCACAACTATTTCAAAAAAAATGCATGATTCCTCTTGACAAGAATGCAAAGCGGCCTATGATGTGGCAGGAAGTGGTGAGAAGTGGGTGGTGGTAGAACAGAGTAGCGGGCACTGGGCGAAGTAGAAATCCTCTGAGAACTTGTGGTGAAAGTTGGCATTTTGGCCACTCAAGACAACATATTTGTGTGCGATCCAGGGCAAACAGGGGTCGACATTGCTTAAGGCGGCCGTAAGACGACCGACGAGCGGGGCGCATGAAGCTGCGGGGCAACTGTCCGGCGAAGGTGGACGAGAAAGGTCGGTTGAAGATACCCGCCGTGTTTCTGGACGCCTTGAAGGAGTATGGCAGCCAGTTTTACATCACCAGCCCTACCGGGGAATCGGTGCGGATTTATCCGATGAAGGTGTGGTCAGAAATTGAAGACAAGCTGGCGAAAGTGTCCAGCCAAAACCGGGCGAAGAGAAAGTTTTTGATGAGAACGAGTTACTACGGGCAGACGGTGGAGCTGGATGGGCAGGGCAGAGTGCTGGTGCCTGCGGTGTTGCGTGAATCGGCGCAGATGAAGGGCGAGGTGGATGTTTTCGGCAACCTCGATTACCTCGAGGTGATGAACCACACTCGCGTGCTGGATGACATGAAGAATTCGCCGTACACGGAAGATGACGATAAGGCTTTGGAAGACCTGGGAATTTAAGGTTTTGCAAGATTGACTGCGCCGCACACGCCGGTGCTGTTGGAAGAGGTGCTCGAATGGCTGCGCGTAAAGCCGGACGGAACGTACATCGACGCAACGCTGGGAGCGGGCGGGCACTCGGAAGCGATCGCAAAGCGACTCACTTCCGGCAGGTTGATCAGCGTGGACCGGGACGCACAGGCGTTGGAACTGGCGCGGGAGCGGCTGAAGAGTTTCGGAGAAACGGTGAAGCTGGTGCAGTCGCCGTTCTCGAGGATTGCGGAGGTCGCGCAAGAGTTGGGGATTCCGCCGGCGGACGGGGTCTTGGCCGACTTGGGGGTTTCGAGCATGCAGCTTGATCAAGCCGCGCGGGGATTTTCATTTCGCGAGGCCGCTGTGCTGGACATGCGAATGGACGCTGCCAACGACGAACTGACGGCAGACGAGATTGTGAATCGCTGGTCGGAAAAAGAAATCGCCGACCTGCTCTACCGGGAAGCGGATGAGCACGATTCCAGAAGGATCGCCAAGGCGATCGTGAGAGCGCGACCGATACGGGATACCGCGCACTTGGCAACGACTGTGGCAGGGGCCCGAAAGCAATGGGGAAGGCAGAGACTGCATCCCGCAACAAAAACGTTTCTGGCGCTGCGGATAGCGGTGAATCGAGAGATGGAGGAACTCGGGCAGTTTCTTTCTCGGACCCCCGCCACAATGAATTCGGGCGGCCGCTGGGTGGTGTTGAGTTACCACTCGCGTGAAGACCGCCTGGTGAAGCATGCGTTTCAAGAGGGAGAGCGAGCAGGAACGCTCCGCGTGCTGACGAAACATGTCATCCAGCCCAGTGAGGAAGAGATGTTGGGCAACCCGCGTTCGCGAAGCGCGAAACTGCGGTGTGCGGAAAGAGTGTAGTCATGGCGAGAAAGAAAAGAACAGCAGCGATGCTGGAGTTTCAGACGGTCAAGAGGATTGATAATTCGCGGCTGGTGCGGCACGTCGAGCCGGTGAAGATGCGGAATTACTACCGGACGGTGGGGCTGGGCGGAATCGTCGCGGCATTTTTCATGCTGTATATCTACCAGCACTTCCGCTGCATCGACCTGAGTTTTCAACTCGAAGACGTGAGGGGCAGGCAGACCGAGGCGGCGGCGCTGAACTCTTCACTGAAGCTGGAGATTGCGAGCCTGCGGAACCCGATGCGCATCGACGTGATTGCGCGGCGGCAGCTTGGATTGACCGAACCGTTGCCGACGCAGATGCAGGAATACGACGCACCGAGCGGCGCTGAAGTGGCAGCTGCGCGCTATGTGCATCCGAATCACGCGCAATAGACATTCGCCTCACCGACGAGTTTGCTGTCAATCTAAACGTTATCCAACTGGAGCGATCGCCGATCTGAATTCGTCATGCTAAGAAAGCGTCCCCACGTCGCTCCAGCAGGCCGCTTGGCGGCCGATTCGAAGGGCGGGCATAGAACGTTCAACTCGAGGGGCGACCGCGGCCAAGTACAAGCAAAACGTTTGCTGATTGTCGGCGCCGTGGCTGTAGTGTGGATGGTAGCGGTGTTCGGGCGCCTGGGTTACCTGCAGCTTTTCCGCCACAGCGACTACATGGCGCGCGCGCAGCGGCAGCAGAGGCGCGTGATTGAAATCACGCCGAAGCGCGGGGCCATCTACGACCGCAACATGCACCCGCTGGCGATGAGCCTGCAGGTGGATTCCACCTTCGCAATCCCCAGCGAACTGGGCGACAACAAAGCGCAAGCCGCGAAACTGCTCTCGGGCGTGCTGAACATTCCGCGGGATCTACTGGAAGCAAAATTCGAATCCGGCGCCACCTTTGTGTGGATTGCGCGCAAGCTTCCTCCGGAGAAGAGGGAAGCCGTCGAAGGGCTGAATCTGAAAGGCATCTACTTCCAGAAAGAGAACCAGCGGTTTTATCCCAAACGCGAGCTTGCCGCGCACGTGCTGGGGTTCGTTGACCTCGACGAAAAAGGGCTGGGTGGAATCGAGTACGAACTAGACGGTCAGATTCGCGGCAAGAGCGAAAAGATTATCGTGATGGCCGACGCGCGGCAACGCTGGTTCGACGGCGGCGAAGCGCAGCGGGAGCGTGGGGCAAATGTGGTTCTCACGCTGGATGAAAAAGTTCAGTACATAGCGGAGCGAGAACTCGGAGCGGCAATCGCCAGGACACGCGCGATTGCCGGGACCGTGGTGGTGATGAATCCCAGCACCGGAGAGATCCTGGCGCTGGCGAATTGGCCGAAGTTCAACCCAAACACCGCTTCGGATGCCCCCGCAGAAGCGCGGATGAACCGCGGAGTGAGCGCGCTCTATGAACCAGGCTCGACATTCAAGCTGATTACACTGGCGGCTGCATTTGATCAGGGGATTACGCGGCCAGGAGAAGTGTTCGATTGCGAAAACGGCGCGGTCTATGTGGCCGGGCACCGCATCCGCGACCACAAACCGTTTGGACTGTTGAGCGTCGCCGACATTTTGGCACAGTCGAGCGACGTCGGCGCCATCAAGATCGCGCTGCGCCTGGGCGCGCCAAAGTTTTACGACTACATTCGCGCATTCGGATTTGGCCAGCCGACAGGTGTGGACTTGCCGGGGGAGAGCAAAGGAATTTTGCGGCGACTCGAGAATTGGTCGGCGATCTCCATCGGATCGATTTCAATGGGGCAGGAAGTCGGGGTGACGCCGATCCAACTGGCTAGCGCCGTCTCCGCGATAGCGAATGGCGGCCTGCTCTACAAGCCGCACGTGATTGCGGAATTGCGACGCGGTGATAAGGCGTTGCCTGCGGAAGGCGTGCTGGCGCTGGCAGAGCCCAAGCGCGTAATCCGCGCGGAGACTGCGGCGACACTTCGGCAACTTATGGAAGGCGTTGTATTGCATGGCACGGGGCCTTTGGCGCGACTGGATGGATGGACGGCGGCGGGGAAAACCGGCTCCGCGCAAAAAATCGATCCCACCACGGGAAGATATTCGCCGACACAGTTGATTGCCTCCTTCACTGGCTTTGCGCCGATCAGCAATCCGGCGGTGACCATTCTTGTTTCTCTGGATTCACCGGTGGGGCAGCACGAAGGGGGGCAGGTGGCTGCGCCGGTTTTTAAGCGCATCGCCGAGCAAGTCTTGCCATACCTGGATGTGCCGAGAGATGTTCCGGTGGCACCACGACTGATACAAGCTGCATACAAGAACCGTGACGTAGCAGATAGCGCCACGCTGCAAGATTTCACGCCCACGGATTTCTCCGGTCTGCCCGACCAACCTCCGGCGGGGATTTCCGCACCTAATCCGAAGGAGCACAAGGACGAGAGGCCTTCCGTGACCGTGGCCGTGGACGAAGGGGGCGATATCGAGGTGCCAGACTTTTCCGGCAAGACGATGCGTGAGGTGACCGAGACTTGCATTCGCCTTGGGCTGGAGCCGGTTTTGGTTGGCACGAGCCTTGCAACCAATCAAGCGCCAGCCGCGGGAGCAAGAGTCAGACACGGGGCTAAGATCACCGTGCAATTCGGGACAACGGCACCAAAAATCGCGAAGCTGCACCAGAGGGCCAGGCATTAGGATGAAAATTGGATTGAGCCAAGAGGAAGAGCAAGCACGAGGCGACACCACGAACCAAGTTGACACACCTCTGAATCCGTCTGCCTACCAGAAGAAAGCACTCCTTCGCAGAAAACTGGCGGAGTTGTTCGAGAGCACACAGACGACCGTACCTTCAGTTGCGAGCAAGCTAGAAATTCGCCAAGTGACATGTGATTCGCGGAAGGTGCAGCCTGGGGCGCTGTTTTTTGCGTTGCGTGGCGCAAAGGCAGATGGAAACACATTTGTGCAAGACGCGGTGCAGCGGGGAGCGATTGCCGTTGCCAGCGAAACCCCAGCGCCTGGCAATCTGCCGGGCACGGTGGCCTGGATTCAAGTTCAGGAAGAACGCAAGGCTCTGGCGATTGCGGCCGCGAATTTCTTTGGGCACCCGGCGAATGCTCTGCAGCTCGTAGCCGTGACTGGCACGAACGGCAAGACCACAACGACGTCACTCATCGACGCGATCGTGAAAGCGTCGGGCGCGAAGACGGGCTTGTTTGGAACGATCGCCTATCACACGCCGCTCGGCGACTATCCGGCTCCGAACACTACGCCGGAGTCCGTGGACCTGCAGGAATTTTTCGCGGAGATTCGTGACGCGGGGGGCAAGTACGCGGTGCTCGAAGCTAGCTCGCACTCTCTCGCCATGGATCGTTTGTGGGGATGCCATTTTCAGGCCGCGGTTTTCACCAACCTAACGCGCGAGCACATGGATTTTCACAAGACGTTTGAGGATTATTTCGCCGCGAAGAAGAGGTTATTCGCGGGCACAGGCGCGGGCGCTCCCGAAGTCGCAGTGCTGAACGGCGACGATGAATTCGGAAAGCGGCTGGCGGGGCTGGCGAAAAACACTCTGACTTATGGACTGGAATCGCACGCGGACATCACAACAAAGAAATTTCAACTGACATTCGAGGGCCTGACGTTTACAGCGCAGACGCCGAACGGAAAGCTGAATGTGGTTTCCCCGCTGGTAGGCCGCATCAATGTTTACAACCTGTTGGCGGCGATTGGAGCGGCACAGGTACTTGGTCTGTCGAATGAAGTCATCGAAACGGGTATCCGGAATCTCGAGAGCGTCTCCGGACGATTTCAACGGATCGATCTGGGACAGCCATTTTTAGTGATTGTGGACTATGCGCATACGGATGATGCCCTGGAGAACCTGATTCGTACGGCGCGAGAACTGAATCCGAAAGGCCGCATCATTACGCTCTTCGGGTGCGGTGGCGAAAAGGATCGTACCAAACGGCCGGTGATGGGTGAGGTGACGGGGCGACTGAGCGACTTGACGATTCTCTCCAGCGACAATCCGCGGAGCGAGGATCCGCTGAAAATCATCAGCGACATCATCGTGGGCCTGCAAAAAACGGCGGGCAAGTATTTGATCGAGCCGGATCGCGAAAAGGCCATCGGCTTGGCGATGGATGAAGCCCGCGCGGGAGACATGGTGCTGCTCGCAGGAAAAGGTCACGAGAATTATCAAATTCTCGCCGACCGCACACTCGAATTTGACGATCGCGAAATGGCGCGGCGCGCCCTCCGCGATCGGGGTTTCGAAGGGCCGCGAGGCAGTTCTGGGTTTGGCACCTAGCGCGCTTGTTCTGAAGGTGTGGCGAGGGCGCTGGGGTCCCGGCAAGGCTGGGCAGGCCAGTTGCGGACCTCTCGAAAGGAGGAGCCCTCAAAACGTTGAAAACACCACGAGCCGTAGGGAGTGCCGTTAAGAAGAATCCTTTGAGGAACTTATGCGGTGGACGATTGCACAGGTGGCTGGCGCTTTGGGTACTCGGCCGGGGACGGGACTCGACCCCCTGGCCCGGGTGGCCGGCGTCTCGATTGATTCTCGCACGGTACGTGCCGGAGAACTGTTCATCGCCATCCACGGACCGCGTCACGATGGACACGATCATGTGGGCAGCGCGCTGGGGAGTGGAGCAATCGCGGCGGTGGTGGCGGAGAGCCAGCTTTCGCGATTTGCGGGCGAGATCGGCAGCCGCTGCATCGCCGTGGTCGAAACCTTTGAAGCGCTCAAACAATTGGCGAGCGCAGTACGACAAGCCTGGGGCGGGAAAATTGCCGGTGTCACAGGTTCGGTCGGGAAGACCACTACGAAAGAGATCCTGGCGGCATTGCTGGGCGCGAAGCTGCGGGTCCTGAAATCGGAAGGAAATCTGAATAACGAGTACGGGCTTCCGCTGACGTTGCTGCGGCTCGAGGAAACGCATCAGGCGGCAGTGCTGGAGATGGGCATGTCCCGAGGCGGCGAGTTGAAACGGCTGGCGGCGATTGCGCGGCCCGATGTTGGAGTGGTGACGCGAGTGGCGCCGGCGCACCTGGAGTTTTTTTCTTCGGTGGATGAGATCGCGCTCGCGAAACGCGAATTGATCGAAGGATTGAATGGGCACGACTCAACCGCAGTGTTGAACGCGGATGACCCGCGCGTTGCGGCGTTTGGAGGGTTCGCTCCCGGACGGGTTGTGACCTACGGCATAGGCAAGCCGGCGTTTTTTATGGCGCAGGAGATTGAAGACCGTGGAGCGTTTGGGTCGGCGTTTGACTACGTCAGCCCCGAGGGCCGCGTGCGGTTGGAGTTGACGGTGCCGGGGCATCACGCGATTTCGAACGCGCTGGCGGCGCTGGCGGCCGCGAGCGTTTGGGACATCGGGGCGGCGGAAGCGCAAAGCGTCTTTCGCACTTTGCGCGCGCCGGCGATGCGTGGAGAACTCTTGCGGTTTTCGAATGGAGCGGCGCTGATCAATGACAGTTACAACTCGAGTCCCGCGGCGCTGCAAGCCATGACGGAGCTGCTGGCAGCCACGCCAAACTACCGCCGAAGAATTCTTGCTGCGGGAGAAATGCGCGAGCTTGGCGCGGCTTCCAAGGAACTGCATCGGGAAGCGGGAAAGTTTGCGGCGAAGACCGGCAAGCTCGATTGGATCCTCGGTGTCTCGGGCGATGCCGCAGAGATTGTAAATAGCGCTGTGGCATCCGGTTTTTCAGCGGCTCAAACGAAATTTTTCGAAACGCCCGAAGAAGCGGCTGAGTTTCTGAGAGGTGTCTTGGTATCCGGTGACCTGCTACTGGTGAAAGGCTCGCGCGGAGTGAAGATGGAGCGGATCGTCGAATCGCTGATTGCCCAGCATGCCGCCCCGGGTGAATTTTCCGGAGAGGAGGTACGGCACTAAGATGCTCTACTACCTCCTTTACCACGTCTTGCAGCGCTACTTCAGCCCCCTGAACGTTTTTCGCTACATCACTGTCCGCACGGTGTACGCGAGCCTCACGGCAATGTTTCTTGCGCTGGTGTTTGGGCCCTGGCTCATCCGGCGTCTGGGGGAACTGCAGATCGGCCAGTTTATCCGCGAGGAGGGACCCGAAGAACACAAGAAGAAAGCGGGCACGCCCACGATGGGCGGCGTGCTCATCGTACTATCCACGGCGGTGCCCGTTCTTCTTTGGGCCGATCTGACGAATCCATTTATCCTGCTTTCGCTCTTCGCGCTGTTCGGTTTCGCCATCATCGGGTTCATCGATGACTACGCGAAGGTATCGAAGCAGCGCAACCTGGGCCTCACCGCGAAGAAAAAGATCTACTTTCAAATTTTGGTCAGCCTGGGCGTCGGGATTTCCTTGCTGATTCTCGCTACGCGATATGCGTATTCGACTCAGCTCATGATTCCATTTCTAAAGCGGCTGCATCCGGATCTGGTGATCCATTCGCTCATCGGGGTGAAACATTTCTGGCCGCTCGCATTTATTCCCTTCCTGTTTTTTATATGCGTGGTCATTGTCGGTTCCTCAAATGCCGTGAACCTCACTGATGGTCTCGACGGACTTGCCATTGGTTGCACGGTGATAGCGGCAGGAGCGCTGACCGTGCTGACCTACGTGAGCAGCAACTCGCGATGGGCTTCTTACCTCGAGATTCAGTACATCCCCCGCGTTGGAGAGCTCACCGTGTTTTGCGGCGCGCTGGTCGGTGCTTCGCTTGGTTTCCTCTGGTACAACGCACACCCGGCGGAGATTTTCATGGGCGATGTGGGTTCGTTGTCACTGGGGGGAACGCTCGGCACCGTAGCGGTGATTATCAAGCAGGAGGTTCTGCTCTTTTTTGTCGGCGGGATTTTTGTGATTGAAGCGCTCTCCGTAATTCTGCAGGTGGGGTCGTTCAAGATGCGGGGAAAGCGCATCTTCCGCATGGCGCCGATTCACCACCATTTCGAATTGATGGGCTGGAGCGAATCGAAGGTAATTGTACGATTTTGGATTGCGGCGCTGGTTTTTGCGCTGTTTGCGCTGACGACGCTGAAATTGAGGTAGCGGGACATTTGTACAGAGGATTTTGCAACACAGATGGCAAATCCGTTCGAATTGCGAGGCAAGGGCGTGCTGGTCGTGGGACTGGCAAGGACTGGCGTGGCAACGTCGCAATTCTGCGTGGGGCGCGGCGCCAAGGTGACGGCGACGGATACGCGATCGGAAAGCGAAATTGGCGAAGCGGCTAAGTCCTTGCGCGCTGCCGGAGTCCAACTGGAGCTGGGCGGCCACAAAGAGAAAACGTTTCTGGATCAGGATTTGGTCATTCCAAGTCCAGGAGTGCCGGCTGACGCCCCGTTGCTGCAAGCAGCGCGAGCCAAAGGCGTAACGATTTGGAGTGAGATCGAACTGGCGGATCGCTTCTTAAAGGGGCGGATGATCGGCATCACGGGTTCGAATGGCAAGACCACGACGACTTCGCTGATCGCGCACATTTTGAAAGATGCGGGAGTCCCCACGATTCTCGCCGGGAATATCGGCACGCCGCTAATTTCTCAAGTCGAGCAGACGAGCGACAAAACGATTACCGTGGCAGAGCTGAGCAGTTTCCAACTCGAATTGATTGATACGTTTCGCGCCGACATCAGCGTGTTTCTGAATCTCACGCCGGACCATCTGGATCGCCACCACACGCTGGAAGCCTATGGTGCTGCGAAAGCGCGAATCTTTGAAAATCAGACGGAGTCGGACAGCGCGGTACTGAACGCGGATGATCCCGCAACTCGACCTTACGCGCCTGCAAAGCCACAGGTGTTCTGGTTCAGCCGGAAGCAGCGCGTCGCTCAGGGGGCGCTTGTTTGCGAGAACGAAATCGTGTTCCGCCAAGACGGAAAGGACGAGTTCGTCCTCAAGCTGCAAGACATTCCGCTGGCGGGTGCGCACAACGTTGAAAACGTGCTGGCGGCGGTGGCGGCAGCACGCCTCGCTGGTGCGCAAGCGGCGGAGATCGCCAGCGGCGTGCGCTCGTTTGCAGGCGTGGAGCATCGTCTGGAGTTCGTTGCGGAGATTGGCGGGGTGCGCTATTACAACGATTCGAAAGCGACAAACGTCGATGCGACTATCAAGGCGCTGGATGCATTTTCCGGTCGGATCCTGATCGTTCTCGGCGGAAAAGATAAAGGCAGCGATTACACCGTTTTGCAGAAGCCGTTGCGCGAAAAGGCGATTCTTGCGCTGCTAATTGGCGCGGCTTCGGAGAAAATTGAAAAGCAAATCGCCGGAAGCGTGGCGATCGAGCGCGCGGGAACGATACAACGCGCGGTTGACATTGCTTCGCATGCGGCGCGGCCCGGGGACGTCGTGCTTCTCGCACCGGCGTGCGCCAGCTTCGACCAGTTTGATAACTACGAGCACCGCGGCCGCGTCTTCAAGGATTTGGTGCACCAATTGGAGCGGCAAGCCGCAAGTACGAGTTCCGGGAGAGGATGACCTGGCGTGCCAAGACGACTCGAAGGTGATCGCTGGCTGTTCGGAGTGACGGTGGTCCTGTGCCTCTTCGGCGCGGTGATGATTTTGAGCGCCTCCGCAGTCACCGCGGAACATCAGTACGGCCACTCTTCCATCTTTCTGTTGCGGCAGGCGGCGTGGCTCGTCATTGGTCTATTGGGAATGTTTGTGCTCATGCGCACTGACTATCGCAAGCTGCGAGAACCGGCGGTGGTCTACCCGGTCGTGTGTATTATATTGCTGCTGCTGGTTGGAACTTTGTTCCTCGATAAGTCCCACGCAACGCATCGCTGGATCAAATTTGGCCCCATCGGGGTCCAGCCTTCGGAGCTCGCAAAGCTTGCCGTCATACTGTATCTGGCGTGGTTTCTTGACCTGAGGCGGCGAGGCAGAGGCGGGATGGAATTCTGCAAAGAAGATTTTTGGCAGACGATTCTTCCCGCAGCGGGACCGGTCTTGTTTTGCGTGGTGTTGATTCTGCTGCAGCCCGATCTGGGCACTTCCGTAGAAATTGTTTTATTTTCCACGGCGATTCTCTATGTCGCGGGCCTTTCGTGGAAATGGATCACAGCCGGCGCACTGGCGGCCGTGCCGATTCTGTACCTTTTGATCACGCAAGTGTCGTACCGTCAGGCGCGGCTCATGGCATTTCTCGACCCTGCCTCGGATCCGCAAGGCGCCGGATTTCAACTGCTGCAGTCGCTGATCGCCGTGGGTTCTGGAGGATTTACAGGGGTAGGGTTAATGGAAAGTAAGCAGAAGCTCTTCTACCTGCCGGAAGCGCACACGGATTTTATTTATGCCGTAATTTCTGAAGAGCTTGGCTTTATCGGCGCAGTGATTGTGATCGCTCTCTTTGTCGTTTATGGCTGGCGCGGCATGCGTGCTGCGTTCGCTGCGCCGGACGGGTTCGGACGCCTGCTGGCGTTGGGCATCACGGCCATGGTGCTGAGCCAGGCGTTGATCAATTTCGCGGTCGTGCTTGGCATGGTTCCGACGAAAGGAATTCCGCTGCCATTCATCAGCTACGGCGGATCCAGTTTGCTAGCCATGCTGCTGGCCACCGGGGTGCTTCTGAATATTTCGCAGCAGGCAGCGGAAGCGTGAGGAGCGGACGCGCGCAGTGAAATTGTTGATCGCAGGCGGCGGCACGGGCGGACACGTTTTTCCGGCGCTGGCGATTGCGCAGGAATGGCTTTCGAGAGGGATCGAGAGAGAAGTCGTGCTGGTGGGAACACAACGCGGGATTGAAATGAAACTGGTGCCGCAGGCCGGGCTGCCATTGGAAACGCTGCGCGTGGCCGGATTGAAAGGCAAGGGTGGCGCGACGCTTTTGAAGAATCTAGCGATGCTCGTTCCCGCAATGCTGGATGCGCGTCGCGTACTGCGCAAGCACAAACCCATCGCGGCATTCGGAGTCGGTGGCTACGCTGCTGGGCCGATGCTTTTGGCGGCTTGGCTTGGGCGAGTGCCAAATATCATCTTCGAACCAAATGCCGAGCCGGGTTTTACGAACAAGGTGCTGGCGCGAATCTCAAAACGAATTGCAACCGGCTATGAAATTTCTGCACAAATCTGGGGTCACAAAGCAATTGTTACCGGGTGTCCTGTGCGGCCGGAATTTTTTTCGATTGCATCGCGCAGGCCGGAAAAACCGTTTCGCCTGTTGATCACCGGAGGCAGCCAGGGCGCGCTGCCGATCAATCGGGTTTTTGTGGATGCGATGGACCGCCTGGCGGCGCGCAAGAATGAACTCGCCATCGTGCATCAAACCGGGGAGCGCGATTATAATGCGGTACGCACCGCGTACGCGCGGCGCGAAATTCAAGCGGAGGTTGTCCCCTTCCTGTCGAACATGGCGGAGCGCTTTGGCTGGGCAGATGTGATCGTTTGCCGAGCAGGAGCCATCACCGCAGCGGAAGTCGCAGCCGCGGGCCGGGCCGCCATCTTTATTCCCTTTGGAAGGGCAACGGACAGCCATCAATTGCGCAACGCCCAGGAGATGGCGCGCGCGGGCGCCGGCCGGCTCATCTCCGAAGCGGAACTCACGGCGGAGAAGCTGACGGCTGAAATTTTCTCTCTCCTCGACCAGCCTCACGAGATCGAAAAACTTTCCACCGCTGCGCGCGGACTCGCCCGCCCTCATGCCGCGCGCGACATCATCAATTTGATTGAAGGGGCCGCAAACGTGCAGGGAAGCCGGCAGAGGGCAGGGTCATGATGGTTTCTTTTCGTAATTTTCAACGGATTCATTTGGTTGGTATCGGCGGCATCGGCATGAGCGGCATCGCTGAAGTGCTGCTCACGCTTGGCTATTCGGTGTCTGGTTCCGACGTAAAACCTTCGACGATCACCGAACGCTTGCAGAATCTCGGCGCGACCATTTTCGAAGGTCACAAGGCTTCGAACGCGGATGGTGCGCACGTCGTCGTAACTTCCTCCGCGGTGAAAGCGGACAATCCCGAAGTCGTCGAAGCGCACAAATGCAAGATCCCTGTGATTCCGCGCGCGGAGATGCTCGCCGAACTGATGCGGCTGAAATATGGAATTGCTGTGGCCGGCGCGCACGGCAAAACGACGACAACTTCGATGGTCGCCTCCGTACTGGCGGCAGCCCATCTTGACCCGACGTTTGTCGTTGGCGGCAGAGTGAATCAGGCGGGCACGACGGCGCGGCTAGGCAAAGGCGAATACTTTGTCGTGGAAGCCGACGAGAGCGACCGCAGCTTCCTGATGCTGGCGCCAGTCGTCGCCGTGGTGACCACGATCGACCGCGAACACCTCGATCAGTACACCTCGCTCCAGGACATCCAGGATGCCTTCATACAGTTCGTAAACCGCGTGCCATTCTACGGCGCGGCGATTCTGTGCATTGACGAGCCCAACGTGCAGGCCATTCTTCCCGATGTAAAGCGGCCGATCATTACCTACGGAACGTCGAGCCAGGCCGACCTGGTCATTAGCGAGGTCAAGCTGGAGGGTCTCCAGAGTGAATTTCGCCTCACGTACAAAGGCGACGATCTCGGCATCTTCCGGCTGGCTCATCCGCCGGGAATGCACAACGTACGCAACGCCGCGGCTGCAGCCGCGGTGGCGCTCTATCTGAATGTTGCCTCTGATCTGATCCGCGAAGGCCTCGCCAAATTTGCCGGGGTGGGCCGCCGGTTTGACATCAAAGGCGTGGTGAACAACATCACCGTCGTCGATGACTACGGCCACCACCCGGTGGAAATCCGTGCCACGTTGGAAGCAGCGCGCGGCTGCAAGTTCAATCGTCTGCTGGTGCTCTTTCAACCGCATCGTTACACACGTACACAGCATCTCTGGGACGAATTCTCCCGCGCCTTTAACCAAGCCGATGTTCTCGTGCTAACCGACATTTACGCCGCCAGCGAAGCGCCCATCCCCGGCGTGACCAGCGAGACGCTCGGCAATGCCATTCGGGAAGCCGGCCACAAGAATGTTCATTATTTTGGCTCGATGCAGGAAGGCATCAGCTTTCTGCTCAAGCAGGCGCGCCCTGGTGACGCCATCTTGACCATCGGTGCAGGCAGCGTCAGCCGCGCGAGCAACGAGCTGATGGTCCTGCTCGGAACGGAGCATCCGGCGCACCATGCGCATTAGCGATCCCAAAATCGTCGCCGGACTCGCAAAGCTCGACGTCGAGCTTCGCCAGGGAACTTCTCTCGCGGAATTGACTTACCTCGGTATCGGCGGCACCACCGATCTGCTGCGCATTCGCAAGCATGAGAGCATTCCGTGCCTCTTGAGGCTGCTCGATGAGAGCCACATCCCGCACAAATTCCTGGGAGGCGGCTCGAACCTGCTGGTGGGCGACGGTGAATTGCCCTGGGTTGTACTGCAGCTCGTCCCTCCGGAGCCTGCCATTGTTCTCGAAGGCAAGTTGGCGCGCGTGGACGCCGCGGCGGACCTGGGCCGCACGGTTACCTATTGCGCGAAGCACGATCTCGGTGGAATGGAGGGCTTGATCGGAGTTCCCGGCACCGTCGGCGGCGCTCTCCGCATGAACGCCGGAGCCTACGGCATGCAGATCGGGACGTACGTCCGCGAGGTGAAGCTATACCGTGCTGCCGAAAGGAAGATTGAAATTCTGCGCGGGCATCAAATTTCTTTCGAATACCGGCACACTTCTTTTGCGCCTGATGATATGATGCTCGCGGTGACATTGGAACTACCCTCCAAACCGTTCAAAGAAATCCTCGAAGGTATTCGTATCTGCAACGAAAAACGGCGATCCAGCCAGCCGCTGGGACAAAAAAGCGCCGGCTGCATCTTCAAGAACCCTCCTGGCGCATCCGCCGGACGCATGATTGACGAACTCGGACTCAAAGGGCTGTCCGTGGGCGACGCCCGCGTCAGCGACCGCCACGCCAATTTCTTCGTGAACGCGGGCAAAGCTTCCGCCAGGGACATGCTGGCGCTGATCGCCGATGTGCGCGAGCGCGTGCAGAAGGCGTACGGCATTGAGCTGGAGAACGAGGTGGTGGTTTGGAACGCATAAAGGCCATGCATCGGAACGCGGCCGCGACGGATGCCGATTCGTATCGGCCTGAGCTGATCGCCGACGACGAGCCGCGCTATCTGCGCCGGCAAAAACCGGTGGAAATCCGCCGCAAGAAATTTTCCGGGCGGGGATGGCCGTTTTATCGCCGTGTGCTGGCTTTGACTTTCGTTGGAGTGGCGGGCGTGGCGGCGGCCAGCTATGGCATGCGTTTTCTGCTGTATTCGCCCACGATGCTTCTGCTTAGGCCGGAACAGATTGAATTGAGCGGCAATCACATCGTTAGCCGCGAGGCCGTGGTGCAGCAGTTTGTTCATGATCACAACCGCAGTGTCCTCCGCGTTGCGCTGGACACACGCCGCAGCCAAATCGAGCAAATCCCCTGGGTCGAATCCGCCAGCGTACAGCGAATTCTGCCGAATCGCATCCGCGTCGAGCTGACCGAACGGACGCCCGTCGCCTTCGCGCGCAATGGCAACGAGTTGGCGCTGATTGACGCGCATGGCGTCATCCTCGAAAGGCCCCAGGGCGAGGATCTGCGTTTTCCGATCGTCAGCGGCGTTTCGGAAGATGTGCCGCGCGACCAGCGCGAAAAACGCATGCAGGTCTACCAGGAGTTTACGAAGGGCATCGATCTCGTGCGCGCCGGGTCCTCCGAAGGCGTCAGCGAGCTCGATCTTTCGAATCCCAAGGATCTGCGCGTCGTGATGACCGGGCTGGCGGGTCCCACGGATTCGCAGGCCGTGACGATTCATTTCGGCGCGGGCGAGTTCACCGGCAAGTACAAAATGCTGGTGGACAATTTTTCGCAGTGGCAGGCAAACACCGGCCGCGTGCAGTCCATCGATTTGCAGTATATGAGGCAAGTGGTCGTGAATCCGGACACCAGCGCGGGCACGGCAGCCAAAAAAACAAGATAGATTCATCGCGGGAGCGGCGGCTTGGCGAAGAAAGACAAATATCTGGTGGGGCTGGACATCGGCAGCTCCAAGACTACCGTTCTCATCGCGGAAGTCGAAGGCGAACTCGTGAAGTTTCTGGCACTCGGCGCTGCCGAGTCCAAGGGACTGCGCAAAGGTCTGATCGTTAACCTGGATGCCACGGTCAGCTCGATTCGCCGCGCCGTGGAAGAAGCCGAGAGCGTGGCAAACGTGCCCGTGGAAGAAGCGCTGATCGGCGTGGCCGGAAGCCACGTGCGCGGCGTCAACAGCCGCGCAGGAGTCACTCTTGGGAACCGGCCGCGCGACATTGAGCGCGATGACGTGCGCCGCGCTGTCGATGCGGCCCGCAACATTACCCTTCCCGATGACCGCGAGGTTCTCCACGTTCTCCCCCACGAATTCCGGGTGGACGCGCAGGACGGAATTCGCGATGCCATCGGCATGGTCGGCCAACGGCTCGAAGCCAACGTTCACCTGGTCACTTCGTCGGTGGCCGCCACTCAGAATCTTGTTACCGCGGCCAACCGGGCAGGCATTCTGATTAGCGACACGGTGCTGGAACCTCTTGCTTCTGCAGAGTCCTCCCTCACGCAAGACGAGCGCGACCTTGGCTGTTGCTTGCTGGACATCGGCGGTGGCACCACCGAAGTGATCGTTTACGGCAGCGGCGTAGTCCGCCATACGAGCGCGGTTGCCATTGGCGGCGATCATTTTACGAATGACCTCGCCGTCGGATTGCGCACGCCGATTCCCGAAGCGGAAAGAATTAAACGCCGCCACGGCTGCGCCGCGTCCGCCTTCATGAAGGCCGATGGCCCGATCGAGATTGCCAGCGTCGGCGATCGTCCGCCGCGCACGATCTTCGCGCATATGCTTACGGACATCATCGAGCCGCGCGCCATGGAATTGCTCTCCCTCATTCGCGACGATTTGCAGCGCGCCGGTCTTGACGGCCAGATTCCCGCCGGATTCGTTTTGGCCGGCGGTGGTGCGAGGCTGCATGGCTTGGATGAACTCGCCGAAGAGTCGTTTCACCTGCCGGTGCGCGTAGCGGAACCAAAAGGATTGGCTGACCTGCCGGAACAGGTGGCGCGGCCGGAGTATGCAACTGTCGTCGGGCTTGTGTTGTACGGCGCGAAGGTGCGGCGCAGTTCGCCGCAGCGCGCAGGAAATCTTGTATCCAAATTGAAGTCCATGTTCGCGGGCGCCTCGTGACCCTGCCCAGGGGCCGCCGGCGAACTGGAGAAGGTTGAGGAAAAGCATGACAGCGAGAGACGCAGGAATCCGGATGAGCTTCAGCGAGGAGCTTCAGCCGGCGAAGATCAAAGTCATCGGCGTGGGCGGGGGCGGATGCAACGCGGTGAATCGCATGATTCGCGCCAAGCTCGAAGGCGTCGAATTCATCACCGCGAATACCGATTTGCAGGCGCTGAAACTATCGCAGGCGCCCGTGAAATTGCAGCTCGGCGCGAAGCTCACCAAGGGCCTTGGCGCCGGCGCAAACCCCGAAGTCGGCCTCAAGGCTGCGCTCGAAGACACCGAGAAAATTATCGAAGCGCTCGAAGGCTCGGACATGATTTTCATCACCGCTGGCCTCGGTGGAGGCACGGGAAGCGGCGCGGCGCCTGTGGTCGCCTCGCTCGCGAGCGAACTTGGCGCGCTCAGCGTCGCCGTGGTAACGAAGCCATTCGCCTTCGAAGGCAAGCGCCGCATGATGCAGGCCGAGCAGGCTCTTCAAGAACTTATCGGCGCCGTAGACACCGTCATTGTCATCCCCAACGAGCGCTTGATGGATACCGTCGAGCGCGGCACCAGCTTCTTCGATGCTTTCCGTATCGCTGATGACATCCTGCGTCAGGCGGTGCAAGGCATCTCGGATATCATTACCGTGCCCGGCATTATTAACCGCGACTTCGCGGACGTGAAAGCCATCATGCATGGTCAGGGCTACGCCGTGATGGGCACTGCCGTGGCGACCGGCACGAACCGCGCCGTGGATGCGGCGAACCGCGCGATTGCCAGCCCGCTCCTGGAAGACAATTCCATTCAGGGCGCACAGGGAATTCTAATCAATATCTCCGGCAGCTCGAGCCTCACGCTGCACGAAGTTCATGAAGCTTCCAGCGTGATTCAGAAAGCAGCGCATGAAAACGCGAACATCATTTTCGGCGCCGTGCAGGACGACAATATGAAGGACACCATCAAAATCACCGTTATCGCCGCGGGCTTCAAGGACGCCAACAAGAAAAACCTGCATCAGAAGCCGTCGTTCCTGCCGAAGACCTGGAAGGCCGGGCGCGAGATTCCAGAAGAGCCCGTGCACCACGCGACTTCAAACGTTGTTCATCAGGTGCAGCAAAACGTCCGCGAGGTGAGCCACGATGTTCCGGCGGACGATTTGGACGTGCCGACGTTCCTCCGCCGTCAGGCGCAAAAGGCCTGAGGCAATTCTTAACCAATTTTTGCGGGGCGCTCTCCGAGGCGGGCGCCCCTTGTTATTTTGATTTGGAAAAACTCCTAAGGCAGGCTCGCGAGCTGCTCACTCAACTTTCTTACTTCGGTTTCGAATCTTTGGTAATCATGGCTTCCGTAAGGAAGCACTGAGCCCAGTCCGGAGTGAAATTCTCTCGCGCCGGTTTCCCTCACGACCATCGCAATGTTGGAAGCGCTAATCCCGGCGCCGGGGACGATGGTGATGCGGTTTCCGGCTGCCGCGATTAGTTCGGCCAGTATGGCAGCGCCTTCGGGAGCACTCTTGGCGCCACCGGACGTCAGAATTCTGCTCGCGCCAGTGGGAATGACCTCTTCGAGTGCTCGGCGCAAATCCCTGCAATCATCGAATGCACGATGAAAGGTTAGGGGAAGAGGCCGCGCCAACGCGACAAGTTCCCTCGTTCGCTCCATATCCACCGAACCATCACTCGTCAGGACGCCCGCTACCACCCCATCCATTCCTGCTTGCTTGGCCTCGCCTATGGAGCGCTTTATCTGAGCAGCTTCGCCCCCCGAATAGACGAAGTTTCCACCGCGCGGCCGGATTATCGCGAAGATGGGAATGTGAAGTTGCTCGCGGACCGTTCGCATAACTTCGATGCTGGGCGTAACTCCGCCGATGCTCAAGTTCCCGCAGAGTTCAATGCGATCCGCGCCGCCACGCTGAGCGGCCAGCGCCGCCTCCAGTGTTTCGACGCTGATTTCGAGCAAGTATCTTCGCTTCACTTCTGCAGTCCGGAAAAAAGATCCAATCGCGTCAGCGTGCCATGAGACCAGTTCCAGAATATGCCTAGCAGTGCAGCAATGTTCCATCCCCAGAGGAAGAGTCGCATTTCCGCCGGGCTGTAGGGCCGATTTTTCCAGAGTACCGCTGCATCCAGCACAAACCACAAAACGCCGATCGCCAGGAATCCGGCAATGATCCAGTCTCGAAAATAGAAATAGACCAGAGTCGTTTCGATGGTCAGCAGCCCCGCGATGAAAAGTTTAGCGGGCACTCGGCCGATCAGCGTCCCCGTCGTGCTTCGGCCACTCAAGCGATCCGGTTCGATGTCCATCACTTCACCGAACACGTGCGAGTGCATCGCAAACAGTGCGCCAAATACGAAGGCTTGCCAGGGGAGCTGCGGTGAGCCGTTGAGCCAACTGCTCAAAACAAAAACGAGCAGATAGCTCGCTTGAATCAACACATCGAACGGAGAGCGTCCTTTCCATCCGAAGCGCGGCGCGTTGTAGAGGCCCACGGCCAGCAGCAACGTCGCATACCACCACAAGATGCGCGGTCCAACGAGGAAGTAAAACGCAGCCAGAAATGGGAGTTGCACCACGGCAATTTGCCACCGCAAAGCCGCAAGCTGATCCCGCGCGCCGCGCGAACCAAACAAAAACGTACCTTTGCGCGGATTCAAGAGATCGCCTTCGGCGTCAACGATGTCATTGACGCCGTAGAGCAGCATTCCCAACGGGAATAAAACAAAAAACAATCCAAGCCACAGCCTGCCGGAATGCAGGAAGTCCGCATGGCCGAGCGGCATCAGGTAGAACATCGCCGTGGTCGACCACAATCCGGGCCGGGACACCTGGACCAGAAAACTCAAACCTGAAACGTGTTGCCGCCGGCTTTTTTCTTCAGGAAGCGTTACGGTTGTCTCCGACATTTGCCCCACTATACAGGGCTTGAACACATTCCTCGATTTCCAAATCCGTTGCGTGTGCTGAATTGTTTCTTGGGACGCGAAGATTTCCGCAAGGTCGCGACTTCTATCCGCAAGCAAACAACAGAATGGAAACCTTGTTCGACTAGAGGAGGCCGAAGGAGGAGAAAGCCGTGATCGAGACGCATCCCAACGTCACACCGAGCACCATCCCGGCGAGAACGTCGCTGAGGAAATGCATCCCCAGCACAATGCGGGACAAGGCAATACTTAGGGCGAGGAAGAACAGCGCACCTTCCAGTGCCGGGTAGAAATAGCTTAGTACCAGCGCGATGGAAAATGCTGTCATCGCGTGACCCGACGGAAAGGAGAATTGATCGGGCGGCAATATCTTCGACCAGCAGTGCGGCTCGATCTGACAGGGCCGGAGGCGGTGGCTGAGCTTTTTCAGCGCCTTGAAAACAAAAATTCCCGCAACCGCTGCGGTGCCGGCCGCGCAGACTGCCGAGTACCGCTGTGGTCCACCAAAGAAAAAGAGCATGATTCCCAGTCCGTACCAGACCCAGCCGTCCCCCATCCGGGTCGCGGCAATCATCCAGATCCGGAACCAGCGCGGAGCGCGCCAGCGGTTCATCCGCCTCATCAACCGCTGATCGCGGAGTTCGATGTATCCCCAGACGTTGCGTGCCACCGCCATGGCGTCACCTCAACTTGCCCAGTTGGCCTCGAAACTCGAATCCATGTCCCACAGCATTCGCCGCCGCTTTTCGCCGCTCTCCAGCAGAGCGGTCCATTTCTGGCAGAAACGAATTTCGTGGATCCAGTGATTCAGAGTGAATGCCGGAACCAGTACTGCCAGCGGCGAAGCCAGGAGAGTCCATGGTTTTTCGCAAAAGAGCGATTTTACGATGCTGAAAACGTCCAGCGTGAGCTTCAGCCAACTGCCGTGCTCTCCCTGGATGCGTCCCTGGCCTGCGCGCAAACCCGCCAGGAACTCCTCTGCGGTTTGTGCACCCGGCACTTCGGTGTAGGTTCGTCCCAGCCCGGCGATCGTGTGCGAATCGCTTCCCGCAATCGCAATTTTTCCTAGCCGCGCTGCAAGTCTCTCGGCGCTGGCGTTCGCCTCTGGCCACATTTGTCCATTCCGCGTTTCAAACGCGGGCACATACGATTCAAACCATTGATAATCCTGAGCTTCCCGGCGCCCAGTGAGACCGGAAAAGATGTGGTTCGCGCTGAAGAAGAGTTTCCGCTCCGTGAGGTACATCAGGAGGGCGATGAAGTCTGTTCGGCGGCGCTGAATTTCCACGTGGTCGCGCTCAGTCAGGCCGTAAACGCCCAGGTGCATCTCCGTGCCGCTGGGCATCCGAACCGTGACCTCTTCGCTGAGAAAGAAGTCCGGGTTCCGGCGGAGGACCTCGGCTCCCTCAAGGGAGTCGTGGTCGGTCAGCGTGACGATGGACATCCCCAGACGTTTCAGTCGGTTATAGACTTCCTTGGGGTCGTTGTACGATTCCCGGCAAATCCGGTCCAGCACCGGCGCGGTGAACATTCCGGAGGCGATCGAGTGAACATGGAGGTCGCATCGCATGACTCCATCTTCGGCTACAGATATGAACAGCCTATGAAGAAGTCACGAAATCTACATGAATGTGCCCATGGAACTTATTGAACACAAGAGGCTTAGTAGCTTGTCCACATGGCATGCAGTGTGCTCTAGTCGAATGCCTAGCCCCTGTGTCAATATCGGGCCAATGAAAAAAGTCCATGTCGTTTTCCACGACGGCGGCGGTGGGCATCGCAATGCCGCCGTGGCCCTGCAAACCATCGTTTCCGAGCAAAAGCGCGACTGGCAGGTCGAGCTTATTCAGTTTCAGGATCTCACGGACCGGCTCGATGTGTTGCGCAGGCTCACTGGAATCCGTATCCAGCAGCAGTACAACATTTTGCTCCAAAATGGCTGGACACTCGGCAGCACCAGCCTGCTTCGTGTGCTGCAGACAGCGATCCGTCTGTTTCATCGGCCCTTAGTCCGTTTGCTCGAAAGCTTCTGGCGCGCCCATCCGGCGGACCTGCTTGTTTCCGTGATTCCCCATTTCAACCGCCAGATCTGTGAGAGCTGGACGAATGTTTACGCCGGCCTCCCCTTTGTGACCCTTATTACAGACCTGGCAGACTTTCCGCCGCGCTTTTGGATTGAGCCCATTTCGGAACAATACGTCATTGCCGGAACGGAAAAGGCCGCCGAGCAGGCTCGCGCCCTTAGACACGATGACGCTCACATCTTTCGAACGTCAGGAATGATCCTGCGCCCCGATTTCTATGGGGCCGAAACTTACGATGTGCCGGAGCTGCGCAAACAGATGGGGCTGCGCCCGGACCTCGCTACCGCGATCGTTCTCTTCGGCGGGCACGGTTCGAAAGTGATGTATGACATCACCGGGCGCCTGGACGCCGCGAATTTGCCGCTGCAACTCCTTCTGATCTGCGGCCGCAACGAGGAGCTAGCCGCAAAGCTTCGTGCTCGCCCGTGGAAAATGCCTGTGCACATTATCGGTTTCACGAAGGAAGTGCACAAGTTGATGTGTGCCGCAGATTTTTTGATTGGCAAGCCCGGCCCCGGCAGCATTGCGGAAGCCATGGTCCGGAAACTCCCAGTCCTGATCGAGTGCAATGCGTGGACGCTTCCGCAAGAGCGCTACAACGCAGAATGGGTGAAAGAAAAGCGTGTGGGCATCGTGCTGAAGAGTTTTCGAGAGGTGGTCGCCGGAGTTCGGCAGATGCTCGAGCCTGCAAGCCTGGCCGAGTTCAGAAAAAATGTGGCGGCGCAGGAAAACCGCGCCATCTTTGAAATCCCGGAGATTCTCGCGAAACTTCTCGGCGAAACTTCTGCCGATTCTCTTCCAGCAAAGCCCGCACACTCCGCTACGCGCGCTTTGTAGGGCGCGGCACGCCCGAACTAAATTGCTTGGAACCAAAAACCTAGAACTGATTTAACGCTGGGCGTGCTCCGCGCGTCCCGGGTGCGGGAATCGCGGGCCTGCGTTCGAATTATTGGCTGGCGTTTGCATGTGAGGTTTGGCGCAAGTCTTCGTCCACCAGCGCCACGCGTATTTCTTCGAATCGCACATCTTCACGCACCCGGTACTCAAATGCGATTCCGCGCAATGGCAGTAGCAAACCCCCACTCGAATTTTCCGCAGCAGCGCCGGCGTGTCCGCCAGAACCGCGGTGGAGCATGCAAAGAGCCACATTGCCGCGCAAACTAGTTTGCGGGTGGAAATTCCACGGGCAACAGCTTTGCCGAATAACCGGTGCACGGAGGCATTCTGGAGGCAGGGAGGAAAAAAACCGATAGCCCGCAAAGCCTGCGAATACCGTTACCTGGGTTCTAGAACCAGCTCGGTGGGAGAATTGGCGACGCAAGTCTGAGCGGACTTCCCCTTTCAGACTGCAAGCAGTTCCAATATGAATCAAGAGGACGGATTTGGTGCGGCCTCCCACGCAAGCTGTCTGGTCAACATGGAGATAAGAAGCAACTTAACGGCGACCAGGCCAGGAAATACATTGGCGCAGGCCGTGCAATAGGGGTGGGCGTGGGCGCGTTCCACATGACGAGATGTAAAGAGAGACAAGCGAGGGGGAAGGGGCTTGCTTGTCACTTTTTGCAAATCGTTCCCACCTGCCTCTGAGAGGGAAGCTAGGATGGATGACCCCACGCGCTGGTGTGAAAACGACGCCAGCAACGGAACGCGCCTTCCGGGGCTCCCGGTTCCCAAGCGGGGGCCCCACTCTTTTGTCCCGCCGATCCGATTTTTACCCGCGAAAACTACCCATCTAGTTGACCTTGCGATTCACCGCGATTCGCGCTTGCGCCAGCACGTGCTCGACCTGCGTTTCGCGCAATCGGGACGCGTCATATTCAAATGACAATTGGTTGTTCGCTTCGTCGACCCGGAATCGGCGCAAGCCGTAAGTGTTTGCGAATTCGCCGAGCCTGCGGAGCTGCTCCGGCGTAAGTGGAGACTGCACTTCGTAGGTAACCTCGACGAGTGTCATGGCGGCATTATACCAGCCGCTGCAAAATTCGAGATAGCCGGATGCAACCCCAATTCATCTAACATAGTGCCATGTCAGATTCCTCTCTTGTTCCCAAACCGCCTCTCCCGGGTTTGCCGGTTCTCTCGGCCACTCCGAAGGTAAAGGACCCGGTCTGCGGCATGATGGTCGATCCACAGAAATCCGCACGTAAAGTCGAGTACGGAGGTAAGACTTACTACTTTTGCTCGCCTCGATGCGCGGAGCGATTCGAAAAAAATCCGGAAAACTTTCTCGCCGCTCCCGGAACGGCCGGTATGGAGCATCATTCGTCTCCGCCGATAGTTGATGTAAATAGGCATTCCGGGCCGACCGCGCCGGCAAGCGCTTCCTCGAAGACTGCGCGCTACACCTGCCCGATGCATCCGCAAATCGTGCAGATCGGCCCAGGCACTTGCCCCATCTGCGGCATGGCCCTCGAGCCCATGGACGTTTTCGCGGAGGTGGAAGCCGATCCCGAATACGACTCCATGCGCCTGCGCTTCTGGATCAGCGCTGCGCTGTCGTTGCCGCTTTTGCTCCTTTCCATGTTTGGCGAAGCGCTTGGGCTGCATCTCGCACCGACTGTGAGAAATGGACTCGAATTCCTTCTTGCCACGCCGGTAGTGCTGTGGGGCGGCTGGCCGTTTTTTGAACGTTTCTGGGGATCGCTTGTAAATCGCAGTCCCAATATGTTCACGCTGATTGGCCTGGGCACCGGCGCGGCCTATTTGAGCAGCATCTTCGCGACTTTTCTCCCCGATCTATTTCCAGCTTCCTTCCGGGACATGCACGGCGCTGTTCCAGTCTATTTCGAAGCCGCAGCCGTGATCACCGCGCTGGTCTTGCTGGGGCAAGTTCTGGAATTGCGCGCCAGACAGCGGACCAGCGGCGCGATTCGCGCACTGCTCAATCTAGCGCCGCAGCAAGCCCATCGGCTCGCTCTGGATGGAACAGAAAAAGATGTCGCGCTCGATCAGGTAAAGACCGGCGACCGCTTGCGGGTTCGCCCCGGCGAGCGCGTGCCGGTCGATGGAGTGATTCGCGAAGGTGCCAGTGCTGTTGATGAATCCATGGTCACTGGCGAACCCATGCCCGTCGAAAAAACCGCAGACGACAAAGTCATCGGCGGCACGCTGAATGCCAGTGGAAGTTTTGTCATGGAAGCGGAACGCGTTGGCAGCGAAACCATGCTGGCGCAAATCGTGAAACTCGTCAGCGAAGCCCAGCGCAGCCGCGCGCCGATGCAGCGCCTGGCCGACAAAGTTTCCGGCTACTTCGTTCCTGCGGTCGTCGTGGCCGCGATACTCGCGTTCTTGGGTTGGGCCCTGTTCGGTCCCGAGCCCCATCTGGCAAACGGATTGGTCGCAGCAGTGGCGGTCCTGATCATCGCCTGCCCCTGCGCCCTCGGCCTCGCGACGCCGATGTCCATCATGATTGCCGTCGGCCGCGGAGCACACGCAGGCGTTCTCGTCCGCAACGCAGAGGCTCTTGAAACCCTCGCCAAAGTGGATACCCTCGCGATCGATAAGACTGGCACGCTCACTGAAGGCAAGCCAAGCGTTGGTAACGTTGTGGTCTTCGGCGAGAACTCACTCTCGGCCGATGACTTGCTCCGATTCGCCGCGAGTCTTGAACGATCTAGCGAGCATCCTCTGGCGCGCGCAATCGTCAGGGCTGCGCAGGAGAAAGGTTTGCCTTTGGCGACGGCATCGGATTTCCAATCCTTTCCCGGTGCCGGCGTGCAGGCCCGCGTGGAAGGTCTGGAAGTGATCGCGGGAACTGGCAAGTTCCTTAAATCGCGCGACATCGATTTACCGGCCGGGCGAAAACTGGGAGTGCTCACTAGCAACGCTTCATCGGTCAGCATCGTTCACGTCGCCATAAATCAAAAAGCGGCCGGTGCCATCCTGCTGACGGATCAAATCAAGGAATCCACTCCAGAGGCAGTCCGCGCGCTGCAGGCGGACGGCATAAAAATTGTGATGTTGACGGGCGACCGCCGCGAGGCCGCCACTTTGGTTGCAAACTCCCTCGGCATACAGGAAATCGAGGCTGAAGTCCTGCCACAACAAAAGGCAGAAGTAATTCAACGCCTCAGGAAGCAAGGGCGCGCTGTAGCGATGGCCGGAGACGGAATCAACGACGCACCAGCATTGGCCGCTGCCAACGTCGGAATCGCCATGGGCACTGGCACCGACGTTGCCATCGAGAGCGCCGGCATCACGCTTGTGAAAGGCGACCTGCGCGGCATCGTTCGCGCTCGCAAGCTGAGCCGCGCAACTATCCGCAATATCAAGCAAAACCTTCTCTTCGCGTTCCTCTATAACGTGATCGGAATTCCCATCGCCGCGGGCGTCCTCTATCCATCCTTCGGCTTGTTGCTCAGTCCCATGCTTGCCAGTGCGGCGATGAGCTTCAGCTCCGTCTCCGTCATCGCCAACGCGCTGCGCTTGCGAAGGGTATCGGTCTAACGATATCGAGTGTCGTTTCAGCGGTGCTAGTGCTGCAAAACAAATTTTTGAATCCGTTTGCCACTGTCGACCTCTCCTGTATAGAGGTTGCCTTGCGAATCAGAGACGATCTGATGCACCCAGTGAAATTGGCCTGAATTGCGTCCGCTATGTCCCATGTGGCCCACGACCGCGCCGTCCTCGCGGCGCACCGTCCAGATCACATTGTTTTCGCCGTCATCGACAAAAAGAAACTTCTGATTCTCATCGATGGAAAACGCGAATTGCCAGACCGATCCCATGCCCAGCGTCTGAGTCCGCAGGGTAAACTCCTTTACGAACTTGCCCTGTTTTGTAAAGACCTGCATCCGGTCATTCAACCGGTCGCAAACGTACACCAAGCCGTCTCGCGAGATATGCACGCAGTGGACTGGATTGCGGAACTGCTGGTCCGCGGGCGCGGCAGGATTGTACGCCCCGGGATCAGCATCATTCGGCGGATTACCGTACGCACCCCACAGTCGCTTGAAGGTGCCTTTATCCGAATCATACACAACTACTCGCCTGTTCATATAACCGTCGGCGATGTAAACCTCATGAGCGTCGGCATCCACTTCGATGCCGGCGGGCCGTCCAAGAATGTCCGTGCGCAAGCTGTTTGGCGGATCGGTGGAAGGGTGGCCAATCTGCATGAGGAAATGCCCGTGGTTCTTTAACTTCAGAATCTGACGATCAGCGGGGCCACTAGCACCGATCCACACGTTGTCGTCTTTATCCACGTAAATTCCATGTTCCGTCTTCGGCCAATCGAATCCTTCCCCGGGACCGCCCCAGGAGTGAAGCAGGTTTCCTTGAGGATCGAATTCGAGGACGGGCGGCGTGGCGAGGCAGCACATTGACCGCGGAGGTGTCTGTGCCGCGCCCAATTCCTCAACTGTGTCCGTACCCGGACGTTGCAGAACCCAAATGTGGTCGTGGCGATCCACCGCCATTCCCCCTACTTGGCCCATGATCCAGCTATTGGGTAATTCCTTTGGCCAGAACGGGTCTACTTTGAACTTTGGCAGTTCTTGAGCGGTATCTGTTCCAGCCGTGCAGAGGACGGACAAAACAATTCCAATCGCAAAGCTAACCAGGAGCGCAGCAGGAGTGAGCCGAATTCCAGCAACGTGCATGGTGTCCTCCAATCAACAGAGATTAGGACGGGTCGGCAGCGCGCGGAGTATAGGTCCGGCGTACCAGGCTGTCAACGAAGCGAAACCTGTGTGTCAATGAAGAGGGCTCATTTTTTTTCGGTCTGCCCGAGAATGGCATCGAAGTACGCGAGCATTTCCGGCGAATCCCACTGCTGAAAGCCGATGAATTTGCGCGCGATCTTTCCGTTGTGATCGATAATGTACGTTTCGGGATACATCGAAGTGCCGTAGGTTTGAGCGATCGGTGAGTGGTTGTCCTTGGTAGCCGGGTCGCGGTACGTAGCAAAGTTCACGCCCTGGTCGCGCAGAAATCTCTCGTAAGCACCGGAATCTTCGTCGGCGGCGACGCCCAGGATCACGCCGTTGCGCGGGGCGATGTGTTTCTGTAGCCGATTCAGCCCGGGGGTCTCTTCCACGCAGGGCGGGCACCAGGTGGCCCAAAAATTCAGCACGACAATCTTGCCTTTGTAGTCCGAAAGATGCCCCGGCTTCCCGGAAACCTCCAACGGGAAGTCCTTCGCGGCCCTTCCGGCAATCGAGTCTTCGCCCTGCCGGTAGCTCGGCATGGCAAAAAGCACCAAAACTCCCACTGCGGCCAGGACAGCGCCCCACGTCACGATTTTTCGGCCGATTCCCATCAAATGCTATACTAGCCCATCCGCTCCAGATCGGAAACAAACCCCCGCTTGAGACCAGGACATGCCCAACGCACAGGACAATGCCGCCACCATCCGTGCTGCCCTCATCAGCGCCATCGTTCCCGCGCGCAATGAAGAAGCATCCATCGCGGCGTGCATCGGCTCACTAGCTAGCCAGCCCGAGATCAGCCAGATTCTTGTCGTGAACGACCAATCGACCGACAAAACTGGCGAAATTGTTCGCGGGCTCATGGCCACTGTCCCAAACCTTCGCCTTCTGGAAACGCAAGGCGTTCCTGAAGGCTGGGTCGGTAAAAACCACGCGGTTGCTCTTGGCGCCATCGAGGCGACGAATCCCTGGCTGCTGTTCACCGATGCTGACGCCGAGCACGAACCGGGCGCCGCCGCGAAGGCTTTGCAGGCCGCTCAAGAAACCAATGCCGCTCTCGTCTCTTTCTCGCCGGAGCAAATCCTGGAAAAGTGGTACGAGAAAGCCTTGATTCCTTTCATTTATTGCCGGCTGGCCAGAAAATTTAGCCATGACGCGGTGAATGATCCTGCAACTCCAGACGCCGCCGCCAACGGCCAATTCCTGATGATTCGGCGCGACGCCTACGATGCCGTCGGCGGCCACGCCAGCGTAGCCGCGGAAGTCCTGGAAGACGTAGCCCTGGCGCGCCGCATCAAATCGGCGGGCTACCGCCTCGCGTTCCATTCCGGCAAGGGTATTGTTCGCGTGCGCATGTACCGCTCTTTCGCTTCGATGCGCGAAGGCTGGACGAAAAATCTCTACATGCTGATAGGCGGGACGCCCAAAGCTGTTTTCCGCGAGATGGAGTCCACGTTCCCTTGGATAGTGCTTTTAGTTCTGCTCCTGGGGATCAAGTTTCCTTTCGCCCTGTTTGCCGGCGTATGGCTCCTCATTTTTCGCCAGATCAACTATGGATCCGAGTTGACCCGTAACCAATTCCCCTTCTCTCTCATCCTCTACTATGTACCCGCAGTAGGGTTGTATGCAGGCGTGCTCTGGGCCTCCTACCGGCGACACGCTCAGGGTACCGTCGAATGGAAAGGCCGCGAATACCCCGTGCAAGCCGCGACTAGGCTAAAATAGACGGAGTTCTGGCTACTCCAGAGCGGCTAAGGCGCAATGGTTCTGATCACACGAAAAATCGAGTTTTCCGCTTCGCACCTCTACCACAACCCGAATCTTTCGGCGGAGGAGAATCGCCGCATCTTTGGGAAGTGCAACAATCCCCATGGCCACGGCCACAACTACACGCTGGAAGTAACCGTTGCTGGCGAGCCGGACCCGGTGACAGGCATGGTCCTCGACCTGAAAGAATTAAAGGAGATTCTGGAGCGCGAAGTGATGCAGCGCATGGACCACCGCCATTTGAACTACGAAGTCCCTGAGCTCTCCGACCAGATCCCCACCTGCGAGAACATCGCGCAGGTTCTCTGGCGACTGCTCGATCCCAAGATCACGCGCGGCAGATTGCACCACGTGCGCCTGTACGAATCGCCGGACCTTTTCGCCGATTGTTATCGCAACGGTGCGGCTGCGGCTGGGAAGCAATGAGCAGCGCGCTCAAGGTCGAACTCGGCCGCCGATACCGTTTTTCGGCATCACACCGGCTGCATACAGCGCATCTAAGTGAAGAGGAGAATATCCTTGTCTTTGGGAAATGTAGCAATCCCTACGGCCACGGCCACAACTATGTCGTGGAGGTGAGCCTGTCAGGAGAGGTGGACCCAGCCACGGGTATGATCGCGAATCTCGCCGACCTCGACGCCTTCGTCGCGCGCCAGGTGCTCGAAGACTTCGATCACAAGTCGCTCAACGAGGATGTCCCGGCGTTTCGCGATCGTGTGCCTACCACCGAGAATGTGTGTATCGAGATCTTTCGACGCCTAAAATCCTTCCCCGAGGCCAAGCTCGAACGCATTCGAGTCGAAGAGACCGGGAAGAACAGTTTCGAGTACCCAGGGGACAATCCAGAAGGGAATCGGCCGTGACCAAACCCACCGAAGAAATCCTGCTCAATGACAGCAAGGAGATTGACGCGCGGAGGATCGCCTGCCATGTGCGCGAAATCATCAAGCTGGTCGGCGAAGACCCGAATCGCGAGGGACTGCGCAAGACCCCGGAACGCTTCGAAAAGGCCTTCAAATTTCTCACCAGCGGCTATCATCAGAACATTGACCACCTTCTCAACGGCGCCACCTTCACCGTCGCCTACGACGAGATGGTCATCGTGAAAGATATCGAGTTCTTCAGCCTCTGCGAGCACCACCTGCTTCCGTTCTTCGGCAAGGCCCATGTCGCTTATTTGCCGAACAAGCGCGTGCTCGGGCTCAGCAAGATCGCCCGCCTGGTGAACATGTTTGCGCGCCGTTTGCAGATTCAAGAGCGCATGACCAGCCAGATCGCGGAGGCCATTCAAGACAAAATCAGCCCCGAAGGTGTCGGCGTCATCATCGAGGCGCGCCACTTGTGCATGCAAATGCGCGGCGTTGAAAAGCAACACGGTTCGGCTGTGACCAGCGCCATGCTTGGCGGTTTCCGCCACAATAAGCAGACCCGCGACGAGTTTTTATCGCTGGTCCGCACAAAGAATTCCTAAAATTCAAGAGGATTCGTCTGCGCGCTTGATGATCTGAGACCTTTTTCTCGTCACGCGTTTCGCCGCTGTGCTGCTCGCGCACGTCGAACCCGTGCGCGGTTGCCACAGGTGCGGTCGTTACACCAGCGCTTGATTCTCGCTTTCGTAGGATCATGAAAAATCCATCGACAGTCCGAATTCGCGCAAATCTTGATGCGCTGCAAATCCCCCTTCGCCAGCATTTCTCCCAGCGAGGCGGCAATCCGTGCGATCACCCAGCTCCAGTCGCTCTTCACCGGTACGAGTTCCGTGCGGAACCCAATTTGGTTCTGGACGAGTTTCTGCCGAGCCGGTACTTTCAACGCTTGGTTCAATTTGGATAGTTCTGCGGAACCCGGCGAATGTCCGGCAGCCAGTTTTTCGGCGACCCGGCGGAGCAGGCTGCGCAATTCAGCCAATTCGCGGCGGGGAACAGCGCTCGGCGGCACGGGATACAGCTTCCAATGTTTGAGAAACGCAGCCAGCCACAGGGGGGTTGCAAGATGTTCCGTGCGTTTCCCGAAGCCATCCCATTCTTCACTGTTGGCCAGGTCGATCCAGGGCGCTGCGGTCCCGAACCCTTTGGCCTGAAAAATGTCGCGTCGTCTCATTGCTGTAATGAGCTAAAGTAAATTGACTCGATACACGAAATCAGCTAGAGTCTGGTAATGAGTATAGCAGTGATAATCCGTTACGACAATCCGGTCGCGCCAGCCGTTACGGTAACTTGCACCGCAGTTCAGGGATGATCCTGTGTCTGCGAAATCAGCAACCGCCGTAGCGGAACTTACAAGCAGCCCGGCCCTGGCGCGCCCCCGCCTGAATCGCGCCGTGGTCCTCTTTTCCTTTTTTTCGATCTACCTCATCTGGGGCTCCACGTATCTCGCCATCCGCTATGCCGTGGAAACCATCCCCCCGCTCTACACCGCGGGAATCCGGCACCTCATCGCCGGCCTGATTCTTCTGGCGTGGTGCCTTGCCAAGCGCCTGCGGCCCACCTGGGCGCAAGTCCGCGCCAGCTTCATCATCGGCGCTTTCTTCTTTCTCAGCGGCCACGGCTCCCTGCACTGGGCGGAGCAGAAGGTGCCTTCGGGCCTCGCCTCTCTCCTCATCGCCAGCGAGCCTCTCTGGGTATTTTTGCTTTTTGCCATCGTTGCCAAACGCTGGCGCTCCAATGCAACGCTGCTGGCCGGCCTCGTTCTGGGATTCGGCGGCGTGGGCCTCCTCATGGGGAGAAGTGCTCTCACTGCGGGCCCCGGTGTATTCCTTGGCTCGCTCGCCATCCTGGTTGGCGCGCTTTCCTGGTCCGTGGGGATTGTGTATTCCCGGCAATCGCATCTCTCCGGCCATCCGCTCTTGCTCACAACGCTATCTCTGCT
>JBARRT010000110.1:0-3249 GCA_049644365.1 Candidatus Acidiferrum sp. | reverse complement strand
GCCTTGATCTATACGTCAGGCACGACGGGCCTCCCCAAGGGCGTCATGCTGACGCACACAAACGTGCTGTTCATCGCGGCTATTTCCGCGAGGATTCGTTCACTGACTCCTGAGGATCGACTCTATGGCGTTCTGCCAATGTCTCACGCAGTGGGCCTTTCCGTCGTACTTTTGGGTTCCTTACTGAGCGGAGCGACACTTTATTTGTCCCCACGCTTTGACCCCGTCGCGGCACTGGCGACACTCGAGAGGGACCGGTTAACGATAATGTTGGGCGCCCCGGCTATGTTTGCACTACTCGTTGAGTACGCCAAGTTGAAATGTCTGCAGTCTGTCAAGGCTCCTTCGCTTCGGATCATTTCTTCTTCCGGGGCTCCGCTTCATGCCTTCCTCAAATCCGAAGTGGAAAAATTATTCGCACTCGCGCTCCACAACGGTTACGGTGTGACGGAGTGCTCGCCAACAATTGCTCAGGCTCAGGTCGAGGCGCCTCGCCGAGACACCTCTGTGGGCCGCGTGCTTTCGGGCGTTCAAGTCCGCCTGCTGGGAACGGATGGTAGGCCGATGCCCGAAGGAGAAGTGGGTGAACTGCATGTGCGGGGCCCCAACGTCATGAAAGGGTACTATCGAGCCCCGGAGGAGACAGCCGCGGCGATTGATGTAGATGGATGGTTTAATACACGTGACCTCGCGCGGCTGGAAGAAGGGAATCTCTTTATTGTGGGGCGCACCAAGGAGTTGATCGTCCGTTTCGGGTTCAACGTCTATCCTGCCGAGGTCGAGGCTGTGCTCAATGCATGTCCCGGAGTCGTCCGTTCCGCCGTGATCGGTCGAACCCTCGCAGGAGATGGGAATGAGGAAGTCGTTGCATTTGTTCAGCGGTCGCCGGATTCTTCGCTGGCGGTCACTGACCTGGCGGCACATGCCCAAAAACATCTTGCACCGTACAAGCAACCGTCGCAGTTTGTTTTCGTTCCTGCCATGCCGCTGACCCCAACTGGAAAAGTAATGAAGGATGAGCTCGCCAAGATGGCGGCGGATAGGTCTCCGACGAGCTGAGTCCCCTGCCACGTCCAGGTTACAAGCCCACCTCAATCAGCATCGGTCCTTCACTTTCGAATCCTTCCCGCAATGCCTTTGCAAAAGCCTCCAGCGACGAAACGGAAGTGGCAGGTACGCCCATTCCTTTCGCCAGGTGCACCCAGTCGAGTTTGGGTCGGCCAATCTCAAACATGCTCAGGGCACGGGGCCCGGGATCCCCGACACCGAGATAGGAGAATTCGCGCTTGAGCACAGCATACGCGTGATTGGCAAATATCACGGTCGTAACCTTCAGGCTCTCGCGCGCCATGGTCCACAGCGCTTGCAAGGTATACATGCCGCTACCATCAGCAGAGAGGCACAACACACGGCGCGTAGGGCATGCGACTGCGGCCCCGACGGCTAGTGGCAGAGCGATCCCAATAGAGCCTCCAGTGTTCGCCAGCCAGTCGTGCGGAGGGGCTCCTCTTGTAGTCGTCATCATGCTTCGCCCTGAGGTCATGGACTCGTCAACGACGATGGCATTTTCGGGCAGCAATGCCCCAACGGACTCCGCCAGTCCGGATAAGGTGATTTCTCCACTCGGAACCCGTGGCCGTTCCGCTCTTTCGACGATCATCTGTGATCCGCCCAGCGACAGAGCTGCAGCGAGTGCGTCCAGTGCGCCGGGGCCATCTTCCGCTGGAGTGGCGAGAGTATGGATCTCACATCCTGGTGACGTCGGTACACTACTCTTACCGGGAAAGGCGAAGTACGCAATCGGCGCTGCCGAACCCACTAAGATTAGCTGACGAAATTCCATCAGCAACTCAACTGCTTGCTCAAGCACGTAAGGTATGCGTTCCACAAGCGGAAAACTGGCACCACGCTCAAGGCGCGTCAAAGGATAGGGGACAAGCAGTTTGGCGTTTGTCGCTGCGGCGATTCTGCCGGCCTTTGCCAGTCCTTTGCCATAAAGTGCGCCGTCCGCAAGAAGTAAGCCGGTTCGCACTCCCGACCGGAGCATGGCTGCAGCGTGCTCAACGGTTTCCGGAGCAGGAATGGGTGGACTGGGTAGAGCGGGAATTGCCGGGATGCTGCCACCTTCGCTCCACGCGGCATTGGCGGGAACGATTAGAGTGGCGATCTGACCCGGCGCCGTTCGAGCAGCAATGATCGCATCCGCCGCATCTTGGCCTAATTCAGGTGCGGAGCACGACGTGCGTATCCATTTGGAATACGGTCGAGCGATCGCTTCGATGTCGGCTGTTAGGGGCGTATTATGACGCAAATGGTAGGTTGCATGCTGCCCAACAATATTGAGGATAGGAACATGCGCCCGGCTGGCGTTGTGCAGGTTAGCGAGGCCATTGCCAAGACCTGGGCCAAGATGAAGCAGCGCGCAGGCGGGTTTCCCAGCCATGCGCGCGTACCCGTCGGCAGCCGCGGTAACAACACCTTCGAAAAGACCGAGAACGCAACGCACTTCCGGCCGCTGGTCAAGCGCCGCGACGATGTGCATTTCCGAAGTGCCGGGGTTTGTGAAGCAGGTGTCGATTCCTCCGGCAATCAGCGTTCGAATCAGGCTTTCCGCTCCGTTCATCGATTCATTGCCTCGGAATCTCTGTGCTGCGAACTCCCTTATGAGACAAACAAATTCGCCCTAGCCTGGCTAGGAGTTTGTGGAGCGAAGATCCAAAGGCTATTTAAGCCACGTAATCTCCGGTTCATTTCTGATTGAATCCTTCCTGGATAAAGCGAGAAAGCACAGCGGCAAGAATCTCAAAGTGATTTGTGATGATTCCCGTGTGGTCGCCCGGCACAGTCTCTACCTCAAATTCCTCCGCCAGATTTCCCCAAATTGATACCGGATTGTCCGGGAATCTCAAGCTGATCGCAGCCCTGACAAACTTTATTTTGCCACAGTAGTAGCGTGGCTGATAGTTTTTCAATGCACGGTAGCCACTATCGCGCATGCGTTGCATCGCCGTGTTGTACGAGACACTGACCGGGGGTTGATTGCGCGCAGTTCCGCCACCATCTCGGGAAATGTAGACCAGCCGTTCGGCAGGGTGAAGAATGTAAGAGAGCGCCTCGCTCGGCGGCAGTTTAAGCAACGTGGTCACGTGAAGTTTGGCAAGACGCGTCAGCAGCCGTAGACGCTGGCGAAATCTGAGGTAATCCCTGTGGGGGTAGCTCTCCAGCATGCCCAGCAGCGCGACCTTTTCT
>JBARRT010000109.1:0-27443 GCA_049644365.1 Candidatus Acidiferrum sp. | reverse complement strand
CTTCAGACGTTGGCGCTCCGGGTCGATCAGAGCCTCCATTTCACGATGCGCGAACTCTGCACGTTCATCATGAACTTGCTCCGAGCGATGCGCGGCTTCGAGAATGCTGATGAAGGTGACTCTCCCTCCCGTCTCCGAAGGCCAATCGGATTTCGCAAAGCCGCCCCAGCTCTCAGCCAAGAGCCAGGCAAACGGATAAGATGCTCTCTCATGGATAATTCCGGTTAAGTTTACTGTGCCAGCGCGAAGGATCTCCTCGGGCACTTGAAAACTGCGCTTCTCTTTTGCAGCTTCTCCCTGGAGCTGGGCCGAGATGTTCTCCTCGGTGAGCGCTCCTTTGATGGGCATGACAATCGGAGCTGTATACCCAAAGCAGCGGTAGTCGAGGTGGCCGCACGCGTTCAGATACTCGTCTGTGGGCCATTCGGAATAGTGAAAGCCCCGTTTTCGGCGCTTTCGATACTTAATTTCTCCGGAGGGCAGCAGATTCATGTCGCACGCTACGTAGGGGTTCAGAAAGAAATGAAACGGGACGCCGGGGGGCACGAGCGGAAGATGTTTGTACCAGCTGTGGGCAGAGGAAACAAAATCCACGAACCCACCGATCTGTTTCTCCGAAGGTATCGGAAGCGCTCCAGCCGTTTTTCGATAGGCTTCCATGGTCAGACTAGGTTTAGGCACGGGCTCACTTTCCGCTGTTATCGCTGGCACCTTCTTAGAATTCCGAACGCAACGTCGAATTGCTCGGCTTAGCACCCAAGGCGGGCTGGAATCCCTATTGCTTTCCCGTGAGTTGGCGGATCAAATCCACTTCTGCTTGGCGATAGGGTGTTCCGTCGGGGCGGAGCACCTCGTGAAACCACACTGATGGCTGGCTGAGAACGTAGGGATGCTCCCAGGAGTCCCACGGTAAATAGGTTTGCGTTTTGCCGGCGACGAATCCCCAATTGATGGCCCCGACGCGCTCCTGCCTGGCGATCGGCAACACAGTGTCAAACGTGCTGCCTACGGATCGCCCCATGTATTCGGTGCAAATCAGGGGACGGTTGTATTTCTTGAGCCACGCCACCCGGCTCTTGAAGTATTCCGGCCAACTGTAATTGTGAAACGTGATGATGTCGGATTCGCGGAGCTGAATCTGCTGGAGTTCGCCGAGGTTTGCTCCGTCCGGAGAAGTGTCAACGGCCCATACTCCGCTGGTGAGGGGCTGCATGGGACTGGCCGCTCGCGCCCAGGCGAACACTTGCGGCAATAGAGCCGTCACGCGGGCGGGCTTGTCTTTCAGTTCCTGTTTCGGATAGCTGCCGAGGTTATCGGAGCCGGGCTCGTTCCAGACGTCCCAAGCAAGGATGCGCTCGTCCTTGGCGAAGGCTGCGACCACGCCGTATACATAGGCCTTCAGCCGCGGATATTCATTTGGGTCGCCGAGCGCCTTCGCGCCGGGACTTTGCACCCAGCCGGAATTGTGAACTCCGGGGATTGGCGGATGCTGCGGGCCCAGATGGGGTAACGGGTCCCAGCAGGAATCGAAAAGAACGAACATCGGACGGATGTGATGACGCGAAGCAATCGCCAAAAAGCGGTCGATGCGTTTCTGAAAACCGGCGGCGTCCTGCTGCCAGAGCAGGTCGTGCAGAAAGACGCGCATGGTGTTCATGCCCATCGCTTCGGCCCAGGTGAATTCCTTCTCAATCTCTTCGGGATTGAAGGTGGCCTCCTGCCACATCTCCAACTGGTTGATGGCCGATTTGGGAACGTAATTGCTTCCCACGAGCCACGGCTGTTGCGCGTACCAGGCGTTGGCCTTTTGCTCCGGCCAGCGCGTTGTTTGCGCGCACACGACACTCGTGCACAAGCCGGCCAGGAGCAACACTGCTGTGAAAAGGAGATTGAGTCTTCTCATCGTGTGAACTCCGCGCGCAATTATATACTTGCGGCTCGGGACCTTCACACCAGGAATCGTCGAGCCGGAAGCTCCATGAAGGGTGCAATCGAAAATTGCGTCTGGTAGCGGTGAGTAGTATCTTCTCGTTCGGCAGGATCATCTAAATTTTTCCGACGGGAGGGGGAACACCATGATCTTGGGAATGACGACCTTCACGTTCGTGCACGTGCTGTTGAGTTTGATCGGGATCTTGTCGGGATTTGTGGTGGTGTTCGGGCTCCTCGGAGGCAAACGGCTGGATGGCTGGACCGAGCTGTTTCTGGTGACCACGGTGCTAACGAGCGTGACTGGCTTCCTTTCCCGTTCCACAAGTTCTTGCCGTCGCATGGGGTCGGCATTGTGTCGCTGGTAGTGCTGCCGATAGCCATTTTTGCGCGCTACGTACGGCAACTCGCCGGGGGCTGGCGCCGTGGTTACGCGGTCAGCGCCGTGATTGCGCTGTATCTGAATGGGTTCGTATTGATCGCGCAGCTTTTCATGAAGGTGCCGGCGCTGAAAGCGATGGCGCCGACGGGGTCCGAGCCGCCTTTTTTGGTTGCGCAGCTCGTGTGTATGGCGCTCTTCGTCGTGCTGGGGACTGGCGCGGCAATCAAGTTTCGCAGTGAAGCTGTGCGAACAGCTTGAGAGAAAAGATAAGTAAGGAGAGTATTTTATGAGCACGATCACGACGAAAGACGGCACGCAGATCTACTACAAGGACTGGGGAACAGGCCAGCCGATTGTTTTCTCGCACGGCTGGCCGCTGTCGGCCGATGATTGGGACACGCAGATGCTGTTCTTCCTCAAGCACGGCTATCGCGTCATAGCCCACGACCGGCGCGGCCATGGCCGTTCCTCCCAGACCGGTGGCGGCCATGACATGGATCATTACGCCGACGACCTGGCGGCGCTGACCGCACATCTCGACCTCAAGGAAGCGGTGCATGTCGGCCACTCGACCGGCGGCGGCGAAGTGGTCCACTACCTAGCGCGCCACGGCGAAAGCCGGGTGGCAAAAGCGGCGATCATTAGCGCGGTGCCGCCGCTGATGGTAAAGACGGCGGCCAATCCGGGCGGGCTGCCTAAAGAGGTGTTTGACGGGTTGCAGGCGCAGCTGGCTGCAAGCCGAGCCCAGTTCTATTACGATTTGCCAGCTGGACCGTTCTATGGTTACAACCGACCTGGTGCGAAACCGTCTCAGGCGGTGATCTGGAATTGGTGGCGCCAAGGCATGATGGGAGGCGCAAAGGCGCATTATGACGGCATCGTCGCCTTCTCTCAGACGGACTTCACCGAGGACCTGAAGAAGATCACTGTGCCGGTCCTGGTGATGCATGGCGATGACGACCAGATCGTGCCTTATGCCGATTCTGCACCACTGTCGGCAAAGTTGCTGAGGAATAGCACATTGAAAACCTACAAGGGCTTTCCGCACGGCATGCCCACGACTGAGGCCGACACCATTAACGCCGACTTGCTCGCGTTCTGCAAGGGCGCCGTCTCCACGGCTTCGGCGTAACTAAGAAGTTCCGCAGTCGTTCGCAGGCCACAACGGCGATTCGTTCATGCTGAGCCGCTATGGGTGTACACACACGATTTCGCGGAAGGGCCGAAACACGCTAGAATTGAGGGGAATGTTTACACAGATTGAAGGGTTTGACGCGACGGCAAGCCGGCATCCGCGCCGCAAGACGTATGGGGTGAAGGTGGGACACGTGCGCGTGGGCGGCGGCGCGCCCATCGTCGTGCAGTCCATGACGAACACGGACACGGCGGACATTGAGACGACGTTGAAGCAGACGCTGGAGCTGGCGGAGGCGGGTTCGGAGATCGTGCGGTGGACGGTCAACGTGCCGGAAGCGGCGGCGGCGGTGCCAGAAATCAAAAAGCGGATGCTGGACGCGGGTTGCATCGCGCCGATCATCGGGGACTTTCATTACAACGGGCACGTGCTGCTGACGAAATATCCGGAATGCGCGAAGGCGCTGGACAAATACCGGATCAACCCCGGGAATGTGGGCGCGGGGCAGCGGCGGGATGAGCAGTTTTCAACGATTTGCAAGATTGCGCGCGACAATGGCAAGCCCGTTCGAATTGGCGTGAATGGCGGCTCACTGAATCAAGAGCTGGTGATGCGCAAGATGCAGGAGAACACGGACAAGAATCTGGGGAAGGAGTCTGAAGAAATCATCAACGATTGCATGGTGATTTCCGCGCTGGAGTCGACAGAACTGGCGCTGGAATCCGGCTTGAGACACGACCAAATTATTATTTCGTGCAAAACTTCGCGGCCGCGGGATCTGATTACGGTGTACAGGGATTTGTCGACGAAGACCGAACAGCCGCTGCACCTGGGCCTCACCGAGGCCGGGATGGGGATGAAGGGGCAAATTTGGTCGGCGGCGTCGCTCGGGATTTTGCTCTATGAAGGAATCGGGGACACGATTCGAATTTCGCTTACGCCTAAACCGGGCGGCGACCGGCGCGAGGAAGTTTACGCCGCATGCGAATTGCTTCAGGCGCTGGGGCTGCGTTCGTTTGCGCCCAGCGTGACGGCGTGCCCCGGCTGCGGCCGAACCACGAGCACGACGTTTCAGGAATTGGCGGAAAGCGTCCAAGGTTACATCCGGGACATGATGCCCATCTGGAAGACGCAGTATGAAGGCGTGGAAGAGATGACGCTGGCGGTGATGGGCTGCATCGTGAACGGCCCGGGCGAATCGAAGGCCGCGAATATTGGGATCAGCCTGCCGGGCACGGGCGAAGCGCCGCGCTGCCCTGTGTATATTGATGGGCAGAAAGACGTCACGTTGGAAGGGACGTACGACGAGCTGGCCGTGGCATTTCAGGCGCTCGTGGACAACTACATCGCGAAGAAGTATCCGCGCAAGACTGTATCCGTTTCCGCGTAAGGATAGGATTCCTAGCTGGACAATTCTGCAGCACACAACACTCATTCCATCCGGCTAGCCGAGCCACTGGGGATTGTGGATGGTGCCGTCGAAGTTGTTGGTGGTCTTGTAGCCTTCAAACTGACCTTCGCGAGCGGCTTGCTCTGTCCTGGCGAGAAGGGCGGCGGACTCGGCGGTGGTCAGCGGCTTGAAGTTTCGCGCGACATCGAGAGCCTGCTGCACGTTGGTGAGGGATTCGCAACCAGTGATGACCACGCTGGTGGGCAAGCTCATGGCGTAACGAAGGCACTCGACTGCGGAAACCGTATTGCTCTTGAGCAAGAGTCCGGCGCCCATGGGCTTCATGCCGAGAACGCCAATTTCGTTTTTCACGAGCACCGGCAGCACCTTCTTCTCGAAACTTTCATAATGGGCGTCCATGGCGTTGAGGGGCATCTGGACGGCGTCGAAATGAAATTGATGTGTGGAAGCGGTTTCGAGCATGTGCAGGTGCATCGCGGGATTCTTGTGGCCGGTGAAGCCGATGAAACGGACTTTGCCGGCTTTTTTCGCTTCGAGAACGGCTTCCATTCCACCGGCGGGGGCGAAGATGCGCTCGGGGTCGGTCATGCGAATGACTTCGTGGAATTGGAGAAGATCGATGTGGTCGGTCTGGAGGCGGCGGAGAGATTCGTCGAGTTGCACGGCGGCGGCTTTTTTGGTTTGGCCGTCGATTTTGGTCATGAGGAAAGCCTTCTGGCGGTAGCCGTCGCGCAGCGCCTTGCCCATGCGGATTTCGCTGGCCCCGTCGTTGTAGTCCCAGCAGTTGTCGAGGAAGTTGATGCCGCTATCGAGCGCGGTGCGGATGATGCGGACGGTTTCCTGTTCGTCGGACTGAATACCGAGATGCCAGCCGCCCAAGCCAATCACGGAGACGCGTTCGCCGCTGCGGCCAAGCCTGCGATAGGGAATGCCGTTTTCGGCGCCAGCGGCCCAGAGTTCAGCGCCAGCGACGCCAGCCAAGACCGAGGTGGTCAGCATGGCGCTCAGGAATTCGCGCCGGGTTAGGTCGTCGGGGGCGGGCTCGAAGTTAGAAGGTGTGAGGCGTTCCATTGGAAATTCCTCCTGGAATTTGCTCAGGGTAATTGCCAGCGTTGGAAAGTGCAAGGCGAAGTTTGGACCGGCGAGGTTTGCGCCGGTGAAGGAATGGGAATCACGCGAGAATTCAATGAGTCACCACGTTTGAGACACAAGTGTTGGAATCAATCTTCGGCTTAGGATTCGAAACCCATCCGCCCCCAGGGAGCTCGTGACCGGAGTACTCCTCCTGCCACCCACAAGTGGTTTCGTATTGCTGGCCGTTAAACACATAAAGATGAGCCACGGCTAGGAATGCACTGCCATGTTCCCATGTGACAAGATTTCGCGCTCCGTCAGTCAAAGCCTTGAGGAAGCCGAATTCGTTAACCATGTGGGCCGCAAGCAAAATGCGGTATTTTCCGCTTTCTTTCCGTGCAAGCCAAAACTCGCAATTGCCAGTGGGGCTGCAAAAGCATGAACCTCTGCCCCAAACCGCGATCCCTACGCCAAAGCGTCGACCGAGGTAGACCTTGTAGACATCAAACTGAGTCCGCTCGCTTTCAGTCGCTTCGTCCAAACAGTTGTCTGGGTCGGCCCGCAGCAATTTCTTGATGCCTGCCGGAGTGGTGATGCGCGTGCCCTTTGCCGCAGGCTTGCGTGCCTCCTTCCACATGGGCAACTGGTTGGAGCGGGCGCTCTGCGACGCGCCCGGCTCCAGAAACACTAGGGAAGTCAGGACGACAGTACAAGCCAAGAGGTTGAATCTGAATGAATTATGCATGTGCCATTCCTTTTTCACGGCCAATTCACGGGTGTTCTGGAGGCAAAAGCCAAAACTCGCTGTGCTAGAATTCATGACTACGCAATCAGATAGTAGCAACGGAGCTTCCAATTGAAAATCAGCCGGGAAGATGTGTTGCGGGTGGCGGAGTTGGCGTATCTCGACTTGAGCGAGAAAGAGCTGGAAACGTACCGCGCGCAGATCGACGAAATTCTGGAATACATCGGGAAGCTGAACGAGCTGGACACGGCGAAGGTCGAGCCGATGGCGCAGGTGTTGACGGATGACCAGACGGCGGATGCCACGCTGCGGGAGGATTTGGTGGTGCCGAGCGCGGTGGCGGAGGACGTTTTGAGGCAAGCGCCCGACCCGGAGCCGCCGTATTTTCGAGTGCCGAAGGTGATCGAGCGAGCGTAGGACAGACGTTCCTGTCTGTCCTCTTTGCTGATTTTCGAAGAAGGCGGGCAGGCAGGAATGCCTGTCCCACAATAGAAAGAGATGACGACGAATTGGACGATTGACGGGGTTCGACAGGCGCTGGCGGCGAAGAAGATTTCGGCGCGGGAGCTGGCGGCGGATTATTACAAGCGGATTGAAGGGAGGAATCCGGAGCTGAACGCGTACCTGGCGCTCTCGCCGGAGCGTGCGCGGAGACAAGCGGACCGCATCGACGCGCTGGTGGCGGAAGGAAAGGCGCTGCCGCCGCTGGCAGGAGTGCCGGTGGCGATCAAGGACGTAATCAGCACACGCGGCACGAAGACGACGTGCGGCTCGAAGATCTTGCAGAATTACGTACCGCCGTATGATGCGACGGCCGTGGAACGGCTGGAAGCGGCGGGAGCGGTGATCCTCGGCAAGACAAACTGCGATGAATTTGCGATGGGCAGTTCGAATGAGAATTCCGCGTATGGGCCGGTGAAGAATCCGGCGGCGACGGACCGGGTTCCCGGAGGGTCGAGCGGCGGGTCGGCGGCAGCGGTGGCGGCAGGGCTGGCGGTGGCGGCGCTGGGGACCGATACCGGAGGTTCGATCCGGCAGCCGGGTTCGTTTTGCGGGATTCCCGCGATGATGGGGAGCTATGGCCGCGTTTCGAGGTACGGATTGATAGCCTTCGCGTCCTCGCTCGATCGAATTGGGCCGTTTGCGAACAGCGTGAGGGATGTAGCGGGCATCCTGCAGGTGATCGCGGGGCGGGACCCGCACGATTCGACTTCGACGACCGCGCCGGTGCCGAATTACCCGGACGAAATTGCAAAGCCCGTGAGAGGCCTACGGCTGGGCATTCCGAAAGACTATTTCGCAGAAGGAATGGATGCCGGCGTTCGAAAGAAGATCGAAGCGGGCATCGAAGTTTACAAGAAGCTTGGATGCGAGCTGATCGAGATTCGAATGCCCCACACCGACTACGCGATCGCGGCGTATTACATTATCGCCACGGCGGAGGCGAGCTCGAACCTGGCGCGGTATGACGGAGTGCGCTATGGATTGCGCGTGGAGGACGATTCCCTGTTGGCGATGTACCGGAAGACGCGCGGCGCGGGGTTTGGCGCGGAGGTGAAACGGCGGATTGTGCTCGGCACGTACGTGCTTTCGGCGGGCTATTACGACGCCTACTACCTGAAGGGGCAGAAAGTTCGCGCGCTAATCGCACAGGATTTTCGCGATGCGTTCACAAAGGTGGACGCGATTTTGACGCCTACATCGCCTGTCCCGGCCTTCAAATTGGGGGAGCGGACAAACGACCCTCTGCAGATGTATCTTGCTGATATTTATACAGTTACGGGATCCCTGGCGGGGGTTCCAGGGATCTCCGTGCCCTGCGGAAAGATCGACGGGAAGCTGCCCGTCGGGCTGCAGATTTTTGGACCGGCGTTTGGCGAGGCGCGGGTGCTGCAGCTGGCACATGCCTTCGAGCAGGCGGGCGGGGCGACGGTCTGAGCATCCTTTCTGCTTATTTACTTGAGACGATGCCAACGCCGAAAACCATTGTCGCGAATCTGGACCGCGCACAGAGGGAACTCTTGCGGGCCGCGGACGCGGTCTCTGCATCTCAATGGAAGGTGCAACCCGGTGAAGGACGATGGTCGGCAGGCGAATTGGTTGGCCACTTGATGACCATCGAAAGGGCCATTCTTCGCAATGCGGGATCGGATGCTGCAGAAACCTCCGAAATCGGTGCCATTCTACAAGCGATTCCACGTGCCAATGGCGGTGGTCGAATCGCGCCTGATCCGGCGGAAGACGCCGATCCCGTTGGACACCCAGATGGTCCGCGAAAAAGAAGAGATGCTGGTGGAACTGCGCGAAGTTCGGGAAAGAACCCTAGCGTTCATCGGGGAAACCAGGGAGCGCGATCTCAGTAAATACCTTATGCCGCACGCGTTTCTAGGAATGTTAAACGCGTATGAATGGCTCCAGATGATCGCCTCGTATGAGGTGCGGCACACGAAACAGATGAAGGAGATTGCCGCAACGCTCCCAAAAGTTGTAGCAATTTTGCAAAAATAGAAAGTTTTTACCACTTCGAACGCTTTGCCATCCGCTCGTACCGTCCGGTTCGGGTGCAGAAAAATCAAAGAAAAGGCCGGTTTTGTACCGTTTTAGAGGGAAAGTACTAGCCTGACCGTTTTTCCTCTCCAGAACGGAACGACTATTGCTAGAGAAAAGATGCAGCGCGTACGATGCTTGCAGCATCAAAGCTAGTGGAGATGAAGTTGAGGAGCCGGGCCATGGTCACCGTGAAGTCGAGCCAAAAGATTTTCACCGATTCGGAAGTTGCGAACCTGACGGGGATTTGCGTGGAGCACGTGCACAACTTTGCGAAGAGCCGCCACCTGGGATTTATCGCGCGGGCCGCGGAAGCTGCCGGCATCAATGCGGATCAGTGGCTGTTTACGCTCTCGGATTTGATGGTTCTCGTGACCCTTTTTCCGAAGTGCACACACTAAAGAGCTAGAAGGCAACAAGAATTTGAATGGCTCCCCGGCTCGGCCGGCGAGCCATTATTGTTTTTGGACACTCCAAAGCCACGGGTTGCCACGCGCGAAGGCCGGGGTTATGCTCGCAGGAGAGGCAAACCTAGCCGGTTGGCATGCATCGCACTCCACAAGGAAGGCCAATGGGTTCCTCAAGGATAGTCGTACTGGTGTTTTGGACTGTCATTCTTGGTTGGGCAGGTGTGTCCGTCTACGGGCAGTCCGCCGCCGGACCGGTGCCGCCTGCGGGCAGCAAGCAGAGCGGTGACAAGGGGGCTCCGGCAGGTGTCACCGGATTGCCGCGCGGGAAAAAGCTCGTGCTGAAGGACGGGAACTTCCAATTGGTGCGCGGCTACTCGCGAAATGGAGAGCGGGTCCGCTATTTGAGCGCGGAACGAGGCGACTGGGAAGAGATCCCGGCGGCGATGGTGGATTGGGACGCCACAGCCCGGGCCGAGGCGGCGGAGAAAGACGAGGAGGAGGCACTCGCGAAGCGGGTCCATGCGCAGGAACAGGCGCAGAGAATCGAAATGGTGATGGACGTGGATGCGAGCCTTCAGGTGGCCCCGGGTGTGTTTCTGCCCCCTGGGGAGGGAATGTTCCTGATTCAGGGGAAGTCGGTGACGCCGCTCGATCAGGTGGGATCCGAGGTCAAAACGGACAAGAAACAGTTCTTGAAGCAGGTACTTTCGCCGATTCCCATCGTGCCGAGCAAACAGAACGTGCGAATTCCGGGAGCGAAGGCCAAGACGCGCGTGACGGCTACGCAAGTGGAATTTTACCTGCGCGAGGCGCCGCCGGATCCCGATCGCACAATGCCAATCGTAAAAAGCGGCCGGCCGGGAGAGTCCGGGCCGGAAGTGGAACTCGTGCGCGCGATCATCAAAGGGGATAAACGGCAATTGGAATCGATCCGGAGCCTCTTCGGACAGCAGATGGACACAAAGCGGGATACGATCTCAATCGAACGGTGGGAAGTTGCGCCGACAGTATTCCGGTTTACGCTGAGCCAACCTTTGCCGCCGGGTGAGTACGCTCTGGCGGAGATTCTGCCGGATGGGATGAACCTGTATGTCTGGGATTTTGGGGTGGATGCAGCATCGGCAGGAGCGAAGGCGGCAGCGTCAGGAAAGAAGAATTAGCGCTTAAGTGGCTTTTCAGCTGTGGGGTGTTTCCGCAGGGGCCGCCGCAAGGACATCTCGCAATAAAGCAAGCACATCTGAAATGCGGAAGGGTTTCTGCAAACAGACGGACAGGTCGCGCTGCGCGGCGTCCTGGGCGTTTTCGACCAAATCCCCCGTCATGTAGATCACCGCAGGTTTTTGGGCTCCCGCAGTTTCGAGGATGCGGCGGGCGGCGTCGCGCCCGTCCACCGCGAATCCTCTCGAAGAAAGATGCAGATCGCAGAGGAGCACGTCGTATGGAGCATGCTTGAGATGGGTCAGGGCTTCCTCGATGGTGGCGACGCAATCCACTTGCAGGCCCTGGGCAGATAAGCCTTCGTCGAGAAGCGTGCGGATGCTTTCTTCGTCGTCAAGAACGAGGACCGTCCGGTCCTTGAGAAGTTCGGCGGCCGGGAGAACGGCTTCGAGGGGGATGTCCGCCGGAGCGGGAAGAAGTTCAGGCGGCTGTCCGATGGCGATGGGCAGAGTGACCGTGAAAGCAGTGCCTCCGGCGGGGAGTGTTTCCGCTTCGATGTTTCCCCCATGCTCGCGAATGATGGACATGCAGATACTGAGACCGAGGCCGGTGCCTCCACCGGGGCGCTTGGTGGTGTAGAACGGATCAAAGATGCGCGGAAGGGCTTCCGGCCGGATGCCGACGCCGTCATCTTGGACGGTAACTCTGACGCGGTTGGCGTTACTAGTGAGGCGCACCTGGATACGGCCGGAGTCGCGGACTTCGCGGATGGCTTGTTCCGCATTGGTGACAAGATTCAGGAAGACCTGAATGAGCTGATTGGCGTCGCCGATGACGGCGGGAAGGCCGGGCTCCGGACGGAATTCCACCTCGATGTTATTGCGGCGGAGCGAATGCTCGTGCAGTTGCAGAGTGCGCTCGACGAGGCTGTTCACGTCGAGCGATTTCTTGTGCGGGGACGCAGGGCGCGAGAACTCGAGAAGATTCTGGACGATGCGGGCGGCGCGGCGCGCTTGCCGATGGGTGAGTTCGAGCTGGCGCTTGGTTGGGTCATCGGTCCCTTCGCGTTCGCGGAGCAGCTCGGTAACGCCGAGGATGGCGGTAAGGGGATTGTTCAACTCGTGGGCGACGCCGGCGAGCATCTGTCCCATGGCGGCCAGTTTTTCCGCCTGGATGAGCTGTTCCTCCAGACGCTTGAGGTCGGTAACATCGCGGCCGGATAGAACCACACCCTCGTTCTCACCATTGGCATCCCAGAGCGGACTGAAATTGAAACGAATCCGGCGCCATTCACCGAGCTTGTGGCGGATGCGAGCTTCCAGGGATGCGAACGTCTGGCGGCCAGCCACGATGTCGCCAAACAGCGCTTGGACGGCGGGCATGTCTTCGGGATGAGCGCAATGCCCAAAATCCATGGCGGCGATTTCCTGGGGCTCGTAGCCGAGAATCTCTTTCGAACGCGGGCTGACGAACGTGTAGTTGGCGCTGGTATCCAGCACCAGAATGAGATCCGGGAAGCTGTCCACCAGGCGGCGGGCAAATTCCTGCTGCTGGTGGAGGCGGCGCTCCATCTCACGCCGCTCGGTGATGTCCATAACCGCGCCCTGATAACGAACAATATGGCCGGCGTTATCGCGAACGGCGGCGGCGGTGTTCAAGCAAACGATGGAAGTGCCGTCCTTGCGGATGAGAGTGATTTCGCGGCCCTTGAGCATAGACTGATGCTCGATTTGCTCCTTTAAGATCTTTCGCTCGGCCTGGTCCACGAAAATCTCGGCCACTTCTCTTTTCAGCAGGTCATCCTTGGAATCGTAGCCCAACATGCGCACAAGTGCGGGATTTGCATCGAGGATGGAACCTTCCGGCGTGATGATGTAGATGCCTTCCTGGAGCGATTCAAAGAGCTCGGTGAAGCGAGCTTCGTTCTTGCGGAGAGCGGTCACGTCGCGCGCGAGGACGGTGATGCCATGAATCTTGTCCGCGTGCATCATGGCATGGGCGACGCAATCGAAGTAGAACACCGAAGATTGGCTCTTCAAGCGAACCTGGATGACGCCCTCCCAGTGGCGGCGCTCCATGAAACGCGGCATGGCGCGTTTCACGAGTTCACTGCCATCGCCGTTCACGTCTTGGACGAACTCGGTCAGCGGCCTGCCGATAATCTGCTGGAAAGGCGTGTCAACGAGATCCGAAAAACTGCGATTGACGGCGCGAATCTGGCCGTCGAGGGTAAGAGCGAGCAGAACGTCATCGAAGGAGTCAATCAGGTCGCGATAGCCCTGCTGAGAGCGAGCAATGATCTCGAAGAGCTGGTCGAGCTGCTTGTCGCTTGGCGGCTCGGCATCGCGTTGTTCGAGGCCGTGCATTAGGCCGCGCAGTTCGGAAATCTCCGAGGTCTTTTTCCAGAGGTAGATACCGAAAAGGGCAACGAGGGCAATCAATCCGATCGGCAAGGCTTCGTACCGGTGCGCGGTGGAGCGGATGGCATCCCAGTTCGTCCAGGCATAGGCCAGGACGAGGAAAAAAAGTACAACGAAGGTGAGCCGCCACAGCTCGCTCTGACGCTTTTCGAAGCGTTCGAAGCGGGAAGTAACCGAGGGACGGCCCTCTGCGCCCGGCGACGAGCCGCGGGAGGGGCGGGATGGACGTTGGTTTCCTTCAGCCATTGTAAAGGGCGCGACTCGCGAAAATCCGGGGCTCTTGGTCCATTGTGCAGCTACAACCATTTTAGGAACGTCAACTGGGTTTCAGCAATGAGCGCGGTGACGGGAAGTTCCTGAATCGCACCTGTACGAAAGGAGGAAACAAAAAACGGCGCCCCGATCGAGACGGGGCGCCGCAGGATGTGGCTTTTCGGCCGGTTCGAATCAGTGGCCGGGAAGAAGCTTTAGCCCTCTACTGCGGCGTCTGCTTCCGTGTCCTTCTGGAGGAAGTCAAGCGCGGCCGCTTCCTCGGCGGTGAGCTCGGCAGCTTCCGGAATCTCATCGACGGGAGAGGGAGCGGGCATTTCCGTCAGCAACTGAATGCTGCGGTAGTGCTCGAGGCCCGTCCCGGCGGGGATGAGGCGGCCCATGATGACGTTTTCCTTGAGGCCGCGGAGATAGTCGACCTTGCCCGCGACGGCGGCTTCCGTGAGGACACGTGTGGTCTCCTGGAAGCTTGCGGCGGAAATGAACGAGTCGGTCGAGAGCGACGCCTTGGTGATACCGAGGAGCAGCGGACGGCCCGTTGCCGGGCGGCCACCGTCCTTGATGACCTGATCGTTTTCCTCGCGGAAGCGGAACTTGTCCACCTGCTCCTCGAGGAGGAACGAAGTGTCGCCGACGTCTTCGACTTTGACCCAGCGCATCATCTGACGGGAAATCGTCTCGATGTGCTTGTCGTTGATGTTGACGCCCTGGAGGCGGTAAACCTCCTGAATGGCGTTGACCAGGTAGGACTGCGTGAATTTTTCGCCAAGGACAGCGAGCAAGTCGTGCAAGTTGAGCGGGCCATCAATGAGGGCTTCGCCGGCCTTGACGTGGTCGCCTTCCTGAACGTTGATGTGTACGCCGCGCGGGATGGAATACTCCTTGGAGGTCTTGCCATCCTCGCTCTCGACGTAGACCTTGCGCATGCCCTTGGCGATGTCGCCATAGCGGACGTTGCCGTCGATTTCGCTGATGACGGCAGGGTCCTTGGGTTTGCGCGTCTCGAAAAGTTCGACAACGCGGGGGAGTCCGCCCGTGATGTCCTTGGTCTTGGTGGTTTCGCGAGGAATCTTCGCGAGCACGTCGCCGGCCTGGACCTCGTCGCCGTCCTTTACCATCAAGTGGGCGCGGGAGGGCATGAGGTACTTCTTGCGGACCTTGCCCGAAGAATCGCGGACGAGGATGGCGGGCTGATGCTTTTCATCGCCCGGCGGAAGAGTTACGACGTCCTGCGAGAGGCCGGTCACTTCGTCCACCTGCTCTTCGATCGTCAAGCCGGGACGCAGGTCGTCAAATTTCACGTCGCCCGCGGTTTCGGTGAGGATGGAGAAGGTGAACGGATCCCATTCGGCCAGGACCTGGCCGTGGGTGACGTGTTCGCCGCTCTGCACGCGTAGACGCGCACCGTAAACAACGTGGTAGCGCTCCTTTTCGCGGCCTTTTTCGTCCACAATGGCGATGAGGCCGGCGCGGTTCATGGCGATGGAAGTGCCGCCGCGGCCCTCGACGAACTTGAGGTCGATGAATTTGACAACGCCGTTGTTGCGCGCTTCGAGCGTTGAACGCTCGGAGACGCGGGTAGCGGTTCCGCCGATGTGGAAGGTACGCATGGTGAGCTGCGTGCCGGGTTCGCCAATGGACTGAGCGGCGATGACGCCGACGGCTTCTCCCAATTCAACCATGCGGCCAGAAGCGAGATTGCGGCCATAACAGAGCGCGCAAACGCCGCGGCGGGATTCGCAGGTGAGCACGGAACGGATGCGCACGCGCTCGATACCCGCGCCTTGCACCTGATTCGCCAGCTCCTCGGTGATTTCCTGGTTCACGTCAACGATGACGCTACCTTCGAAGTCCTTGATCTTGTCCAGAGAAACGCGGCCGACGATGCGGTCGCGGAGCGGCTCGACTTCGACGCCGGCTTCGATGATGGGTTCGACGAAGATGCCGTCGCTGGTGCCGCAATCGCGCTCGTTGATGATGACGTCCTGCGCGACGTCGACGAGGCGGCGGGTGAGGTAGCCGGAATCGGCAGTTTTGAGCGCGGTATCGGCCAATCCCTTACGGGCGCCGTGCGTCGAGATGAAGTACTCGAGCACCGTGAGGCCTTCGCGGAAGTTGGAGGTAATCGGCGTTTCCATAACTTCGCCGGAAGGCTTGGCCATCAAGCCGCGCATGCCGGAAAGCTGGCGGATCTGCTGTTTCGAACCGCGAGCGCCGGAGTCCGCCATGACGTAAACGGGGTTGATGACGCCTTCCTTGTCCTGGCTTTCGAGAGCCTTGAACATTTCGTCCGCGACTTTTTCGGTGATGTCGCCCCAGATGGAGACGATCTTGTTGTAGCGTTCGCCGTGGGTGATCGCGCCATCGAGATATTGCTGCTGGACGCGGACCACTTCTTTCTCGCCGCCTTCGACGAGTTTGCTCTTGTCGCCGGGGATGAGCATGTCGTCAATGCCGATGGAGATGCCGGACTTGGTGGCGTAGGTGAAGCCCAGCTCCTTCAAGTGATCCAGCAGGACCACGGTATCTTCCAGACCGAAGCGCAAGTAAGCGTAATATACGAGCTGCTGGACGCCCTTCTTCTTGAGAAGGCCGTTCACGTAGGGAAACTTTTCCGGCAAGTGCGAATTGAAAATGACGCGGCCGACGGTCGTCTGAATGAACTGGCGCTCCATCTTGACCGGTTCGGTGTGCGGCACGTCCTGATTGTCGTACGCCGTGGTGAGGTCGATGACCTCGCCGGTGTAGCGCAAACGGATCGGGGTGAGCAGCTCGACTTCGCCGGCTTCCAGCGCGAGAACGACTTCATCAGTGGCGCCGAAAACGCGGCCTTCCCCTTTGGCGCCGGGCTTGTTCTTGGTCAGGTAGTAGATGCCGAGGACCATGTCCTGCGACGGCACGGCCAGAGGCAGACCATGCGCGGGCGAAAGGATATTGCGCGAGCTGAGCATGAGCACGGACGCTTCCACCTGCGATTCGGGTGAGAGCGGGATGTGCACGGCCATCTGGTCGCCGTCAAAGTCCGCGTTGAACGCGGTGCAGACGAGCGGGTGAATGCGAATGGCCTTGCCTTCGACGAGCACCGGTTCGAACGCCTGGATGCCGAGACGGTGGAGCGTCGGAGCGCGGTTGAGCAGCACGGGATGCTCGCGAATGACGTCTTCGAGAATGTCCCAAACGACGGCTTCCTGCTGCTCGACCATTTCCTTGGCCTGCTTGATGGTCGTGCAGTGGCCCTGCGCTTCGAGCTTGTGATAGATGAACGGCTTGAAGAGCTCGAGGGCCATTTTCTTCGGCAGACCGCACTGGTGGAGCTTCAGCTCCGGGCCCACGACGATGACCGAGCGGCCGGAGTAGTCCACGCGCTTGCCGAGCAGGTTCTGGCGGAAACGGCCTTGCTTGCCCTTGAGTGTGTCGCTGAGCGATTTGAGCGGCCGGTTGTTGGTTCCGCGGAGAACGCGGCCGCGGCGGCCGTTGTCAAACAAAGCGTCAACGGCTTCCTGGAGCATGCGCTTTTCGTTGCGCACGATGACGTCCGGCGCGCGGAGTTCCATGAGCTTCTTCAACCGGTTGTTGCGGTTGATGACGCGACGATAGAGATCATTAAGGTCCGACGTCGCAAAGCGGCCGCCATCCAGAGGCACGAGCGGACGCAGTTCCGGCGGAAGAACCGGAATCACGTCCAGAATCATCCACTCCGGCTTGTTGCCGCTCTTGCGGAAGGCTTCGAGAACCTTAAGGCGCTTGGCGAACTTGATCCGCTTCTGGAGCGACGGATCGGTCTTCATTTTTTCGCGAAGCTCTTCGGAAAGCTTTTCCACCTCGACGCGGCGGAGCAGTTCCTTGATGGCTTCTGCGCCCATCTTGGCGTTGAATTGGCCGGGGTATTCCTTCTGGAGCTCGCGGTATTTGTCTTCAAGCAGGACTTCGCGCTCGCGCAGGACGGCGACCTCGCCGGGATCCACGACGACAAACGCTTCGAAGTACAGAATACGCTCGAGATCGCGCATGGAAATATCCAGCAAATAACCGATGCGGCTCGGCAGGCCCTTGAAGAACCAAACGTGCGAGCAGGGCGAGGCCAGCTCGATGTGGCCGAGGCGCTCGCGGCGGACTTTGCTGAGCGTGACTTCGACGCCGCACTTGTCGCAAATAACGCCGCGGTGCTTCATCCGCTTGTACTTGCCGCACAGGCATTCCCAGTCCGTGACGGGGCCAAAAATCTTGGCGCAGAAGAGGCCGTCGCGCTCGGGCTTGAACGTGCGGTAGTTGATGGTCTCCGGCTTGGTGACTTCGCCGTGGGACCACGAACGGATTTTTTCCGGACTCGCCAGGCTGATGCGGATGGAATCGAAATCGGCGATCAAACTGGCGCGATCATAAGGGCTGCTGCGATACAAGGTTGTTTCCTCCCTCCCCGGCTTTCGCCAGGGCCGCGTCCTGGTCAGCATCTTCAAGGATGCTGACCGGGACGGCTGAGAACCCAACTACGAAAACTGCAAATTCTCGACGGCCGCTGTGTGGGACAGGCATTCTTGCCTGTCCACGCAGTGGACAGACTGGAAAGTCTGCCCTACTAATCCGCGGCTTTGTCCGCCGGCTTCTGCCGTTTCATCAACTCCACGTCCAGGCAGAGCGACTGCAACTCGCGGACAAGCACGTTGAACGACTCGGGCACGCCGGGTTCGATACCCGGTTCGCCCTTTACGATGGCCTCGTAGATCTTCGCGCGGCCATAGACGTCGTCGGACTTCGCCGTGAGCAGCTCCTGCAGGATGTGCGCTGCACCGTAAGCCTCGAGCGCCCAGACTTCCATTTCGCCGAAGCGCTGGCCGCCGAACTGCGCCTTGCCGCCAAGCGGCTGCTGCGTAATAAGCGAGTACGGACCGATGCTGCGCGCGTGAATCTTGTCGTCGACGAGATGCGATAGCTTGAGCATGTAGATGTAGCCGACGGTGATCGGCTGGTCGAACTGGTCGCCGCTCATGCCGTCGAAGAGGTTGATCTTGCCGGCGTGCGGCAGACCCGCGACTTCGAGCAAATGGCGGATTTCCGCTTCGCGCGCGCCGTCAAATACCGGCGTTGCGAAGGGAATGCCCTCGCGGAAGCCTTCGGCGATTTCGAGCAACTCATCGTCGTCAAGCTTCGAGAGCGTCTTCCAAATTGTGGTGTCCGTGAAAACTTCGCGGAACCAGCGCCGGACCGCTTCCGCACGCGATTCCTTGTTGAGAAGACGGGCGAGGCTGTGGCCCAACTCCTTGGAAGCCCAGCCGAGGTGCGTCTCGAGAACCTGGCCGACGTTCATACGCGAAGGAACGCCGAGCGGGTTGAGAACGATCTCGACGGGAGTGCCGTCGGGCATGTAGGGCATGTCTTCCTGCGGCACGATGCGGGCAATGACGCCCTTGTTGCCGTGGCGGCCGGCCATTTTGTCGCCGATGGAAAGCTTGCGCTTCATGGCGATATAGACCTTGACCAGCTTGATGACACCCGGAGGCAGCTCGTCGCCCTTCTTGAGTTTATCCTTGCGCTCCTCGGTGATCTTGCGGAGCACGTCGATCTGCCGCGAGGTCATCTCCTCGACTTCCTCGATTTTCTCGATGAGGAGGGGATCTTTTTCGTTGAGCTTCAGGCGCTTGAGGTTGCGCGTGGAGATTTTCTCGATGATTTCGCGCGTCAGCTCGGTGCCCTTGGTCAACAGGCGCTTGTTGGTCTTCTCGTCGTGCAAGTCGGCTTGAAGAATCTTGCCGCCGAGCAGATCGTTCAGGCGCTTGAGGCGCTCATCCGTGAGGATGCGGATTTCGTCGGCGAGGTTCTTCTCCAGCTTGAAAACCTGCGTGGCTTCGATGGCCTTGTGGCGCTCGTCTTTTTCTCCGCCCTTGCGGGTAAAGATCTTGACGTCCACGATGGTGCCCTCGATGCCCGGCGGGCAATAGAGAGAAGCGTCGCGCACGTCCCCGGCCTTTTCACCGAAGATGGCGCGCAGCAGTTTTTCTTCCGGCGTAAGCGTGGTCTCGCCCTTGGGCGTGACCTTGCCGACGAGGATGTCACCGGGCTTCACGACCGCGCCGATGCGGATGACGCCACTTTCGTCGAGGTTGCGAAGGAACGACTCGCTGATGTTAGGAATGTCGCGAGTGACTTCCTCGGGACCGAGCTTGGTGTCGCGCGCTTCGATTTCGTACTCCTCGATGTGAATCGAAGTGTAGTAATCGTCCTTCACCAGCTTTTCGCTGACGAGGATGGCGTCTTCGAAGTTGTAGCCGCGCCACGGGAGGAACGCCACGAGGACGTTGCGCCCCAGGGCCAGCTCGCCGCGCTCAGTGCAAGGGCCGTCGGCGAGGACCTGGCTCTTCTTCACGCGGTCGCCCACGCGAACGAGCGGCTTCTGGCTGATGCAGGTGTTCTGGTTCGAACGCTTGAACTTGATGAGCTGATAGATGTCCGCGCCCACTTCGCGGCTGAGCACGCCGGAGTGATCGGACTCCACGCGCACGATGATGCGCTCGGAGTCCACCTGGTCCACGATGCCTTCGCGCTTGCAGAGCACCACCGCGCCGGAATCGCGCGCAGTGACGCGTTCCATGCCCGTGCCCACGAGCGGCGCTTCACCGCGAATCAACGGCACGGCCTGGCGCTGCATGTTGGAACCCATGAGCGCGCGGTTGGCGTCGTCGTTTTCGAGGAACGGAATCAAGCTGGCGGCGACGGAAACGAGCTGTTTCGGCGAAACGTCGACGTAATCCACTTCGTCGCGGCTCTTGAGTACGAAGTTGCCGGCCTGCCGGCAGTTGACCAGCTCCGTAGTGATTTTCAGGCGGTCATCGAGCGAAACGTTGGCCTGCGCGACGACGTACTTGTCCTCTTCCCACGCGGAGAGATAGAAGCAGTACGGCTCGTACACCACTTTCCGGCGCTTGAGCTCTTCGTTGAGATCCTCGACTTTGTCCTGTTCGACGATCTCGCCGGCTTTGAATTCGCTGTCGCCGGCATTGACGATCTGCACGTAGTCAATGATGCGGCCGCCCTTGACCTTGCGGTAGGGCGACTCGATGAAGCCGTAGTCGTTGATGCGTGCAAAACAGCTCAATGAGCTGATCAATCCGATGTTCGGGCCTTCCGGCGTTTCAATCGGGCAGATACGGCCGTAGTGCGTCGGGTGGACGTCGCGAACTTCGAATCCCGCGCGCTCGCGCGAAAGACCGCCGGGCCCGAGAGCCGAAAGACGGCGCTTGTGCGTGATTTCGCTGAGCGGGTTGGTCTGGTCCATGAACTGGCTGAGCTGCGACGAGCCGAAGAACTCGCGAATCGCGGCCATGACCGGCTTGGCGTTGACAAGGTCGTGCGGCATCGCCGTGGACATTTCCTGGTACACGCTCATCTTTTCCTTGATGGCGCGCTCCATGCGGACGAGGCCGATGCGGAACTGGTTTTCGAGCAGTTCGCCGACCGCGCGAACGCGGCGGTTGCCGAGATGGTCGATGTCATCCACGACGCCGATGTTTTTACGCAACTTGAAGAGATACTTGATCGCCGACACGAAGTCCGGCGTATCCAGGGTGCGATTGTCGAGCGGCGTGTCTAGCCCCATCTTGATATTGAATTTCAGGCGGCCGACGCGGCTGAAATCGTACTTGCGCGGGTCGAAGAACATGCCGCGGAAGAGATTCGTGGCCGTTTCGAGTGTCGGCGGATCGCCGGGGCGCAGCTTGCGGTAGATTTCGATGAGCGCTTCCTTGGAAGAGCGGATCGCATCCTTATCCAGCGTGCGCGAAAGCACCACCCCGATATCGTCGCGCTCGGGGAAGAACACGTCGACTTCCGTGATGCCGCTTTCTGCAAAAGCCTGCCAGAGTTCCGCAGTCAGCGGCTTATTGGCTTCGAGCAAAACCTCGCCGGTCTGGCGGTTGACGACGTCGGCGACGCTGTAAGCGCCCTCGAGGTCGACAAGCGCGGCGCGCACCTGGGAAATCTTGGCCTTGATGAGTTCCTTGAAAAGGTTCTCGGTGATGCGCTTGTGCGCGCCGACAATCACTTCATCGGATTTAGGGTTGCGGATTTCGTGCGCCAGCTTGCGTTCCACGATACCCGGCGAAACGTTCCAGTAGAGATCCTTTTCGCGCAGCGAAATGCGCTCCACCTGATAGAACGTGCGCAGGATGTCCTCGTTGGACTTCATGCCCAGCGCGCGCAGGAAAATCGAGCCCAGGAACTTGCGCTTGCGGTCGATTCGCACGTAGAGAATGTTCTTCGTGTCGTATTCGAATTCCACCCACGACCCGCGGTACGGAATAATCTTCCCGAGGAAATAGCTGCGGTTGTTGGCGCTCTCGAAAAACACGCCCGGCGAACGGTGTAACTGGGAAACGATGACGCGCTCGGTGCCGTTGATGATGAACGTGCCGTTCTCCGTCATCAGCGGGATATCGCCGTAGAAAACTTCCTGTTCCTTGATGTCGCGAATGGTTTTAGCGCCAGTGTCGGGATCCTTGTCGTAAATCGTCAAACGAATCGTGACTTTGAGCGGCGCGGAATACGTCATGCCGCGCTCCTGGCACTCGTTCACGTCGTATTTGAGTTGCATCGCAACCGGATCGCCGCACTTGTTGCAAAACGTCGGCGTGTTCTTGTTGAACGTGCCGCACTTGTGGCAGATGACGTCGCCGGTCTGATACGGATTGGTGACTACCGACGCGCCGCAATTCCGGCAAGTGGCGCGCAGGTGGTGCAGGCCCTTGAGGTTGCCGCACTTGCATTCCCAGTTGCCGATCGAATAGTCCACGAATTCCAATTGCGACATCTCGCGGAAATCCCGGATCGGAAACACCGACGTGAACACCGACTGAAGCCCGCCGTCATCGCGCTCGCTCGGCAGAAGGTCCATCTGCAGGAAGCGCTGATACGACTTCATCTGGACTTCAATCAGGTTGGGAATTTGAATCGAGCCCTGGATTTTCGCGAAATCCAGGCGCTGACGTTCCCGGACGTGCTGATTGCTATTCGGCATGCTTGATCCTCTTTATTCCTTGCGGCCAAAACGCGGCCGGCATTCCTTTTGGGCAAGAGACAGAGAAACAGAGAAAGGACACATCACCGTGATGCGAAACGATCTGCCCAAGATCGCTGCGCACACGGCTGCGGGGGGCCTCAAAAGGGCCCGTGACGTTGTAACAAGTAACGGCCTCGAATTGCGTAAGCGAATTCCTCTGGCGCGGTCCGCCCGCTCTGCGCCGCGCCTCTGCCCGAAACACCCTGCTGCTCAATACTGCTTCGTGGCCCCGTTCCACGCGGGGCCCCCCTGCTACTTGATCTCGACTTTGGCGCCGGCGTCTTCGAACTTCTTCTTGATGGCCGCAGCCTCGTCCTTGTTCACGCCTTCCTTGACGGTCTTGGGTGCGCCATCAACAAGGTCCTTGGCTTCTTTCAGGCCCAGGCTCGTGACTTCGCGGACCGCCTTAATGACGTTGATCTTGTTGCCGCCAACGTCGGTAAGCACGACGGAGAATTCCGTCTTCTCTTCCGCCGGTGCCGCGCCACCTGCTGCCGCGCCACCGCCCGCCGCCACTACCGTGGCCGCCGCAGCGGATACGCCGAAGGCTTCTTCCATTTTCTTCACCAGGTCCGACGCTTCGAGCAGCGTCAGGCCCTTGATTTCTTCCAGGATCGTTTCGACTTTCGACATGATTCTTTCTTCTCCTCTCAATTCTAGAAATTGAACTTACTGGGCTACCGGAGCTGGTTCAGCACTAGGTTCCGCACCGTCCCCGCCGGACCCAAACTTGTTGGCCTTGATGGCTTCGCTGACCGTGACCGCCAGATTGCGCGGCAATGCGTTCAGAGCCATGGCGATGCGCTGTGCCGGCGCGTTCAGCAGGAACATGATCTTGCTGATGAGTTCGTCCTTCGACGGCAGACTCGCAAGCTGCTGAATCTCCTTGATGGAAATGACGCGGCCTTCCACGACGCCGGACTTGAACTGAAACGCCGGAACATCCTTGGCAACTTTTGTAAGCGCCTTGGCCAGCGCGACCGGGTCGGCCATGGTATAGGCGATGGAATTCGTGCCGCTCAGGTTCTTGAGCAGGTTCTCGGCGGGCGTGCCGGCCCCGGCGCGCTCCGCGAGCGTGTTCTTCACGACTTTGTATTTGCCGCCCGCGGCCTGTACGGCGCGGCGGAGCTTGGTGTCGTCTTCGACCGTAATGCCCTGGAACGTCGAGAGAATGACCGTCGAAACTTTGGCAAGCTCGGTTTTCAGCTTGTCCAGGTCCTGCTGTTTTTCGCTGCGCTTCTTCATAATCTCGCTCTGCTGGTTTCCCGCCACACTATGCGGCGGCGGCCAGCGCCTCCAGTTCGGTCAGGTCAATGGTGATGCCCGGACCCATGGTCGAGGTCAGTGTAATTTTCTTGACGTACTTGCCCTTGGCGGCTGCCGGCTTTGCTTTCACGACCGCGTCAATCACCGCGTGCGCGTTTTCCGCAAGCTTTGCGGCGTCAAACTGAATTTTCCCGATGGCGCAGTGGACGATTCCCGCTTTGTCTACGCGGAATTCCACTTTGCCGGCTTTCACTTCCTTGATCGCTTTTGCAACCTCAAACGTAACCGTGCCGGTCTTCGGATTAGGCATCAGGCCGCGTGGGCCGAGCACTTTGCCGAGCTTGCCGGCAGAGCGCATCATGTCCGGCGTGGCGATCACCGCGTCGTAATCCGTCCAGCCTTCCATGATTTTCTGCACGATTTCGTCGCCGCCGACGAAATCAGCGCCGGCTTCTTGCGCCTCACGAACTTTATCGCCGCCCGCAATCACCAGCACGCGAACCGTTTTGCCCAGTCCGTTCGGCAATCCCACCGTCCCGCGCACGACCTGGTCCGAATGCTTCGGGTCCACGCCCAGATTGATAGCCAACTCAACGGTCTCGTTGAACTTGGTGTGATGCGTCTTTTTCAAAAGCTCGGCGGCATCGGCGAGCTTGTACGGGCGCGCTTCCACTTTCTTGCGCGCATTCTCAACGTGTTTTCCAGCCTTCTTGGCCATTCCTTCTACCTCTGCGATCTCGTAGCGCCCGAACTTCTAGGCTTCCACGACTTCCAGACCCATGTTGCGCGCCGTACCCATCACGGTGCGCACCGCGGACTCCAGATTGGTGGTGTTGAGATCGACAAGCTTGATCTTCGCAATTTCCTCGACTTGCTTTTTCGTCACTTTGCCGACTTTGTTGCGGTTCGGTTCCGCGGAACCCTTCGCGATATTCGCCGCGCGCTTGAGCAGCACCGCAGCCGGCGGCGTCTTCAGAATAAAAGTGAACGTGCGGTCGGTGTAAACCGTCACGAGCACCGGAAATATCATCCCGTCCGCTTCCTTCGCGGTTTTGGCGTTGAACTGCTTGCAGAAATCCATGATGTTCAAGCCGTGTGGGCCGAGCGCAGTGCCGACCGGCGGCGCCGGAGTGGCTTTGCCCGCGGGCAATTGCAGCTTGATGGTGGTCTGAATCTTCTTTGCCATGTTCCTGCCTCAATCTCTTTCTGTTTTCGCGCGCCGCGCGGCTTATCCCAGCTTTTCGACGCTTGCAAAATCCAGCTCGACCGGAGTCGAGCGTCCAAAAATCGTCACCGAAACCTTCAAACGGCTGTGATCGTTGTCGATCTCTTCGACGTTGCCGTTGAAATTCGCAAACGGGCCATCCACGATGCGCACCTGCTCGTTGCGCTCGAAAACCACTTTCGGTTTCGGGCGGTCCTGCGGCGTATGCACGCGGTTGATAATGCCGTCCACTTCGGCTTCGGTCAGCGGCGAGGGCGACGTGGCCGAGCCGACGAACCCGGTGACCCGCGGCGTGGACCGCACGGTGTGCCAGGTGTTTTCGTCCAGGTCCATTTCCACCAGCACATATCCTGGATAGGACATACGGTTCGAAACCACCTTCTTGCCGCTGCGGACTTCGACCACTTCCTCCATGGGGATCAGCACGCGGCCGATCTTGTCCTGAAGGTTGAAGGCCTCCACGCGGCTCTCCAGGCTCTCTTTGACTTTCTTCTCAAAGCCCGAGTAGGTATGGATGATGTACCACTGCATTCCCATCGATCTTCCGTCCCCTTCAGACGCCAAACCTTTTTAGAACGTACGCCACGCCGAGTTGCACGAGCTTGTCCACCACTTCCAGAAACACTCCAAAAAACGCCACCGTGGCGATGACTACCCAGGTGGTTGAGATCACGTCTTCGCGGCTCGGCCAGGTGACTTGCTTCATCTCCACGCGAACGTCGTGCAAAAATTCGCGTATGTTCGCCACCGTGCCGGAGATTTTGTTCCCAAGACCGGAACCCATGCCGCCTTGCGATTCTTCGTTCTTCACTTTGACCGCCTGCGTGGCCATGGATCCTCGTTCCGTCCCGTAGGACAGGCATTCCTGCCTGTCCTCTTTCGTTTCTCTTGCGCCCGCCCCGCGAACGCCGCAACTCTGGCAGGGGAGGAGGGATTCGAACCCCCATACCCGGTTTTGGAGACCGGAGTCCTAGCCGTTGGACGACTCCCCTAAATTCAAAATCGGCCTGTCTCCTACCCCCGCGAAAACAAAGCTACTTCACTTCCTTGTGCGCCGTTTGCTTGCGGCACGTATTGCAAAACTTCTTCGTCTCCATCCGCTCGGTATGCTTCTTTTTGTTCTTCGTCGTTGTGTAGTTGCGGTTTTTGCAATCCCCGCACTGCAACGTAATGATTTCGCGCATAACCTAATTCCCTTTTCTTGCTGCGTCCGCCGTTTCGCGGCTGAGAAAACCTACTCGATGATCTCGGTGACGGCGCCGGCGCCGACGGTGTGCCCGCCTTCGCGAATCGCGAACCGCAAGCCCTTTTCCAGCGCTACCGGCGTAATCAGCGTCACTTCGCAGCTCACGTTGTCTCCGGGCATCACCATCTCCACGCCCGCCGCCAACTTCATATCCCCCGTCACGTCCGTCGTCCGGAAATAAAACTGCGGCCGGTACCCCGAGAAAAACGGCGTGTGCCGCCCGCCTTCTTCCTTCGTCAACACGTACGCTTCCGCTTTGAACTTCGTGTGCGGCGTGATGCTTCCCGGCTTGCACACCACTTGCCCGCGCTCCACATCCTCTTTCTCCGTCCCGCGCAGCAGCAACCCCACGTTGTCGCCCGCCAATCCTTCATCCAGCAACTTCTTGAACATCTCCACGCCCGTCACCACCTTCTTCTGCGTCGCGCGGAATCCCACAATCTCCACTTCCTCGCCTACCTTCACCTTGCCGCGCTCAATCCGCCCCGTGACCACCGTCCCGCGTCCCGAGATCGAGAAAATATCCTCGATTGGCATCGCGAACGGCTTGTCCACTTCCCGCACCGGTTGCGGCACGTTCTTGTCCACTGCTTCCATCAAATCGTCGATGCCTTTCTCCCACTTGGCATCGCCGTTCAACGCCTGCAGCGCACTCCCCTTGATCACCGGAATGGTGTCCCCGGGAAACTGGTAGCTCTTCAGCAGTTCCCGAACTTCCAGCTCCACCAGCTCCAGCAGTTCCGCGTCTTCCACCATGTCGCACTTGTTCAGGAACACCACAATCGCCGGCACGCCCACCTGCCGCGCCAGCAGAATGTGTTCCCGCGTCTGCGGCATCGGTCCGTCCGTCGCCGCCACCACCAGAATCGCGCCGTCCATCTGCGCCGCTCCGGTGATCATGTTCTTGATGTAGTCCGCATGCCCCGGGCAGTCCATGTGCGCGTAGTGCCGGTTCGCCGTCTCGTACTCCACGTGCGACACCGCAATGGTGATGCCCCGCTCGCGCTCTTCCGGCGCGTTGTCAATGGTGTCAAACGCCCGGAACGCCACCTTCGGGTTGTGCTTGCTCAGCACTTTCGTAATCGCCGCCGTCAACGTCGTCTTGCCATGGTCAATGTGACCAATCGTCCCGATGTTTACATGCGGCTTCGTGCGCTCGAATTTCTCCTTCGCCAT
>JBARRT010000108.1:0-9451 GCA_049644365.1 Candidatus Acidiferrum sp. | reverse complement strand
GCGCAACTCTGGTCGAGAAGCTACCAGAGGGACCTGCAAAATGTCCTGGCCCTGCAAGCAGACGTCGCTGGCGCAATCGTCCATGAAATTGATGTCGCGCTGACGCCCCAGGAAGAGGCGCGCCTGGCAAAGACGCATTCGGCAAATTTCGCGGCGCATGACGCTTACCTCAAGGGTCGTTACCACTTGCATCAAGGAACGGAAGATCAGATGCGGGAAGCCAAAACGTACTTCGAGGAAGCCATTAGCATCGACTCCCACTACGCTCCCGCCTACGCGGGCTTGGCCGACTACTACTGGTTAACGAATGAACTGTCGCCTCGAGTAGCAATGCCAAGAGCGAAAGACTACGTTCAGAAGGCTCTGGCACTTGATGACGGCTTGGCTGATGCTCATTTGACGCTGGCCACCATCAGATTTTATGGTGATTGGGACTGGCTCGGTGCGGACAGAGAATACAGGCGCGCCATCGAATTGCGCCCAAGCTACGTGGAAGCACACCGAGTCTATTCTGGCTTCCTATCGGAGATGGGGCGGCACGATCAGGCGCTGGCTGAGATCCGCACCGCCCAAGAGCTCGAGCCTTTTTCAGCTATCACCATTCTCAGTGCGGGATGGGCATTCTACTACGCGCGCGAATACGATCGCGCCATCGAACAATGCCGCACGGTTCTGGACTTGGATCCGCATTCCATGTCAGCGCGCGACTGCGTCGGGTCCGCCCAACTGGCATCCGGGGCCCATGACCAGGCTATTGCGCTGTACCGCGCCCTTGCGGCGTCTTCCGGTAATGATCCCCTGCGGCTGGCGAGCCTGGGATTCGCGTACGCGCTATCCGGCAGAAAGGCCGATGCTAAGAGGGTTATTGCGCAGCTGGACGCCGCGTCCAAAATTCATTACGTTCCGGCGTCCTTGTTGGCCGAGATCCATGCGGCCTTGGGGGACAAGGATAAGGCATTTTCGTGGTTAGAAAAAGCTTACGAGGAGCACGATTCGTTCTTGGTTCGGCTCAAAGTCGAACCTGCACTGGACCCGCTGCGGTCGGACCGGCGATTTGCAGAACTCCTTCACCGAATGAGCCTTTAACCTGCCGAAGCCATTCATCATGGTTGAGAGCAGATCTCCGCATCCAGGAAGCGCATGCCGCAAGCCACGCGGTTGTCACTTCGTTTTAGGAGCGGCGGGCTATTCCTGCGTCAATTGCGGCAGGGCAGAAACAACCATATAGCTCAATTTCCCGTGAACGAGCGTAAGCACCCAATCAGGATCGTCATTTGGGTTATTTGGGTTATACGAAGATAGCGTCACCCACGGACCAGCTACTTTTACGTCTTTCGGGAAGACCTTGTTCGCGTTGACGAATTTCACGAATCCTTGGGGGTCTTGGAAAAACTTAAGATATTCAGCGTTCGATACCCGCAGAACAGAGATTTGTGGGTACGCTTTCGGATCCTCAAGTTGCCAAACCCTCAGCATCTGCACGCCGTCTCGAAGTTTTTCCCACTCCAGTGGAGCCAGTTTCTTTTGCTCCGTCTGCTGCGCCTTGGTTGGTCTGCTTGGGAGCGAGAACAAGACACAAAGAGCCAGTAGAGCTGCGAGTAGGATTCGTTTCATAGCTTTCCCCCTCTAGGCAAATTGACGGGATTCGCGCGGGCCTTTTGCCGCTTTTTATATCAACCACACGGCGATGTCAACACTCGAATAACTCTGATTCTGCAGGCCGGACCGCGCGCCAGCCCAAGGTTGCGTCTTTATCGGGGAGACCGCCGTAGGCCGCCCGCGTCATCATCTCAAGACCTTCCTCCGCTAAGCACGCTAGTGGTTCGCTCTCGCGGCACGCTTTTTGTGCGCGGCTCCCGGTTTTGGACGGAGCGCCTGAAGAAATTCGGCAGTAGGCAGGGTATTGATCACGTCGTGCTTTTCCAGCCAGCCGCGGCGCGCCATGGTTACCCCATAGCGGATGAAAGAAAGGTTTCCCGTGCTGTGCGAGTCGGTGGAAATGACCACCTTGACGCCGCGTTCCTTGCACATGCGCAGATAAACGTCCTTGAGGTCGAGGCGGTCCGGGTAGGAGTTGCACTCCATGGCCACGCCGTGTTTGGCGCAAGCCTCAAGAATCTTTTCCATGTCGTAGTCGAAGGGATCGCGCCGCAGGAGCAGCCGCCCCGTGGGGTGAGCAATGATTTGGGTGTAAGGATTCTCGATGGCCGCGAGCATGCGCTCGGTCATGGCCGCGCGATCGAGATTGAAGTAGGAATGGATGGAGCAGACTACCACCTCGAGCTGCGCCAGGATTTCGTCGGAGTAGTCGAGCGACCCATCCTTCAGAATGTCCACTTCGGCCCCTGCCAACACCTGGATACCGAGGCCTTTGTCGTTGGCGGCGTGGATTTTCTTGATGTGCGCCGCCATGCGCTTTTCGTCGAGCCCGTTGGCCACCGTCACCGCTTTCGAGTGGTCCGTGATCGCGATGTACTGGTGCCCAAGCGCTCGCGCCGCTTCGGCCATCTCTTCAATGGAATTCTTTCCATCGCTGGCCGTGCTGTGCATCTGCAGGTCGCCCTTCATATCCTTGAGCGTGACGAGATGCGGGAGCTTATGGTGTTCCGCGGCTGCGATCTCGCCTGTGTTCTCGCGGAGTTCCGGCGGAATGTAATCCAGCTTGAGCTTCGAATAGATTTCCTCTTCCGTGCGTCCCGCAACTCTCTTTTCGGTCTTCAATGTCGCCAGGACGTATTCGTTCAGCGTGTAGCCCATGTCGTTGGCACGGCCGCGCAAGGACACGTTGTGTTCCTTCGACCCGGTGAAGTAAAGCAGCGCCGCTCCGAAGTTTTCTTTTTCGAGCAGCCGGACGTCAACTTGCAATCCGTCCTGCAGCGTGAAGCTGACCTTGTTTTCGCCGTGCGCCAGCGTTTGATCGATGCCGGGAAATGTCAGGATGTGCTTGGCCAGCGCGTCCACGTGCTTCTGCGACGTGTGCCCATCGGCAAGAGTGACCAGCAAGTCCAGATCCCCCACCGTTTCTTTTCCGCGCCGTAAAGACCCTGCGGGCGTCACGGAATCCACGGCTTTGCCCGCCGCCTTGATGTGCGCCGCGATCGTGAGTGCAGCGGCTTCCGCTTTGTCCAAATGAAAACGCCCCGAGGATTTCTTGAACACTTCCACCGCTTTAAGAATGTTCTGCTCGCTCTTTTCCCCGAAGCCGGGCAGGTCGCGCAGCTTTTCTTCTTTCGCAAGTTTCTCCACATCCGCCACGGTGCCGGCTTTGAAGTTTGACCAGAGGAACGCAACCTTCTTCGGGCCCAGCGACTGCAACTGCAGCAAATCCAAAATCGTCGCCGGGTATTTCTTCAGAAGCTTCTTTCTCAGCGAGTAGTCGCCGGTCTTAACAATCTCTTCCAGATGTTCGACCATGCGATCGCCGATTCCCGGAAGTTCCTTGAGCTTCTCCGGTTCTGTGACGAGTTGCTCGATGGAGTCGGGCAGTCCATCGATAAGTTCGGCGGCCTTTTCATAGCTGCGGTACCGGCCGATGATCGCGCCATCGATTTCCAGGAGCTGCGCGGTCTCGCGGAGAATGCGAGCGATCTGTTTGTTGTCCATGATGGAAGAATATTATAGGCCCAGCGGCGGGAGGTAAATGAAGTATAGTAGGAAAACTTCTGCATTTCCAAAAAAAATGACCGGCAGAGGGGCGCTCCCTGCCGGCCGAATGGTTCCTGGGGCTCTCAACCCCCGGGTTTCGAAACATTGGCCGCCTGGGGACCCTTGGGCCCCTGGACGATTTCAAACTCGACGGTGTCTCCCTCTTGCAATGTGCGGTATCCATCCCCGGTGATTGCGGAATAGTGAACGAAAACGTCTGGGCCATCATCGCGCCCGATGAAGCCGTATCCTTTGGAATTATTAAACCATTTGACGATTCCTTGCACTGCGATTGCCTCCTGACAGGCATTCATAAATTTTCTTCCCCGGCGGCGAGTGGACATTCTCAGCGCCGTTATGAATACAAATTGCGCGGAGTGTACCAGAATCGAAGTGCGAGTCAAGCGAACATTCTTGATTTATAGCAAAGATAAGTACTCACAAATGTGTATAAAATCGGTTTAATTAACGAACGTCAGCGAGGAAATCGTTTTCCCGTGGCAAGGAACCGCAGATAGTAGAGAATCCCGGCGATGGATTTTGCGTCGCGCAGCTTGCCCCGCCGAATCATCTCTTCTAGTTGCTTGCGGTTATAGGCGCGGGAAACAATTTTCTCATCCTCTTCGGGTTCGGCGACTCCGGCTGTCAGCCCTTCCGCCAGGAGGATGAACATGCGTTCTTCCAGAAATCCTGGAGTGGGAAAGACGTCCAGGAAGATTCGAAACTTCCGGGCGCGGTACCCGGTTTCCTCGATCAACTCGCGGGCCGCAGCCTTGCGAGGGCTCTCGCCCGCATCGATTCGGCCCGCCACCAATTCCCAGAGGTATTGCCGCGGGGCATGGCGATATTGGCGAATCATCAGGATACGCCCGTCAGCCAAAACGGGGAGCACGACGACGGAGCCCGGGTGCGTGATGACTTCGCGCGTTGCGCGCACGCCACTGGGCTCAATGACTTCATCCCGGCGAATTCCGAAGATTTTGCCCTGATAGATGATCTTGCTGCTCAGAATTCTTGCGCCGCGCGGCAGTTTGGTGGGCATGGGTCCTCGTTAATAGCCAGTGGCATTTTAGCCGAAGACGAACTGAAGAACACAGATGGAAGTGTGTGTTACTGTAACTTGCCGGAGCCGGGCGGGAACCCGGCGTGAGCATGAGCAAGCCGAGATGCCGATAAACACCATCATCGTGGATGACGAAAAACCGGCGCGCGACGAGCTGGCGTATCTGTTGAAAGGTTTTCCGGAAATCAACGTGATCGGACAGGGAAAAAACGGAGTGGAAGCCGTTGCCTTGATCAAGGAACACTCGCCGGACCTGGTGTTTCTCGATGTACAAATGCCGGGGCTGGATGGATTTGGCGTTTTGAAAAAGCTTGTCGAACGAAAAATGAAAGTGCCGCACGTGGTTTTTGCGACGGCATTCGACCACTACGCCGTGCAGGCGTTCGACGTGAACGCCGTGGACTACGTTTTGAAGCCGTTCGACAAAGCGCGCATTTCGAAAGCCATCCAGCGCGCGCGCCGCGAAATCGAAGCGCAGACGAGTCCCGCGGAGCGTTTGGAACAGTTGATGAACCAGCTCGGTGGAGCGAAGCCGAGTTCTTCACCGCCCGTGAAATTGCTGGTGAAATCGCAGCAGCGTCTTCTTCTCGTCGATGGAGAAGATCTGGTCTTCGCATCCATTCAAGATGGATTGATCTCCGTGACGGCGCGAGACACCGAGGGAACTTCCAATTACCGCACGCTCGAAGAGATGAACGCCGCGCTCGATTCCGAATCGTTCTGGCGCCCGCACCGCTCGTACCTGGTGAACATTCATCACATCAAGGAAGTCGTGCCGTGGTTCAAATCCAGCTACATGCTGAAGATGAACGACAAGAAGGCCACCGAAATTCCCGTCAGCCGCGCCCAGATCCGGCGCTTGCGCGAATTGTTCAAACTGTAGCTCGAAGTCTCCGCTCATGAATCTCATCGGCACGATTCTCGTGTATGCGGCCCTCGCCGCGATGCTCCTTGGGGGCGTCTCCATGATTCGCCCGCTAAAATTCATGGGGATCGCCAGCCGGCCGCGCGGCATTGTCGTGTTGTTGTGCGGAGTTGTAGTTTTCTTGATTGGCGTGAATTTGCCGGCGGCGGAGAAGAAAATCGCAGCGCGGACAACGATTCTTGACGATTTTGTGCCCGCGTACCAGTTCGCCGAGTTTCATACCATTCGCGTCAAAGCGCCGCGCGAGCGCGTATACCAGGCGATCCGCGAGGTGCCCGCGAATGAGATTACGCTGTTCCGCACGCTGACGTGGATCCGGCGTTTCGGGCGGCGCGGGCCCGAGAGCATTTTGAACGCGCCGGAGAAGATGCCTTTGCTCGACGTGGCCACGCGGACGAGCTTTATGCTCTTGGCGGAAGAGCCGGACCGGGAGATCGTTCTTGGCACGCTCGTGGCTGCACCCAAAGGAACGCGACTAAAGAAAGATCCTACGCCGGATGATTTCAAAGCACTACACGTACCAGGCTTCGCGCTCGCGGCCATGAATTTTCGCTTGGAGGATGCGGCGAACGGTGAAACCGTTTTGACGACGGAGACGCGTGTCTATGCGACCGACGCGTCCGTGCGAAAAAAGTTTGGCGCCTACTGGCGCGTGATTTATCCGGGTAGCGCACTGATTCGCGTGATGTGGCTGCGGGCCATCCGCCGGAGAGCAGAGAAGATGGCGGGCTGAAGCCCGGCGCTAAAGCAAGGAAAAGCCCGCGCGTCCTCCAGTCGCGCCGTCTGAGGACTGTGTTGCAAGACAAGAAACAGGTCTTGCCAAAGGCTTCCGATCTGATACGATATTTGTAGGGCAAGTTGCGGCTCACGCGACTTGCCTTTTTTTTGCGGGTAGCCTGCCCCGGATTGCATCCCAAGCTGTAGCTCAAGAGCAAGGTGTAGTCAGGCCTTAGGCCTGATGAATCTGGTTTTTCTCTGTGACTTCTGCGCCTGCATGCCGCAGGCAGGCTCCGGCCTCAGTGTTCTCTGTGTTAAGCCGTTGTCTCTTCTTTTGCCTGTGAACTGTCGACGGTCAGCTTCATTTTTCCCTTGTCCTGGTTGTCCCAAATCGTTGGCTTTAGCCAATTTATCCTCTGGATCGGAACATGAAAAAGAAAAAACCTAACGCCGAACAACTCTGGAAACACCTGGAAGACGAGCTCGTGCCGCGGTTGCGCCTTTCCGTGATCGACCGCGCCGTCTATTGTCATCTCCTGCGGCACAGCCGCCTGGAAGGGCGGCTCCGCCTCCGCTTTTCGATTGCCCGGATCGCCCACGGCGCTCGCCTGGGCGGCACGGCTACGCGCCGTGCCGTGCGCCGCCTCGTGGCTCAAGGCGCTTTGCGTGTAGTGGAACGAGGGAAGGCCGGCCACTTGTTCGAGGTGCGGCTGCCCGAGGAGATTCGTGCTGCCCGCGGACCTGTACGCCTGCGGCTGCCCCGTGCCATCAACCTCGAGGAAACGGATTTCCTGCAAAGCAAGGCGCTGCGTCAGGCCATCCACGCGCGGGAGCGAGACCGATGCTTTTATTGTCTCCGCGTGCTCACCGCCCGGACGCAGTGTCTCGACCATGTCGTGCCAAGCGTCCGGTTGGGGCGTAATTCCTACCGCAACCTGGTCTCTTGCTGTATGGAATGCAACTCAAGAAAGGGGCAAAGCCCCGCCGAGGATCTTCTTCGCTGGCTCTACCGCGAGCGACGTTTGACTCCCATGGAACTTGCCCAGCGTCTCCGCGCCCTGGATGCCCTCGCCTCCGGCAAGCTCCCGCCTCCTTTGTCTGAGCCGGCCTAGGCAGCGGCCCATTCTTCAGGGGCTAAAGCCCCGATGGATCCTTGGACTTTACGGCACGACTGAAGTCGTGCCCTCCTAAAGAAGAAGCAGGCGTGCCTCGCTCGGTCGCGCGACCGTTCCTTTGCATAAACCCCGTTCCGTGCTGACATCGGTGGGTGAAACACCGGGGCACCGGTCCGCGTATCTGTATCCAAGAAGGGGCAATGTCCTATTCGCCCACACTGATTGTGCATATTTTAGGCGGGGTCGTGGGGTTGGTGTCCGGGACCGCGGCGCTGGCTTTCCCCAAAGGTTCCCCCCGCCATGTGCTGGCGGGAAGAATCTTTGTCGCATCCATGCTGACCATGGGCGCCTTCGCGGCGTACCTGGCGATCGTGAGGAATCAACCCAATAACATTGGCGGCGGGATTCTCACCGTTTATCTGATCGGAACGGCCTGGCTGACCGTCAGACGCAGAGACGGGGAAACGAGCCGTTTGGATTGGATTCTGCTCCTGATTCCGCTGGCGAATGGCATCCTCCTTTGGATGACTGGCGTCAAAGTCCTGCGTAGCAGACACAGCTCACTAGGCGGAGTTCCGGTCGGAATGATGTTTTTCTTGGGTTCGGTGTGCCTGCTGGCTGCCGCGGGGGATGTTCGCATGCTGGTGCGCGGCGGTGTTTTTGGGGCGAAGCGCATCGCGCGGCATCTCTGGCGCATGTGCTTTGGGCTGTTTATTGCAGCAGGGTCTTTTTTCTTCGGAGGGTCAAACCGCCCGCTGAGATTGCTTTCGACCGTGGGGATCGGGAAATATCTATCCCCGGCTATATTTGGCACAACCCTGTATTTGGTTCTCACCCTACTTCCGCTGATTTTGCTGGTTTTCTGGCTAGTGCGAGTCCGCTTCGCAAATGCCTACAGGAAAATAGAAATTAGAAACTAGAAAAGGGAGAAGAGAGAGACCACCACAGAGGTTAACAGTCGACAGTTGAAAGTTGAAAAGTAAAGGCGCGCGCTAAGTCGAAGGGACAGTGCCTACTTCGCGAGCAATCCCTGGTTGTGGTTGTAGCTGATCACGCGCGTCACCTTCCATGCGCCATCCTTGTTCTGCCACAGCGTCACAAACTTGGCGTCCCCCGCGCCATCCTCGGGGCGTCCGGGGTGGCGGAAGCGATGTATGCCGATCTCTACGGCTCCATATCCCTTCAGCGGGTACACCTCCAGTGTGTCCGGTAGCAGCGTCCGCTCCACCTTTCCGCATATGTTCTGCTTAATGGCAGCGAGAAACGGTGCTTTCCCCACGGAGAGCCCTGTCTGGTCGTGATAAAACTCCAGGTCATCCGACACCATTGCACCCAGCGTAGTCAGATCGCAGTGGTTATATGCATCGAAGAGCTTGGTATCCAAGGACTGTATGGTCATAAATAGCAGGTCGGGCTGCGCGACGGATTGTGCGTCTACAGGCATGCTAGAAAGAACCATAAGGACGAGCAGGAACAGGGGAAGCGATCTTTTCAAGTTCATCGAGAACTCCTTCGTAGGATACACGCTACCGGTCTATACGCATCGCGGCCCGCAGTTGTTCCACGAATGATTGTGTCCGCCTAACCAGTGGCCAATTAGAAAATGGAAATTAGAGGAGAGAGATCAGAAAGACCCCGCCCTTGCAAAAACCTAAAGGATGGTTTAAATGAAAAGTATCATTGCGCCTATGGAGGGCGCGAAGAAGCTGACCGAATCTGAACGCATGGAATAAGGAGCACACATGTCCACGATCCGCCTCCACCAGACAACCACCTCGACGCCCGAGCAGTACGTCGCCGGGCTCACCGATTTCGGGCCTGGCCGCTCGAAGCTCTTTGGCAACAGCGCCGATGAGTACCTCAAGGTGCATTACCTGGGCCGCTCGGAGGCCGACGTCACCGAAGGCTCGGGCGGCATCTGGGAACGCCTGCACTACGACTGGTCCGATCCCAACCGCGTCGTCCTCAAGACGACCGACTCCAACG
>JBARRT010000107.1:0-20710 GCA_049644365.1 Candidatus Acidiferrum sp. | reverse complement strand
GTATTCGGCGCCGTATAAAAGTACGGCGCCTGGAGCGCTCCATGAATGGATCCGGTCTGGGAGCCCGCCGCGTGCGCTTCGAGCTGTTTTTCGAGCGGCTTGCCTTCCAATACGTTTGTCGACCTGGTATTGCAGTAACCGCTGCGCGAGCGAGGCGCGCTTAATCCTCCGCGATTCAATTTCACCTTTATCGTGTGGCAGCTGCCTTCCGGCGTGTCCGCCGGCACGTATCCCAAAATGTAAAACTCATTTTGCTCTCGACCGATGCGCTCCAGGCCGCCGAGCAGATCGTTAGTATTGAAGATCGTGAATCCGCCTGTTCCTTCCGCGAGGGCAGCAAGAATCTGCTGATTCGACGAAGCCGAAGTTGGAAACTGCGGCACGATCGTACGCGGCTGGCTATAGGGAGATGTGTTGTAGTTGCCGGGGACATATCCCCCGCCGCGCGTGCCTCCTGTTCCTCCTCCCGTTCCGCCACCGGTCCCACCTCGCCCGCCACCACCCGTTCCGCCGGTACCGCCGCCTCTGCCCCCACCACCAGTTCCTCCAGTACCACCGCCGGTTCCTCCAGTACCGCCCCCGCCGCCTCGGCCGCCACCACCCGTACCGCCGCCACCTGTCCCACCACCTCCGCCTCGGCCGCCGCCACCCGTTCCGCCGCCGCCGGTACCGCCGCCGCCCGGCCGCTGCGGATCAGGCATAGCACTCGCCGGAAACGCCGCCAGCAAAATCCGCGGCCGCGCGGAAGTCCTGCGATTCGATGGCCGATTTGAAACTGCGTGCGTCTTGCCTGCCGGGGTGTTTCTCCGCGCACTTCCACCAGGGACCGGCGCAGTCAATCCGCGCGCATCGAGCGCATACACCGCGACGTTCGACTTGTTACAAGCATCGATGGTCGCCGTCAGCTCCGATTGATTTTCGGACGTCAGCGGAAATCCACCGGAGAAGAGCACGACCATTTTCCGGCCTGGAATACCTCGCAGGTTTTTCGCCAGGCTGCGGATCGCCAGCAACATACTGCGCGCGCCAAAGTCCGCCGCGGCATTTCCGAGAGAGGGCAGACCCGCGGACGCCACCGTGACGGGCACATCCGAAGCCGGCGCGTTGGGATCCACGGAAGAACTCTTCACTCCCGAGACTGCCGCTTGCAGCAAATTTGCGTTCGCCGTGAAATTTTGCACGATGCGCAGTGAACCTCCAAAATCGACCACCGCCATCATGCGATCCGGACCGGCATTGGCCTCGATGAATTTCTTGGCCGCGCCACGCGCCTGGATCTGGTCCGGCATGGCCATCGTCGAATTGTCAAAGAAAAGAATCAGATAGCGCCGCTGCCCGTTCGCTTGCGCAGCCGCATCCACACCCGCGGAGAAAGAAGAAACCTGCTGCTCCTTGTTATCTTCGAAAACCTTGAAATCGGCCTGCGACAGGTCGTGGACGTAGTTTCCCTTCTTGTCTGTCACGACGGCGTCGACCAGCACCAGTTTCGACTCCTTTTTGATCATCACTCCAGGCTGCGGCGCAGCCGGCGGGGCCGCCTGCGGTGGCGGGGCGGGCTGCTCCTGCGCGCGCACCGCCAAGGGAATGGCACACACCAAGCTGGCGGCTAACCCCGCGGCTATTTGAATTCTTCGGTTCCACCTGCTATTCGTACTCATGAGAACCTCCGCCTGAACCACCACATCCTAGTGTTCTAGTAAGGTATGACTACCGCCCCATTCCGAGCGGCCATCTGCGCGCCTTCGTAGTCGCGCACGACGAGCCGCACCAGGTACGTCCCCGGCTTTATGTCAAAACTCGACTTCACGGTGAACCCTGAACGGCTCAGCCGATCGTACGTTGTGTCCCGCAATTTCATCTCAATAATTTTCTCTCCGCCCGTAATGTAATTTCCATTCTCGTCGAAGATTCCCGTGACGATTGTCAATTTGTCGTTGTTGCGGCCTTCCGCTTTCTTGAAGCGGATGCCCTTTACGTCCAGATGAGTCAAGACCGCGAGCCGCGCTTCAGTTTCGTCTTTCTTGAAAAACTGCGTCTGCAATTCGACGGGCAGGTCGCGGATCTCTTCTTGCGAAAACAACGCTTCACGGATCTCCTCTTTGGTCGCCTCCGCGGGATCGGCGATCGACCGCGGCGCAAAGTACCCGTGCCTCGCCTGAATCTTGAATTTTTCCTTGTTTGTCAGCGAGACTTTCAGCGCGTGGTAGCGCCCGTCGATTTTCAGGTTCTGTGGAGAAAAGCCCAATAAATAGGAGAGCGCCGGCGCTGCGCCCGCTTCTCGCATGGCTTCATCTACGTCGTTGCGGTTGTGAAAAAACGTCCCGCCCGTTCCATCCGCCAATTGCGCCATCACGTCGTCTTGTGCGGATTGCGCAGCCACGCGGTAAGAAGTCTTGTAGCCCGCGGTCTTAAACGCGTCATGCGCCGGGTTGGAGATGTCCCCCATCACGTCGGGCACATAAAGGCCACGCGCATCAATCGTATTGATTACGATGTTTGCGCGCGTCGCACGATCCACGAGCTCCGAAGCCTCGGACTGAATCGTGGTCTGCAGGAATCCCGGCGAGACAAATACAAGCACCCTCTGCCCCGGCATGCTCGCCAGCCGCCGCACCATATCCTCCAAATGCCGATAGGCATACTGTGACGAGGCGTCTCCCGCTGAAACGGCCCGAAAGGCCGCAACTCTCGCCAAGTTTTGTGCCTGGGCCGCCATGCGCTCATCCCCGCCAAATGCGCACTGCACGGCATCTTCGGTGGCCACGGCAAGCGCCTGCCCATCGGATTTGTTCGCGATCAGGTCTGCCTGGTAATAGCCTATGTCCGGGCAATCATGAAAACCGTTGGCACCGAGCGGCCGCGGAATGATCCCGAACAGAGCCTTCTTCAACGCCTCGTGGTCGTCCGTGAACTCCTGGGCAAACTGTCCGGAAGTTGTGTTCATTGACACGCGGTCGCTGGGCGCAAGCGAGCCAAAAAAGCGCGTGGCGGAATCGCGCACAAACGTCGCATCATCCATCGAAAGATGGACATCATCGAAAACCATGGACACAAATCGCTGCGGCAAAACAACGGCCTTCCCGGCAATGGGATCGGCGCTTGACGAATACCCCGCAGTCCCAGGGGAAGTCACCGCGGAAGCCGCGCGGGTTTCCGGGGTCTCCAGGCTGAAGGACGAAATCGTTTGCGGCTTCCGGTTGTCAAACAACTGAAAATCTTCCTTTTTCAGTCCACTGACAACCTTGCCATTCGCATCGCGGACCACAACGCGCACGAGCACCAGGTTGACTCTGACCTTGAACGTGGTCGGCGTGTCCCGGCTCGACACCTCTTGATTGTCACTTGATGGCGGCGATTGCGCGGGCTTGCGGGATGCATCTGGCTGCGCCGGTGTGTCTTGTGCAGATGGCGCGGGTGTTTGAGCTATCACACGCTTGCCGGGAAAAGATGCACAGCAAAGGAGGGTCAGGATGGTGAGACGCCGGAAGACCTGGAAAAAACCTGGGTGAGACATCACGGCCCTTCTGGCACCCGCATCCCTCGGTGGCCGCGAGGCCCGGCGCTTGGGGATGCCTACTGCGGACTCGTGCCTTGACTATACGCTTTCGTTAATTTTTGTGTCAATCGGCAATCGCCCGGTACCCGATCAGGCTCCACACGTCCTGCGCCTCTTCGTGGCGGAGTACGTAGCGGTCGCCGCCACCCACGACCACACGAAAGAACGTTGCGCCAGGCGAATACCAGCGATCTTCCGTCTCCACGATCTCGAGGGCTTTCTCGCGAAAGTATAGGCGCACCGGACGCTCATCGCCCTTGTATCCGGAATAGCACGCTACGCGTACGATCTGCTCAGCCACGAGCTCGCACCGCTTCCCGGCTTTCCGCCAGCTCCGCATTCCACGCCGCTCCGAGAAAAATGATCACCGCAGATAGCTGCATCCAGATGATCAGACCGATCACCGCCGCCAGACCACCATATATTACGTTGTACGGTACACGCCGAACATAAACACCAAACAGCACGTTCACCAGCCACCAGAGCAGCGTCGCCAGCATGGCTCCTGGCAGGACGTTCCGCAGACTGTGCTCTCGCGGCCGCGCCACGCGATAAATCACCGTCAAAGCCATCATCGCCAGCACAATCGCCGTCGCTGGAAAAATGAAATTCCACCAGCCTTGCAGATTCGTGTGTTTTCCGATTTCCAGCGCAATCCATCGCCGCAGCGGCTTTCCAAGAATCCCGAGTATAGCGGCGCCCAGCAGCGGAGCGATGGTCACCAGCAAGAGCATCAACCCGCGCACTTGCCGGTGCAGAAATCCCAGCGGCTCCTTATCTCCGTAGATGCTGTGAATTCCTTGCATGATCAGCTTCATTACTTGCGAGCCTGCAAGCAATGTCCCAGTCCAGCCCAAGGCCGCGATCTTCCACGTGTCCGGGCCGCGCTTCACCAGGAACTCCGAAACGATAGCCTGGCTCCCCGGCGGCAAGAACCGCGTCAAATCCGTAATCAGGTCAAGCAGACTGGTCTTGCCCCCGATTCGGCTCGTGGCCAGCGCCACCGCGACCAGCAACGCCGGGAAAAATGCCAGGAACAGATTGTAGGCAATCGCCTGCGAAATCATGCTGCAGCGCGGGAACACTCGCGCAAACGTGCCATATACCCGCCGCAAAATGTCTGCCGCCGAAATCATCGCCCGGCATTATACCTGCTGGAACCAGTGGGCCGTGAGCGGGAGCTCGAAGTTCCCATTCCCTGGCATTGAGCTTCGATTGGGAAGGATGTCGCTGGTGGAGTCCTACGTCCGCTTCTCCATGTGGATCACCGGGAGCAGTTCACCGTTCATGAGTGGAATGGAGATCGGCTTCACCGCAACGTAGCCTCTTACCCCGAAGAGCTTTGCGCCCGTCAGCGTCGCACCCATCTCGTATCGTGTGAATCCTGCCGCTTGCGCGGCCGCTTCGCAGGCTTCCAGAATCATTCCGCCGATCCCCTGCCGCGCCCAGGCCGGATGGATGAAAAACGCGCGAATCTTCGCGGCGTCGTGAAGGGGATCGAGAAGCTCGTCTTCCCTGCCCATCCAGCGGTCGCCGCCATACAGTGTTTTGCGTTTGCTCCAGCCGCCGCAGCCGACAATGAGACTTGCGGTTACGTCATACTCTGGTTCATCGCTCTCACTTCCGCTAGGTACTGCCTCCGCGACGAGGTACGTCCCGTCGGCAATCAATTGGCTATCCACTCCAAAAACGGTCTTGAGCGCACCTTCAATCTGCGCCGGCGTGTAATCCTTCACCTGCAAGCCGCGTACGGACGCATCGATGAGCGCCTGCAAGACAGGAATATCGCCAGGAATGGCAAGCCGAAGATGAATGTTCGTCCGCAAGGCTGTTTCACCGCGCAATGCGGCCACCTGCCACTTCGCCTGTCACCGCTGTGGCCAGCGGGCTACTTTAGCAAATAGTCGGGGGAGAAGCTCCTTGCGCCTGTTCACAGGAGGTATCGGTATTTTGAATTGGAGAGAATTTGCGCGGCGTTCCAGAGGGGAAAAACCGTCCTCGCAGAGAAAGTATTCTTGAAAAACTAAATGCAGCGACGTCACTTACCCGTGGCCTCGGAAATGGCCCGCGCATGGGTTGTCCGCTCAGGATACGCTTCGCGTTCGGGGCTCTGCGCGGATCCTCGCCATCAAGGCCGCCAGGTACGCCCGGTCTTCCTCCCTCACGGCCCTGAATTTGAGTCCGATTCCCGTGCCCGGAATTGCGTGTCGCACGATACCATCGGCACGGACTTGTCCTTCCCGAACGAGAAAACTCAGGCTGACTGGAGTACCCTCTGCTGTTCGCCTCGGCGTTTCGATAAACAAACCCCCTAAGCTGATATTTTGAACATGCGAGAGATCGTCTAGTCCATCGCAGCGCCAGTAAATCCACACATCTTCGGGCGCCTCGACTCGCGAGGTAAATCTTCTGGAAGGGGAAGTGAGTTGTCGCACAGCTTGCTTTCTGAACCCTGTGGACTCGCCTTGGTGAATCACAGCACTGAGACTGGTCTGTGGCATAAACATCGTGTCAAAAGGCCATGAAACGTTTCAGAGGATCGCGGCAGAAAGAAAGCAGAGTACTTGAGAGCTAAATTGCCCGATATTGCGCTCCGCTGCGGCAGCCGGTCTGGAGTAAACCGATAGCCTCTAGCTATGGTTGGCAACCTGTGGCAAGCTGTTTGCCATGGGTAACAAAGACGCACGAAGACGCGAAGTCAGGAAGCCGCCTAAGAAGAAACCGCCGAAGCATGTCGTGAATCAGACTGTCACACAAATCTCGTACAAGCCCCCGATCCCGAAGCCTTGATCGCCGGCATCGGTCCGGCTACGTAGAGGGCGGACCTTGTCCGTCCCTTTTTCTTCCAGCCTGGCCGTGAGCTAATTCTCGTCGTCGTCCCCATCGCCGCGACGGACGGCGACCTGTCCGCGGATTTCACCGCCGGGAAACCGCGTAGTATGCATGTTCGCGTAGGCGGAGCCGGCGCGGAGCGCGCGGAGAAAGGCGGCGAAGTCATGCTCGTCGAGACCCTGGTCGGTCGGGCCAGCGGTGTTCAGCGCGAAGATGTCGGCTGCAGTGGTTGTGCCAGTGATCGAACCAGACGTAGTTTGTGGACAATCGGGTTTCGGCGGGATGGCTGGATTGTTTTTAGGGCCACCGCAAAAAAACGTCATCACGGGATAGTTGGCGCCTTTCAGGCCAAAGTGAATGTGGGCGAACAGGGGCGGGCCGGTCAATCCAGACCATTTGAAGGTCCAATTCAGCGTCGTTCCGTCTTCGCTGAGCCAGGCGCGGAAACTTCCCGTAGCGGCCGTGGCTTTGGGGGGCACCTCATTAAAGGTCGAAAGTTTGGCGGAGAAGCGGTGCGGCCGGTCATCGTCCTGCGCGCGCACGTTCACACCCGCAACGACAGCCGTCGCGAGCGCGAAGGCTGCCGTGACTGCGATCTTGCATCCGAGATTTTTCATGATCTTCCTCCAGAAAAAGTTTAATTCACTGGAAACCTGGGGTGGCCGCGGTCGTTCGGGACGAGACTATCGCCATATCCGTCTCGCCTTGCACAACCACTAGCTCCGCGCAAGCCTCGTCCTTTGCACGAAACACGCCTCGTTTTTGGACTCTCGCTGGGACTCACCCGCAATTTCGTCCCATTGGGGTGGTTTAGTCCGGTAGGTAGGGGGAGGGTAACGCGCGAATCCGCTCAGAGCAAGTAAAAATACTGCGACACTGGTGTATCGGAATTGTTTCAGACCTGCGCGGGGCGCCTTCACCCCCATGGTCGACTTTCGCCGCCCCGTTCCGTACACTCGAAATATCGAGACTGAGTGACCAATCTTGTACGGATTGCGGGAGATTCCGCCGCCAAATGGAAAAAGAGCATCTACCCAGAGAGATGAGATTCCATCGTTTGATTACCGCCGCCGGAATACTGTTGCTTGGACTTTCTTTGAGTGTCGTCTTGCAGGCCGGCGAAAAGACCCTTTGGAAGCCCGTTGCTTTCGCCATCGTGAAATTCAATGGCGAAGCCCCGAAATCGTGGAACATGTATCACTCGGAGAAGAAGGGCCTCCTCTTGGTGCATCTCTGGAAGCGCTACTTGCTCCTCGATATGAAAGAGCAAGAAGTCTACGAACTCGATCCGCAAACCGTGAAGCCTCATGGTGAAGATGTGGAGTGGTCCTATTCCGACGCACCGGATCAGCCCCTGGAAATTTCAGAATGGAAAGAGCGCAATGTCGGGCAATTGCTGCGCGTGTCTTTCCGCCTCGGCAAGGATGGTCACGTCCTGGAGATGCAGATCCCTTTGAAACCCGACGGCAAGCCGGCCTATTGAAAGCCCGATCACAGTTTCAAGTTTCAAATTTCTAGTTTCCAGTCCTCAGCGCCGGTACACGCCGTAGTACCAGGGAATCCCAAGCGCACCCGACTCGACGCCCACGACCACGGAATCGCCCGACTGAAAACGATCGTAATCGTCGGCATCCACGGCCAGCCGCTCGTACTTCTGTCCTTCGCGCCACGAGCGCACGAAGAGCCGTCGTGTGCCGCGCACGACTCCAGACATGTTGTAGCGGCCGACCACCGTTGTAGCGTGGTAGGTCAGTTTTTTTGGTGAATCCAATTTTCCGTTGAGGAATAAGGTCGCCGCCAGAATCCACGGCAGTGGAATGAAACCCGCGTAAATGCGCTTCAGCACTTCAAGATCCTGGCGATTGCGTGCGCGCCGTTCGAGCAACACGGCAATCGCCAGCGCTATAAAAAAAATTACGCCGAAGAACACCAGCATCAAGTCTAGATCGAGCGGTGCATAAATTTGGCTGGCATAGGGAAACGCCAGCGACCCGGCAAGAAAAAATATCGTGCGCTTCAGGAACCGCCGGCGAAACATCACTTCGGCAGCCGCCGAGGTCAGCCCGCACGCGGAGCACTGATCCGCCGTGCGCTCGGAACCACAATCAAGGCAGCGTGTCATTCTTCCCCAGGCTGGACGCCAACCAGGCCGCGCCCGCCTCTAGTATAAATCGCTCTCAAGCGCCGGTCGCGGAGAGCGAGGAAAGAAGATCCTGGTAGAGTTTCTGGCTTTCGGATTCGGCAAGTGCCACGGAAACGCCCATCCCGCGCCCCGGTTCGATTCGTTTCACGGAGCAATCGACCTTTAACGGCTGCTTGAGATTCAAGTGCGCCGTGAAGCCCGCGCCAATCCAGAGCGGATCCACGGCTTCGATAAACATTCCATTGGCGCTGATATCGCGCGTGCTCGCGCGCAATACCGCGGAACCCCACTCGATCTCGAGGTCGGCGCGAAACGAGTACCGCGTCGCCCAGCGCCGTTCGAGACGCCGGTCCGGATGATCCCCACTGCCCATAGTTCTCGTGCAACCCCCTGCCAGGGATTACATTCCGCGGCGCCGGGACAAAATCGCCGTTCCTTGAGTCCAAGCATACGCTATCTTTCCCCACAACACATACGACGCCGGTCGCGGATGTTTTGTTCCCGGCAATTGCATTTTGGGAACAAGAGCCTTTTATTCTGACTTGGACGCGGGAGGGTCCTCCGAGGCAGCACTCTGCTTCTCCCCTCTTCCGCCGGTGCGCATGCGGCGCTGCACTTCGGCTTGCAAATATTTTCGAAGGCCCTCGGGAACGATTCCCGGCGCGGCGAGTTCACGCAAATCCGATACCGTGATCTCCGGCAGGTACGCGAGAATTGTCGCCAGCGGCGATAACGGGTGGCGGACCAGCGCGAGACGCACATTGTAACTGACGGACCACTTGCGATGATGCGAGATCGCTGGAATCAGCGCGGTCGGCAGTTTTTCGCGTGAAAGAACTTTGAGTACTTGCGCTTCCGTCACGTTTGGGTTGTCCAGCGCAACGGGAATCACCTTCGCGTGGCCATCGGCGAGCAGCGCGCCCGCCACTCGTGCCGGCCCGCGCCGCGCCAATGTGATTTTCTGTCCCAGAGGAAGCTGCGGCAGCCGCGCGAGCAATTGCTCTTCCGCGCTGCGTTTCAGTTCGGCCAGGACGCCGGGTGAAAGCGTCAACTGCACCAGGTCCATCAGGTATAAATCCCCCAGCAGGCGCAAGCTGATCAGTCGCGGCGCCCGCGGATGAAACGCCAGCGCCCGCTTCACCCTGTAATTCTTCAACAGATGTTTCCGCCGCCCCACCTCTTCCAGAATTTCTCCCGGCAGATCCTTTCTTTCGAGCAACAAACAAAGTTTCGTTTCATCCAGCGCAGGATTGTCCAGCAGCGCCATCAGCACGTCCGCCGACGGATGGTGCAAGAGCGCCGCAAGCTCCTCGCCGGCAGCGACCAGTGCGCGTTCGCGAGTTGTCGTCGCCTCGGACATCCTAACCACTCGCGGCGCGTGCCGCGGCCTCCGCGGGAGACATTTGCAACTCGCCGATTTTTGCGTGCGGCACGGCTCGCTTTAGCGCCTCATCCACTCGCGCATCATAAAACGCGGACCGGCCCACCGTTCCCCCCGTTTTCGCGATCCCCAAATTCTCTCCGCTCAGGCCTGCATGAGCTGCGACCATTTCCACCAGACCGGCTAGCTGGCGCGCCGCTTCCTGCAAGATCTCGCGCGCCGCTGAATCTCCGGCATCTGCCGCGGCGGCCACAATCGGGAATATCATCGGAAAGACTTGATCCGGCTGCCTGCTGGCGCGTTTCTGCAGCTCAGGCCACGCGTTGCATCCGAACCGTTCGAGAATCTTCTTTCCCAGAGTCGACTCCGCCCCCTGCTCTTCACGTTCCTTCATCGCTTTCGCCACGGCCCGGCTGCCGATATCGTAAGCACTCCCTTCATCACTGAACGGCGGACCGTATCCCCCGGCCCGCCAGATTTTTCCTTGCTCGTCGCGAGCGAGGGCCGCGGACCCGGTTCCCGCCACCAGCAAGATCGCAGCTCCATTCCCAGCGGCTGCTAATGCTGCTTCCAAATCCGTGAGTATCGTCACAGTAATTCCGGGGAATGCTCTTTCCAATGACGCTTGCATCTGTTGTTTCATCTCTGGCTGCGCAGTACCTGCCAATCCTGCGCCCAACGCGACGACCGCCTTTCGCTCGACTCCAGCCTCCCGCAACACCAGCTCCGCTGCCTTCTCAATTTCACGCGTCGCCGCCTCCACGCCCACTCGCGTCGGGTTGGAGGGCCCAGCGATGCTCCGCACGACGATTCCTCCCGCGGAATCCATCAACACACATTCCGTTTTCGTTCCGCCCCCATCGAACCCCAGCACGTATTCCACGCAAAAAGCATACGTGAAAAATGTCCGTTTGGAATGGATTCTATGCCGCCAGGGTTACGAAAATATTCTGATCCGACGCCGCGATTCCTTGACGGGCCGATGCAAGGCCACTATCCTCATCGCACTTTTCCGCGGCGCACCACATGCTCGGCGGAAAAGCCGCTCCATGCGCATCCATCCATTGGACCTGGCAATTGTCATCGCCTACCTGCTCGGCGTGACGGCCCTTGGCATTCGCTTCCGTCGCGGACAGAAGGATGCGCGCGATTATTTTCTTGGCGGCCGGACCGCTCCCTGGTGGGCCCTCGCGTTCTCCATCGTCGCCACGGAAACTTCAACGCTCACCATCATCGGCACGCCCGCCATTTCCTACGGCGGAAACCTCACCTTCCTTCAATTGGTCTTCGGCTACCTGATCGGCCGCGTGCTCATTGTGCTCTTATTGCTGCCTGGCTATTTTCGCGGCGAGTTTTTCACCGCCTACGCCTTGATCGAAAAACGTTTTGGCGAAAGAATGCGCGCCGTCGCCGCCTCCACATTCCTCATCACGCGCGCGATTGCCGAAGGCGTCCGCGTTTCCGCCATCGCCCTGGTGGTAAGCGTCGTTCTGGGGACCTCGGAAAAGCTCGCGGTCGTCATCGTCATCGCGCTAACGGTCTTGTACACCTTTGAAGGCGGCATGAAAGCCGTCATCTGGACCGACGTTGCGCAACTGCTCCTCTACTTGACCGGAAGCGCCGTCACCTTCTTCGTCTTGCTGCACCGCATTCCGGGCGGCTGGGCAGAAGTCACGCAGGCTGCCGCCGTCGCGGGCCACAAGTTACAGGTCTTCGATTTTTCCTGGAACCTCGCGACCAAGTACACATTCTGGTCTGGCCTGATCGGCGGCGCGTTTCTCACCATGGCCAGCCATGGCACCGATCAAACCATCGTGCAGCGCTTGCTTGCCGCCAAGAACGAGCGCGACAGCCGCGCGGCGCTTCTCACCAGCGGCGGCATCGTCCTCATCCAATTCACCGTATTCCTGCTGATTGGCGTCCTGCTTTTCATATTCGCGCAGCACACTCCCCTGCTGTCCTCCGGCGAACGCACCGACCGCATCCTTCCTCTTTTCATCGTTCAAGAAATGCCGGTCGGTCTCGCCGGCTTGATGATCGCATCCATCGTCGCCGTCGCCATGTCCAACGCCAGCGGCTCGCTGAATTCCCTCGCTGCTTCCAGCGTCCTCGATTTCTCGCGTTTGCGTGGCCGCAGCACCGATCCTACGCAATTTCTGCGCCTCTCGCGCCGCATGACTCTCTTCTGGGGCCTCGTGCTCATGGGCTTCGGCCTCGTAAAATGGGGCCCGCTTCTCGAAACCGGCCTGACAGTGGCTTCGCTTCCCTTCGGCAGCCTCCTGGGACTCTTCTTGCTCGGCACCCTCGACCCCCGCGCCAGCGCTCGCGGCGCTCTGGTTGGCATGTTCACTGGCCTTGCCGCCATCTTGTGCGTTTTTCGTTTCACGTCCGTGGCGTTTACGTGGTATGTCCTCATTGGCGCTTGCGTGACGTTCGCAGTCGGATGGTTCGTGAGCCGAATCTGGCGCTCGTAGGGACACGCTATATCGTGCCCTTGGAGATGTTCGATCTCCTCACGGAGACTTGAAAAAGGGGACATGAGCGAAAAACGCCTGGAACTGGTGCGCGGTCTGGGAGCCTGGGCCTCCGCAGCCATCGTTGTCGGCACCATGATCGGCACGGGCATTTTCCTGAAGCCCGCGGAAATGGCGCGCGAAGGAAAAAGCGTCTCTGTTGTTTTTGCCGCGTGGATTATCGGCGCGATTCTCTCGATTTTTGGTGCCTTCTCGTTCGCCGAACTCGGTTCCATGATTCCGGAAGCGGGCGGCGAATACGCCTATCTACGCCGCGGATTCGGGCCGGTCTACGGATTTCTCTTCGGCTGGACGCATTCCATTGTCGGGCGTCCCAGTTCGCTGGCTTCCATCTCGGCCGGCATGATGCGCTTCCTGAGCTTTATCTTCCCGGTTGTTGCCGCGCCGCTGTTCACCGTGCACATCGCCATCCCCGGCCTCACCGGATGGCTCAAGCCGTACGATTTTGTCTTTACGTGGGCACAGCCGCTCGCTGTGCTGTGGATTCTGATCATGACGGGCATCAATTACCTCGGCGTGCGGCTCGGCGGAGCCGTCCAGGTTTTCCTGACCAGCATCAAGATCATGTCCGTCGTCATCGTGATCGCGGTTGCATTTTTCTCGGCCGCACCGGCCGCGCGGGCGCCGGACCCTTTCTGGCCGGATATGAGCTCGGGCGTTGGCGCCATTTTGACTGCGTTTCTCGCCGCCCTTGCGGCTGCGCTCTGGGCTTACGACGGTTGGGAGGATTTGAATCTGGTCGGCTCCGAAGTCGAAAATCCGCAAAAGAATTTTCCGCGTGCGCTGGTGGGCGGAGTCGGATTTGTCGCCGTGATCTATCTTCTTTTCAGCGCTGCCTGTTTGAAAGTGTTGCCGTTCTCCAGTGTGGCCTCATCGCTCCACATCGCTTCCGATGTCGTGGCACGAATCGCTGGATACGGCGCAGCGGCGTGGATCACCTGGGCGATGGTGATTTCCGCGCTCGGCTCCATGAACTCCTCGGTGTTGAGTGGCGCGCGCGTAGGATACGCCATGGCCCGCGACGGGATTTTCTTCAAAATTGCCGACGGCATTCATCCGAAATATCGCACGCCGGCTCGATCGCTTATTTTTCAGGGGATCCTCGCGAGCTTGATGGCGCTTACGGGCACCTTCGAGGAACTCACAAATCTCTTCATCTTCGCCGGCTGGATCTTCTACGGCTTCGCCGTCGTCGCCCTCTTTCGCATGCGCAAAACAGAACCCGATTTGCCGCGCCCCTATCGCTGTTGGGGCTATCCCTGGGTCCCCGGCCTGTTCGTCGCCGGCGCCCTCGCGCTCACATTCAATATCTGGCTCCAGCGCCCAGGGCGCTCTTCAATTGGTTTAGTGCTAATTCTTGCAGGACTTCCCTTCTATCGCCGCTGGAACCGGACGGTCTCAGTTCACAGTGACGCCGGGAGAGCTTGAACGGCGCGAAAGAAGTTGTACGAGAAGTCCTCCAGAAAGGAGCGCCACGCCGGGAACCAAAACCCATCCAAACATCATTGTGAGAAAGGCCGCGGTCACAATATGGTGCGCCAGATTGTGGCCAATCAGCAGTCCCACAGGAATGGCAATCAAGAACACAACTCCGAATGGCAGAACAGGAAACACGCTCGAGATAGCCAAGATCTTCGGAGAGCCCCCGGCGCGCTTCGATAACAGTGCACCTATTGCGCCAGCCAAAGGTAACGTAAGCAACCAACTCGTATAAAACATAAGAACCGGAGTCCCCTTGTCCAAATCAAGAACGAATGGGCGTGGTCCGAACTTCTGAACCAGCTCAAGCAATCCCATCGATAGCACGAAGGTGAGCAAACCGGGGAGCCATAATTGCCTTACGCGATCGTTCATGATGTTCTCCTTCCTTGTTCTAGCGACTTGAATCCTTCGGCGCAAATCCTGCCAATCTGCAACTTGCGCAAGCGTTTGCTGCATGGCTGCTTGTTCCGGTAGACCTTTTGTTCGCAGCGATTCGTACGATTCTTCCAAGTGCGCCGCGAGTTCCACTTGGACTTCATCCTTCTCTTCGGCATCAAGGGTGAGGCCGGAGAGGCGCTGGCAGACAAGTTTTTGCCAATCCGGCATCGTTCGCCTCGCTAACCGATCACCGTGTCTTGCGACGATGACCGTCGGCTAAATAGAAACTGCACGAGTAATCCACCCGCCAAAAGAGCGGCTCCCGGAACCAGGAGCCAGCCAATCCCATCCCTCAGAAGAGTGGTGGCCACAACACCAAAACCGACTTGTCTTCCGATGATCCGCCCGAGGATGAAGCCTATCGGAAACATCGAGAGAAACGCCCCAGTAAGCGCGAGGGCGGGAAAGATGCTGGCAAGCAGCACGGTTCCCCGCGATCCCCCGGCCCGCGAAGAGATGTAAGCGCCGATAGCTCCCAAAAAAGGCAGCGACAGCAGCCACGGCAGGTATAAAAGAATAGTACCCGGGCCGCTCCAGGAGACGCTGCGAGGCTGGAATCCGAGACTCTGAAGCATCGGCAGGAATACCATCGAAAGTATTAGCATAAGGAATCCGGGAATCCAAAGCTGATGCAAACGTTTCTGCATGGTGTGTTCTCTCCTCTTTGCGATAAGAATCTTCCGCTGCAAGTCCTGCCAGTTGGTGACTTGGGACAGAGCGCGTTGAACCGCCGCCTGCTCAGCCACGCCCTCTCTGAGCAAAGCTTCGTACGATTCCTCCAAGTGCGCGGCGAGTTCTTCGATCACCTCGCGCTTTTCTCGGGGCTCTATCGCGAGCCCAGCGAGTTTCGCGCGCACCAACTCTTCCCATTCGCGTCTCGGTCGCATGGGTCAGGCGCCCGGCACACACTGCGAATGCATCTTGCGAGCATGGAGAATCTGGATAGGCAATGCGCCAATCAGCAGCGCTGTTCCCGGAACCGCGATCCAGCTAAGCAAGAGGCCGAGGAACCCCGCCAGTGTCAGATGGAACGCAATGCTGCGATCCAATACGATACTGAGCGGGAGGATGACGAAAAAACAGGCGGCCAGCGAAAGCACCGGAAAGACGCCCGAGAACAGAATCGCACGAGCGGATCCGCCAGCGCGAAGCGAGATATAGGCCCCCAGGGCGCCGAATAGTGGCAGTGTCATCAGCCATGGGACGTAAAAGAGAATCGTCTCGGGACCGCTCCATGACACGATTCGCGGCTCCAACCCAAGCTTCAGGAGCATCGGCAGAAGACCTGTTGAAAGTGTCAGTGTCAGAAAGCCGGGGAACCAAACCTGGCGTACGCGGTCGTGCATCAGATCCTCTCTTTCCTTTGCATTGCGGATATGGCGTTGCAACGCGTTCCAATCGGTGACCTGCTTCATGGCACGTTGCGCGGCCAGTTCCTCGGTCATGCCCTGGCGACGGTGGCCTTCGTAGACTTCCTCCAGGTGACCGGCGAGTTCATCAGCCACATCTGCCTTCGTGCCCGGCGAGAGCGGAAGTCTGGCCAGTTGGACGTGAACAAATTTCCGCCAGTCATGCATGGGACACCTTGGTTAAGCGCCGCAGGGCTCCGAAAAGTTCCGCCCATTCCCGGCGCAACGGCGATAGCTTTTTCTTTCCTGCTGGTGTGAGACGGTAACAGCGCCTGCGCCGGCCGCTGCTGCTGGTTTCCCAGGCGCCGCGAATCCAGCCGCGTTGTTCCATGCGATAAAGCATGGGATAAAGAGCGGCGAGGGTGAAGCGCAGTGCCCCCTTGGTTTGCTCTTCGATGCGCCGCGCCATCTCATAGCCGTGGAGCGGGCCGTCTTCCAAAATGCTGAGCACTGCCAGCTCCGCCGTACCGCGCTTGATTCCAGCCCCAATCATAGGTCGCTCCCTTACATGTAAGATTCTTATATATCGAGAAACGATTGTCAACTGGACGCAAGGACAGGTGTTCAAGCAACCGGAATTGCCTCGGCCCGGCTAGGCGGAGGCGCTTCGCGTAGCGGCGGCGATAGGAAGAACAGCTGACTCCGCCTCGCGGCTTACTTCGACGGCAGGCTGGAACAGCTTGGCGAGCGCTTCGATACCCGTGATAAGCCGCGGCCCGGAGCGAGAAAAGTAACTGTTGGCTTCGAGTGCGTACACCCGGCCATTGCGAACTGCGGGAATGGTGCTCCACTCTTCCGGGAAACTCATCGACCGGTATTCATCACGAGCCTGCTCGGCGCTGTACCCGCACGGCGCAATCAGCAGAATTTCCGGCGCGGCTTCCATCACATGTTCGGTAGTGATCCGGAAAGACGGTGTGCGCGCACGCCCGAACAAATCTTCCCCGCCTGCGCGTTGAATCATTTCCGGAACCCAGTGGCCGCCCACGTAGAACGGTTGCAGCCATTCGAGAAACGCGACGCGCGGGCGCTCTTTCGACGAGTCTATCTGCTGTTCCAGAACCCCGAGCCGAACACCAATTTTCTCCAGCAGCCCTTCCGCTTGCGGCCCGTGGCACGTCTCTTCTCCCACCCAGAGGATGTCGCGCCACACGTCGCCCAAATCCTGCGGGTTGAGGCACAGCACTTCCGGTCGCCGGTCGAACCGCGCAAGCGCGGTTGCAAGATCGTCGGGGGAAGCAGCGCAGACGTGGCACAAATCCTGCGTCACGATCAGATCCGGCGCCAGCGTCTCTAGCACTCCGGCATCCACCGCGTACAGACTCTCGCCGCGATGAACGTACTCGCGGACGAGCGCATCAATCTCCGCGGGTGAAGCATCGTGCGGCATCCGCGAATGAATCACGACCGGTTTCGTGCGGGCTTTCCCTGGAAAATCGCACTCGTGACTGACGCCCACAATCTCGCGGTCAAACCCGAGCGCAAACAGAATCTCCGTAGCCGACGGCAGCAGCGAAACGATGCGCATAGACGAGGAATGTACCACATCTGCAAGATTAACGAGGAACAAGAACTGGCAACACGAAGAGAAGGCCTTAGGTCGAAATCAGCCCTAACCGAAAGCTGCCTCGGGTACTCACTTCTGATCGGTTTTTTTGCTGCTTGACACTGGACTGCTCAGCTTCTCCAATTTTGCCAACCACTCCCGTACCTGATCCGCGTTCTTCGCATGCGGAGCTAACTCCAAGTAAGTTTTTGTCTCGGAGATTGCAGTGGCATAGTTGTTTTTTCGAGCGAATATTTCAGCCAGCAGGAGATGCAGTTGCGGAAAACGCGGGCGCACGTCCAGGCGTTCCGCCTTGAGCCCGCTCTTTTCAGCGTCTTCGATCTTGTTGAGCTTGTAATTTGCGGCCGAGTTATAGAAATAAGCTCTGGCGTAATCCTGCGGATCGAGATCCAGGATGTAACCGGTGACGTGGGCATATCTCAACGGATCGAGATCCAAGACCTGATTAGTAAGGTTAAGGACCTGGGTCCAATCTTCCGCCTCGTAGGCCATTGACGCGAGCGACAGATAAGGCGGCAGGAACTTTCTGTCGATCGTCGTCGCGTGGGTATACGCCGCGCGAGCCGATTCCTTCTGGGCTAGGTTCTGCAAAACAACGCCCAACTGGAACCAGGCGTTCGCGTACTTCGGATAGATCTCTACTGCTTTTTCAAAGTATTGGCGTGCATCGGCAAATTTGCCGTTCCTCTGGGCCTCCAGGCCTTTCTCATACGCTCTTCTGGCATCTCTCGGTGCTTTGTAAGGAGCGGCGCTCAGCGTCATCCCTTTGATCTTTGTAGCTCTGTGCACCACAATGGCGCCGATGTCCATGCTGCTGCTGCCGGGAGTGAGATCCATAAGGCTGATGACACTGGAATGAAAACCAGAAACCGTGGCCCGCAGCTCACAATTTGTTAACTCGAGTCGTGAAATTCCCGTCCCCGGAACCTTGCTAGCCTGGCCATATTGCGGAGACCTGTCGCCGCTGGCGTCAAGGTAAGAATCGGCCATCGATCCCAATTCCATGCTGAAGTCGCCGCGGGAAGTTGCATACACCTGCTGACGTACCCTGGCGTTGCAGACCCGCTCAACCAACGCATCGTGTGGAACAGGTGTCCCGTCATCGGTTGCAACGCGTCCTTGGAGAAAGATCACGAGATCCTCTCTCCGTTCACCTGGCGGCGTACTCGAGGGAGTGGGAGGCGCAGGACGGCTCGGAGGTGTGGGCGGCGGAGGCGCCGGGGGCTTCTGCGCCAATGCGACTGGTACCAGAAGGCCCATTGCTAGCGCCAGCTCGACGAAGATGCGCATGCGTGGGCTCACAAATCTATTCCTAGGGAGGGAACGTCTGCGCCGGAAGTTTAGTGCCCAAGTCAGCTCAAGTCAAGGCTTCCAAAGTGAACAACGGCCCCGCGCCGGATCTCGCTGTTGCTCGGTGCGCTTCGGGTGGACATTTACGCGTAGGGCAAGGCAAGCGGAATCACTCATGTCCGGGACGTAACACAACCATAGAACACAATTGTTCACGCTTAGCGACCGACCATTTTTTGCAGATTTTCCGGGTACCGAGCGCCTTGCAACGTAATCTTTGAGACGGCGCTGCCGATTTGGCGGAGATCTTCGGGCGTGAGTTCGACGGCAGTTGCGCCGATATTTTCTTCCAGGCGCGCCGGCTTGGTCGTTCCAGGAATCGGCACAATCCACGGCTTCTGGGCCAGCAGCCAAGCCAGCGCGATCTGGGCAGGTGTCGCCTTCTTTTGTTCCGCGAGCTTGCCAAGCAGATCAACCAGGGCCTGATTTGCTTTCCGAGCCTCTGGAGTAAAGCGAGGAACAATGTTACGAAAATCGGTGCTATCGAACGTTGTATTCTCGTTGATCTTGCCGGTAAGGAAGCCTTTGCCAAGAGGGCTAAATGGGACGAATCCGATCCCGAGTTCCTCAAGGGTCGGTATGACTTCTGCTTCAGGTTCTCTCCACCACAGCGAGTATTCGCTCTGGAGTGCCGTGACAGGCTGAACCGCGTGTGCGCGACGGATTGTTTGCACCCCTGCTTCAGAAAGGCCGAAGTGCTTCACCTTGCCTTGCTGGATCAAGTCTTTCACGGCTTCCGCTACATCTTCGATTGGCACCTCCGGGTCAACACGGTGCTGGTAGAAAAGATCGATGACATCGGTCCTGAGTCGCTTGAGCGAAGCCTCGGCGACCTCCTTGATGTGCTCTGGCCGGCTATCCAGCCCGGCCTGTTTGCCAGTGTTAGGATCAAGTTTGAATCCGAACTTGGTGGCAATCACCACTTGCTCACGGAAAGGAGCGAGGGCTTCACCCACGAGTTCTTCGTTTGTGAACGGGCCGTAGACTTCCGCTGTATCGAAGAATGTAACCCCGCGTTCCAGCGCTGCCCGGATGACTGCGATCATCTCCTGCTTGTCTCCGGCCGGGCCATACCCAAAGCTCATTCCCATACAGCCGAGTCCGAGGGCCGAAACCTCCAAGTTGCTATTTCCAAGTTTGCGTTTCTGCATTGGTCCCTCCATGCTGTCGCAACGATCCGACCAATCAGGAGTTGCCATCCCAATATGCAAGGCAAGTTTAATTGTCGAGTGACTTCGTCTACTGCATCTTTACCGTGTCGTCGAAAGTAAACTCGACATTGGCAGTCTTTCCTGCTTCAACCTTCACAGGTGCAGGCTGGCCTGGCGTCTTGCTATACATCCCCAGCGACGAACCGGGCGGAGGCGGTCCTTGTCGCTCGGCGTAACTTCCGCTTGGTTCATAAACTGCTCCTACGTAAGCGGGTGATTTGGCCACATCGTTAAACGTCACCGTTCCATCTTTGGAGCTCGTGCTCATCACCGCAAACGGCATCACGTTGCTGTGCCCAAACTCTGGCGAATCGAAAAGGAACACCAAGATTTTGTGCTTTTCGTCTACCGTACCCGACCCTTTGTAATGCACCTTCACCCGAAGGCCGCGCAGCGGCGACCCTTCTTGTGCTCTTCCGTACTCCAACGTGAACACTGCGCATAGCAGTAGGACTACACTGGCTGCGGCGCCAAAACCCTTCTTCATCATTCTGCCCTCCTCACCGACCTAAACTGTGTTTGTTCCCGCTTGGACCCAACACTACCTCACGGCCGCGTCAGATTCTATTAGAATGCTCCCAGAAATAAAACCGATTCATGCGAAGTTCGCCCAACCGCTTGAGAGGAAATCCTCTTCGACAGCCGACTGAAGCCCTAGATACTGGACTTGTCTGGTTTCCCGACGCAATTTAAAAGGGCGCCCCTTTTGGAGTAGGGTTTGGGTGCTTGCCTCAATCCCTACAGAAAGGAACGCCCTCAATGGATAGCAAAAAGTATATCGGCATGGATGTGCACAAGGAAAGCATT
>JBARRT010000106.1:0-29916 GCA_049644365.1 Candidatus Acidiferrum sp. | reverse complement strand
AGCGGCTTCAGGTCTCGGCGACATCGTTACAGAAGATTGGCCAGTTGAACCGTCGCCGGCAAAACGGGGCTCCTATACCCAAGCAAAAACCGAAGCCGAGAAAATAGTGTCCGATGCGGTTCGGGATCGAGGTCTTCGGGCCGTGCTGCTCCGCCCCGGAAGAGTATTCGGTCCGGGGATGACGCTTCTAACAGCCGAAGTCGCCTGTAGGATGGGAAACTTATTTGTCATCCTCGGCGACGGCACTCACGAGCTGCCTTTAGTGTATGTGGATGATGTTGTTAACGCTATCGTGTTGGCGGCCGAAAGGGGCAAGTTCGACGGCCGCGTGCTCCACATCGTCGATCGAACCCATATCACGCAGAATCAACTCGTGCACGATTACATCCTGAAGAACGCAAAAAATGCGAAGGTCATCCACCTGCCGATGGCTTTTTTGTACATTCTGGCGGCCGGTTTGGAAGTTTTGTCCAGGGTCCTAAAACGCTCGTCCCCGCTTTCCATTTACCGGGTCAAATCGGCGATGGCGCGCATGCAGTTTGACTGCAGCCGGGCAGAAAAAGAAATTGGCTGGCAACCGCTCGTTGGCATCGCTTCCGGCCTCCAGGAAACGCTGGCGGCCGAGCGCCCCAACTCCAGAAACGATGTTCTTGAACGGGTACAGGAAAGCTGGGCCACTAAGTGATACATCTCTGCCGAACACCTGCCCATCCTGCAGACCTTTGGTGTAGTGCGGATTTTGGGAGCCGAAGCCGCCCTCGGGGTTGAATCGTCATGTGTGGCATTGCAGGCATGTTCAATCTCGATGGAGCGGCTGTCGCTCCGGAATCTCTGCGGCGGATGATCCGGATGCTGGCTCATCGCGGGCCTGACAATACCGGATTTCACGCACAGAACAGCGTAGGTCTGGCCCACGCCCGGCTCAGTATCATCGATCTCGCCGGCGGCCAGCAACCCATGTGCAATGAGGACTCCTCATTGTGGATCACCTTCAACGGCGAAATCTTTAACTACGTGGAACTAAGGGAAGAGCTGCTCAGTAAGGGACATCGGTTCGCCACTCGCTCGGATACTGAGGTCATACTCCATCTTTACGAGGAAAAGGGAGAGGACTGCGTCCGATACTTGAACGGACAATGGGCTTTCGCTATCTGGGACAACGAACGTCGCCATCTATTCCTATCCCGCGACCGTCTAGGCGTAAGACCTCTCTTCTATACCCAAGCAGACAAGACCTTCATTTTCGCTTCTGAGATCAAAGCGATCTTCGCTAATCGAGGCGTCACGCGAGAGATCGATCTCAACGGGCTCGATGAGGTCTTCACATATTGGTGCACGATTCCGCCAACGACCCTTTTCCGGAATATCTATGAACTTCCGCCGGGCCACTCGATGACCGTGGATCTACGCGGAGCGGCGGTACGACCTTACTGGGATCACCAATTCGAGAGGACATCGGGAGTTGTCGATCCTTCTCAGGAACAGGCATACGCCGACCAGCTCCTCGAGCTTTTGATTAGCGCGACACAAGTCCGCTTGCGCGCCGATGTTCCTGTAGGTGCGTACTTGAGCGGCGGGCTGGACTCGACTCTCACCGCGGCATTGGTCAAGAAGTTTACGAACGCCAAGCTGCGAACCTTCTCAGTCACGTTCGACGAAGCCGAATTCGATGAAAGCTCTTTCCAGGCGGAGGCAGTGCGCTTTCTGGACACCGAGCACCAGGAGATCCGCTGCAGCAAGAATCAGATCGGCGAGGTTTTTCCGGACGTCGTCTGGCATACCGAGAAACCGGTGCTGCGGACGGCTCCGGCTCCCTTGTATCTACTCTCGCGGCTCGTGCGAAGCAATGGTTATAAGGTCGTGGTAACTGGAGAAGGGTCGGATGAAGTGCTCGGCGGCTATGACATTTTCAAGGAAACGAAGATCCGCCTTTTTTGGCAATCGCAGCCCGATTCCAGGATGCGGCCAATCCTGCTCCGCCGCCTGTATCCGTACTTGCAGAATATACAGAGCCAGCCCGATGCCTACCGAAAAGCGTTCTTCCACATCAATGTCGATACCAATCTGCGGCCATTCTTTTCGCATATTCCGCGTTGGCAGTTGACGGCCAAGCTGAAGATGTTCTTCTCCGATGCCGTCCGCGCGGAGATTGGCGGGGACGAAGGTTACTCCAAAGTCCGAGCGCGCCTGCCCCAGTGTTATGCATCGTGGGACAGCTTCTGCCAGGCGCAATACCTGGAGACGAAATTCCTGCTACCCGGCTATATCTTGTCGTCTCAAGGCGACCGCGTGGCAATGGCCCATTCTGTTGAAGGCCGGTTCCCGTTCCTCGACCATCGGGTAGTTGAATTCGCCTCTAGGCTTCCGGCCTCTCTCAAGATGAAGGTGCTGAATGAAAAATACCTCTTGAAACGCTGTGCGGCTGGTCTCATTCCTCCGACCGTAGCGAAACGGCACAAGCAGCCCTACCGGGCGCCGGAGGCGTGCAGTTTTCTCCAGCCTACCGCGCGCGAGTACATGGAGGAGCTACTTTCCCCCGAGCAAATACGGCGGGACGGCATTTTCGATCCGGGTGCGGTGGCGATGCTCCTGGACAAATTCCGCAAGGGGGCTGCCATCGGCATCAAGGACAACATGGGATTAGTCGGCATCGTCTCGACCCAGCTTTTGGTGCATCAGTTCATAAATCATTTTGAAGGCAGGATGACATCCCATGGCGCTGAATGACGAATTGAGAAAATTTGTGGCGGACAACTTCATGTATGGCAAGCCCTACGAAGGCTTCGCCGATGACGACTCCTTTATAGAGCGGGGCATCATCGACTCCACAGCTGTCATGGAACTGGTGGCCTTTCTGGAAGAGCGTTATGGGATCAAGTTGCAGGACCGGGACTTGATTCCGGACAACTTGGATTCGATCAACAGCTTGGCGCGGTTTGTGGAAAACCGCCTTCAGCCGAATTAAGCGGGAGATCGTGATGCAGGTCGAGTCTTTCTTGGAACTAAGTGCTGTCAGATTCCCAGACAAAACCGCCATGGTATGTAACGGCCGCAGGTTCACCTACGCGGAATTGGAAACGAAGGCCAATCGGCTGGCGAGGTCGCTAATCGCGGGCGGGATAGAACGCGGAGATCGCGTCGCGACTTACCTTGAAAACTCGGCGGAAGCGGTTATCTCGGTCTTTGCGATCTTGAAAGCCGGCGCTGTGTTTCTGGTCGTGAATCCAACGACCAAGTCGGATAAGGCGTCCTACATCTTAAATAACTGCCGCGCCGCGGGATTGATCACCGATCGACCGAAACTCGGTTCTCTCTCAGACGCTGTGGTCGACACTCCTCACCTTAGAGGAGTTTGGGTTGCTCAGGGTATGCCAAGCGCAGATTTTGCCACGACCAAGCGCCTGTTTGATCTGACGGCCGTACTTGAAAATGACAAACTATCGGTCGCCCCCCCGGCCAAGCAATGCATTGACATCGACCTCGCCGCTTTGATCTACACATCCGGTTCGAGCGGGCGGCCAAAGGGCGTCATGTTGACGCACCTCAACATAGTGTCTGCGGCCGCTTCGATCACTACCTATCTCGAGAACCGGCCCGACGACGTCATCTTAAGCGTGCTTCCGCTGTCGTTCGACTACGGGTTGTATCAGGTGCTAATGGCGTTCAAGGTCGGCGGCACAGTGGTTCTGGAACGGTCGTTCACCTATCCGTACCGGATCATCGAATTGCTCAACCAGGAGCATGTGACCGGATTTCCGATTGTCCCGACGATTTCTGCAGTGCTACTGCAACTGGACCTTTCCGCTCACTGCTTTCCGGCATTGCGCTACATAACGAATACGGCCGCGGCTCTCCCCACGGACCACATCCGCCGGCTGCGGGACCTGTTTCCCGATGTCAAGATTTTCTCAATGTATGGCCTGACGGAGTGCAAGCGCGTTTCGTACTTGCCGCCAGCCCAGATTGATATTCGGCCAACTTCGGTGGGCCGTGGCATGCCCAACGGGGAGGTCTACATTGTCGATGACACTGGTCGGCGAGCTGAAGTGGGCGCCGTTGGCGAACTTGTAGTCCGTGGATCGAACGTAATGAAAGGTTACTGGGAATTGCCGGAAGAGACGGACCGAATGCTGAAGCCCGGGCCTCTGCCCGGCGAGAAAGTGCTCCACACCGGCGACCTCTTTCGAATGGACGAAGAAGGGTATCTTTACTTTGTTGGGCGGAAGGACGACATCATCAAGACCCGAGGCGAGAAAGTCAGCCCGCGAGAGGTGGAAGATGTCCTCCACGCCATGCCAGGCGTGGCGGAGGCCGCGGTTATTGGCGTTCCCGACGAATTGCTGGGAGAGGCCATCAAAGCCGTGGTTCGTCCGCAAGCCGGTGTGAACCTGACGGCTGAGGAGGTCATCCATTGGTGTTCGCTCAAACTGGAGAATTTCATGGTGCCCAAGTTCGTAGACTTTCAGGGCGAGTTTCCAACGACCTCGACCGGAAAAATCAGCAAGCGGGAACTGGTGATCGCCAGCACCGCCGCGTCCGCCATGCCGGTGACCTCGGAGCAATAACGATGAGCATGGCAACCACCGTCTTTTCGGCTGACGTATTGAAGATCGATGCCGCCGCGGTTTCGGCCGGCATCGAGAGCGAAATTCGCGACATCGTGCTGCAGCAATTGAACCGCAAAGGTGTGGTCGTTGCGATTTCCGGCGGAATCGACAGTAGCGTCGTTGCAGCTCTTTGTGTCAATGCGCTGGGAACTGCCCGAGTGCTCGGCCTGATGCTGCCCGAGGCGGATTCGTCGCCGGACAGCCTTCACTTTGCGAATTTGCTTGCGCAATCGCTGGGGCTTCGAACACAAGTGGAGGACATTTCCGGAATTCTGACTGCGGCCGGCTGTTACCGGCGCCGTGACGAGGCCATCCGCAAGGTCATCCCCGAATACACGGATGGCTACAAGTGCAAGATTGTGTTGCCCGACCAGGTGAACGGAAGCGTCTACGCGATTTTTTCGGTCGTCGTCCAATCCCCGCTCGGTCAACGCATCAGAGCCAGACTGACTCTCGATTCATACCTGGGAGTGGTGGCGGCGACAAATTTCAAGCAACGCACCCGCAAGATGATGGAGTATTACTACGCGGACCTCTTCAACTATGCCGTCGCGGGCACTCCGAACCGCCTCGAGTATGATCAGGGTTTCTTCGTCAAGAATGGTGACGGCGCGGCCGATTTGAAACCGATCGCTCACCTCTACAAAACCCAGGTCTATCAGTTAGCGGCCTACCTCGGCATACCGGAAGAGATTCGGAAGCGGCCTCCGACCACCGATACGTATTCATTGGACCAATCGCAGGAGGAGTTTTATTTTCCGCTTCCTTATGACCGCATGGACCTGTGTCTTTACGCGAAGAACCGGGATCTCCAGCCGGAGGAAGTCGCGCCCGTACTCGGGCTGACCACCGAACAGGTGGCTCGCGTCTACCGCGTGATCGATTCCACCCGTAGCGCTACGCGTTATTTGCATTGCCAGCCTGTACTGTGTGAACGGGTACCCGAGGTGCCGGATGATTCCCACGCCTAAATTGCTGCCCTCGTCAGACTGCGCGTCGAGCAGGTCCTCTACGCGGCACGAATATTAGAGTTTCGTGAACGATTGGAGTTCCTAATCTTGCCCCACTACGCAGTGATTTCCGCCGATCTTGAGAAAGACAGGCAGGTGATCCTCAGCTTGTGGCGCCGGAACTTGGCTGACATCGACCACCTTGAGGAAAAGTATGACTGGCAATTCCTCAACAGTCCCTTCGGACCAGGACAGATTTGGATCCTGGAAGCGGACGGCCAGCCCATCGGTACAACGTCGCTGAGTATGCGCCGCCTGAAACTCCGGGAGACTCTCACCATAGCCGGCATGGCGGGGGATCTTGCCGTGAATAAGGAGCACCGCTTTCTCCAACCTGCCCTGATGCTTCAGCGGGCGTTGATGTCCTCGGCGCATCCTGGAATCCGAATCCTTTATGGGGTGCCAAATTCCGCCGGCGCCTCCGTCATGAAGTATGTTGGGTATCGCGAATTCTGTTGTGTACACCGATACGCCAAAGTCCTGCGGATATCTCACTACCTGCAGAGGTCTGGGAAGCTCGGCGCCATGGGTCCCTTTATTGGAGGGATAGCCGACCGGGGATTCGCCGCCTTGCGGTCGTTCGGACGGCGGAGCGGCAAAAGGGTCACACAGGTTTTGCCTTACTTCGATGAACGATTTGACGAGCTCTGGAGCCGGCTCAGTTCTGAGCACCCGACCTTGACCGTTCGCGACCGACGGCTCCTGAATTGGAGATATCGGGAATGCCCGCTGCGCCAGTACAAAACGCTGGGTTTGCTGACGGAGGATGAGTCGATGCTACTGGGCTACTTGATCTATTTCGTTGAGGGTCATTCCGCAATTTGCGCCGACCTGCTCGCCTGGGGCGGCGCGGACGATCTCGACTGCTTGCTGTCATCGTGGGCGACCATTGCTTTTGACGATGGCCTGGCGTCACTGTCGGTCAGTTGTCCTGACGGCGCGCTCGCTGCCAGTCTCGAGCAGCAGGGCTTCACGCGTCGATCCATTGCTACTGCAAATATCCCCGACCGAACGCGGCGGCACGAACCCTGCAAGACTCTCTTTACTCACGAACGGTATCCAGCCACGGAACCCTCTGCCGCGGATAAGTGGTATTACACCGAAGGAGACACGTTGTATTAGGTTCGGCCTGCGGGGTCCGCCTTTTGACAGCGCTCTCTCAATGAAAATCGTCCAACTCTTACCGAGCCTTGATTTAGGAGGTATGGAGCGTCTTGCCGTTGACCTGGCGCGTCAGCAAAAGTCCGAAGGCCATCAGCCCTCGATCTATTGCACCTCCCATCCGGGTCAATTCGCGCCGGAAGCCGGGGCCGCGGATGTGCCGGTGCACTCTTTTGGCAAGACGACGGGGCTCTCTCTGCGTTTGATCCGCGATCTTGCGTGCAGACTTCGATTAGATCGCCCTGACATCCTTCACGCCCACAACGCTCTGGTACTCCACTATGGAATCGCAGCCGCGCGCGTGGCCCGGGTTCCGGTTGTGGTAAACACCCGTCACGGCGGAAACATGAACTGGGATCCGCACTGCGAACGCATCTGGCGTCAGAGCGTGCGGTGGACGGATGCCGTGGTCTTTGTTTCTGAGGGTGTGCGAGAGTATTACGTCACCAGGGATCGGCTCTCCAGACGCAACACTTCGGTCATCTACAACGGGATCGATGCGAACAAGTTCTCGACCAACTCCGCGCATCCGTCCGCCGGACATCCCCATTTTCGTGTGGGTTGCGTGGGACGCCTTGTGCCCGCTAAGGATCACGTAACTCTGATTCGATCTTTTGCGTTGGTTTCGGCGGTGATGCCGGAGGCGGAGTTACACATCCTGGGCGATGGTCCTTGCCGTGCCGCAATTTCCCAAACCGCGGAATCGCTGGGAATTGCGAAGCGGGTGTTCCTTCACGGCGCTAGCTTCAATGTCGCCGGTTTTCTGTCCACTCTCGACCTGTTTGTACTCTCTTCAATCGACGAAGGTCTGCCGATTTCCCTGATGGAGGCCATGGCAGCGGGCCTGCCCGTAGTTTCAACGCGGCTTCCCGGCCTCACAGAGTTAGCGCCGGAGACTGTGGTCGCGGGGTACTGCACACCAGGTCAGCCGGACATGCTGGCCGAACAGATCCTCCGCGCCGCCAATCGACAGGATCTACCGGCACTGGGTGAAGCGGCTCGCCTGTGGGCGCAGAAGTTCGGCATCCGGGAGACTTGGCATCAATATCAGGCCGTGTTCGAGGCGAGCCTCGCGAGGAAGGGCCGTCTTCTAGCGAACCGCGCAGTCGCCGCCGCAAACGATTTCTTAGCGACAGGACATAGCCGCTAGCGATTTCATTCCCGTTTGAACTTCACAAATGTTTAGCACCAAACCATGAAACTGCCACGGCACAGCGAGATCTGGCTTCGAGCCTACATTAAGGACCGACTCACAACGTTCGCGCGCAAACCCGCCAAGCGGGTCTGGCTGCTCTTTGCCGACCACTACGAGCCGCTCTGGAACAGGGCCAACGAGGACACGGGCGCAGGGCGGGTCGCTCGGTGGGCAACTCGTTGGCCGGCCATTGCCGCAAAGTTTCACGATTCTGCAGGCCGGCCTCCACGGTATACGTTCTTCTATCCCCAGGAGGAATACCGTCCCCGCCTCATGGAACCTCTAGCGCGGATGGCGTCGGATGGGATCGCCGACGTCGAGGTCCATTTGCATCACGACGGAGAAGGCCAGCAAAATTTCGTCGATCGGATCAGCGGGTTCACCGAAGCACTGTTCTCCCGCCATGGCTTGCTAAGAAAATACAACGGGAAGATTACCTTCGGATTTATCCACGGGCTTTGGGCGCTGGACAACTCCCGGCCCGACGGTCGGTACTGCGGCCTGAACAATGAGATTACTCTTCTGCGCGAGCTCGGTTGCTATGCAGATTTCACCATGCCTTCGGGAGCTTCGCAGACGCAGGCCCGCCTGATCAACACCGTCTACTGGGCCGTAGATGATCCCGGCAAGCCAAAGTCTTACGACACCGGCGTTCCGGTGACTCCTGGCGGCACTGCCACAGGCGATTTATTGATGATCCCCGGCCCATTCGGTGTGAGGTGGGCGGAGCGCCTTATGCCGAGGATTGAGTACAGCGAACTTTGTTCCTATGATCCTGCTACCGAATACCGCGTCCGCCGGTGGCTCGAACTTGCACCGCGAATTGGGGACGATATTTTTCTCAAGCTCTTTACTCACGGTACGCAGGAACGCCACTCGAAGTATTTACTTGAGGGTGGTATGGAACACACTCTTTCAATGGTTACCAGGGAGTGCGAGCGTGCGAGTCTCGATCTTCACTTCTCAACTGCTTGGGAGATGCGTCAGGCCGTCGATGCAGCCGAGCGAGGAGATGGGGGGTTCATGCATCAACCGGACCGCACGGTCGCCACAGAGTTGAGTAATGACGTGACAGAACAAACGGCTGGTTTCACCTTGCAGAAATCTCAAATCGATCCTACGCGCCAACTCCACCAAGAACGTCCTTGAACGAGTGCAAGGTATCCAGTTGGTAGGCCGAACAGCTTTAACTCTGTCTACTACGACGGATATTTATTGCCACACCGGCCCGCTGTCAGTGATCGTCATACCCTGAACTGTCGTGGCCAGAGCCTTCGTCGAGCCAGCCGCCTTGATGGTCCCGCCCGACGACGTGATCCCCTTGTTAATTACAAGGCTATCGTTCGCATCGAGCGTGATTGTGAAAGTGCCTGTCGTCGGAGTCCCTGGAGCGGAGTCAACAACACCCGGCGTCAGAGGCATGAATCCGGCCGCATCTCCAAGTTGAATCGTGTAGATATTATAGCTAACCACGTTTCCGGGATTGCTGTTGTTCGCCTCAATGCGGTATTGCCAAGCGGGCGCAGTGGCGCCATTTGCGTTCTCAGCCACGAGAGCGATGCTTGGAGCTGCTGGAACTAGAGCTGTATAGAGCGCTTTTTGTGTTCCATCGACGCACGAAACTGTCGGTGCAGTCGCCGTTGGAAGCGTCTCGCAGTGGCTCACGAATGTCGTGCTAGTAGACGAGGCGTCGCTTTGCAGACGGTCCACGATTACCAAAACATTGATTCCTCTAAAATAGAAGAGTTCACGCACCACCGAAACCGCATGTAGATTCTCTCTGCCCGTATGACTGCCATCGCACACGTCGTTCCGGTAGGTCTTGGTCAAGTCGGTGACGGCGAACGCATATCCCGCCTGCGATTCTAGTCTTCTAACAATCCCAGGGCCGTCGGAACACGCGCCGAATATATTGATCGAAGCCATCCCTCCTATGAATGGGATATTGTGTCCGAACCCTGTCGAAGCAAGTTCAAGTCCAGCGCCATTATATCCGGCGACTGTTTCTCCGTAGGAAGGTGTTTCCCTGATGATGTTTACGCCCTTGCGCGATACTTGAAAAGTTCCCGCGTCCCAGTGCCAGTGCCCGGTTCCGAGAGCGCTGGCAGGGTCCGGGTTGCCCCCTTGATTGATCCCCATCTGCCATAACATGACGGTTCCAGTGGAAGGAATCCAAGAGTCGTGCAGGTACATATACTGCGCGCCAGATGAGTAGTAATCGAGTGGCAGATTCAAGAAGGCCAGAGTGGATCCGCCGGCGTCAACGGATTTGTGGAGAGGACCGATAGCTGGATTTACCGTCGCGATCCACTGACGAGCGTACTTGCCGATGTTGGTGGAGGTGTATTCGTTGGCAGCCGCTTGCATGAAGTCGCCGTAGTACTGACTGGACATTCCACACCCGCCGTGGGTGTCAGGCCCATTTTGACTCTGATAACCACAACCCGCACCGAGAGTCCAGTTCTCGTCATCCGACGACGTGAACCCGTCCCACATGGTGCGACTGGTCGTCTGCATGAGCATAGTGTTGTAGATCGTTGTCAGCACACCAGACTTGAACGCAGTCGTCTCATTCCACAAGTCGCGCCCGAGTAGCGCAGAGGACGCCATGGGGAATGCATAGTAATTGATCGAGTATCGTCCGTACTCTCCAACACCTTCCTGCGTGTGCATCCCGTAACCCAATTTGCCGTTCTTCCCCGTCCCCGTCGGGGAGGCGTAGTTCAGCAGATCGTTCCAGCGATTCTGAATCCCGTACTTCAGGTTCGCGTCGGCCTGCGTATTGTGGTTATAGCTGGCGATCCCAAAGTCGAAATCGTTACGGAACTGCCCTGCAAAGTAATTGCTTGTGGGCATTCCAACGTTGCCCCAGGTCTGTATAGCCGCATCCTGATTCGCTTGCCAAATGCTCCAATTGGAATCAATCGTACCCGCTTGCAGCGTCGTGAGGCACTGAGCCTTGCCGCAGCCGGGAGCGAGCCAGTCTCGGACAATCATGACCCACTCGCCGTTGCGCCGCATGTTGTCGTCACCAACGCCCGTGCCGCTTGGGCTGGATGGTGTGAGGGCAACGGCATCGGCGATGGCGGTCGAACAGGCCGTCGCGTTGTTCATAATGAAGCATGTGAACGCGAGGTCGTAGTAATCGAGCGGACGGAAGTCGGTGGTGACACCGCGATAGCCCGTGCTCGTTACCCATGCCTGCGCCTTAGCGACTCGCGCCGCGTTCCAGAACAGCCTTGGGTGGCCGGCAGGAATAGTAAGGCCATAAACCGCGTTCGTAGAAGTCGAGCTGAAGATAACCACGGATGTTGAAGCCGCCTTGGACGGATCCGCCGAATTAGTCGCCGTGATGATAACAGTGTCTGGTGAGGGAACCGCCGAAGGGGCTGTGTAGAGTCCATTGCTATTGATTGTTCCGCAAGCCGTGGCGCTACATCCGGCTCCTTGCACAGTCCATGTCACAGCTGTATTCGACGTCCCCACAACAGACGCGTTCAATTGTTGAGTTGCTCCTGTTACAACGGAGGCGCTGGTTGGTGTCACAGTGACGACAACTTGAGTCGTAATGGTTACGCTTGCTGACGCTGATTTGCTCGAATCCGCCATACTCGTTGCAACCAGGCTAACGCTTGCTGGTGAAGGCGCCACGGGTGGCGCCTGATAGACAGCCGATGACGAGCTAGTTGAAAGTGTCCCGCAGGAAGAGCCGCTGCAGCCCGCGCCAGACAAGCTCCACCCAACCGCCGTGTTCGACGTTCCTGTCACCGTTGCTGAGAAAGAGTTCGTGCCGGCGGTAGGGACAGATGCACTCGATGGACTGATGTTCAGCAAAATCGCAGTCGCCAAGACGATGGTCACGTTTGCCGACGCTGATCTGGTGGGGTCCGCCACGCTGGTCCCTGTCACACGGAGTGTCGCAGGCGAGGGCATGTTCGCCGGTGGCGTGTAAAGTCCGCCCCCGGAAATCGTACCACACGCTGCCCCTCTGCATCCCGTGCCGCTCAGACTCCAGGTCACCGTCGTGTTCGAACTGCCAGTCACCGTTGCCGTAAACTGTTGAGTACTTCCTTGTGCCACCGTTGCGCTGGTTGGGTTCACCTGAATTGCTACGCCAGTCGCGCCGGCAACATTTAGAGTGGCGGTGTTGCTGGTCACACTTCCCGCGCTGTTGGTAACGACTACCGTGAACAGCGCGCGATTGTCGGAAGCCGTCGTGGGTGGAGTCGTGTAGGAAGAAGAAGTCGCGCCACTGATTGCGGTTCCGTTTTTCCGCCAGTGGTAACTCAGCGGAGCCGTGCCCGTAGATGTTACAGAGAAACTTGCCGTTTGCCCGGCCGCAACATCTGCGCTAACCGGTTGCGTCGTGATCGACGGTGCCACGGACGCGCCCTTGACTTTGCTATTGCTTGCGCCCGTCACACCTGCGCATCCCGAAAGGCAGAAGCTACCCAATAGAACAATGAGGAAAAGGAGTCCGAACTCTTGAGTCCGCGGAGAACAATACGGGGTCGACATTTGGCTCCGGCTTCTACGTAAGCTCCGTGCCAGAATGGAACACGCGCTCCTACCTACAGTGAATACAGGAGGAGCGCGCCCAATACATCTGCCCAACAGTCCAGAAAGAGGGATGTGCCCCGTTCCTGTACCTTGGTGTCCAAAGTGTCTAAAGTGAATGGCTTAGGGACAGGGGGGACATGAATGAAGATGCGGCGCAAATTTTCTGGGGAAGGGGACGGCACTTGAGTCCCCTTCCCCCCTTCTCCTCCTAGAAGATGCAAGAACACTTTTACGAAAGCGGAAACTGTACCCAAATAATTTGTGCCATTTTAGGGGTTCACCCTGAATTTTGAGGTCCAACTGGGGTCCAACTTGCCCAATTTCGGAGGCCAATTTCAGGGTTAAACGGTGCAGAATCAACGGTTCGTGTGGAATTTAACAGCCGAATGGTCTGTCGCGGCGCGATCACGGCAACCAGAAAGCGGTAGGAGTAAGAATCCGGAACCTTCGCGTCAGCTCTTCGGGTGAACATTCATCGGAACGGGGACATGGGAACCCTTCACAAGGCCAGGCATTTGTTGCTGAACACTTGCTGAACTATGGGCTGCAAATGAGGGTATTTGGCCGCATCTGAGGGGCACTTACGCAAGCAAAACAAACGAAGATCGGTCTGGCGAACAGGTCAAGGTGAATTAGCAAACCGCCGCCACTCCAACGAACCCCTTCCACCGAGCACGGCACACACTTCGCTGTGCCAATACTGTGCCAGAATCCAACGTTTTCAATCGATTCGAGTTATCTTTGAGCGAAGAGCAGATTCCCCGATTTTTTGGAAACGTTAGTAGTTAGAAGCAATGGACGGAGTTGTTGGAGTCGAGTTACGTGCGGCCCAAGGCAGGCGCGCTACCAGGCTGCGCTACGCCCCGACAAGACGTGCTGCATCTATTTAAGTGTACTTCGCGATAGTGCCGCCACTTCAACCCGTAGAATGATTTCATCGCTCGCGAGAGTCGTATGGCTACGGCCCTTCCACCATTCATTGCCACTTCGCATGAGCTCGCGGAACGTGCTAGGGTTTGTTGAAGAAAAGGAGGAGTATGCCAGCGCCGATCGAACTCGAAGTGAACGGCAAGAGATTCCTCGTCAAATACCCTCCGGATGCATCGCTCCTAACGGTGCTGCGCGATGAACTTGGTCTGACCGGCGCCAAGTATGGCTGCGGAGAAGGGCAGTGCGGCGCATGCACGGTCTTGATTGGAGGCGCGCCGCGTCGCTCGTGCCAAGTTCCAGTCAGCGCTGGAGTGGGAAAATCAATTACGACCATCGAAGGGCTGGAAAAAGAAGGCCTCCTGCATCCTGTGCAGCAGGCTTTTCTCGACGCAGGCGCTTTCCAGTGCGCTTTCTGCACACCAGCAATGATCATGAGCAGCGTCGCGCTCCTGCACGCGAAACCCAATCCAGCATCCTCTGAAATTATCCAATTCCTGCAAGGGAATATCTGCCGCTGCGGGACGTATCCGCGCATCATCGACGCGGTTCGTCAAGCCGCAAAAACGATGCAAGGGGGTCGGCCATGAGCGGATCCGCGCAAAAATCTGTCCTTGAGCCGGAACGCTACGAATTCCCCGCGGCCCCCATGCATCACTTCGAATTGGATCGCCGCGATTTTTTCAAACTTCTCGGCGCGGGCATCGCCGTTTTTGCTGTTGCGAAAAATTCCTCCGCGATGCAGGAAACGGCTCCCGGGCCACGGTCTTTCCACAGCGAAGAGCTTCCCAAAGAGATCACCTCCTGGCTGCACGTCGGCGAGGACGGCACGGTGACTGGATTTACCGGGAAAGTCGAGATCGGCCAGAATATCCGCACGTCCCTGACGCAAACCATTGCCGATGAGCTGCGCGTCCCTTTCGAAAGTGTACGCATGGTAACGGCGGACACCGCACTCACGCCGTTTGACGCCGGTACCTTCGGCAGCCGGACGACGCCCACGATGACCCCGCAGTTTCGCCGTGTGGCCGCGGCCGCGCGCGATTTGCTTATCGGAGTTGCGGCCAAGGAATGGAATGTTGCCCCTGAGGGGCTAATCGTCGCCGATGCAAAAGTCAGCGATCCCGCTTCCGGTCGATCGCTGCGATATGCCGAGCTCGCGCACGGCGAGACGCTGGCACAAAATCTTCCCGCGGAAGATCCCGTCACACCGGCGGCGCAATGGAAGATTGCCGGCAAACCGGTTCCAAAGGTCGATGGCCGCGCCTTCGTTACCGGCCGTCACCAGTACACGCCGGACCTGCGCCCGGCCGGGATGCTCTATGGCAAAGTCCTGCGCCCGCCTTCGTTCGGCGCTACGCTCCTTTCCTGCGATGACAGCGCCGCAAGATCGATGGCGGGCGTGGTGATCGTCGGCGATGGTGATTTCATTGGCGCAGCTGCGCCCACCGAGCGCGAAGCACAAAACGCCGTTGCTGCCATACGCGCGCAATGGAAAGAAGTCCCGCAGATTTCGAACAAAGAACTCTTCGCGTATCTCAAGGAAAAGGCCTCGAGCAGTTCCGAAGCTCGCCATCGCAATCAAAAAGGTTCCGTGAACGACGGCCTCGCGAGCGCCGCGCATCGTTTGGACGCGACGTACACCGTTGCTTATATCGCGCACGCCCCGCTCGAACCGCGTGCCGCTGTTGCCGAATGGACCGGCGGGAAACTGACGGTTTGGACGGGAACGCAGCGGCCCTTTGCTGTCCGCGACGACCTCGCTGCTGTATTCCATATTCCTGAAGGCAGCGTTCGCGTGATTGTGCCGGACACTGGTTCCGCGTATGGCGGAAAGCACACCAGCGACGCCGCGCTGGAGGCCGCTCGCTTGTCCCGCGCGGCGGGGCATCCCGTGAAAATCGTTTGGACGCGCGAAGAAGAATTCACTTGGGCCTACTTTCGCCCTGCGGGCGTCATCGAGGTAAAGAGCAGCGTTGCCACCGACGGCTCGCTCACGGCGTGGGAATTTCACAACTACCATTCCGGTTCGTCAGGAATCGAAACTCCCTACGACGTTTCGAATCAGCGAACCGAATATCATCCAGTTCCCCTGGTATTGCGGAGCGGCTCATACCGCGGGCTGGCCGCCACGGCGAATCATTTCGCGCGCGAAACGCACATGGATGCCCTGGCACGCGCGACAAAAATGGATCCGCTCGAGTTCCGCCGCAAGAATCTTTCCGACCCGCGTCTGCGCAGCGTGCTGGATGCCGCTGCGAAATCCTTCGGCTGGCCGCCAAAGAAATCGCAAAAAGGGCAGGGCTTCGGTCTCGCCGCCGGATTTGAAAAGGGCAGCTATGTCGCCACCTGTGCGGAAGTGGCCGTCGACCGCACATCCGGCGCCGTGCGCGTCGTTCGCCTGGTGGAAGCGTTCGAATGCGGCGCCATCGTCAATCCCGACGGGCTGCGCAACCAGGTTGTTGGCGCGATGATACAAGGTTTGGGCGGCGCGCTTTTCGAAGCCATCGAATTCGAAAACGGCCGCATCAAGAATCCGCATTTCGCAAGCTATCGTGTGCCGCGATTCCGCGATGTTCCTGAAATCGAAGCCGTCTTGCTCGATCGCAAGGATCTGCCATCTGCCGGCGCCGGAGAAACACCCATCATGACCGTGGCGCCGGCCATCGGCAACGCCATCTTCGACGCCACCGGCGTTCGCCTCAACAGTTTGCCGCTGGTCCCGAATGGATTGCGTCGAGTCTGAAATCCTTGCGCAAGGAACACCCAACAATCAGACCGTTTTGTCTTTCGAATAGCAGAGCGATTCGAGGTTGCACGCCGTGCATTTCGGCTTGCGGGCATGGCACACGCGCCGCCCGTGCCAGATCAGCTGGTGCGAGAACTGAATCCACTTTTCCCGCGGGATAACCTGCATCAAATCCTGCTCCACCTTTTTCGGATCCTCATTGCGCGTCAAATCCAGCCGCTTCGATAGTCGCAGCACATGCGTATCCACCACGATCCCGCTCGTGACCCCATACGCCGTTCCGAGAACGACGTTGCCCGTCTTTCGCGCCACGCCCGGCAGCGTCAATATTTCTTCCATCGTGCGTGGCACTTCTCCGCCGAATCTCTCAAGGATCGCCTTGCTCGCGCCTATCACGGACTTCGTCTTGTTCCGGAAAAATCCTGTTGGCCGGATCTCCATCTCCAACTCGCTCGGCGTGGCATACGCGAAGGCCTTCGCATCGGGATATTTTTTGTATAGCGTTTCCGCGACCTGATTCACGCGAACGTCCGTGCATTGCGCCGAGAGAATTGTGGAAACCAGCAACTGAAATGGATTCTCATGCCGCAACTCGCAGGTCGCGTCCGGATACGCTTCTTCCAGCTTCGCAAGAATCGCCGCTACGCGTTTAGAATCGGTCCCCGCAGCACGCCCAATCTTGTCTGCCTTTGCTTTCCGCGCGGGTTTCGGCGCTTTTCGTTTTGCCAACGCAGTGCGCCTCTTAGCAGTTGTTTTTTTCTTCGCTTTGCCTGTCATGGGAGCCAAAACTATAACATGGAGGAAAGAGCGCCGACCAATCTGCGGAAAGCCTTCCCGCGATGACTGAATTTGTTTTTCTCCTCCGCGGAAAGCTGCGCAAACGTTTTCTTCAGGGCAGGGAAGTAGAAGACCGGGTCATAACCGAATCCTCCCGTACCGCGCGGTGATTCCAATATTTTCCCGTCCACGCGATCCGTCACTACGGCGATCGCCCGTCCTTTCTCCGCCAGCGCAATCGCGCAAACAAAATAGGCGGCGCGCTCATTCCCTGTCTTGCCCTGCATCTCGCCTAAGAGTTTTTCGATACGCTGCGCATTCGTTGCGCCCAGCCCTGCATATCTCGCGGAATGCACTCCGGGCGCGCCACCAAGCGCCGGCACCACTAGCCCTGAGTCATCCGCGAACACCATCCCGTGCCGAATCCGCGAATAATGCAGCGCCTTTCCCGCCGCGTTTTCCGCAAAAGTCGGAGCGTTCTCCTCAAAGGCAGGCAGTTCATCGAACCCCGGCGGCACTTCCAATTCAACGCGAAGCGACGGCACAGCCGTACCCGCGAGCACGCGATATTCCTCAAGTTTTCCTGGATTCGACGATGCCAGGTAGAGCTTAGCGGGCGCGCGCACTGAATTTTGCCGGCAGAATGGCGCGCTGCTCGTCCGTCAAGCGGCGGATGCCCGCGGCCGCCAGCGCCAGCAGGTCCTGCATCTCGCTTCCCGTGAACGCGCGTCCTTCCGCGGTAGCCTGGATCTCCACGAAATGCCCGCTGCCCGTCATGACCACATTCATGTCCACTTCCGCGCGCGAATCTTCCTCGTACGCCAAATCCAGCAGCGCGCGATCATCAACAATTCCCACGCTCGTCGCCGCCACTGAATCCATCAATGGCGACCGCTTCAAAATTCCCGCCGCCACCAGCCGTTCGAACGCCAGCGCCAGCGCCACGAACGCCCCCGTAATCGACGCCGTCCGCGTCCCGCCGTCCGCCTCAATTACGTCGCAATCCACCCACACCGTGCGATCGCCCATCGCCTCCTGATCCGTCACCGCGCGCAGCGATCGCCCGATCAATCTTTGAATTTCCAGCGTTCGTCCGGATTGTTTTCCCTTCGTCGCTTCCCGCGGAGTTCGTTCTTCCGTCGCGCGCGGCAGCATTCCATACTCGCTCGTTACCCATCCCTTTCCGCTGCCTTTCATAAAATGAGGCACGCCGTCATCCACGCTCGCCGTGCAAATCACGCGCGTCTTTCCCAGTTCGATCAACACGCTGCCTTCGGCCGTGGAAATATAGTCCGGCGTAATTTTCAGGGGACGCATCTGATCCGCGGTCCGGCCGTCAGCTCGCACTCTTCCTCCCGCACTCATCTTCCGCACATCCCAATCTTCTACTGCTTGCGCTCAGGCTGCGCCAGTTTGCCGGGCGCTTTCTCTGGTGTCAACTCGGTGCCTTCTCCGGGCCCGCTGCCGCAACTGCGGGCTTCGTAGGAATAGCAGCCGGCTTGGTTGCGACTACGAACGCGCCCGTCAAATCGAGATGCCCCGCCAGCGTCTCTACTTCCTGCCCATGAATCAGGATTTTCAGCCGCCGCACCTGCGGCACGTTTGCTTCCAGCGTTCGCGCGATGGAATCCACCGCCATCTGCTCGCTCGCAATCCCTGAAGGCACCGAAGTCGCGAGCGCTTCCGAAAAATCCGCGATCCCCGTTCCATCCGGCAATAAGTAAAACGCCAGCAGCACCGCATCCGGTGGCAGCGTCCGCAGCTCCACATCCACCGGCCCCGCGAGCAGTGTGTTCAGCACTTGCTTCGAACGCAGCACCGGATCGTTCGCCAGCGGCAGCTCCACCGTCACCGGCACCAGCGTCGAATCCATCGCATCCGAAGCCCAGTAAAGTTTTGTCTTCACGCGCGGATCGCCCGGATTGACTGTGATCGGTTGCGCCAATTCCCGCCGCGCCTGCTCTTCGCTCTGCTGCTGTTGCCGCGCCGCGCGCTTCACTCGCCTCCGCAGAATCGGAAAATAGATCGCTGCGCCGAGGACCACAAAAATCAATCCGGCAATCACCATAAACTTCCAGCGCGGCGTCACGGCAACGTCCCCGGCACGTTCGCAACCACATACGAAGGTTTGAATGCCGCTGCACCACGCGCGATCGCATCCGCTACGCCCGGCGCCATGCGGTCCAGCTCGGCGCGGTCTTCCACGACGATGCTCGAAATCTCCACCGCGATCGCCGGGGCCGCCGTCGTTCGAAGCTGCCGCACCGCCGCCGTCAGCGCCGTATCCGGTGAACCCTTGAATCGCTGCACCAGCATCCCCTGAACCAGATCGCCGAACTTTTTGCTTAATCCGAGAAACGGCGTCTGCGCCCGGTCCCACGGAATCAACCCGTTCGTTTCCGTCACCGCCGCCAAATCCGAATTCACATACACGCGCACCGTCCCCGGCAATCCCGTTGATGAAATATGCAGCGCCACAAACACCGCGCCGCGCTGCGCATTCGCAATCGCAGACCTGTCGTCGAACGATGGATTCTCATTCCCCTGCCGCGTCAGTACCACTTGAAATCCCGCGAGCTCCAGCGCCCTGCGCACCTGCGTCGCCAGGTCCAGGACGATCTCGCTCTCGCGAATTCCGCCCGTGCCTCGTGCCCCGGGGTCCGTTCCGCCATGCGCCGGATCCAGCACCACGATGTTCAGCCCGCTCCTTTGCGCCGGCGCTCCAAACGGAGACGCAACTTGCGCCGGCGCTCCGACCTGCGGAGAAGCTACGACGGGTAAGCCAGGCGTTTGCGCGGGACTCTGCGCGGAATGGACCATCGCCGCGCCCGCCAGCGCCAGCGAACTCGCGCCTGCCAGAAAAAAAATCCGCATTCGAATCACATTTCGCACGTCAAGCAGCATATCAAATCTGTCGGCCAATCCATGCCACTCGCAACTTCGTCCCGCAACGAAAAGGGACGGCCCCTCGGCCGGCCCTCTCATCCTTAATGGCATTACCCGCGAAACTAGCGCTTCGGAGTCTGCTCGATTTTTAAAGATTTAAGATTCGCCTTTTGGAGGGAAGCATTCACGCTGACGATCTCCTCTTTCTGCAGCGCGTTCCACCTTACCAGCGCCGCCTGCGCGCTCGCCTCCCACTTCTCGCTTGCAGTTGCCGCATCCGCCGTCGGCGCGGCGTCCGCACTCTCCACGATCGCCAGCATTCCGGTGAGCGCCGTTGCAACTTTTGGCAGAGGCGGATTCACTTCCCCCGGCACGGCCAGTCCAAACAGCCCAAAACCACCATCACTATCTGCCTCGGCCACCACTTCGATCTTCTGTTCCAGCGCCGCAAGCGCTTGCTGCAGCTCTGCGTTCCCGCTGGACTCTTTCTTTCGCGCCTCAATCTGTTTCCGCAGCTCGCCCGCCTGCTGCACCGCGGAGGAAACTTCTCCCAGTCTCGCCGCCAGTCTTGAAGCCAGCTCAAACTGCCGCATCAGCTCCGCCTGCGTTGCTTTCACCCGCGGATCCATCTTGATCGTCAGCGGTTGCGTACTGCTCTTGCCGTTTGCAGTGAGCCTGACAATGTAGTTGCCCGGCGCGGCCCACGGTCCCCTCGGCCCCCAGTACGTTGCATGAACGCTCTGCCGCAGCGGATACCGCAAATCCCAGACGAAACGATGCATCCCCGCCTCCGCGGAGAGCGGCTGAGGATCGCGCACCCACTGCATCGGAAACTCCACGTCCTTCGGATCGGTCTTGCGCAATTCGTCGTTGCTTGCGAATCGCCGCACGAGTTTGCCTTCCGAATCAAGAATTTCCAGTTGCAACGGGCCGGAAGTTTTTTGCCTCAAGTAATAATCCACCGCCGCGCCGTCCGGCGGATTGGAAGCAAGCGCTTCATCCATTGGCACGGGCGTTCCTTGATCGCCGCCCGGCCGCACGCGGTACGCCGCTCCCGGACGAAACAGCCAGGCATCCGCCGCAGAAACGTGTGTGTCCATCTGCCGCAGCGGCGTCACGTCATCGAGCACCCAAAACGATCGCCCAAACGTCGCAATCACCAAATCATCCTCATGCACCACCAGGTCGCGCACCGACGTCACCGGCAGATTCAGTTGCAACGGCTGCCAGTCATCCCCGTCATCAAACGAAACGTAAACGCCTTTCTCGGTACATGCATAGAGCAGCCCTTTTCGAACCGGATCTTCCCGCACGCAATTCAAAAAACTTCCGTTAGGTATCCCGTTCGAAGCACTCTGCCACGTCTTGCCGAAATCTCGCGTGCGATAGAGATGCGCGCGGTAATCGTCCAGCCGGTGCCGATCCACCGCCGCATATACCGTCCCCGCATCGGAGTGCGACGCCTCGATGTGCGTCACTTTGCTCCACGGCGTCAAATCCGGCGGCGTCACATCGCTCCATGTTTTCCCTTCGTCCTGCGTCAATTGCACGAGCCCATCGTCCGTTCCCGCCCAGATCTCTCCCGCCCGCACGTACGACGGCCCAATCGTGTAAATCACCCCGCGCCGTTTTCCCTTTGGAGCGTCCGCCGCCGTCGCCGCGTCCAGGTTCGCCGGCACTCCCGGATCCTCGCGAGTCAGATCCGGGCTGATGACTTGCCACGTGTTCCCGCCGTCCGCCGTTCGAAACAAAACTTGCGACCCGAAGTACAGCACATGCTTGTCGATCGGCGAAAACACCAGCGGCAGCGTCCATGTCCGCCGGTACTCGCCCGGATGCACAAGCGTCGGCGGCATCTGTTGCACCTGCTCGTCACCAAAATCCTGCCGCGCGACAAACCCTCCGTACTCCACTCCCGGATTCAGCGGGTCCGGCGCGATGTATCCATTCTCGTCTCCCGCCTCCATCGGCCGCCAATCATGAAAATTCAGCGAACGATACCTGCTCCGGCTCGGCGTCGCCGCCGAGCCGCTGTCCTGCTGCGCTCCGTACACCCAGTACGGAAAACGATTGTCCGTAATCACGTGATAAAACTGCCCGGTGGGCTGGTTGTACCAGGAACTCCACGTCTCGCCGCCGTTGCGTGTCACCAGCGTACCTTGATCGCTGCTCAAAGCCATTCGCCGCGGCTCGTCTGGATCGATCCACAACGCGTGGTAATCGTCACCGCCCGGCGCTCCGCGAAACGCCGTAAACGTTTTCCCGCCATCGCGCGACTTGTACATCGTGGTGTTCGGCAGATAGACAGTCTCCGGGTCCTTGGGATCCACGCTGACTTCCCCGAAATACCACCCCCGCTGCCAGACCCGCTTGTCATCCGAGACGTGCTGCCAATTCTGTCCGCCGTCGTCCGATCGGTGCAGCCCGCCTTCCTTCGCGTCCACGATCAAGTAAATCCGGCGCGGATTGCTCGGCGCAAAGGCAATTCCGATTCGCCCCAGCCCTTCGGAAGGCAATCCATGTCCCGTCACCTGCTCCCAATGGTCGCCGCCATCTTTCGAACGGTAGAGTCCGCTCCCCGGTCCATTCGAAGGCGGATAAATGCTCCACGGCGGCCGCCGCGTCTGCCACAGCGACGCATAAATTGTTTTCGTGTTCCCCGGTTCGAATGCCAGGTCAATCGCCCCCGTATTTTCATCGTGAAACAGAATTTTCTGCCAGCTTTTCCCTCCGTCGCTCGAACGAAAAACTCCACGCTCTGCGTTCGGCCCGTACGCATGTCCTAGCGCCGCAACAAATACCTTGTTCGCATCGCGCGGGTCCACCAGGATTCGCCCGATCTGCCGCGAATCGCTCAGCCCGATGTGCGTCCAGGTTTTTCCGCCATCTGCGGACTTGTACATCCCGTTCCCATAGGAAATCGAGCTGCGCATGTCCGCTTCGCCCGAGCCCGCGTAAATCACATTCGAATCTGAAGCCGCCACCGCAATCGCCCCGATCGATCCAATCGGTTGTGAATCGAAAATCGGTTTCCAGGTCCTCCCCGCGTCGTCCGTTTTCCAGACGCCGCCATCCACGCTCCCAAAATAAAATGCTTCCGGCTTCCCGCGCACTCCCGTCACCGCCAGCGTCCGCCCTCCCCGGAAAGGCCCAATCAGCCGCCATCGCAGTTCCTGAAATAGTTTTGGGTCCACCTGCTTTGCTATGTCCGGCCCGCCAAAAAGTTCAGCGGGTGCCAGCAATCCAAACAACAAAAACACGAACGCGAAAGCAAAGCGGCGGCCAGTCACAGTGGAATTCTCCAATCGAAAGGTAAGATGTCCCATAAACCGCTGAGTATATATCAGCCCCAAAACAAAACCGCCCGGCTCTTTCGAACCGGGCGGCAACGCCATCTGATGTTTCGAAATCGTTCTAGACCGCTTCCAACTCTTCGATCTCCCCGGCAACCACCGGCTTCGTCTTTCGAATCTTCAGCATCCCGGTCACCAGGTAAACCAGAACTCCCAACGCGATAATCCACGCTCCGAACACCAGCCCGTTCATCCCCAGTACCGTTTCCTGACCGCTCTCCACGATCGCCAGGCTCAGCAGCAGCAGCGGAAAAATCCCGCAACAAATCGCACCGGCCAGCCCGCCCGGCACGCGAAATTCCCGCTTCAATTCCGGCTCGCGAATTCGCAGCACCACCAGCGTCACAAACTCCAGCATCAAGCTCGCGCCATACAGCATAATGTCCAGCGTTACCAGCCTCTTGAACCCCAGCCCCAGGCACAGCGCCCAGCACGTCGCGCACACGAGGATCGCCACCCACGGCGCTTGCGTTCTCGCGCTCCGTTTCCCAAACACCTTCGGCAGCATCCCATCGCGCGCCATCGCCAGCGGCAGCCTCGAATAACTCATCACCAGCGCATTGAACATCCCAAACGCGCTCATCATCCCGCCAAGCACGATCAAAAACCGCAGCCATTCGAATCCCAGGATCTTTCCGCCCATCGTGCCCGCCACCGTTGCCCACGACCCGTCCCCGCCGAAAACCGAAGCAGGAATTCCCGTCAGGTACACAGCCGCGAACGGCAGCACGTACGTCAGTGCCACCAGCACCACGGCCGCAATCATCGCCCGCGGATACGTCCGCTGCGGCCGCTCCACTTCCTGCGCGATCGTCGAAGCGTTGTCCCAGCCCATGTAGTTCCACATCGCTACCAGCACTCCGCCCAGCAACCCCAGGCCCGTTGCTTCCGTCGTTGCGGCGTGTGCACTCCCCAGCGCGTTCAGCTTGAAAGGCGCCAGCACCACTAACAGCGCGAACGGCGCCGACAACAAAAAGAAAAGCCACAACGATGTAATTCCCACCACTCGAATCCCCGCCAGGTTCAGCGCCGCGCACGAGACCACCACAAACAATCCCGCATAAAACGCATGATTCCCCTTGCCGAACCACGGCGACATCTGTTTCAGGTAAAACACAAACAACGTCGGGTAAATCGCCATGTCAAAAATACTTGCCGCCAGCGACAGCCACGCTTCCTGAAATCCCCAGAAATTTCCGAGCCCGCGCCGCACCCACGCGTAATATCCGCCCTCCGCCGGCAGCGCGCTCGCTAGCTCGCCGATCATGAACGCCGTCGGCAAACACCATAGCACCGGAAGGAACAGCAAAATCAAAATCCCGCGCCCGTATCCTGCGCCATGAATAATTTCTTCCGTTCCGTACGTGCCGCCGGACACCATGAAAAATGTCGCGGCCACAAGCGGCCAGAGCGTGAGCTTGGCGATTCTTTTTTTAGTTGTAGAGATGGAACTGGCGGGCAGCTGGGCCGGAAGGGATAAAGAACTCAATTTTTACTCTCGTCCTCCTAAACGATCCTCGCTCTCGTTGCCACGGTGAAGCGAGCTCGCATCCGAAGAATACAAGACTCGCTTCTGCATGCAACAACAAAATGCATTCGAACGAAAATTTTTCGCCGCCGCTGTCCGTCCTTCCACACCTCTCTCCGGCTTACTCGCATCCGCGCTCCGCGCTGCTCCCCGTTTCCTCCTCCGCGCCATCCATCCTCAGCGGCTGTGATAAACTTCGCACTCGTTGAGGTACGCCGAACGTGAATCGCAATCTACTTGCTCGGTCCCTTGCCGTTCTCTTGCTTGGAATCTTGTTCGGCTACTACATCGATTACAACGAGCGAAAGACACGGCAATTGGGCCGTGAGCAGCATCTTGCGCAGGAAGCCAAGAAGTTCGACAGATCGGTCGAGGACCCCACTCCACTCGCTGCGATGGTCGTTGGCGCAGTTTTGGTCGTTGGTTTTTTCATATTCGTATACGAGATTGTTGTCATGGTCATTTCCGTCGCCCTGAAATCCAAAACTGTCGGTGCCGGGAAGCCCACAGAGGAAACGAACATTCCTTTTTCGTAGCTCCAAGGTCTCTCCCTCCCCTGGCTCCGCCATTCCTGAATGATTTCTGCAACGCGGCCCGCGCCGCTGGGTCGCATCCTCTGCTACACTACCCACCCTCTGTGACCAACAATTCTGCTTCAGGAGTCTTCGCATGAAACTTGGTTTTTATCTCGCTGTTGTCCTGTTTATTTTTGCGCCGCCACTCGTTGCGCAAGAGTCCGCTCCAAAGTCTCCCCGCCCCATCACTATCGACGATCTCTTCCAAATCCGCGACGTCGCTCAGCCCGAATTGAGTCCCGATGGCCAATGGGTTGCCTATTCCGTTCGAACCCGCATCCTCAAGGACGACAAGAGCGAGCAGCGCCTCTGGATGATCTCCACCCATGGCGGCGATCCCATTCCCCTCACCGCCGAAGGCGCCTCCTCTTCGCACCCGCGCTGGAGCCCCGACGGCAAATACCTCTCCTTCCTCTCCGCTCGCAACGACGCCAAGAATCAAGTTTGGCTGCTGGACCGCCGCGGCGGCGAAGCGCAGCGCCTCACCGACGTCGCCCAGGGCGTCAACGACTTCGAATGGTCTCCCGACAGCACCCGTCTCGTGCTCATCCTCCAGGATCCCAAGCCCGAAGACGCCGCAGCCGCCGAAGCCGCCAAGGAAAAAGACAAAGACAAGCCCGCCGCAAAACCGAAAACTCCTCCACCCTTCGTTATCGATCGCCTGCAATTCAAGGAAGACAGCGCCGGCTATCTCGATCGCCGCCGCACCCACCTCTACGTCTTCGATGTCGCTTCGAAAAAATCCACGCAAGTGACAAGCGGCGACTTCGACGACAACGAGCCCGCCTGGTCGCCCGACGGCAAATCACTCGCCTTCACCAGCAACCGCAGCGCTCCCGACCCCGACCGCAATTACAACTCCGACATCTGGGTCGTCGCCGCCGGCAATACCGACAAGGGCGCCCACCTCGCCAAAATCACCACTAATCCCGGCTCTGACCGCCAGCCCGCTTGGTCTCCCGACGGCAAATGGATCGCTTACGTCACCCAAACCGACGTCAAGGCCATGATCTACGCTACACACCATCTCGCCGTCGCTCCCTCCACCGGCGGTGAACAAAAAGTCTTGTCCCTCGCCTTCGACCGCAGCGTGCGCCGTCCTCGTTTCTCCACCGACGGCCGCTCCATTTATTTCATTGCGGACGACGACGGCACCGAAAACCTTTGCCGCATCGCCATCGCGGGCGGGGAAGTCACGCGCCCCATCGGCGGTCACCTTAGTGTCTCCTCGTATTCACTTGGCAAAGACGGCGCCGTCGCGGCACAAATCAGCACGCTCGACCGCCCCGACGAAATCTTTCTTTCGAATGGCAACGATCTCAGCCGCCTCACCAAAACCAACGACGCCCTGCTCTCGCAGCTCCGTCTCGCCCAAGTCGACTACGTTCACTTCAAAAGTAAGGACGGCACCCCCATCGCCGGCTATCTCTACAAACCCCTTGACTACACTCCCGGCAAGAAAGTCCCCACGCTGCTCAATCCTCATGGCGGCCCCGTCGGACAGTATTCCGCTTCCTTCTACCACCTTGCCCAGCTCTACGCCGCCAACGGCTACTCCGTCCTTCTCCCCAATCCGCGCGGCTCTTCCGGTTACGGCCAGAAGTTCTGTGAAGCCATTTTTGGCGACTGGGGCAACAAGGACTTCCAGGACGACTTGGCCATGGTTGATTATTCCGTCGCCCAAGGCATCGCCGATCCGGAAAAACTCGGCGTCGGCGGCTGGTCCTACGGCGGCATGTCCACCGACTTCATCATCGCCCAGACCACGCGCTTCAAAGCCGCCATCTCCGGCGCGAGTATAGCCCTGATCGCCAGCGGCTTCGGCCACGATCAATATCAGAAAGACTACTTCTCCGAACTCGGCTACCCTTGGGAAAACAAAGCCGTCTGGGAAAAAATCTCGCCCTTCTACCGCGTGAACGACATCACCACCCCCACTCTTTTCATGGGCGGCGACATCGACTGGAACGTTCCCATTCTCGGCAGTGAGCAGATGTACCAGGCGCTGAAGAGCCTCGGCCGCACCACCGAGCTCGTCGTCTACCCTGGCGAACACCACGGCTTCACCATGCCCTCCCATATTAAGGACCGCCTCGAGCGTTACCTCGCTTGGTACGCCCACTACGTCAAAGGGGAATCCACGCCCCCGCGTCCCCCCGAACCCCCACCGGCGCCAGCGCCAAAAGCGGGAGGCGAATGATGCGTTTCCGTGATTTGATTCTCGCTGCGTTTCTCTCACTGTCTTGTTGCATTTCAGTCTCGGCGCAATCCAAATTCACCGTCGGCACCGCCACTGCCGCTCCCGGCCAGAAAGCCACCGGCTACCTCGAAGTCCCCGCCGGCGTCGACCCCGCCACCAGCATCCCCGTCGTCGTCATCAACGGCGCAAAGCCCGGAAAAATTCTCGCCCTCATCTCCGGCGCCCACGGCACCGAATACACTTCCATCATCGCCATCGAAAAACTCATCAACGCCCTCGACCCCGCGCAAGTCACCGGCATCGTCATCCTCGTCCCGCTCGTCAACATCGCCTCCTTCGAGCAAAAGGTCCCTCACGTCAATCCCACCGACAACAAAAGCATGAACCGCTTCTACCCCGGCAAAGCCGACGGCACACAAACCGAGCGCGCCTCTTTCCTCATCACCAAACAAATCATCGACCGCTGCGACTTCCTCATCGACTACCACGGCGGCGACCTCGACGAAAGCCTCCGCCCCTACGCCTACTGGGGCCCCACGGGAAGGGAAGAGCAGGATCGCATCTCCAAGGAAATGGTTCTGGCCTTCGGCCTCGACCACATCATCATCTGGCGCGAGCGCCCCACCGACCCCGCCGCCACTCGCTATCTCGATAACACCGCCTCCGTCCGCGGCAAACCCTCCATCGTCGTCGAAGCCGGCCACGCCGGCACCGTCGAATCCGACGACCTCGCGCTCCTCGTCAACGGCACCCTCAGCACCATGCGCGCCCTAAAAATGCTCCCCGGCGACCCGCATCCGATCGAAAATCCCGTCTGGATTGAAAAACTCGCGGACGTCCTCGCCGACGGCCCGGGAATCTGGTATCCCCTCGTCAAGCGCGGAACCTATGTTTCCGCCGGAATGAAGCTCGGCACCATCACCGATTACTTCGGCAAACTCATCGCCGAGCCTCGCGCTCCAGTCTCCGGCGTCGTTCTACACGTCAACGCCGTTCCCTCCCTAAAAAAAGGCGACAACATTGCCGACCTCGGCGTAGTCGCCGCCCACGCCCCCTAGTCGACCGTAGTGGCCGGTCTTAAGACCGGTGCTTTTGCTTGCAGCGGCGACTTTACGTCGCCATCTTGCCTTTGTGTCGTTCACCATTGGCAAATCTTCCGTTAATCAGCCATGTCTGAGACATCAGGCCACTCTTTTGGCTCGATAGGCGTCAGACTATCCAATATCATGCCCGTTGAGAGCCACCACAGATTGGGAACGCCGCGCTTACTGCTCATTCTGATTGTTTGGTCTACGCTCGTCGGCACACAGTCGAACTCGAATAGATTTCTCCGCGCCCAAGCGCCTCCGCAATCGGCCAGTTCTCAAAGTGAGGCTCAAGCCAAAATCAGGGTGAATTCGAACCTGGTCGTCCTGCCCGTAACGGTGAAAGATCGGAACGGAAATCTGGTTCCGGAACTTCAGAAGCAGGAATTTCGAGTATTCGACGACAATGTGGAACAGTCCATTGATGTTTTCACGGCGGAAGCTTTTCCCCTCTCGCTGGTTGTGCTGATCGACGATGATTTGAAATCCAATGATGCTGAACAGTTGGTCCAAAGTCTGCGTGCCGTAGTAGCGGGAATCAGCTCCAGCGATGAAGCTGAGATTTGCCGTTTCGACTTGAAGTTCTATCCTGGCGAGGGGTTTACGAGCGATCCGGACCGCTTGCTGGCTGAATTAAAGAAGGCTCAAGAAGCGAGCGGACCGTCTACGGCAGGTCCGGTTCCTTTTGTTACTGGACCGTCGTCGCATGCTCCAGGAATTGGCGAGCCCCGCCAAGCTGCGCCTACAAATCTTGGCAGCAAGGCAACCAAGGCTCTCGACGACGCCGTCTATTCTGCCGCTCAGTTACTCCATGATCGAGACCGCGGTCGCCGGAAGATCATGCTGGTGATCTCCGACGGTATCAATGGCCGGGAGTTCAACAATCACACCTACGAGGAAACTCTCGCGGCTCTTCTCAATGAAGGTATCTCCGTCTACAGCGTGGCCGTGGGCAGCACATCCTTCCACCGGAAATTCACCAGGCTGTTCGACTATGCCAGCAACTCTGGCGGGGACATCAGCTACGCCAGTAAGAGCCAGACAATGGAAAAGCTTTATTCTCAGATCACAGAGCAAGCCAGACATGAATACACCCTGGCCTATGTGCCGCGTGGAAACGATCGCACTTCTACTTACCACGCGGTGGAAGTGCGCACGACGCGCGAAGGCCTCCACGTCAAGACTCGCCAGGGCTACTACACGCCCCCCGCAGTGCATATTCCAGAGAACTGATCGCTCGGGATTAAGGGAGTTGGACAAAACACGCCGAGGAACTATTTGACTTTGAATACGTCTACTACTG
>JBARRT010000105.1:0-40647 GCA_049644365.1 Candidatus Acidiferrum sp. | reverse complement strand
CTGCTTACCGAAACCTGTGAACACCACCGTAACGGCGTAGTCGCCGGCGGGAAGGGCCGGAATCGTGTATTCCCCGGCGTCGGAGGTTTGCGCGGACCGCGAAAACCCCGTCGCGGCATTGAGGACTGTTACGCCGGCTTTCGCGATGATGCCGCCCGACGCATCCGCGATTCTTCCGGAAAGTGTCGCCGTTACAGCCTGACCAGACGCATCCGTCGTATAGAAAGAAAGCAACGCAAAAAGGAATGCAAACGAGCAGACCCGTGGAACCGTCATCCGCTTGATTCGGTCCATCACACCCTCCCCCGGAAGATCATCCACATGCAACGAACGTTTCAATGTTCGACGGTTTATAACACGCGATAGTTAGTGTCAAGCCTGGAGTAGGCAAAACAAATCCCTTACGTGCGCGAAACGCTCCCCGGATTGAAAAACTCGCGGAGCGCTTTGGCAGCCGCGGCGAAGCGATTCACTTCTCTGCACCGTGCGGAATTCTCAAGAGGAAAATCAACGCAGCACCTAAGTGAGCTATGCCCGAAGACCCTGTTAGCTTCACAAAGTTGGTAGAGGAGGGGAACGCGAGGTCAACACATTTTCAGTGAGCAAAAAATCAAGGTCGATTAGGTCCCGGGCGACCGCGTCCGGGATCGACGACTCAAGTCCGGCCGGGAGACATAGAACGCAAGAAATACCGCGTTCAAGCGCACTTCGAGCGGCACGCGAGCCTCTTCCCTTTTTTCTGCTTCCCATCAGTTCGAAAGGACGAACTGATATCGTTCTCCCAGGCCACGAAGTGGCCCGGAGCGGAAACGCGTCGGGATCAGAGTTGTCCCGCGGGCCGGGAACTCTAAGCCGCCTTTGCGCTTAGTTTGCCGCTGCAGCAGGAACAGCGCGGCAGCTTATTCATCCATTCCGCGCCCAGCGCGTGGCGCGGCAACGGGCCATTCGCAGACCATTTGCCGCCACACTGAGGACACTTGCTCAGGATAAAGGGGGGAGATGCTAATCGCTTTCCATTCACTCGAACATCCAGGACAAAACGACAGCCGGGGTTATCACAAACTAGATAGTGGTTCATGCTGGGTTGCCTCCTTGAGGGATGGATAGGGGTAACTCCGCACTGTTCGAACGTCAATACAGTAGAAATACTTATAGGAGGAGTACCGATAGACTGCCGCGAACCGAATGTAGCGGATATTGCTATTCAGGCTTCAATGAGGTTGTGACGGACCGCGTAGCGCACAAGCTCAGCGACGGAATGCAGCTTGAGCTTTGCCATGAGTCTGGCACGATACATTTCCACAGTTCTGGTACTGAGTTCCAGAACCGCGGCCATCTCTTTGTTGGCTTTGCCCTCAGCCAGCAGTTGGATCACTTGCCGTTCTCTCGGACTCGGAATACATCCATCGTTTTCTTCTGCCCTGGAGAGTTCCGGCTCCTCGCGCCGGTCCTCCTCGAATTCCACTCGGGGGGGCACCGCAGGCAAAAAACGTGGGCTGCTGCTTGCCGACGTCGCGGAGTAGGGCGTAGCGTACATCAGTGCCGTTGCGATCCGCATTTCTACTAGGTGGCATCGCAACGACATGGAACGGTGAAGCAGATCAATAGACTTTCGAAGCATCTCCGCGGACTGCGTTGTCAGATCGGCGAATTCCTCGCCGGGATATTCGCTTTCGGCAAAATCGAGTGCGCGCTTCTTCTCGGCAAGATGACAAAGCCGCTGTTGCAGTTTTCTCTTGCCCGTGGCGCTAAAAAACAGGGCCGCAATCAGTCGTACTTCCCTGCAGACGTCTTCGATGGGGTAAAAATTTACAACCAGATCGGTCTTCCCCGGACTCCAGGGCAACGAGAACGCCAACTCGACGTTTGACACCGGCTTGCCCGTGGTCCACGCCTGCCGAAATGCAGGCTCGATCTGCGCGGAGTAGCTGCCGAAAATCTGGCGCATGGTTTTGCCGATGTGAATCTCGGACAGCGTACCGCCCATTGCAGCAAACGCCCTGTTCTTCAAAATGCAGCAAAGATTGCTGTCGTAGATTTCCACGCCTACCGTGGAATTGTTGAGGACGGTGGCTAGCCCCGGCGTTGCTGCGCCAAAGATCTCGCGGAATGCAGGCGCGGGTGCTTCGATCCATGGGGCGTTATCGCTTTTGACCATTGGTCCGCTAACGGAATCGGAGGTCATCCGATTCCTTCTCCCTGGCACTGCGCGCTGCAATGTCTCTGCGTTCCGCTGCGAACGCCATTGAATTTCGCTCCAAGATAGATATCGATATCTCTAATAGACAGGTTTGATAATCTTATATGCTTGAAATGCTGTTCTTGTCAATACCGTGAACAACGTACGTAAATCGAGATGCGCCTAGGCCGGGTCACTTGGCTTTTCGGTGGAACTCCTCGTGATGGTGATCACCGCACCGTCAATCTTGTTCTCCAGCGTACGATACGGCAGGATTCTGAGCTGGTAGCAGCCTCCTTTTGCATCTCTAAGCTCTCTTTCCAGCGTTTGATAATTGGTCATCACCCGCAGGACCAGCGACTGGAACTCCGGAATTTCGATCGTCGGGTTGATATTCAAAAGTGGACGGCCAATGTCCCCGGCAATCAGGCCAAAAAACATCTGCGCCTGGGGCGTGAACCGCCGGATGGTCAGGTCGCTGCCAACCATGATCACGGCGACATCGATGCTCGCGAAGATGTTCATCAAATCGCTGTTGGCCTGGGTGATCCCCTGATTGCGACTGCGCAATTCGTCGTTGACGGTGCTTAATTCCTCATTCGCGGACTGCAACTCCTCATTCGTAGCTTCCTGAGTTTCGATGACGGATTGGAGATACTCTCTCGTTGTGGCCAGCTCCTGTTCGAGCCTAGAAATTTTCCCGGGCTCGGCTTTCGACCTCTTGCGGGAAAGGATTCGGCCGGATGCGGAGACGTGCTCGCTCTCCGGCGCCGCATCCTGAATCTTGTGAGTGCGGTCTTTCGTCGCGACCAGGCTTGTCGCGGCTTCCAGTTTGGAGGCCCGGGGTCGCGGGGTCCGTTTCTTCGGCTCTGACTTCATGGCGTTGTCTGCAATCCTCCACGGAGAACGAGTGCCGCGCCTGGCGGCGGCTCTCTACTCGAACTGCTTTCGGAACACTGCGAACTGCTGCCGCAATTCGGCAATCTCTTTCTGAAGACCTGCGACTTTCTCTTCCAGAATGGCGATGCGCTCGCCATCGTTGAGACTGGCGGCAGTGGCCTCGAATGCGGGCCTGGCGTCGCTAACTTCGACATCGCCGGCGAGCAGATGGGCGTAGCGCGCCTCTTTGGTGCCGGGCTGCCGGGGAAGAATCTTGACGAGGGGCGGCTCGCGCTTCATCAGATGCTGCAGGCTGGATTGCACGGCGCCGAGGTCGTCGAAGGTGTGCATGCGCTCGGCGCGGGTGCGGAGTTCGCCGGGCGTCTGGGGGCCGCGCAAGAGCAGGACACAGAGAATGGCGATTTCGTGGCGATAGAAGTTGAACGCTTCCTGCAGGCGGTGCTCGTACTTAGTGACGCGGCTGTCCGCGGCGCTGACGGACCGGACGAGGGATTGCTCGTTCAAAGAATGGAGCGCCTGGCGGACGGCGGACTCGTCCAGATTCATCGCGGGTTCCCGGTTCGATTTCTGGTTGCAAGCATTGACAAGGGCATTCAAGGAAAGCGGGTAATATTCGGGAGTGGTGATTTCTTTTTCGACAAGGGAGCCCAGTACGCGGCACTCGACGTCAGTCAGGAGGATGTTCACGGGGTGGAATGATACAACGGTTGGTGGTTGGTGACTGGTGACTAGTGCCTGGTGAAGAGGGAGAGAGCCCCGCCTCCGGCTCAGCCTAGGAGTTCCAAAATGGGAATTGTTGGTACACACCCCGGCAGTTTTCGTATGAGTGGCAAATACAGGACTTGCAGATGACAAGTCCGTATGAGTGGCAAGCAAAGGACTTAAAGCAGTTGTGTTTTCAGCGAGTTGCGAGCAATCCGTATGAATGGCAAACAAAGGACTTAAAGCGACGGGACTTTCGCAACGGTGAAGACAGAGGGGCAAACGCCTTGCGGTGGAAGGCAGAACGGTTAATCCACGGACATTCTGATTGGCAAACACATTCAAGGGTACCATTGAAGCATACGGCGCGTCAATTACTTTCTTGACAGCATTCGAACGGAGCTGTAAATCGTTGAACGGTTGTGAGTTGCAGCTATCCGCTGTTATGGTTGGTTACTGTTTCTTCTTGAATAGTGTGGGGGTCGAGTCCCGGTCGTAGAGCCATTCAAAAAAGGTCTTTCGCCGCGACTTCGATCCGTTCGATTGTTCCCATTTTTTGAGGGTGGGAGGCTTAAATCGAGTGGACCACACGTTTAAGAGGAGAGAAAGCGGTATCCAAATGAGGACAATTCCAATCAGAAACCAGAGTATGGACGTAACATGCACCAGGACCAGAAACCCGACTGCTAGCACGAAGGAAATAAACCCGACAAGCCACCCGTGCGGGAAAGAAATGTATATGCGTCCCTGACACTTCGGACAATAGGAGCCTCCGCCTCCGCCTACGCCTGCTGGTTGTTGCAGTTCAGCGCCATCGAAGACGTGGCCGCAGATTGGGCAGCTATAAGTCATGGCTGAGCCCAATCTTACCTCAAACCTCTCAAGCACAAGACCCGGGAGGAGGTTGGGACGTCAAAGAGATTGGAGAGAAGGCTTGAGGTGTAGGCTGGGTTGGGTTGGGTTGGGTTGGGTTGGGCTAGGCTGAGTTTGTCCGAAGGCGGGACGGGGAATCCCATTTCCGGGCAATCTGAAGGGGCTCCCGCAAAAGGAGGCAGGCTAAGACGTTGAAAAGGCGTAGACTTGCGGAGGGGAACACGGGGCAGGCGAGTTGCGTTCTATAGAGTGGCATAACACATGGACATTCAGCGACCATCCAACGCAAGAGCAAAGAAAATCCGGCGGATCGTATATGCGACCGTCGCTATCCTATTAGTAGGGGGCGTGACCTACGGGCTCTCGCGGCTGCGGCCGGCCGCGCCCACGGTAGACCGGGCCACCATCTGGCCAGACGAAGTAAAGCGCGGCCCTATGGTGCGGGAGGTGCGCGGCTTGGGGACGCTCGTGCCCGAAGATATCCGGTGGATTCCGGCACAGACGGATTCGCGTGTCGAGCGTTGGGTCTTGCGTCCAGGGGCTATTGTTAAGCCAAGTTCTATCATTATGGAGCTCAGTGACCCGACATTGCAGCGAGACGCGCTGGACGCGGAATTCCAGCTCAAAGGCGCGGAGGCGGACTATGCGAACCTGCAGGTGCAGGTCAACAGCGAACTGATGAACCAGAAAGCGAACGAAGCGGCCGTGCGCAGTGATTACGAGCAGGCCCACCTGCAACATGACGTAGACGAAAAGCTATTCAAAGAGGGGATCGGGTCTGACCACATCAGGAATCTCTCCAAAGTGAGGGAAGAGCAATTGGCGATCCGTGTCCAACTAGAAGGGGAACGGACGAAAGTCGCCGCCGATTCCGCAAGGGCGCGGCTGGCCGCCCAGCAGGCAAAAATTAATCAACAGAAAGCGCTCTATCAACTGAAAAAGAGCCAGTTGGATGCGCTGCATGTTCGTGCAGGCATCGATGGCGTTTTGCAGCTTGTGCCGGTGGAAGTGGGGCAACATGTGACGCCCGGCACAAACCTGGCACGGGTGGCTGATCCGAAGAAACTCAAGGCCGAAATCAAGATTGCCGAAACGCAGGCCAAAGACGTGCTACCTGGGCAAAAAGCGACGATTGACACGCGGAATGGGGTGGTGACTGGTCACGTTTCGCGAATCGATCCTTCCGTGGTGAATGGGACGGTGACCGTGGACGTGACGATCACGGATCCGCTGCCGAATGGAGCGCGGCCGGACTTGAGCGTTGACGGGACGGTGGAGCTGGAAAACCTGAAAGATGTGCTCTTCGTGGGCCGGCCCGTTCATGGGCAGGCTGACAGCACGATCGGAATTTTCAAGCTTGTGGAAGACGGTTCGGAGGCAGTACGCGTCAATGTAAAGTTGGGGCGGAGCTCTGTGAACACGATTGAAGTGGTGCAAGGGTTGAAGGTCGGAGACAAGGTGATCCTCTCCGACATGTCCGCGTGGGACAACTTCGACCGGATCCGGCTGCGATAACAATTTCCGGTGTTGCGGGCGACAGGAGATTTTTGAATCCCTAATCGCAGGAGGCAAAGAATGCACGCGCTCTGGCAGGACGTGCGCTACGGCCTGCGAATGCTAGGGAAGCATCCGGGATTTACGGCGATTGCAGTTTTGACGCTGGCGCTGGGCATCGGCGCGAACACCGCGATTTTTTCCCTGCTCAATCAAGTGTTGTTGCGACGGCTTCCGGTTCGGAATCCGGGCGAGCTGGTCATTCTGAAGTCGCCTGGACCGAAGCGGGGGCACGTGTGGAGCGATGGCGACGATTCGGAGATTTTTTCGTACCCGCTTTATAAGGGGCTGGCGAAGAACACCGCGGTATTCGATGGAGTGATCGCGCGGTATCCATTTGAGGCCAGCATCGCGAGTCATGGGCAGACGGAGCGCGGGTCTGGCGAATTGGTGACCGGGAACTATTTCGATGTGCTGGGCGTGCGGCCGGTCCTAGGCCGAGTGCTTTCGCCTGCCGATGACGACGTGCAGGGGGCACACCCCGTACTTGTGTTGAGCCATTCCTACTGGACACGGCATTTTGGCGGCGATTCGGGCGTGTTGAATCAGGCGATTCTGGTGAATAACGCGGAAATGACGATTGTCGGAGTGGCGCAATCAGGGTTCAGCGGCATCCAGGTGGGACAGACGCCGGACATTTTTGTACCCATGACGATGAAGGGGCAGATGACACCGATCCGGAATGGGCTGGACGACTGGAATGATTCGTTTTTGGCGGTGCTGGCGCGACGGAAGCCGGGCATTTCCATCGAGCAGGCGCAGGCGGGGATCAACGTCGACTACCCGGGGCTGCTGGAGCAGCAAGCTGCGACCCTCAAGCTGCGCGAAGGAAAAGACCGGCAGGAATTTCTAGGCAAGAAGATTGTGCTGTATCCCGGGGGGCAAGGTAGGACGACGGTCCAGCGGGATTCGGGGCCCGCGCTAATGGCGCTGTTTGCGATGGTGGCGCTGGTTCTGCTGATTGCGTGTACCAACGTGGCGAATCTACTGCTGGCGAAGGCTGCGGCACGGCAGCGAGAGTTTGCGATTCGTTCGGCACTAGGGGCTTCGCCGGGGCGAATGATGCAGCAACTACTAATAGAGAGCTTGCTGTGCGCGCTAGGGGGAGGGGTTCTAGGGCTGATTTTGGGCACGTGGATCATGAACATTTTGACGCAAGCCGTCGTTTCTGAAGCAGGGGTAAAAGGGATCACGGCCCGGGTGGATGGAAGCGTCTTGGGGTTTGCGGCAGCGGCCACGGTGGTCTCGGCGATGCTTTTCGGGCTAATCCCGGCGTGGCGCGCGACGCAAACAGGCGTTTCGCAAATGCTGAAAGATCAAGGCTCGACGACGTCCGCGGGGCCGGGGCACGTGCGATTCCGGAAGTACCTCGTTGCGGGACAGGTGGCGTTCACGCTGCTGTTGCTGACGGGCGGGGCGCTATTTGCACGAACGCTGTGGAACCTGCGAAAGCAGAACCTGGGATTGAGCACGGAGAACCTGATCACGTTTTCGATTGCGCCGCAATTGAGCGGCTATAACGCGCCCAGAACGGTGGCGCTGGTCGACCAATTGAGGGAACGGCTGGGGGCGCTGCCGGGAGTGCTGGGCGTGGGGTCGTCGCAGATTCCGGTACTGACGGGAACGGACATGGGCGGGAACATCACCGTGGAAGGGCGTCAAAACCTGGACACTGATGATAGGCACGTAAATTTTGACGCGGTGAGTCCGAACTATTTTTCGACGATGCGGATCCCGTTGCTTTCCGGGCGTGAATTCAATGCCGGGGACACGGCGACGAATACGAAAGTGGCGATCATCAATGAGGCGATGGCGAAGGAGTTCTTTCCGAAGAGAAACCCGATCGGAGTGCACTTCGGAATGGGCTCCGGTGACGATGTGAAGCTGAACATTGAGATCGTGGGAGTGGTGAAGGACACAAAAGAGTCACACGTCCGGGATACGGATCGGCCGTATTTCTATCAACCGTACTCGCAGTTCGGAAAACTTTTCGGAATGAGTTTCTATGTTCGCAGCCAACAAGACCCCTTATTGATCGCGAACGCCATGCGGGAGACAGTTCGGGGAGCGAACGCGAATTTGCCGATATACGACCTGAAAACGGTGCAGCGGGTCGTGGACGAGGATTTGTTTGCGGAGCGCGTCGTCGCGGGGCTTTCGGTAGCGTTTGGCGGGCTGGCAGCGTTGCTGGCGGCGCTGGGGATTTACGGCGTACTGGCGTACCTCGTGGTTCAGCGGACGCGTGAGATTGGAATTCGGTTGGCGCTGGGGGCCGGCACCGGGCATGTCAGAGGGCTGGTATTCAAGGAAGTAGGATGGATGGTTCTGGCGGGTGCGCTGGTAGGATTGCCAGCGGCGTATGGGATGGGGCGGCTGAGCGAGTCGCTGCTGTACGGGGTACACGCGGGAGATGCAGCGGTGTATCTGGCATCGCTGGGGATTATCTGCCTGGTGGCGTTTGTTGCGTGCTACATCCCATCGCGGCGAGCGACGCGAATCGATCCCATCGTGGCGCTGCGCTATGAATGAGTTTCCGGATTGAAGGAATTGGGGCGCAAGGAATGAGGCAAATCTTGGGAACATTCGCAAGATGAGATTCGTAGATTCCATTCGAAGGAGACACCATGGCTGACGCAAACGGAACGTTGATCAAGATGGAGGGTGTGAAGAAGGTTTTCTTGACGGATGAGGTGGAAACGCACGCTCTGTCGGAGATACACCTAGAGATCAAGAAGGGGACGTACATTTCCATCGCCGGCCCTTCGGGCTGCGGGAAATCGACGCTGCTTTCCATTCTTGGGCTGCTCGATTCACCCAGCGACGGCAGCTACACGCTGAACGGCCAGCCGGTGTCCAAGCTTTCGATTAGCGAGCGAACGAGGATTCGCAACCGCGAAATCGGTTTCATTTTCCAGGCATTCAACCTGATTGGCGACCTGACGGTCTACGAAAATGTGGAGCTGCCATTGACGTACCGGGGCACCAGCGCAGCGGAGCGCAAGCAGAAGGTGCAGCACGCACTCGAACGCGTCGGCATGGCGCATCGTCTGCGGCACTACCCGTCGCAGCTTTCCGGCGGTCAACAACAGCGTGTGGCGGTGGCTCGTGCACTGGTGGGCGATCCGCTGATTCTGATGGCTGACGAGCCGACCGGAAACCTCGATTCAAAGAACGGCGAAGCGGTGATGGAACTGCTGCGCGATTTGCACCGCAACGGGGCGACGATCTGCATGGTGACCCACGACCAGCGCTACGCGAACTTTGCGGAGCGCACCATCCACCTGTTCGACGGGCGCATCGTCGAAGAAACGCAGGAAGCACGCGTCGGCGCCTGATAAACGGAGGATATTTTGCACACAATCTGGCAGGACGTTCGCTACGGCGCGCGCATGTTGTGGAAGCACCGGCTGGCGACGCTTGTCTGCACGCTGGCCTTGGCGCTGGGCATTGGCGCGAACACAGCGATGTTCAGCCTGGCGGAGGCTTTCCTGCTGCATTCTGTGCCTTTCGAAAATGCCGACGGGATCGTGGCCCTGGTAAACGTGCGCCCGCAGCAGAACATCGAGAGGAATCCGGTCGCGCCGGCGACTTATCTCGATTGGCAGGCGCAGGCGAAGTCCTTCGAACAGATGGGCGCCTACGCCTGGGACGAGGTGAACCTGACCGGAAGCCGCGAGCCAGAGAAGATCGTGGGGTTCGATGTAACGGCAAATTTCTTTGGACTTCTGGGTGTCCAGCCGAAGATGGGCCGTACGTTTTTACCGGAAGAGGAACAGCCGGGAAAAGAGCAGGAGATCATTCTCAGTTATGGGCTGTGGGAGCGGCGCTATGCGTCCGATCCGAATATCCTCAACAAGATCGTCAAAGTCGATGGCAAGAGCTTCACAATCGTGGGAGTGATGGGTAAAGGGTTTGATTTTCCAATGCCCGCGGAAGCGTGGATGCCGTTGGCGCTTACGGTGAAGCAGCGCTCGGAGCGCAACTCTCGCTACATCTGGGCCCTAGGCAGGCTGAAACCGGATAACTCGGTCAAACAAGCGGTTGCGGAAATGAGCGGCCTTGCGCAGCGCGAAGCCGCTGCCTATCCAGATTCTTCCAAGGGTTGGCAGCTTCGCGTGATGCCGGTGCGCGAGTTCGCGACCAGCTATCTCACCCGCCAGTACACGCTGCTCCTGATGGGCGCCGTGGGCTTCGTGCTGTTGATTGCCTGCGCCGACGTCGCCAACGTGCAGTTTGCCCGCGTTTCCGGCCGTCAGAAGGAGCTGGCCGTACGAGCGGCCATGGGTGCGAGCCGCTGGCGCATCGTGTGCCAATTGCTCACGGAGAGTATTCTGTTGGCGCTGCTGGGTTCCGCCGCCGGATTGTTCTTCGCGCAGTGGAGCATCACTCTAATCCTGGCGCACATGCCCGCAGACGTGGCCAAGTTCGTCGCGGGATGGAAGACCATCAGCCTGGATGCAAACGCGTTCCTCTTTACGCTGGCGATCGCGTTGTTCAGCGGAATTCTTGCTGGAATTGCGCCGGCCTTGCTGACGTCGCGCACCAACGTCAGCGAAACACTGAAGGAAAGCGGCCGTGGCTCGTCGGCCGGCCGGGCGCGGCATCGACTACGCAATGTACTCGTTGTCGCCGAGATTTCTCTTTCCTTGGTCCTTCTGGTCGGCGCCGGCTTGCTGGTCAAAAACTTTACCGCGCTGATCAACGTGAATGAGAAGTATCGCCCCGAATCCATTCTCACCATGAACCTGAGCTTGCCGGAACTGCAGTACAAAGGGCAGCCGGGGCGTGTGTCATTCCACGAGCAAGTTCTGCAACGCCTTTCAACCCTCCCGAACGTTCAATCGGCGGCGATGGTCACGCACGTTCCCTATGCGGACGGAGGAGGAGTGAGCACAAGAGCTTTTGCGGTCGAAGGCCGGCCGGTCACGGATCGCGGTGAAATGCGCAATGCCATCGTCCAGACCATTAGTCCGAACTATTTTGGACTGATGCAGATTGCGCTGCGCGAGGGACGTGAAATCGCCAATACGGATGCCGATGGCACGCTGCCGGTCGCGGTGATCAGCAGGAGCCTGGCCCGGAGGTATTTTCCAGACGAGAAGCCTCTGGGGAGAAAGCTGAAGGTCGGTCCGACCGACTACAGCTCGGCGTGGCTGACGATAGTCGGGATTGTGGATGACGTGCACTACAGTTGGATCGACAAGAATGATGTCCCCACGATTTACCGGTCGTATCGGCAATCGCCGCCCTACTACGTCTCCCTAGTCCTGCGCACCGGCGGGGAACCGCTGTCTTTCGTCCCAGCCGCGCGCAGCCAGGTTGCTGCTGTGGATCCGGACTTGTCTCTCTTCAACATCAAGGCGCTCGACAAGGTCATCAGCGATTCGGTAGTCGGCATCGCATATGTTGCAGTCATGATGGGCGTTCTGGGAATCATCGCGCTGGTGCTGGCTGCCGTCGGCGTGTACGGCGTGATGTCCAATGCGGTCAGCGAGCGCACCAACGAAATCGGTATCCGCATGGCGATGGGTGCGACGGCAAATGACATTCAAAAGCTGGTTCTGGGTAAAGGGGCGTTGCTTACGCTCATCGGAATGGGCATCGGGCTCCCCGTCGCGTTCCTTCTCGCGAACGCTCTCTCCAGCTTGCTTTTCGGAGTCAAGGCGGCTGATCCCGTCGCATTCATCGTACTTCCGCTGGTGCTGGCGGCCGTTGCCACACTGGCATCCTACCTTCCGGCCCGGCGCGCCGTGCGCGTGGATCCGATCACCGCCTTACGGTACGAGTAGGGCGGGATTTGCGCCGCCAAAACATGCGCTAAGATAGAGACGCGATTCACCGTTCGAACCGCTAGGAGCCGATGTGGAACCTTTAATACAGCTGCGAAATCTGGAAAAAGTGATCGAGGCCGGGCCGAACAAGTTCTACCTGTTGCGGAGAGTTAATCTCGATATTCAGCCGGGCGAATTTGTGACCATCATGGGGCCTTCCGGCGCGGGCAAGTCCACGCTGTTGAGCATTCTCGGAATGCTGGATGGTGCGTGGACAGGCGATTACTTTTTCAACGGGGAAGCCGTCCACAAGCTGAACGTCAAGAAACGCAACGAGCTCCACAAAGCGAATATCGGGTTCGTGTTTCAGAGCTATCACCTGATCGACAATTTGACGGTGTTCGAAAACCTGGAAGTCCCGCTCTCTTACAAAAATGTGCCGCATAAGGAACGCGTCAGCCTGGTCTGCGACACGCTGGACCGTTTTCACATTGTCGGCAAGAAAGATCTCTTCCCGAACCAGCTCTCCGGCGGGCAGCAGCAACTCGTCGGCGTGGCCCGCGCCGTGATTCTGAATCCGAAGCTCATCCTTGCCGACGAGCCGACCGGAAACCTGCATTCCGCGCAGGGCGAAGAAATCATGGAGCTGTTCAAGAGGCTGAATGACGCGGGCACGACGATTATTCAGGTCACGCACTCGGAGAGAAACGCGTCGTATGGGAGCCGCATTATCCAGTTGAAGGATGGCTGGGTGGTCAGCGAAACGGCGACGGCCGGGGCACGAGCCAGCGCGCCGCAACCCGCTTGAACAGAAACCTCTTCGCAGGGCCGGGAGGTATGTGATGTCGAACTTCCTGCAGGACTTGCGGTATGCACTCCGGATGCTCGTCAAGAGTCCCGGCTTCACACTCGTGGCTATCCTCACGTTGGCCCTCGGCATCGGCGCAAACACGGCTATCTTCAGTGTCGTAAACGCGGTGCTGCTGCGGCCGCTTCCCTACCCCGAACCGAATCGCCTGGTCTTTCTCGGAGAATGGTCCGAGCAAATCCCCGAGATGAGTATCTCGATGGCGAATTTCAACGACTGGCGAAACCAGAACAAAGTGTTTGAGAGCATGGTCGCCTATCAAAATGACAATGTGGTGTTGACGGGTCGGGGAGAACCGGAGCGATTGCGCCTGCGACGAATCACCGCAGGGTTCTTCCCGACGCTGCGCGTCAAGCCTATCCTCGGCCGCGAAATGACACCTGAGGATGACAAGGTTGGCGCTGCTCGCGTGGTGCTGTTGGGCGAAGGGTTTTGGGAGCGCCGTTTCGGCAGAGATCCAACCATTGTTGGCCAGCAACTCGTCCTTGACGCCGAGCCGTTCACGATCATCGGCGTGCTGCCAGCACGGCTCCACGGCAGCGTGCGGCAAACGGATGTCTTTACATCGTTATGGCGGTTGGAAGATCAACTCGGGGGAGAGGCAAACCGCGGCAATCATCCAGGGATCTATGCGTATGCGCGCCTCAAGCCTGCGGCCAGCGTCTCGCAAGCTTTCGGGGAGATGAAGGGCATCGCCCAACATCTTGACGAATTGCATCCCGAAAGCAACGGTAAGGACAGCGTCACGCTGAAGCCTCTGCTGGATGCCATTGTCGAAGATGTGCGGTCCCCCCTGCTGGTGCTGAGCTTCGCGGTCGGTTTTGTGCTGCTGATCGCTTGCGCCAATATTGCGAATCTCCTTCTCGCGCGCGCCACGGAGCGTCATCGCGAACTCGCCGTGCGAGTCGCGCTCGGCGCAACGCGTGGCCGGCTGGTCCGGCAGATGCTCACGGAAAGTGTGCTCTTGTCGCTGGCAGGCGGGATTCTGGGATTGTTCATGGCGGTGTGGATCACGGAGGCGCTCGTGTCTGCGACGCCGAGGGGCGTGCCGCGTATGGACGAGGCGTCAACGGACTTGAGCGCGCTGTCCTTCACGCTGGGCCTCTCGCTTGCGACCGGGATTTTCTTTGGGATTTTCCCGGCGCTGCAAGCGTCGCGCGCGGAAGTCAACGCCACGCTTCAGGAAGGCGGCCGGACCGGCACTGCGGGCAGCAAGCGCACTCATTTAAGGGACTTCCTTGTGGCCGCAGAAGTCGCAATCTCCCTGATGCTCTTGGTCGGAGCCGGATTAATGACCAAGAGCCTCATGCGCGTAATCGAAGACAACGGAGGCATCGACCCCGCAAACGTGCTCACCGCCAGGTTCGCGACGCCGGATGCGAAATATGAAACGGACGTCAAGCGCCGCGCCTTCGTCGCTCAGCTCGTGGCGAAGGTTCAATCGCTTCCCGGCGTGCAATCCGCAGGATTCAAGAATCCCCTGCTGGGCGGCTGGCAATCGGCTTATTCGATTGATGGCCGGCCGGCGCCCAAGCCGGGGCAGTATCCCTCCACGGATATGGGCCGTGTCACGCCGGATGCGATGCAAGCCATGGGAATGCGTCTGCTCCGCGGCCGGTTCTTCGATGATCACGACAATGAGAAATCCCAGCTCGTCTGCATCATTGATGAAACGTTTGCTAAACAAGAATTCCCAAACGAAGAACCACTGGGCAAGAGGCTCGCCAACGGCGGCCCGCCGGCCCCGGGAAAGCGGCCTGATTGGATGACCATTGTGGGCGTCGTTGCACACGTCAAGAATTACGGTGTAGATCAGGCTTCGCGCTTTGAGACTTACATCCCGCAGGCACAGAGGCCCGCTGGAGGCGGCACTATTGTCGTCCGGTCCCCGGGCGATCCCGCCGTACTCACTTCCGGCATACGCGCGGCGGTTCGTTCTCTGGATCCGGATGTTCCCCTCTACGACGTGCGCTCGATGGAGGATATCGCCAGCGAAAACACCGCTTCCCGGCGGCTGTCCGTCGTCCTGATCGGTTCGTTCGCGGTACTGGCACTCGTGCTTGCCGGGGTTGGCGTTTATGGCGTGATGGCGTACGTGGTGACCCAACGCAGGCACGAGATCGGGATTCGAATGGCACTGGGGGCAAACCAAAGAAACATCCTGGAGATGGTCCTACGACAGGGTTTGCGGCTGGCATTGGTTGGAATCGCGGGTGGGCTGGCTGGAGCACTCGCGCTGACCCACTTCCTCTCCAGCATGCTCTTCCACGTCAGTGCGCTAGACCTCGAAACCTTCGCCCTTGGAGCGATTGGCCTCGGCCTAGTTCTGCTGCTGGCCTGCTGCCTGCCGGCGCGGCGCGCCACCCGCGTGGATCCGCTCGTTGCCCTTCGGTATGAATGAGGCATCCGGGGACTGACGGTTCTCCGCGTGCTTCCTGCCGTGCCTCGGAAACAACAGTAGGGTAAACTCCGTCTACACATAGGAATGAAGACAGCCACTGCGCAACTCTACCGAGTCCTATTAGCCGACGACCAGGCGGACATCCGCGACGCCCTGCGACTGCTTTTGAAGCGCGAGGGCTACGAAACCCAGGCGGTGGCTTCGCCTGCGGAAGCGTTGAGCGCTATCGAATCGCGAGAATTCGACGCCGTCCTCATGGACCTCAACTATGCGAGAGACACCACATCGGGCCAGGAAGGTCTGGACCTGCTGACGAATATCCAGATGCTGGACAGCACACTGCCGGTGGTGGTCATGACCGCGTGGAGCAGCATCGAGGTGGCCGTCGAAGCGATGCGCCGGGGCGCGCGCGATTTTGTCCAAAAGCCCTGGGAGAACACGCGGCTGCTGTCTATCCTGCGCACACAAATTGATTTGCGGCAGGCATTGCGGCAGGCCTCGCGGCTGGAAGCCGAGAATCGCATCCTGCGTGCGGAGTCGCGGCCGACGTTTCTGGCAAAATCACCTGCGATGGCGCCGGTGCTGGAATTAATCGGGCGCATCGGGCCTTCGGATGCGAACGTCTTGATCACCGGAGAGCACGGCACCGGCAAAGAGGTTGTGGCGCGAACGCTTCATGCGCTTTCGAACCGCACGTCGAAACCGATGGTGACGGTGAACGCCGGCGGTCTTTCGGAAGGAGTGTTCGAAAGCGAGCTCTTCGGCCACGTCAAGGGAGCGTTTACGGATGCGCGCTCCGATCGTGTCGGGCGGTTCGAACTCGCGGATAACAGCACTTTGTTTCTGGACGAAATTGCCAATGTGCCTCTCAATCTGCAGGCAAAATTGCTGCGTGTGCTGGAAACCGGAGATCTGGAGCGCGTGGGATCGTCCACGACGCGGCGCGTGAACGTGCGCGTGCTCGCCGCGACGAACGCGGACATCAACGCAGAGGCTAGTTCGGGGCGTTTTCGGCAGGACCTTCTCTTTCGTTTGAATACCATCGAGATCCACATTCCGCCGCTGCGGGACCGCCGCGAGGACATCGATCTTCTGGCGCACCATTTTCTGCAAGGCTATTCGAACCGCTACCGCAAAAATATTGCCAGCTTCGACTCCGCCGCAATCCGGGCCCTTCACGAGCACGCCTGGCCGGGGAATGTCCGCGAGCTGGATCATGCCGTCGAACGCGGCGTGCTGATGGCGGCCGGACCAACGGTGCGCGCCGGAGATCTGGGTTTGCGCGCGCAAGCCGCCGGCGGCGCCGCAAAGCTCGAGGAAATGAGCCTCGATGAAGTCGAAAGGTATCTGATTCAACGCACGCTTTCACGCCACGAAGGAAATGTCAGCCAGGCCGCAAAAGCGCTAGGATTAAGCCGCAGCGCCATGTACCGCAGACTGCAAAAACACGGATTGGAATGAAGCAACTGTCATATGAGCGCCGCATCCAGCTCCTCGCGCTGGCTGCAGGCCTTCCTGGTTCGCTGATTGCGCTCATTCTGCTGTGGACGGGAAATTTTTCTTCCGGCGCGTTTTGGACGCTGGCTTTTCTTATCGTTTCTCTTTGGCTGGGATTCGCCTTCTCGCTGCGCTCCCGGGTGGTCTTCTCACTGCAAACGCTTTCGAATCTGCTGGCGGCCCTGCGCGAAGAGGATTTTTCGTTGCGGGCCCGCGGCGCGCGCAGCGACGACGCCATGGGCGAAGTGATCATTGAAGTGAACGCGCTCAGCGAGACGCTGAGGCAGCAGCGCCTGGGTGCGCTGGAAGCCAGCGCGCTACTGCGCACCGTGATGGAAGAAATCGACCTCGCCATCTTTACGTTCGACAACCACACGAAGCTGCGCCTCGTTAATCGCGCCGGCGAACGATTGCTGGGACGGCCGATGGAGCGCCTCCTGGGTTTTACGGCGGAAGAGTTGGGACTCGGCGCCTGCCTGGACGGGGATCCTGCGCGCACCATGGAGCTGAATTTTCCCGGCGGTTCGGGGCGCTGGGGATTGCGGCGCGGGTCCTTCCGGGAGGGCGGCTTGCCGCACCATCTTGTGGTCCTGAGCGATCTGAGCCGCACTTTGCGAGATGAAGAGCGCAAGGCGTGGCAGCGACTGATTCGCGTTCTGGGCCACGAACTGAATAACTCTCTCGCTCCCATTCAATCCGTGGCGCAGGGGCTCGAGAGCGGACTCGTCAGTGCTGCAAAGTCCTCTGAATTGCGAACCGAATCAACCGCGGCGCTCTTGGACGATTTGCGTCAGGGTCTCGGCATTATTCGATCTCGAACCGAGGCGCTGGCGCGCTTCATGGCGGCGTACTCGCACCTGGCACGGCTGCCGCAACCAAAATTGCTGCCGGTGAATGTGCCGGAGTGGATCAGCCGGACGGTGAAGCTCGAGACTCGCGTGAAAGTCAGCGTCGTGGAAGGCCCGAAAGTTGTAATCTCTGCGGATGCGGACCAGCTGGAGCAATTGCTGATCAATCTGGTTCGAAACGCGGCGGATGCCACGCAGGAAACAGGGGGCACCGTACGGGTTGGCTGGTCGCGGCAGGGCTCGCAGCTTGATGTTTGGGTTTTGGACGATGGTCTGGGCCTGCCAAATACCGCCAATCTGTTTGTTCCGTTCTTTACGACCAAACCGGGTGGCTCAGGCATTGGACTCGTGCTCAGCCGTCAGATTGCCGAAGCACACGGCGGCGAACTCAGTTTGGCGAACCGCGCCGACGCGCGGGGCTGTGAAGCGCGACTGCGGCTGCCGATTTAGCGGTGGCAGTTCGTATCGGACCGTGGCACGCGACTTTGTTCCAATTTGGGAATTTGCTTTTGCTATTTATTCGCAAGAAACTAAACAACCTATTTTCTTTCAGTCCATTAAGAAGCGACTGTTTTGGCCCCACTCTTGCCGATGCCTCTGCGTGAACCCGCATTCTGCGCCAATGAGGAAGATTCAGCCGGTCCATCGCGTGTGTTCCTCTGGACTCTTGTTGTTCTCGGGCCTGATCGCGTGGGCGACGCCAAGCGCGCTAGCGCAGAGTAGCCCGCAGGACACGGCCCGCGAAGACGTCCGACCGAAGACGGAGGATACCGGCAACCCAAGTACGAAGGCTAAAAAAGAGATTGCGCCTACGTCGAACGAGACGGCGGAAAACAAGCTGGGCTTGCAGCTCTTCAAAAACATGGCGCGCGATCAGCGGGACATTTGGACCAGCCCGGCGCATGTGCGCCTCGGGCATGCCACTTGGCTGGTGCCGTTCGCGGGAGTTACAGCCGGGCTGATGCTCACGGATCGGGACACCAGCGTGCATCTCTCAAACAATCCCAGCACCCTCAAGAGATACAGGAATTTCTCCAACTATGGCGCCGCGGGGATGGCCGGGGCGGTGGGTGGGCTCTATCTCTGGGGCCGCGCCACGAATGATCCGCACAAACAGGAAGCGGGAATTCTGAGCGGCGAAGCAGCCTTGGATGCCCTCCTCGTATCGACGGGGCTGAAGTATGCAACGGGACGGGAACGACCGGGCGCGAATGCATACCACGGCAGATTTGGGCAAGGCGGCGATTCGTTTCCGTCGAGCCATGCGGCTGGCGCATGGGCAGTGGCCAGCGTCCTCGCGCACGAGTACCCGGGGCCCTTGACGAAGATTTTTGCCTACGGCGCAGCCACGGCAATTTCCGTCGCCAGGATTCAGGGGAAGCAACATTTTCCGTCTGATGTTTTGGTCGGAAGCGGAATTGGGTGGCTGACGGGCTGGCAGGTTTATCGAGCTCACCACAAGGCTGATGTCGGAGGAGGAATCGTAGAGGATCTATCAGACTCGCCGATGGTCGATACGGAACGCACACCGAGCGCAATGGGCTCGCCTTACGTTCCTCTCGATAGCTGGATCTATCCGCTTTTCGATCGCCTGGTGGCGATGGGCGCAATGAATGACGCAATTCTCGGAATCCGGCCGTGGACACGGCTGGAATGTGCGCGCCTAGTGAATGAAGCGGGTGAGCGTTTGCAGGACACCGGAGAGCAGACAGAATCCTCGCGGCTTTACGATTCGTTGCGGCAGGAATTCGCGCCGGAGCTCAACCTTCTTGGCGGAGGAAGCAATCGCGCCATACGACTCGAGTCGGTCTACACGCAATTCACCGGGATTTCCGGGCCGCCTCTTACAGACGGCTACCACTTTGGCCAGACGCTCTTCAACGATTTTGGCCGGCCGTTTCAGGAAGGTTTCAATGCCATCGCAGGTTTCTCCGGCTGGGCCACTGCCGGGCGATGGGTAGTTTATGTTCGCGGAGAATACCAGCGCGCACCATCCGGCCCGGCCATTCCCGTCGCGGCAGCAAATGCGATCGCCGCAATCGATATTACGCCTGTGGTTGCACCGTCTCCGACGCCCGCGCGCAGTCAAGCCCGCCTGCTCGATACTTACGTCGGGCTAAACCTGGGGAATTGGCAGCTTTCCTACGGTCAGCAGAGCAAATGGTGGGGGCCCGGGGCGAGCGGGCCGCTACTATTCAGCGATAATGCGCACCCCGTGCAGATGTTTCACGTCGACCGTGTATCTCCATTTCAGCTTCCCTGGCCTTTCCGGCTTCTCGGGCCCATGCGCTGGAATGCTTGCTTCGGCAGGCTCCAGGGGCGTCTGCTCTCACCCAATCCTTTTTTCCATGGCGAGAAAATCAGTTTCAAACCCACTCGCAATCTCGAGTTTGGATTCACGCGCACGGTGGTGGTGGGCGGCGAGGGCCGTCCTCTGACTCCTTACCGGCTTTTCTTAACCTACTTCAGCGCCACAAGTTACTTCATCAAACCTGCCAATAAAGATCCCGGCAAGCGAGACGGAGGATTCGATTTCAGTTACCGTGTTCCGCTGCTTCGGGAGTGGCTGACCATTTATAACGATTCCATTTCCGCGGATGAGCCCTCTCCGCTTGCAGCGCCGCGGCGCGCAGGGTTCAGCCCCGGGCTCTACCTGACTCGCTTCCCGGGCATTCCAAAACTCGATCTGCGGGTCGAGGCTCCGTTGATCAATACTGTTGCGACAAATGGCCCGGGCCGCTACATCTATTGGGACAACTACTATCGCGACCTCTACACCAATCGAAAAGTATTGATGGGCAACTGGGTGGGGCGTGACGGTTCGGGAATTCAAGCGATGAGCCGCTACTGGCTGAGCGCACGGAACTCCATTCAATTCGGCTATCGTCACGTCAAGATCAATCCACTGTTCATTCCCGGCGGAGGAACGATTAACGATGGCTCCGTTCGCGCGGAGTTCCAAGTGAAGCGCGACTGGGAGGCCTCCGCGCTGGTCCAATACGAACAATGGAGATTTCCTCTGCTCGCTACCACATTGCAGAAAAACGTGACGGCTTCGGTTCAACTCGTTTATTGGCCGCAGATTCACAGCCATTGAACCGGGCAGGTTCCTTGGAAAGCCAACTTTTCTCACAAAATCCTTAGGTACAGTTCATCACTTTCTAAGCCTTCCCGCACTAACATGGAGATGGAGGGCTTCGTGAGAGATGTCGTGTTCCTGTTGGTGACAGTGCTCTTTTTTGGCGTGGCCATCCTCTACCTGCGCGCCTGTGAGCGCTTGAAGTAAAGACGGAGAATTCTTGTGCTCGGAAATGTCGTGCTCATTGTGATTTGCGTGCTGCTGCTCGGTTATCTCGTGGTAGCCCTGCTCAAGCCGGAGAAGTTCTGACCATGACCGCGAATGGATGGCTGCAGATCGGTCTGTTTCTCGCAGTGATTTTTCTGCTCACCAAGCCGCTCGGGATATTCCTTTTCCGTGTCTTTGAACGGAAACACACGATTTTGGACTTTGTTTTGCGCCCTATCGAGAAACTCATCTACCGCATCGTGGGCGTTGACGAGCGCAAAGAAATGCCGTGGACCGAGTACGGCATCACGATGGTGCTCTTCAGCGCTGCCTCCATGATCCTTCTCTACCTCATGGAGCGCTTCCAGCATTGGCTTCCACTGAATCCTCAGAAACTAGCCAATGTCGCTCCGGATCTGGCGTGGAATACGGCGGTCTCGTTCACGACCAATACCAATTGGCAGGCTTACACGCCGGAATCAACCATGAGCTATCTCACGCAGATGGCAGGTTTGGCATACCACAACTTTGCGTCGGCTGCTGTGGGCATCGCGCTGGCGATTGCATTGATCCGCGGCGTGTCGCGGAACGAATCGAAGACCATCGGGAATTTCTGGGTGGATCTTACGCGTTGCTTTCTCTGGGTGCTGCTGCCGGTATGTCTTGCCGGCTCGCTCGTGTTGGTTTCCCAAGGCGTCGTCCAGAACTTGAAGCCCTATTCAACGGTGCAATTAGTAGAGCCGCAGACGGTTCAGGCGCAGGGCCCGGACGGAAAAGCGGTGACGCAGGTGGTCGCACAACAAACCATCGCGCAAGGCCCCGCGGCTTCCCAAGAAGTCATCAAGATGTTCGGAACCAACGGTGGTGGCTTTTTCAATGCGAATAGCGCACACCCTTACGAGAATCCCACGCCCTTCTCCAACTTTTTCGAGATGGTCTTGATCTTTGCGATCCCTTCGGCACTTACCTACACCCTGGGGCGCATGACAGGTTCGCCGCGCCACGGTTGGGCCGTTTGGGCTGCCATGACCGCGCTGTTTCTCGCAGGAGTGAGTGCGACCTATTGGGCCGAAGCCCGTGGAAATCCACAACTCACGGGCGTGAATCAGATTGCCGGCGCCCTCCAGTCCGGCGGAAATATGGAGGGAAAAGAAGTGCGGTTCGGAATCGCCAATACTGCCCTCTTCGCCACCGCCACGACCGATGCAAGCTGCGGAGCCGTGAATGGCATGCACGATTCCTTTACTCCGTTGGGCGGAATGGTCCCGCTCGTCAACATCATGCTGGGTGAAGTTGTTTTCGGCGGCGTAGGATCAGGCCTTTACGGCATGCTGGTTTTTGTCATTCTCGCGGTGTTTATTGCCGGCCTAATGGTCGGACGAACGCCGGAATACCTCGGGAAGAAAATCGAGGCCTTCGACGTGAAAATGGCCATGTTGTCAGTCCTTATCTCTTCGCTGACGATTCTGGTGTTCGCCGCGGTGGCAGTGCTCGCGAAGTTCGGGACCTCCAGCATCTCCAATCCCGGTCCTCACGGGCTCTCGCAAATTCTTTACGCTTACACCTCCTCGACGGGAAATAACGGCTCGGCGTTTGTGGGCCTCAATGCGAACACTCTCTGGTACAACACCAGCACGGCTTTTGCCATGCTGCTGGGCAGATTCTTTGTCGTGGTCCCCATCCTCGCGATTGCGGGGAATCTCGCAAGGAAGAAAGCAGCGCCCGCGTCTCTGGGAACTTTTCCTGTCACGGGCCCATTATTCTCCGTCTTGCTGGTTTCCACGATTCTGATCGTGGGAGCCCTCACTTTTTTCCCAGCGCTGAGTCTGGGGCCGATTCTGGAGCATCTGCTGATGTTCGCCGGAAAGTCCTTCTAAGGAACTCATGGATCACACTTCCCAAGTTAAGGCCAAGCCGCTGACCGACACCAAGATCCTGAAGACCGCCATTCTCGATTCGTTCCGGAAATTGCATCCGCGAACGATGGTCAAGAATCCCGTGATGTTCGTTGTCGAGGTCGGGGCGGTGCTCACTTCGATTCAGTTGGTGCGAGAGGCGCTGCAACCCGCGGGGCAGTTTGGCTTCGGCTTGCAGATTACAATCTGGCTCTGGTTTACGGTTCTATTTGCGAACTTTGCGGAGGCCATGGCCGAAGGCCGAGGCAAGGCTCAGGCGGAGACCCTGCGAAAGGCGAGGGCGGAGACCGATGCGCATCGCTTGCGCCCGGATGGTTGCACGGAATTGGTACCCAGCTCCAAGCTGCGTGCCGGAGATGAGGTGCTCGTCTCCGCCGGAGAATTCATCCCGGGAGACGGTGAGGTAATCGAAGGAGTCGCGTCAGTCGATGAGTCCGCGATCACCGGCGAGTCCGCTCCGGTCATTCGGGAATCCGGCGGCGATCGCTCAGCTGTCACGGGCGGCACTCGCGTTCTCTCGGATCAGATCCGCGTGCGGATCACTTCGAATCCGGGAGAGACCTTCTTGGACCGCATGATTCGATTGGTGGAAGGCGCGTCACGGCAAAAAACTCCCAACGAGATCGCGCTCAATATTCTCTTGGCCGGATTGACGATCATCTTTCTCCTTGCCGTCGCCACGCTGCAGCCCTTTGCCGTCTATTCCGGAGCTCCCCAAACCATTTTTGTGCTCGTGTCCCTTCTCGTTTGCCTGATTCCCACGACCATTGGCGGACTCTTGTCCGCCATCGGAATTGCGGGAATGGATCGCCTCATCCAGCGAAACGTTATCGCCATGTCGGGCCGCGCGGTGGAAGCCTCGGGTGACGTGGATGTGCTGCTGCTCGATAAGACGGGAACCATCACGCTCGGTAACCGCGAAGCAACTTTGTTCAGTCCATGCCCGAACGTGAAGGAAATGGACCTTGCCAGCGCTGCACAGCTCGCTTCTTTCGCGGACGAAACTCCCGAAGGGCGCTCTATTGTCGTCCTGGCCAAAGAAAAGTACGGTCTACGCGGCCGCGAACTGGCGCCGCATAGTCCCACCTTTATTCCCTTCTCCGCCCAGACCCGCATGTCCGGCGTGGACATGGACGGACACGAAATTCGGAAGGGCGCGCCGGACGCCATCGAAAAATATGTAAGCGAAAGAGGCCAGGCAGTTCCTGCGGAGATCCAAGTCGTCGTTCGGGAAATTGCCAATGGCGGCGGCACTCCTCTGCTGGTCACGCAGAATCGAAAGGTCCTTGGAGCCATCGCCCTCACTGACATTGTGAAAGGCGGCATGCGCGAAAGGTTCGATCACCTTCGCGCGATGGGCATCCGCACGATGATGATCACCGGCGATAATCCGCTCACCGCCGCGGCGATTGCGCGTCAGGCCGGCGTTGATGATTTTCTCGCCGAGGCCAAGCCGGAAGACAAGATGGCGCTCATCAAGCGGGAGCAGGCGAAGGGCAAGCTCGTGGCCATGACCGGCGACGGCACCAACGATGCCCCTGCCTTGGCGCAGGCCGACGTCGGCGTTGCGATGAACACTGGGACGCAAGCCGCAAAAGAAGCGGGCAACATGGTGGACCTCGATTCGAACCCGACGAAGCTCATAGAGATTGTCGAAATCGGCAAACAATTACTGATCACGCGAGGCGCGCTCACCACGTTTTCTGTGGCCAACGACGTCGCAAAATATTTCGCCATTATTCCCGCCATGTTCGCAGCGGTCTTCCCGCAGCTCGGCGTTCTGAACTTGATGCGTCTGCACACTCCTCAGTCCGCCATTCTCTCTGCCGTGATCTTTAACGCCATCATTATCATTGCGCTCATTCCGCTGGCATTGCGCGGCGTTCGCTATCGCCCGGTGGGTGCTGCGGCCTTGCTTCGTCAGAATCTCTTGATCTACGGGGTCGGCGGCATTGTGGCGCCTTTTCTAGGCATTAAGCTGATCGACGTGATGATCACGTACCTGCATTTGGCTTGAGGCGCCCTATGAAACAGAATCTTCGCATCGCGATCCTAATGACCTTCGTGACTACCGTTCTCTTCGGTCTGCTGTATCCCCTCGCCGTTACCGCGCTCGGGCAATTCTTCTTCCCCGTTCAAGCCAACGGCGCGCTCATCGTGAAAAACGGCGTGATCGTAGGCTCCCATCTCATCGGACAGCCGTTTTCCTCGGCAGCCTACTTCCATTCGCGGCCTTCCACAGCCGGCAACGGCTATGACGCGACCTCTTCAGGCGGTTCAAATCTCGGCCCCACGAATCATCAACTGCTGGACCGCGTAAAATCTGACGTTAAGAGACTGCACGCAGAAAATCCAACCGCCGACATTCCCGTAGATCTTGTCACCACCTCGGGCTCCGGCCTGGATCCTGACATCTCTCCCGCCGCCGCCGAATTTCAGATTACGCGTGTCGCACGCGAGCGTGGCATGAGCGAAGGGGAAATTCGCGCCCTTGTTACCAAACACACGTTGGGCAGACAGTTCGGCATCCTGGGCGAGCCTCGCGTCAGTGTGCTTGAGCTGAATTTGGAACTGGATGCCGTACGTCCAAAGCGCTAGCAATTAGGCTTTGCGAGAGGCGTTTTTCGCGGCACTCACGCGCGGCGGCTGAAACCGGTAACCCACCCACGGCTCGGTGCGAATGAACTTCGGATCCGCCGGATCCGATTCAATCTTTTTTCGCAGCTGATTGATCACCACTCGCAGATTCTCCGTTTCTTCACCGTAGTCCGGCCCCCAGACAGATTGCAAGATTCTCCGATGCGAAAGCGGCTTGCCCTGATTCGCAATTAGGTGTTTCAGGACGTCAAATTCCTTCGGCGTCAGGTGCACTTCCTCGCCGCGCACCGTCAATTGGCGGCGTTCAAAATCCAGAGTTAGCTCCTTGGAAACGAAAGGCGGCAGCGCATCGCCCGGCGCGTACCGCCGCAAGGCAGAGCGGATCCGCGCCAGCAATTCCTCGATTCCAAAGGGCTTGACGACGTAATCGTCCGCGCCGGCATCCAGCGCGAGAACCTTGTCGCGTTCCGCGTTTCGCACCGTGAGCATGATGATCGGCGCATCCGACGAGCGCCGGATTTCGCGGCACGCTTCGATCCCGCCCATCCCCGGCATGTTCACGTCGAGGAGCACCAGGTCCGGTTTGTTCTTCCGAACGGATTCCACGCCTTCCTCGCCCGTTTTCGCGTCTATAATCACGTACCCCTGGCTAGTGAGCGTCGAGCGCAGCACGCGCCGGATTTGCGGTTCGTCGTCCACAACCAGGATGGTGGCGGCAACCATGTCTACGCTCCTGCTCCTCTCGCCACCTGCAACGTGAAAGAAAAGACGGAACCGTGGCCGAGCTGGCTCGTCACGCTGATCGTCCCTTGGTGCGCCGCCACGATGGCCTTTGCGATTGGCAATCCCATTCCCGTTCCTCGCACAAGATAGCGCTGATCCTTCCCCCGGTAGAATTTGTCGAAGATCATTCCTTGTTCGAAATCGTCGATGCCCGGACCACGGTCCGCCACACTGATTGTCACGTAATCGCCCGCAAGTTCCGCCGAAATGACAATGGGCTCGTCTTTTGGCGAATACAGGTTCGCATTGTCGATCAGATTCACCAGGATGTCTTTCGTCCGTTCGGCATCTGCCTCGACACGCGGCAAACCCGGGATCACTCTTACATCCACGGTCCGGCTTCCCAGTGACGACTTCATATGCGCAAGGGCCTCCTGGATAATTTCCTCGACCGGCGTGGGTGCAAAGTGCAACTCGATCTCGCCGGCATCCAGCCGCGCCATTTCTGAAGCCTCTTCGACCAAGTGGTTCAAGCGGTCGCATTCTTCGTTGATGATGCTGAGCAATTCCTGGCGCTGCGACGCGTCTGCCTTCTTGCTGGCCAACAGGCTCGTCACCGCCGCTTTCATGGATGTCAGCGGTGTGCGGAAATCATGCGTTACGGAATCCAGTAGCGCAGATTTGAGGCGCTCCCCCTGCCTCTCCGCCTCCGTCTGGCCCAATTGCTCCACGGCCCGCGCGCGTTCAATCGCGATCGCCACGAGACTGCCCACGGCATCCAGCGTCTGGCGCGAGAGCCGAGCCCCGGAAATGCCGAGACTCCCAATCGCACGGACTCCAAGGCGTACCGGAATAAAATAGAGACTCTGTAGCGATTCGATGGTCATCTCATCCCGGAGGAACGCCGTCTTCATTCTTTCTTCGTCCAAGTGAGATGAACCGTAACCGGACCGGTAAAACTTATCCTTTTGCGGCAAGAACAACTCGGCAGCCCCCGCTTCGAAGCTCTCGACCACGTAGTTCGGAATGGCGTTCATCAATTGAATGACGTTGCCTTCTCCCAGCAATTTCTGGCTGAACTTGTACAGCCGCTCGATCTCGCGGCGGCGGCTGTGCGCTTCATCCGCTTCCTTCCGGATCCGCGCCGAGAGCTGGCTCCCCACAATGGAGGTAACGAGAAACGCTGCGAGGGCCACCCAATTTTGCGGATCGGCAATCGAAAAGTTTCCAACTGGCGGCAGAAAAAGATAATTGAACGTGAGCATCGCCACCACGGACATGAAAACGGAGACCGCCATTCCCCAGACTGCCGAAACTGCTAGAATTGCGAGCAGGAAGGAAAGCGCAACAGTGGTTTGATTTGCAGGAATGATCTTGCGGTAGAGAAATGCGATGCCGGCGATGGTGAAGAGCGAGAGCAGGAAGCCGAATGTCCGGCCGGCTAGGAATCTCTGCATTACTCTATTCTAGCGCAGGCGTCCGATTTGCCGCGGAGAAGATACTCCCTTGCCGAAGAAGCCGGAAGATTGGTTGGAGGTTGCCTCCCCGCCGCAAAAGTCCCGCGGAATCTTCAAGCTTTTCCTGGGCTACGCGCCCGGCGTCGGAAAAACATTTAGCATGCTGAGCGAGGCCCTTCGCCGGCAGAGCCGAGGAGAAGATGTGGTTATTGGGGTCGTGGAAAGCCACGGCCGCAAAGGCATCGAAGAACTCGTCACGCAGATTGAGGCTGTTCCCCGAAAAAAGATCGAATACAAAGGCACGCTTTTCGAAGAAATGGACGTCGACGCCATTCTGGCGCGCCGCCCCGCCGTGGTCCTGGTCGATGAGCTGGCGCACACCAATATCCCCGGCAGCAAACATCGTAAACGGTACGAAGATATCCAGGAAATTCTGGCGGCAAAGATCGACGTTATCTCGACGCTCAACATCCAGCACATTGAGAGCATAGCTCCGGTTGTGCGCTCCATCACTGGCATCACGGTGCGCGAAACCGTCCCAGATTGGGTGCCTCTCACGGCGTCCGAAACCGTGATGGTCGATCTCACACCGGAAGCTCTGCACAATCGCATGAAGCGCGGGGACGTCTACAGTTCCGACAAAGTCGAACGCTCGCTCAAGAATTTCTTTCGCCGCGGCAATCTCATCGCCCTGCGCGAGCTTGCCTTGCGCCAAGTCGCTGAACAGGTCGATCGCAGCCTCGAATCCTACATGGAAGCTCAGGACATCCGGAAGAACTGGGCGGTGCGGGAACGCATCGCGGTGTGCATCTCATCCAATTCATCCGGACAGTATCTGGTCGCCCGCGCCGCCCGCATGGCGCGCCGCATGGACGCGGAGCTCCACGTGGTCCATGTGGATCGCGACTTCGGCCCGAAAGAATCGAATCAGAGTACGCTAGCCGCGAATCTGCGTTTTGCCGAGAGCCTCGGTGCGCAGGTGGTTCGCCTGAAAGGCCGAAGCGTTGCGGATGCCGTGGCGGAGTTCGTGCGTTCGAAACACATTACGCAGGTGATTTTCGGTCGCGCCCCGGTCCACGACTGGCGCAAATATCTCTACCTCTCCGCCGTCCACCGGTTCTTACGCGAATCGCCGGCCGTGGACGTTCATATCGTGACGCAGGAATCGGAAGAGTAGCTATGGGCTCATGCCGCTAGGAATTGACGGCTGAAGCGCAGACTCGTCGCGGCGAGGTCCAGCGCGGAGGATTTTCCCACGTGTCCCGCAAGAAGCCGGGCGAAGAGCCCGGGATCTCTAGCTAGCACCTGCAAGGCACGCTGTCTCAGCTTCCCATATCGCCCAAGCCAGACAAGTAGGCGGCTCATAACGTAGGTCGCCCTCGACAGCCGTCTGTGCGCTGCTTGATAGGTCTCGAGTCTGCCCGACGCGAGACTATCGGCGAGCGCGATGGCCTGACGAAAGCTCAAGCAAAGCCCTTCTCCCGTGATCGCATCCACGCTTCCCGACGCATCTCCTGTCAAAATGACGATTCCGCGGTGCACGCGCCTCAACCTGCTTATCACCGTCACTCCACCGCGATCAACGCCGCTCAGCTCTGCATTTTGAACGCGCGCGGCAAGCTCTGGGAATTCTTCCCAGGTATCTTCAAGCCGCATTCGCGGATCGTCGGAAACCAACGCCACGCAGGTCTCTTCGCCTCCAAGCGGCGTGACATACGCCTGCATCATCCGGCCCCAGTAAATCTCGACATGATCCGTCCATGGCCGGATTCGATAGTGCCGTCTCTGCGCGAATCGCACCTTGTGTCGCAAAGCGAAATCCAATCCGCTCCAATGCCTCACCCTCGAGCCGATCCCGTCCGCACCGATCACCCACTTCGCTCGCATCTCTCTTCCACCGACAATCGCTCCCTCTCCAGTCAGTCCGGAAACCGGTGTGCCCCACAGCAGAGACACTCCACACTCCTCGGCTCGCTCCACCATTTTCTTGTGTAAGACGGTCCGGGCAACGCCAATCCCGCCCTCTCCGGGAAAGTTCGCCTCAGCTTCGGTTTTTCCTTCGATGAAGCGGAGGCCGCGGAAGATCCGCCCGTCGCTCGGATAAATTGCAATACCTAGTTCACGAAGAGCCGCGATCGTGTTCGGCATCAAACCTTCGCCGCATGCTTTGTCGATAGGTGGCTTAGCCCCATCCGCAACGGTGACTTCAAATCCTTTTTTTCGTGCGGCAATGGCAGCGGCCAATCCTGCCGGACCTCCGCCAATGACCAGTATCTCCGTCTCTCGCTCCACGTAGCCCCCAAATGATCCATGTCAGATCCTTTGATTCCCTGAAGACTCCACCTGTTAGATGTCCGCAGGCAATAGGGGATGCCAACTTGCCTCAGCTATTCGCGTCCCGCATCTCATTCGCGCACCTTCGGCGCCTCCCGGAACGATAGAATTACATATAATCTGTATTTATTTGATTCAGCATAAGTATTAATTTGACTGATTGACTTCGCAACCCTCATACTGCTACTTTGATGGCGAACTCCAATGTCGCCTGTTGCCATCGTGAAATATCGGATTCCTTCGGCGGGTATTGCTGGTCTTCTGCTAGACCGCGCCGTGATCCGGATTATTCCCCTCCGCGTAGGGGAATCCCCGAGCGGATGATGGCGCTCTGACAAAGGATTCCTGGAAGCTTTCGGGGCCATCATCCAGACCAGGGTGATGGCCCCAGGTTCTTACGGGACACCAAATCTCCGGATGGTCGTAATTGATAGCCATCGAAGGGACAAAGCGGTGAGCGATTCTTCTCCCAAGCCGCGCAGCAGCGCTCTGACGGACGGTGCAAGCCGCGCTGGCGCGCGCGCCATGCTTCGCGCCTGCGGCCTTCGCGATGAGGACTTCAAGAAGCCACTCGTGGGCGTCGCGAATACCTGGATTGAGATTGGCCCCTGCAACTATCACCTTCGCGAACTTGCCCAGCACGTGAAGGAAGGCATTCGCGCCGCCGGCGGCACGCCGCTCGAGTTCAACACCGTCTCGATTTCCGATGGCATCACCATGGGCACGGAGGGCATGCGCACTTCCCTGGTCAGCCGCGAGGTGATCGCGGATTCGATCGAGCTAGTTACCCGCGGCAATCTCTTCGATGCTCTGGTCGTTCTGGTCGGCTGCGACAAGACCATTCCGGGCGGCGTGATGGCACTGGCTCGCCTGAATATTCCAGGCCTCGTTCTCTATGGCGGCTCCATTGCCCCTGGCCAGTTTGAGGGTCACTCCGTCACGATTCAGGATGTCTATGAAGCTATCGGCAAGCACGCGCGCGGTGGGATGACCGACGCGCAACTCAGGTCGCTTGAAGGCGCGGCATGTCCGGGGGCGGGTGCCTGCGGCGGTCAATTTACCGCGAACACGATGGCATTAGTCTGCGAATTCCTCGGCATCGCGCCGATGGGCCTCTCCAGCGTTCCTGCAACCAACGCCGCAAAGGGCCATGCCGGTCATCGCGCTGGTGAACTGGTTCTGGATCTTCTCCGTCGCAACATCACGCCGTCGAAAATCATGACCAAAGCGGCCATCGAAAACGCCATCACCGGTGTTGCCGCAACGGGAGGTTCGACGAACGCCGTCCTGCATCTGCTCGCTATCGCCAGCGAATTGAAAATCGCTCTTTCCATTGACGATTTCGATCGCATCAGTTCGCGCGTGCCAATTCTTGCTGACCTGAAACCCGGCGGTCGTTTTGTTGCCACTGATCTCTACGCCGCCGGCGGCACGGCGCTTGTCGCAAAGCGCCTGGTCGACGCGGGCCTCCTCCGCGGTGACTCCGTCACCGTCACCGGCCGCACGCTTGGCGAGGAAGCGGCCGCTGCGAAAGAAACGCCGGCCCAGGAAGTCGTCCGCAAGCTCAATGCGCCCCTCAAGCCCACCGGCGGACTCGTCATCCTGAAAGGGAATCTCGCGCCGGAAGGGTGCGTCGTGAAAGTGGCAGGCCACAATGTGCAGAATTTTCGGGGCCCCGCGCGCGTGTTCGAGACGGAAGAATCCGCCTTCGCTGGCGTTGAAAAAGGCCTCATCAAGGCAGGAGATGTCGTCGTCATCCGTTATGAGGGTCCGAAAGGCGGCCCTGGCATGCGTGAAATGCTCGCGGTCACCGCCGCGCTCGTCGGCGCGGGTCTCGGCGATTCCGTCGCCTTGCTCACTGACGGCCGTTTCTCCGGCGCGACGCACGGTCTCATGGCCGGACACGTCGCTCCCGAAGCTGCCAACGGTGGCCCCATCGCAGCTATCGCTGATGGAGACACGATAGTTTTCGACATTCCCAATCGCCAGCTAAACGTCGAGTTGAGCGCGCCTGAAATGCAAAAACGCCTGTCCACATGGAAACCACCGGCGCCGCGTTATTCCAGCGGCGTCATGGCCAAGTACGCTTTGCTGGTTTCCTCTTCTTCTCTAGGCGCGGTTACGGCCGTTCCTGCGACTTTTTCAATGCCAGTGCAACCTGGCTCTCCTGCGAGGACGCTATGAAGCTTACCGGTGCGGAAATCCTTTGCGAATCGCTGACGCGCCTGGGCGTGCGAGAAATTTTCGGCTATCCCGGCGGCGCGATTCTTCCGGTCTACGATGCGCTTGGCAAATCGAAGCTGCACCACGTCCTTGTGCGCCACGAGCAAGGTGCGACGCACATGGCGGACGGTTACGCCCGCGCCAGCGGCGGCGTTGGGGTTGCCATGGCCACTTCCGGCCCCGGCGCCACGAATATGGTCACGGGCATCGCTACGGCCATGCTGGATTCTTCCCCGGTCGTCTGCATCACCGGTCAGGTCAGCAGCAAAGTCCTCGGCTCGGATGCGTTTCAGGAAATCGACATTACCGGCATCACCATGCCCATCACTAAACACAACGTCGTGGTCTCCCGCGCCGAAGATATCGCGCGCACCATTCGCGAAGCCTTCGTCATCGCCAGCAGCGGCCGTCCCGGCCCGGTCCTCGTGGACGTTACCAAGGACGCGCAACAGGCTTCGGCGGAGTTCGACTGGGAAGCCTCTGCGCCGCAGCTCCCGCCAAAACGCCAGCGCACGAATCACGATCCAGCGGAATTCGATCGCGCCGTGGAGTTGTTGAATTCGGCGAAACGCCCGCTGATCCTTGCCGGACACGGCATCATGGTTTCCGGAGCAATGCGCGCCTTCGAACAGTTTGTCCGCGCCGGAAGCTATCCCGTCGCCATGACCCTTCTCGGCATTGGCTGCTTCCCTGCCAGCGACCCGCTGAATCTCGGCATGATGGGCATGCACGGCGAGGCTTGGGTCAACAATGCCATTCAAGAAGCGGATCTGCTCATCGCCGTCGGCATGCGTTTCGACGATCGCGTTACCGGCGACCTTCGCACCTACGCAAAGTCCGCGCGTAAAATTCACATCGAGATCGATCGCGCCGAAATCAACAAGAACGTAAAGGTGGACGCCGCTCTCGTCGGCGACGCGCGCGAAGTCCTTGAGAAACTCACGCCGCACATCGTGACGCGCGACCATGACGCTTGGATTCGCCACATTGCCGAACTCAAGGGCGATTCCGCCGTCCGCGACATTCAGAGCCTCCCCGACACCGGACATCTTTACGCCGCTCACGTTATTAACGATATTTGGAAAGAAACTCACGGCGAAGCCATTGTCGTCACCGACGTCGGCCAGCACCAAATGTGGGAAGCGCAGTATTACCATCACAATCGCCCGCGCACGCTCATCACTTCCGGCGGCCTCGGCACCATGGGTTTCGCGCTTCCCGCCGCCATCGGCGCAAAATTTGCCAAGCCCGATGCGGAAGTCTGGGTCGTCGTCGGCGACGGCGGCTTCCAGATGACCATGAGCGAGCTCGCCACGATCGTCCAGGAAAAAATCAACATCAAGATCGCCATTATTAATAACGGCTTTCTGGGCATGGTTCGGCAGTGGCAGGAGTTTTTCTATGACAAGCGCTACGTCGCCACTCCGCTCGTCGCGCCGGATTTTGCAGCTCTGGCCAACGCCTTCGGCATCCGCGGCGAGCGCATCACCAAGCGCGCGGAAGTGGTTCCCGTAATTCGCTCCGCGCGTGAATCCACCGAAACGGTGCTCATTGATTTTCGCGTCGAACAGGAAGATTCCGTCTATCCCATGGTCGCCGCGGGCGCGTCCCTGAGCGACATGATTCGCCGTCCGAACAGCCCGCTCGTCGAAACAGCAACGGAACCGTAAGAGAAAAAGAGGAGACCATGCAAACGCTTGTCGCTTATGTTGAGAACAAACCTGGCGTCCTGAACCGCGTCTCTTCCCTCGCGCGGCGCCTCGCCATCAATATTGATTCGCTCACGGTCGGCCCGACGGAGAACGAAGCAATCGCCCGCATGACCATCGTCGCCCACACCGACGAGAAGGGCGCACATCGCCTCGAAGCCAGCCTGGAAAAACTCGTCGATGTACGCCTTGCAGAAAATGTTTCCGATCGCGCGTTGCTGGAACGCGACCTCGCACTGATCAAAGTCTCCGCCGATCAGCAGAATCGCCCGCACCTCATGGAACTGATCAAGGTTTTCCGCGCTCGCGTCGTGGACGTCGCTCCCGAATCGCTCATCCTTGAGGTTTCCGGCGCAGTGGAAAAAATTGATGGCTTGCTGGAAGTCCTCCGGCCGTTTGGTGTTCTCGAGATGGCGCGCAGCGGCCGCATCTCCATGACTCGCGGCGGCGACTTGCTCCGTCCGCCTGTTTCGGCGGCGCCAAGTTCTGAACTTGCGGCAGTCGATTCGAATCTAAAATAGAAGGAATCTCGGACGCCAGTCGCGGGCATCCGCAAACTAGATTGCGCGGCAAACCAGATTGCAAGGCAAACTAGACTGTACGGCAGTTTCGCTGCCGGCGAGAGGAATCAAATGGCAAATCTCTATTACGACAATTCCGCGGATCTCTCACTCATCCAGGCGAAGAAAGTGGCCATCATCGGCTACGGCTCGCAAGGCCACGCACATTCGCTCAATTTGCGTGACAGCGGCGTATCGGTCCGCGTGGGACTTCTCGAGGGCAGCGCCTCCCGCGCCAAAGCCGAAAAAGAAGGCCTCACCGTCAACACGCCCGCCGAGGCTGCGGCCTGGGCCGATGTGATCATGATTCTTGCACCGGACACCAAGCAGCCCAAACTTTATCGCGACGCCATCGCGTCAAATCTCAAGCCTGGCAAGACCCTCATGTTCGCGCACGGCTTCAATATTCGCTTCGGCACCATCAAACCGCCCGCCAACGTCGACGTCTCCATGATCGCTCCCAAAGCTCCCGGCCACCGCGTCCGGGAAGTCTTCACCGAAGGCGGCGGAACTCCCGCGCTTCTCGCTGTCGAACAAGATGCCTCCGGCACGGCAAAAGCTCTCGCGCTTGCTTACGCGAGAGGACTCGGCTGCACGCGTGCCGGCGTCCTGGAAACCACCTTCACCGAGGAGACCGAGACGGATCTTTTCGGCGAGCAAGCCGTGCTCTGCGGCGGCGTGAGCGAATTGATCAAAGCGGGATTCGAAACGCTCACGGAAGCGGGCTACCAGCCCGAGGTCGCCTATTTCGAATGCCTCCACGAACTCAAGCTCATTGTTGATCTGATCTACCGTGGCGGTCTCAGCTACATGCGCTATTCCGTCAGCGACACTGCCGAGCAGGGCGACTACTCCGCTGGGCCGCGCATCATCACGAAACAAACTCGAGAGGAAATGCGCAAGATTCTCGCGGAAATCCGCAACGGCAGCTTTGCGAAAGCCTGGATCGAAGAGAACGAGAAGGGTTGTCCCAACTTCCTCGCTACTCGCCATCGCGAGCAATCGCTTCCCATCGAACAGCTCGGCCCGAAGCTTCGTGCGATGATGCCTTTCCTTCAACCGGTTGTTGCTCCCGGCCTGGAAACCAAAGCGGCTGCAACGAAAAAGTAGCGCGTGTCGCCGTTCGGCGCGCTTCGCGCCGCCATCGCCCGCGCTCCAGGTTGACACGCGGCCCAAATTGGGCAATCCTCTCGCGTGATGAATGGCAAGAAGATAACCGCACAATCAATCACCACCCAGCTTCCACAACGGATCGACCAGCTCAGCATCAAGCGGCAGGAAATCATACGGCCGATCCTCGAACACCCTCGCGAATACGTGCTCCTCAGCGTGCGCGCCATGGCCAAGCGCCTGCAGACGGACCCTGCGACGATTGTTCGCATCGTTCGCGGGCTCGGCTTCGCCAGCTACCGCGATTTCCAGCGCCATCTCCACGAACTCTCTCTCGCCTTCGCCACCTCCCTGGACACCATGCAGTCCGGCAGCCGCGACGTCAGCATGCCCGCTCATGTGCACGATTCGCTCGAACAGGATTTAAAAAATGTCCAGGGCCTCAAGAATAGCCTGGATGCCCGCCGCCTCGTGGCACTCGCTAAGCGCTTCTATGCAGCCCGCCGCATCGTGCTCCTGGCCGGCGATCTCGCCGTCTCTCTCGCCCAATACCTCGAATATCAGATCAGTCTGCTCGGCCTGCCGATCTTTGCCGCCATGTCCGCGGGCAGAATCCTGCATGTCGTTCGGGCCGTCAACAAGAAAGATCTGGTCATCGCAATCAGTTTTCGCCGCGGGCTTCGGCAAACGGTGGAGGGCGCACACCAGGCCCGCGCCCGCGGAGCCTATTGTGTGGGCATTTCTGATACATATGTTTCTCCTCTGTCTAGGGAATGCAACGAGGTCCTTTTAGCCTCCGTCGAATCCACCTCCTTTAGCGCCTCCTACGCCGCGCCCACTGTCCTGATCAATGCCATCCTTGCTGCCGTTGGCCACTATCGCCGCGCACAAACTCTTGCTCTGGCAAAGGAGATTGCGGAAGAGCAACGCAAGGGTTTCCGCTGGTACGACACGTGATCAGATCGAACGCTGGACCACCGAGAAGGAAACCTGGCGTGCCCGCTGAGCTGATTTTGCTACTTTCCACTTCCACTCGATGGTCCACTTCTCACGTCATTAAACGCGTCAAAGTTTTTCTCATTTTCGTCTTCCTCTATATTTTCAGTGCTGCTTCCGCCTTATGGGCCCAATCCTCAATCTTGCCTGGTCCTAAGCCGGCTGACGTACGCCCGGAGTGGAAGAACTTCATTGGGGATTACGGCCCCAAGAACGATGCCGTTCTCTGCTTCGTTCTCGAGCGCGGAGGGGAACTGTTTCTCGCTCGCAAGGACGACGGGGAAGCAAAGCTCAAGCAAAGCGGCCCCGACAGCTATTCCGTGTCCTCCCCAATTATTCCGCGAACCTACAATCCTCCCTTGCGCCGCGACGCGAGTGGCATCGTCGCTCTACAGATTGGAGATCTCGGGTGGCAGCGCCGTGATTACGTTGCGCAGAGCGATCAGTCGTTCAAGATTCATCCTCTCCATCCCATTGAAGAACTGCGAAAAGCGGCCTTGTCTGATTCGCCTCCTCGTGAGGATGGGACATTTCGAAAACCTGATCTGCTGGAAATTGCAAATCTCGATCCCACAATTCATCTCGACATCCGCTACGCTACCTCCAACGATTTCCTGGGAACGCCCGTCTACTCGCAAGCCCGCGCTTTTCTCCAACGCCCCGCCGCTGAAGCTCTGCTGCGCATCCAGCAAAAGCTCAAGCCGCTCGGCTACGGCTTGCTCATCCACGACGCCTATCGCCCCTGGTACGTCACGAAAATCTTTTGGGACGCCACTCCCCCCGAGGGCAAAATCTTCGTCGCCGATCCCGCGCAGGGTTCGCGCCACAACCGTGGCTGTGCCGTGGATCTCACGCTTTACGATCTCGCCAGCGGCAAGCCCATCGAGATGCCCGGCACCTACGACGAAATGTCGCCGCGATCGTTCCCCAGCTATCCCGGCGGCACCTCGCTCCAGCGCTGGCATCGCGATCTGCTTCGCCGGGCCATGGAATCCGAAGGCTTCTCTGTCTTCGAATCCGAATGGTGGCATTTCGACTACAAGGACTGGAAGGAATACCCGATCCTGAATGTTCCCTTCGAGAAGCTCGACTCGTTCGGTGAGACCGGCTTGGTGCACTAACACAGCTGCCAGACTATTTCTGGGAGGATTCTCTCTTGAAAAATAAATCGCGCTTCCAACCTCTCTTCCGCGCTCTGCTCCTCTTGATCCTATTCTCTCTCTCAATCCCCCCGGCTTGTGCGCAATCCGAAACCTCTCTCGCCCAGCGCATACAGAGAGTCATCACTCGCCCCGAATTCGCTCACGCCAATTTCGGCATCGAGTTCTATTCGCTCGATACCGGCAAAGTCATCTATGCTCTTAACGCTGACAAACTCTTCGTCCCCGCTTCCACTACGAAAATTCTCACCGAAGGCACGCTCCTCGCCAAACTGGGCGCCGACTACCGCTTCCATACCCGCGTCTATCGCACCGGCCCAATCGATTCGAAAGGTAAACTGAAAGGCGATCTCATCCTCGTCGCCAGCGGCGATCCCAATCTTTCGAACCGCATCCAGCCCGGCGGCACTCTCGCCTTTGTCGATCAGGACCATTCCTACCAGGGTCCCGCTTTGCCCGGTGATCCTCTCCTCGTCATCAAGCAACTCGCCAAGGACGTTGCCGCCAAAGGCATTCGCAAAATCGAAGGCCGCGTACTCATTGACGCAACGCTCTTTCCGGATGGCCCTCGCGAAGGCGGCACCGAAGTCGTCATGTCCTCCATCATGATCAACGATAACGTCATCGATCTCCTCGCCAAACCCGGCGCCAAAGTCGGCGACCCCATCGTGCTTGACTCTTCGCCTCAAACTTCCTACATTCGAATCGTCAATCACGTGATCACCTCTCCGGCCGACTCCAAGCCCTCCCTGGAGCCGCCCATTTTCTCTGCAAATCCTGACGGCTCGGTCGTGGTCACGCTCTCTGGCAACCTGCCGCTGGATATCGCCACGCAGCCAGCGTCCATAGCCGTGCCATCGCCCACAAAATTCGCAGAAACGGTCTTCCGTGAAGCTCTCGTCGCTGCAGGCGTCCAAATCAAGTCCGCTTCCAATTCCGCCGCCGATTTTTCTTCCGCGGGGCGCTCCTATACCCCGGAAAATCAAGTCGCGGAGCATGTTTCTCCTCCCCTCTCCGAAGAAATCAAAATTACTTTGAAGGTCAGCCAAAATCTCCATGCCGGGATGGGGCCCTATCTCCTCGGAACGCTTGTCGCGAAAGACACCAAAGCGCCGCTCGACGCGGGATTCAAAGTCGAACGCGAGTTTCTGCAATCCGCGAAGCTCGATCTTTCCGGCGCTGCGCAGGGCGATGGCGCCGGAGGCGATTGGGCCGATCTCTTCAGCCCAGACTTCATGGTCCACTACCTCACCTATTGGACCACTCGCCCGGACTACGAAGTCTTTTTCAAAGCGCTTCCGATTCTCGGCAAGGACGGTACCCTAGCAAAAATTCAAACAAGTTCTCCCGGTGCCGGCCACGTCCACGCAAAGACCGGCACTTTCGGCTCCGAAGACAGACTGAACGGCAAGCTGATGCTCAACGGTAAAGGCCTCGCCGGCTACGTGATAACCAAAGACGGAAAGAAACTGGCCTTTGCGGCCTACGTCAATCACGTTTCGCTCCCTCCCGATACGGACGCCTCCCAACAGGTCGCCGGCCAGGCGCTCGGCGAAATCGCTGCAGCCGCTTACGACGCCGATCTGAGTAATTCCGCAAGCTCCGCATCGGGCGAATAGGATTGGATCCTTCGCAATGGCCAGGTCGAATTCGATCACGGCAAGCTGACAGGCGTTACCGCGGGCCGCGTCTTGCGTGGACGCGGCTGGCAACCTGCAACAAATTGAATTTCGGGATTGAATCAAACGAGGACTTGCGGAAGTTCATCCATCGATAACCGGCAGACTCCGCTCATTTTTCGGCCTGGAGCTTCACGACTACTACTCTGCAACGCAACTTTCTTTCAATCCTTGGGAAGAAACGTCTCTGAGCGTCACTCAGCCTATCGGCATCCCTTTTGACCTCGACGAAAAAGAATGACTTGGCTTTCGATTTGAAAACGAGCAGGTCCGGGTGGGGAGACCATCGCAACTTGGAGCTGAATCTCCTTTCGCGCAAGAGAAAAGCTACGCCACTCCCGCCAAGAACCTCGGTTGCTTTCCGTCGCGCGATTGGACGCGTCGGACTCAGATACTTCTCCGGGAGCACGCAGTATCCTTTCAGCAGAAAATGACGCGCCATGAACCACTCCCCGAAATGAAAACCTCTGTGGCACTGACCCTTCGCATCTGAGAGGTCACGCTCACAAAATGCAGCTCTGTAACGCTTATACCATTTCGGATGTACGCGGCCTAGCTTCCAGTCCCTAAGAAGTTCCGCTGGATAATGCAGAGTGATTTCAGTCATGCGGTGGCCTCGATTGAATCGCCAACCGTCAGCAAGAAACTGGAGAACTTTGAGGCAGCGGTTGCGCTGCACTTCGCCTATTACAATTTCGTGAAGCGATGTAACTAGTAGCGCCAGAATCCAAATTAGGACACTACCCCAACGTCTTTAGCTCAGCGCTGTCTTCCCCAGCTCCGCCACTCGCCGCACGTAAGTCATTTCCACCAGCCCGTGCTTCCCGTAGTACCGCAGCACGATCTTGTGGCCCGGCTCAATCCTGGCTTTCGCTTTAATCAGCGAATCCGAAAGCTCCACCCATTGCCCGTTCACCAGGTAGCTTCCTTCCCAGCCGCGCAATTCGAATCGCCCGTCATTCTTCAGGATGAGCGGCGCCGCATTGCACGGAATCACCTTCCCGCGCATCTTCGCCTGCGCGCATTGATATCGCCCAGAAAGGTCAACCTTCTGCGCATAGCTGGAAGGAATCGCCATCAGCAGGAGGGCTGCCAGCGGAAGGTAACGCAAAAGCCTTGAAGCCACCCGAACGTACCCCATCGGGATCTCCACATCCAGGTCGCGTAGCTGCGGGCGGCGGTCCTGGCCATTGGTACAGGTGCAACTCACTGGCCATGTTGCCAGCTTTCAAGTTATTCAAAAATAAGACTTTACCTAAGTTCGACCGCCAATCGAAGAGCTTGCTGGAGCACAACTGTGCCC
>JBARRT010000104.1:0-15381 GCA_049644365.1 Candidatus Acidiferrum sp. | reverse complement strand
TCGCCAAACAGTGCGGCAAAGACGTGGCTCTCGAAGTCTCCGGCCAGAACACCGACCTCGACAAAAGCATCCTCGATGCTCTCGCCGAGCCGCTCATGCATATTGTGCGCAATTCGGTTGATCATGGCATTGAGCCCGCCGACGAACGATTGACTGCCGGTAAGCCTGCTCGCGGCACCATCTATCTCAACGCCTATCATCAGGGCACTCAGGTCGTCATTGAAGTACGCGACGATGGTCGCGGCATCGACCTTGCCCGCCTCCGTGCCCGCGCCGTCGAGACGAAGCTTTTGAAACCCGAAGAAGCCCAGCGCCTCTCCGAGCAAGACGCCGTCAATCTTATTTTCGAAGCAGGCTTGAGCACTGCCTCCGAAGTTACAGAAGTGTCGGGCCGCGGGATCGGTATGGACGTCGTTCGAACCGTCCTCGATCGCCTCAAGGGAACCGTCCAGGTTTCCTCGAAAAAGAGTCAGGGCTCCACGTTCCAGCTTCGCGCCCCACTCACGCTCGCCAGCATTCAAACACTACTCTTCCGCGTGGGTGGCCGCTTGTTCGCCGTGCCGCTTTCCTCCGTCGTGGAAATCTCGCGCATCGCGGACCATGAAATCCATCGCGTGGACCAGCGCGAAGTTCTTCGGCTCCGCGATCAGATTCTCACGCTGGTTCGTTTGGACGAGCTCAGCCGCCTGCGCAGCATAGATACGCAGCCCGTTAAGAAAAAGCATTTCGTCATCGTCATCGGCGCGGCCGAAAAACGTTTTGGTCTCCTCGTGGACAGTCTCGTTGGAGAAGAAGAGTTGGTCATCAAGGCGCTCCCCGCAGAAATTATCTCGAGCGACTTGGTGAGCGGTGCTTCCATCCTCGGCGATGGCACCGTTGTTCTCATTTTGAATGTGCCTGCAGTTCTGTCGCGCCTCTCACGCGCAAATCCACTGGGAGCCATCGCATGACAGAACGTATTCGAGTCCTCGTCGTAGACGATTCCGCGCTGATGCGGAAACTGATTCCCGCGATTCTCGCGCGCGACTCTTCCATCGAGGTTGTCGGAACCGCGATGGACGGCGCATTTGCTTTGAAAAAAATTGAAGAGCTTAAGCCGGATGTCGTGACCCTCGATCTGGAAATGCCGCGCATGGACGGAATGGAAACTCTGCGCTTGATCATGGGACGCGCGCCGATGCCGGTCATTTTGTTCAGCACTCATTCGAAAGAAGGCGGTTACGCCACTTTCAAAGCCCTCGCCCTCGGCGCCGTCGATTTTGTCACCAAGCCAAAAGACGCCGCCGCGGGCCGCCTCGAAGAAATCGCCGATCAGTTAATCGCAAAAATTAAAGTGGCCAAGCGCGCGGCCGGTCGCAAGCTCCCTCCCGCCATCGTCGCCGACGATCTGCCGGTCAAGAAAAAGGGAACTCGCGCTCCGCTGCCGCCGCGCCGTGTTATTGCCATCGGAATTTCCACCGGCGGCCCCAACGCGCTGCAATATGTCTTGTCGCAGATTCCCGCGGATTTTCAATCCACCATCGTGATCGTGCAGCACATGCCCGAAGGATTCACGGAAATGTTTGCGAAGCGCCTCGATGAGTGTTGCGCTCTCGAAGTTCACGAAGCGCGCTCGGGAGATCTTTTGATCGCAGGCCGCGTGCTCATCTGTCCGGGAAATCGCCACATGATGGTTCGCCGCATGCCGCGCGGAGACATGGCCGTGCTTTCCGATGGGCCGCCGGTGAATGGGCATCGTCCATCGGCGGATGTTCTGTTCCATTCCGTGGCGCAGGAATTTGGGCTCACCGCCGTCGGGCTTTTGATGACCGGCATGGGCGATGACGGCGCCGAAGGTCTCGGCGCGATCAAAGCCGCTGGCGGAATGACCATAGCGCAAAGCGAAGATACTTGCGTCGTGAGCGGAATGCCGCGGGCGGCGATCCTTAAGGGATATGCGAACAAGATTATTCCGCTCGACGGGCTCGCCACTTTTTTGGTGAACCAGTACGGCGCGGAACGGCACGCTGCAGTACAAGGCGCCGCGGCACAAAGCGCCCCGGAAAAAATTGAAAAACACGACAAGACCGAGAAAGTTGAAAAGATTCCAGTTTCTTCCCAGCGCTCGTGAAGACGCGCGCCGGGATAAGGAGAAGTCCATGAAACCATTTGCCGCTCTACTGCGAAAAGATAATCAGCCGGTCCGCTACCTGGTGGTGGACGATTCCGTCTTCGCGCGCAAGAACCTCATCAAGATGATCGAGCAGTTCGGCGGCGAAGTGGCCGGCGAAGCGGGCGACGGCTTGACGGCCATCGCGGAATTCAACCGCGTGAAGCCGGACATCGTGCTCATGGACATCACCATGCCGCAGATGGAAGGCATCGAGGCGGTGGAGCGCATCGTGCGCCAGCACGCGGATGCGCGCATCGTCATGGTCTCGTCCGTCGGATACCAGGAAAATATTCTGGCGGCGCTGCAGAAGGGCGCGAAACACTTCGTGCAGAAGCCGGTGAAGCCGGAAGTGTTGTACGAAATTCTCCGGTACGTGCTCAGTGATGATCCCAACGCCGTCGGAGCGCCGGTGGCGCTCGCAGGAGAACACCGCTCATGAGAATGGAACTGATCCAGCCGTTCATCAACGCCGCGGATGCGGTTTTTGCGGAGTCTTTGCAGGCGCCGACGAAAATCGTGGACCTGGCGATGGAGGAAGATGCGTATCGTCGCAAGGGGGTCGCGGCGCTCATCGCCATCAAGGGAGACATTGAAGGGCGCGTCATTTTGGATTTGTCGCCGGAAGTGGCGATCAAAGTGGCGAGCCAACTCGCGGGCGCGGAAATTCCGTCGAGCGAGCAGGTGGTGCGGGAAACGGTTTGCGAGCTGGCGAACATGGTCATCGGAAATTCGGTGACGCTGCTGAACGACCAGGGGTTTCACTTCAAAGTGTTTCCGCCGGAAATCCACATGAATGACGAAGGGCTCGGCGGAAGCGCGGACACCGAAGCGCTGGTGATCTGTATCGAGACGCCGTGCGGCGAAATTTACCTCAACATTGCGATGCACTATTTGCATCGGCGGCGGAGTGAGCGGAATGCGGCTCCGGCGTTGGATTGATAAACCGGTGACTGGTGATTCGCGACTGGTGACTGGTAAAATCGGCCCTCTGCAAACGTTTGATCCTTATTGAGATCCTGCCGGAGTTAAAGTAATTCTTTAAGAATTTCTGAACGCCACCCCCTACACCCCCCATCCGATGCATGAATGTCAAAACAAAGGACTTGTGAAATGGGCAATTTGTAAGTGGTTGAAAAGATAAGGTCACGTGGAGGGAAGGAGGTTAAGAGTTGAAGGTTGAAAGTTGAAGGGGAAAGAATGCGATTCAACGCAGAGACGACGAGATCGCAGAGGAAGCGCGAAGGACAGGAGTGAGTTCCAGAATGGGAATTGTTGGTACACACCCCGGTTGTTTTCGTATGAGTGGCAAACACAGGAGTTACAGGCGCGAAGTCTGTATGAGTGGCAAATGCAGGACTTAAAGTATTTGTGTTTTCCGTGCTTTGCGGGCGACTCGTATGAGTGGCAAGCAAAGGACTTACAAGGATTGGGAGGCGGGAGAATAGAGAGACAGCGGCCAGGGTCTGGCGAGTAGATCGCAGGCGAGGATTTTGATTGGCAAACACGGGGAAGGATAGCACAAAAGTACAGTGCGTGTCAATTACTTTCTGGGCATCATTCGAACGGGGCCGTAAATCGTTGAAGAGTTGAGAGTTGGAGAGAATAGGATGGCGCGCTGAGAATTCAAGCTCTGGCCACGCGCCTGAGGTTGGCGGGCAGAGTTATGTGCGAAGGCGCTGGCACGAGGCGCAGATACACTTCAACAGCGAGAGAGTTGGGAATCCAGCAGAGCCACGCGATGGCAGGGTAAGCGACGGAAAAAGGCCAATGGAACACGAATATAAGAGGCAGGTAGATGCGCAGAGTGATGGCGGCGGCGGTGAGGGCGTAGCTGCGAATCATCCAGCGCCGATGTCTGGTCGCATCGCCTCGCCAAATAAACCGCGCGGCGAGCCCGGTCGCTACAATCCAAGCCGCACCGAGAGTGAGAAATCCCGCGGCGGCGATCCAACCGGTCTGCGAATGCGGCGCGATCCAGAGTGAAGAACACCAGCCGAACAAGACGGCACTGCAGTAGATCCATCCCAAGAGGCGATGGCGACTCCAGCTGCTTTCACGGAAGCGAGGGACAAACTGCAACGGACCTGCCAGCAAGGCAATCGCGCCACCCAAGGCGTGCAACGAAAGCGAGATGCGCCGCTGAGTGAAATTGTCGAGTTGCGCGGGAAAGGGCACGTGCGGCAACAGGTAGCGCAGAGCCCCCAGCGCGTTCTCAAGAGCAAAGAGCGCGAGGATGAGCCACAGGAGTTTCGGCAGGAGTCTCACGTTGGTTCATTTTCGCACATTCCTCGCGCTGCGCGACGGTCCCACAACGATTTCATGGAGCAGAGTGAGACGATCGAGAAAAAGTCAAAACCCCCACACGTAAAACCGACGTGTGGGGCACCCAAATTCGTCTCCGGATTTATTGTCCGGGCCACCCGCCGCCTTTTTCTGGAGGAAATCTAGGGGCACGGCGGCATCTCAGCCGCTCCCCGGCTTCCGCCGCATTACACGACGTTCCTTCCGTCTAACTCTTGCGAGCTAGGGGAGACAGGTCGCGCCCCGTTACGATTATACTGCTTCTCAGTCGGCTCAAATTGAGTCACTACCGGGATTCGCGTTGGGTTGACTGGTATTCTGTCCGTCGCTATACTTCGCCGCAGTCGGGCGAGGACTTCCAATACCTGGCCCGATCAACACGAGACCTGCCGATGTATGCACTCATATCAAAAAGGGGAGGAGAGGAGCCATGAATAACATCGTTCTAGTTCACGGTGGTTTTGTGGACGGCGCCGGCTGGGAGGGGGTCTACAAAATCCTGAAGAGGGACGGCTATAAGGTCAGCGTCGTCCAGAATCCGACGATATCGTTGGAGGACGACGTTGCGGTTACCAAGCGAGTTCTTGCAACGCAGGACGGACCTACAATTCTCGTTGGCCATTCCTACGGGGGAGCAGTCATCACTGAAGCCGGAAACCATCCAAAGGTTTCAGCCCTCGTATACATCGCTGCCTTTGCTCCAGACAAGGGCGAGTCGGTGGGATCGCTTATTAAGGACCCGCCGCCCGGCGCGCCCGTACCTCCGATACTACCCCCGCAAGACGGCTTTTTGTTTCTCGACAAGGCGAAGTTCCCCGCCTCTTTCGCAGCCGACGTAGAGGCAGAAAAAGCCGCGTTCATGGCCGATTCCCAAGTCCCGTGGGGCATGGGGGCCATTAGCGGCGCGATCAGCGAACCGGCGTGGAGGACCAAGCCGAGCTGGTACCTGGTCACCACCGAGGACAAGATGATCCCACCTGACGCCCAGCGTGCCATGTCCAAGCGCGCGGGTGCTACGGTCGTTGAGGTCAAGGGAAGTCACGCCATCTACGTATCGCAGCCAAGAGCTGTCGCAGATCTTATTGAACAGGCTGCGACGAAGGTGAAGGCCGCCACGGCTTAGTAAGTCCACAGGAATTATCTGTACGATGCGCGGGACGGAGGTCCAAATGCCGGGAGCACCCGCAAATGTATTGAACATCCCGCGGCCGCCTAAGTTTGCCACGGCCGCGGAGGAGCGCGTGCATCGCAAGCGGATGCTGGCCGCGGCGTTCCGGCTTTTTTCGCGCTTCGGATTCGATGAAGGTGTAGCGGGACACATCACGGCGCGCGATCCGGAACGGCTCGACCACTTCTGGGTGAACCCGTTCGGGATGCACTTCGGGCAAATTCGCGCGTCCGACCTGATTCTGGTGAATCACCGCGGCGACGTGGTCGAGGGAAAGTATCCCGTCAATGGAGCGGCGTTTGCCATCCACTCGCAGGTGCACGCGGCGCGCCCCGAGGTGGTTGCGGCGGCGCACGCGCATTCGATGTACGGGAAAGCGTGGGCGTCGCTCGGACGGCTGCTCGATCCCATCACGCAGGACGCCTGCGCGTTTTACGAGGACCACGGATTGTTCGCGGACTTTACCAGCGTGGTTTACGAAACGTCGGAGGGCGCGCGCATCGCGCAGGCTCTTGGAAAACACAAGGCGGCGATTCTGCGGAATCACGGATTGCTCACCGTCGGCCAGTGCGTCGAGGAAGCGGCGTGGTGGTTCATCACCATGGACCGCAGTTGCCAGGCGCAGTTGCTGGCCGAGGCGGCGGGCGTGCCCGTAAAGATCGATCCTGCCACGGCGGTTGCGACGAGGGAGCAAATCGGAAGCCCGATGGCGGGATGGTTCCAGTTTCAGCCGATGCTCGCGAGCATCCTCCGCGACGAGCCCGATCTGCTGGAGTAGTTACCTAAATCAAAAGTTTTCTATGTCGTGCTGCTTTAAGGGTTTGCCACCCGCGACATCCTTAGAAGATGAATAAGTTTGCTGAACAATTCGCAGCCCAACTCGCCTCAGCCGACTCTAAGACTCTGGCCGACCTCCGTAACTTTGTTGATTGGCGGATTCAAGCACAAGGCAGAGCGTTCATTCCTGATGCGCTCGATGATGTAGCTATTCGCTCTTATTTGCTTCACTCAAAATTGAATGGCGCCAGCCGATTAATTCTTCAACGAACCCTCGCGTCTCTTAAACACTTCTACGATTGGGCCCTGACGAACCATCTAATCGCCAAATCCCCCTTCGACACTTTCGATTTCAGCCGCCCCTTATTGAGCCGCGAGCAGATCAAGCGACGTGAGGAAGCGCGCTTCGCTAATCCAGCGGATCGTGAAATCGCTCATCTCCGTGCACTGAACCGGCTTTCCGAGCACCTTAACCGATGTGCTGACGTCCGTACCTTGTTGGCCAAGGTTGTCGAAACGCTAGTTGAAGCGATGGGGCTTAAGACGGCTTGGGCCTTCCTCTGGACGGAAGCTGGTGCATGCACCGCGACTCGTGCTAATGATCCACGCCATGATTTTGCCGTGGCCGCATGCTGTGGTCTACCGGCTGGACTTGAGCAGGACAATCGACGCTATCTCAGTCAACCGCCGGATTGTCACTGCCAGCGTCTGTTACGAAACGAACAATTAGTCCGCGCTGTCAACATAGTCGAATGCACGCGCTTGCAGAACGCCTTTCGTCATGCTGGCGAGACCGAAGGGTTACTCTTTCATGCGACTGTACCTCTCATGGTTCAGAAACGACCGGTCGGGTTGATCAATATCGCAACGGAACAATGGGAATTCCTGAGCCCAGCCGATCTACAATTTCTTTCGGCCGCTGGTTCACAGGTCGCCGTCGCTCTTGAACGCGCTCGATTGCACGACCTGGCCGAAACACAACGGACACGTCAGGAAAAAGAACTTGAAATGGCTCGTGTTGTGCAGAAGAGTCTATTGCCAACCCAACTTCCAAGCATCCTTGGTTTCACGCTCGCGGCGGATTGGCGTCCAGCCCGTGAGGTTGCGGGCGACTTCTATGACTTTTTTTCGTTGCCGGACGGGCGTTGGGGAATGGTTCTTGCCGATGTTTCGGGGAAGGGCGCGCCTGCGGCGTTGTATATGGCTATGGCCCGTAGCCTGATTCGTTCTGAGGCTGGCCGCTACGGCAATCCTTCGGCTGTTTTGACGGAAGTTAATCGAAGACTCTTGGCGGAATCATGCAACGAGATGTTTGTAACCGTCTTCTACGCGATTGTCGACCCTGTCCTGCGATCGCTTACTTATGCCAACGCCGGGCATGATCCGCCTTTTTTACGACACGCTTCGGGCGGCGTGGAGCGCCTCGCTTATGGAGGGCTCATTATGGGGCCATTTGAGGCATTGGCTTTGAGCGACGAGACGCTGAACCTGGAGAGCGGCGATACATTAGTGGCTTACACCGACGGCTTGACCGATTCAGTGAACCACCAGGATGAGGCCTGGGGTCACACCCGTCTGGCTGACGCCATCAATAGTGCACCTGCCGCAGCTCAAGACATACTTACTCACATTTTGAAAGATCTAGCCGCCTTTGCCGGGCCAGTCCCTCAGCCAGATGATATTACCCTGCTTATTCTGACCACCGAATAGGCTTTACGTGAAACTGCGCCATTCGCCTGTGATTCGGCAAATCAGTCTTGCCTTGTCCTGAAAGGTTACACCCGTCGCAATCCTGCCACGGTGGTTGCGACAAGGGAGCAAGTCGGAAGCTCTATGGCAGGGTGGTTCCAGTTTCAGCCGATGCTCGCGATTATCCTTCGTGACGAGCCCGATCTACTCGAGTAGTTTCCTGAAACTAAAGTTGTCTATATTGCATTACTCTAAGGGTGTGCCACCCGCCCGGCGCTGCAACGTTTCAGGTGTCATCCCTATCTAGTAGATATTTATTCCTGAACATCTTCCCATTCGCCTTGAACGTATATCCCTGCAGTTCTCTCCACTTTTCAAACAGTCTTGGGTTGTTCTTCAGTTGCAGCAATGCAGACGCTACCGCTTCTGCGCCCGGTATGTCCGGGTCCGTCGCAACAGAAAAACACGTCGATTCGCCGCGGCGGGAGATAAGACGTACGAATTTAGAGTCCACTAGGAAGTGCCTGCGCCCGGCTCTGAGCCAGTAACTATCACCACGAACTTGCTCGGCTCCAGTGAGTGCAGCGACGCGCTTCAGGTATTCTGCTGCGCGCTGGGCGGGCGTGCATTTGGCTTGCATTCTCATCGCAAGTGGATTACTCCGCTGGGCTGAAGGCCTGGCCGTCGGCCTTATACGCCCCGCTCTGAGCGGCCCACTTGTCAAACAGCTCTGGATTGTTCGTGAGCTGCAGCAGCGCCGTAGCAATATGCTTGGATTTCGGCATTTCTTTGTGCGCTGAATAAAAGCACGTTTCCTCGTATGCGCATTTGGGGTCTGTCACGTCTCGCATCCTCCCGACATATCTATCGCGCACATGGAATCTAGTTGTGCCGACATCTAGGACATAGCGATTACCCATTTGCGTGGCGCCGGTGAGGGCAACGATGCGGCGCAGATAGGTTTTCGCGTGATCCTTTCGTTCGAGGGAGTCTAGGCCATCCGAACTGTTCTCAAAGCGATTGCCCGCAATTACTGCCACACCTCCCGGGTCTGAAATGTGGAGGGCCTCCTCTAAAACGTTGTTGTGTGGCTGCTCCTGTGGGGCAATTGCTCTAAGCCAAGGTCTGCACCGCAGGCCACCAAACGCAAACCTCCACACCACCAGACCGAGAAACGCGATCACAGATAGATTTGCAGACGACATACAGGTACCGCCGGGTTTGAAGTGGACTACCGCCAGCGTCCGATTCAGCCCAATGCCAACGAACTCTTACACTGCCAGTCGGGTGGTGTCGGTAGCTGCTAGCGCGGTTAGCCGCCTGCGATGGGATGAACCATCATGACTTCGTTCTGCTCACGCGTGACTCTCTCGAGGCGTTCACCGGTCGTCATGTCAAATGGCTGCGCGCCGGTCTTGGCTTCATACTCGGCAATCACTTTGTTCACTTCTTCCATGTCAGCGGTTGCCGGATCGTATTCGAGAAGCGTTGTATCGCCGTGGGATGAAAATGTCAGAATTTTGGATTTCATGTTCGGTCTCCTGCGGGACGTTCCTTTTCGGTTTCCTGTGGGAAAGTAGTGGGTAGGTTTGGGTCCCTAAAGGTCATATTGCACCGTTTCTCAGACTTGTCAAGATGGCATCCCGCGGTGCAACGAGGATCGCCTCACGCTTCATGGGCCTAGCTGCTTTTCGTACAGGCAATTCGCATAGGCATCTTGCACCTCAGCAGAATTGAGAAAGCAAAATATACCGCCCTTTCCGTCATCGTGTAATTGACGACAGGAGGAATAGCCCTGGCAATTTTGCGTTGGGGGCTCTTCACTGTTTGTGGAAGCGGAGTCTGGCGACTCAACGCGAACAATCCATGTGCTATTGTCGATTCCCATTGGTGGTTCAAAACCAGTATTGTCGGTGTCAAGCGACGGAGTGCTTAAGTTCTTTGCATTCGCGGCAGTGGCGCGCCCATGGCACCGCTTCCAGACGAGCCTTAGAGATAGGCTGCTTACAGATCTCACACACCGCGTAGGTGCCGTGTCTGATCCGAGCGAGTGCCTCTTCGATTGCTCTCAAAAGACGACCATCTGTTTGGTGCAAGCGGATCTGCAGCTCCGCTTCCTCGTCGGCATTCGCTTGCTCAACGAGATCGCCCTCTAAGCCTCCCGCGGCCGGCACCCGGGACTGAGCCTCACCCGGGGCAGACGACAACTCACGCCGCTTCTCCACGAGCAGTCTCTCGTATCGTCGCAGATCTCTTGCGCTTGCCACCGGCTCTCCAATCATGAGCTAGTGCTCCCCGGTCGGAAGTCTCTCGTCGAGTCCCTTGTGGAGGATCTCTTTTAACTCTTCTTCGAGGTCACCGCATAGAAGGCTGCCCACCGCTGCTCTACGTCCTTGCTCTTACAGTGCGGACAGACGATCCCGCCCTTCTCGTGCTCTGAAATTGTCAGGATTTTTGAGAACTCTTTCTTGCAGGCTCGACAGAGGAAATTGTACTGGGGCATGGTTACCTCCCCATTGCGAATCCTTAGATCCTAGTCGCCCGTCCAGCTGACGTCAATCCGGACCCACTGCTGAAATCCGCGTATCGAAGTCGTGCCCTCCCAGGGTATGCGGAGCGCGAAAGACCAATTCCTCAGCGGCTGAAGCCGTGCCCTCCCGAAAACCATTCATGAGACGGCTCTGGGAATCTCAGCGTCACCTTTTGATTCGATTGGCCGTCATACTTTGCGTGTCTCCGAACTATGGAGTCACGAAAGATTGGTGCGGGGCGAAGGAGGGAATCGTGGAGCAATACACGTTTGTGCGGCTGCATGCGCGTGAGGGAGAGGAAAGTGGCGTGGAGCAGGCGCTACGCGAAGTGATGGGGCCTTCGCGAGAAGAGCATGGGTGCTTGAGCTTTCACTTGTTTCGTTCCATGCGAGACCGGCGGTTGTTTTACATTCATTCGCGGTGGATGGACGAAGCGGCGTTGCAGAAGCACGCGGAATTGCCGCATACGGTGCGATTCCTTAGGCGCGTGGAGGAGCTACTGGATCAGCCGCGCGATGTGACAAGAACGGAATTGATCGATTGAAAATTTCTCGGGCACTGAGCGGGGCGGAGGATCAGGCGTCGAGTGGCGGCTTTACGTAGGCAGCGCCGTGGCGGTAGAGGCCGGCGGTGGGGATAGCTTGCGAGAAGACGATGCGAATCGGGACGAAGATCGCGCCGCTGCCAGGAGTGAAAGGCACAGCGACTTCCACACGCGAGCCTTCCGCGTACTGATTGCGGCTGCGGAAGCTGACGCCGCCTTTGGACAAATCCTCGCAAACCACGATTTCTTCCTGAAAGCCGCGGCGGCGGATGCAAGCGAGGACGCGCGCTTTGACGCGGGTGCGATTGCGGCGGGGAATGACGCGGTCCTCTACGGTGGGCTGCTCGGTTCCGTTCGCGATGGGCCGAAGCTCGGACTGGGACTCGATCCAAATGGACGGCGCCTCGCAATGCTTGCATAGGCGTGCGACGCACTTGCGACTCTCGAAGGATTTGAGCTCGAGTTCGTTCAGGTAAGCCACTTCACGACGCTGGCAAAAACTGCATTCCATCAAGAGACGCGCCAGAGCTTCTTCGGCTTTGTGCATAGCAGGGAAGTCGATCTCCCAGAAGTCGGAGCGGGGATCGAGAATGTGAATGGCGTAGAGGAAGCCATTCGATTCCTGGTCGATTTCGGCAACGACGCGCGCACGCGTGCTCTTCCACTGGTCACCCTCGCGCTGGCGCCGCAAATGGAGTTCCTGACCCATGGCGAGTTTTTCGGTGAGGCGCAAGACGCCGCCGTTGCGGCTGACGAGCAGAGTCTCCGCGGTTTGTTTGAACGTGGCGCCGCTGCTGGTGACCCACGATGCCTCGACGGGCAGGCAGAGAGTCACGCGGTCACTTTGGCGGAGGCCGTCAGAAATGGTGGTCATCACGTATTTCACGAAATTGCCAAATTTCAGACTAGCATGCAAATCTCGCGGGAACCGGCCTGTGAAACGAGTTTTGTCGTTCCAAGTAATAACGTAAGCAGGGCATTTTGGGCGGGTTTGCAGGCTGGGGAGGTGTTGCCTTTTTCGCGCGCCTGGCCTTTCGAAAGCTCCCCGATACGGTGCGTTTTCGGGCAGAATTATCTGTGTAGGGAATGTCCTCCCGCTCATCATCCAGAGAGATGGAACGGGTGATTTGCGGCCCAAACGACTGTGAGCAACGTTATTTCCATGGACGAAAGAACGTCAAAAGGCGGCTCGCGGGAGCTCACCATCCGCGACCGCCGCTACTCTATTCGCTACCCGTTTGCGGCCGATGTTGAGCTGCTCGACCTGGAATCCGGCGCCCGGACCACCGGCGTGACTTCCGATATTTCCATGGGCGGCATATTCGTGTGCACGAGTAAGCCGATGCAACTGAATGCGCGCGTCCGTGTGACGATGACGCGCAAGGACCAGAAAGTGGAAGCGCTGGGCGTCGTTCGAATCGTGAAGCCGCGCATTGGGATGGGCGTGGAATTCATCGATGTGGATGCGCCGTACGATCAAATGTTGGCCCGCTGGGTGGAGCAACTCCGCCGAGCCCGCTGACGATTTCCAATCGCCTGCCGTTCGAATCCTCAAGGCCGCGTGTCCAGAGGATGCTTGCTCTTCTCGTAAAATTCATTCTGGATTTTCAAGCTCGCGTCATCGGCCTTCGCTGCGCGAATTGCTTCGATGGTGAGAGCAATCCAATTGTCCATATTCCACTTGCCAAGCTCCTTTGTGGCCACCGAGCCATCGCCTGAATAGTGGTCGGGGAAGCGGGCATACCACCAGATCCCGGTATAGATCGTTTCCGGCAAAATGAGGCGCTTGTGGTCCGCGCCGGATTCGCTCGCGGCGCGGTCCAGATGGACGAGCTCCGGATGCGAGACGAGGGTGTTGGAAGTTTCGTTTTCGCCGGCGTGGTAGTCGATGCCGGTTGATTTTTTCGCGGGACCGCCGGGGCGGCTGCGCTCGCCGTCGAGGACGTACACGACATAATCGTGGGGCTTATCCATCTGCGCCTGCGCGAAGAAGGGAAGCAGGTGCTCGTTGCCGCCGTGGCCGTTGACGATGATGATTTTCTTGCAGCCATTGCGTGCCATCTCATCGGTGGTTTCCTGAAGCAGCTTCAACTGAAGTTCCATGCTGTACGCGACGGTGCCCGGCTCGTGCTTGGCCTCAAAAATCTGGCCGAAATAGTATTCCGGAAAAACGACGGCGTACTCCTGCTCCGCAGCATGTAAAGATGCGTAGCGCACGTTCAAGAGGTCGGTACCCAGCGGGAGATGCGGCCCGTGTTTTTCCAGGATGCCGAATGGGAGCAGGCAAGTTCCCTTCGATTGCTGAATCGCCTGGCGAAAATCCGCAGCCGTCAGCTCTTCCCACTTCGCGGAGAGCTTGGACTGCGATTGAACTGAAGAAACCGCTAAAAGAAAAATCAACAGGCTGAAAGATGCTGCGCGCTTCATGGGTGTCCTCCTGGACGTTTTGCATCTTAATCTGAACACCGGTTTTGGCGCTATTGAATCGGTTTGCAAAGGCGGGGGGCGCGCTTTGCGCAAAATGATACGCGGAGTCGCCCGGGTAAAATGCCGCGCAATGCATGGCGGAAATCGAGGGAATTGGTTAGAATTCGCGGAGTTCGCGAACGCCGGCGCATTACGTTCTCGCGCCGCTGCCGCGGGCTGAACAAATGATCACTTTGCTTTCCATCATTGCACTTAGCTTTTTTCTCGGAATGCGCCACGCGACCGATCCGGACCACGTCATCGCGGTAACGACGATTGTGAGCCGCCAGCGAAGCATCCGCCATGCGGCTTTGATCGGAGTCCTCTGGGGTCTGGGTCACACGATCACGATTGTCGTTGTTGGTTCGGCAATTATTTTGTTTGGCCTCGTGATCCCGCCCAGGGTTGGTCTCACGATGGAATTGTCGGTTGGCTTGATGTTAATTCTTCTGGGAATTCTGAATCTGTCTGGGATGATGCGCTGGATCTCGGAAACCGTTACGCCCTTACATTCGGGGCAGCACGCGCATCCCTACGGCCACGGAGACTACATTCACAGCCATCCCCACGGCCACGTTCCGGAAAAACACGGCGATGGTGAGGATGCGACACCGGTGGGTTGGATGGATCGCGCCTTTGGCCGGCTGGGTTTCTACCAAGTCGTGCGGCCATTGGCCGTGGGCACCGTTCACGGTCTTGCCGGGTCGGCAGCCGTTGCGTTATTGGTGCTCACGACCATCCGCGTTCCCTCGTGGGCGGTCTTATATCTCTTGGTATTTGGGATCGGTACCGTCGCGGGGATGATGCTGATCACGGCAGCGATTGCCGTCCCATTTACGTTTTCCGAAAGTCGCTTTGTGCGCCTCAATCGCGGCCTGGGACTGGTCTCCGGACTCGTAAGTCTGGCGTTCGGCCTCTTTATTGTTTATCAAATGGGTTTCGTCAGCAGACTTTTCACGCATAGTCCCATTTGGGTGCCTCGTTGATTTGGCCACAGATCGCCCCGCGCACGCCTGATGCCGCGGATTTTTGATTGGCCACGGAAGAAAAGAATGGCGGGGACGACGAGACTCGAACTCGCGACCTCTGCCGTGACAGGGCAGCGTTCTAACCAACTGAACTACGTCCCCAACCGTGGAATCAACAACTTAGCGTAAAACCTTGCAAATAATGGCTTTGCAGGATTCGCATACAGCGCACTGTTCGCCTGCGGTGCATACGGTAGCAGCTGTCCCTGCCAAAACCGCCAATAAACCGCTAATAAGAATTCGTGCGCTCATGCGGGATTTATCCTAACACAGATGCCTCAAAGAGGCGAACCACCATGCTGATGCTCTGGAGGGAGCGGATTCACAACCAATGATCGGCCGACTTGCAACGCAAAAAGAACGGAAGTTGAACTAGCGATTGTTTCTCCCCCATGCCAGGGCGGGTGTGCGGCGCACATACCTAGTACAGCGGTTTGTCGGACTGAGATTTCAGCTGTTAGAACGGCCTGTGCTCGGCGGCGGTTGGAAAACCGCCCAAGGTCATGAGCTCTTCTGCAAAGTTCTCTTGGCCCTTTTGTTCGGTGCCGATTGGTCGTTTCTACGGGCTTGTAAACCGCTGCACGAAGTTGGACGAATCGCGTCGCCGCACGGGCTCTGGGTAAATGAGCTGTCGTACGGATCGATGATGAATGCTTCATGACCTATTCAACTCCGACCGGAACCAATTTCTTAGAGGCCTTCCAGAGCTGCCGGTTGATGAAATC
>JBARRT010000103.1:0-21208 GCA_049644365.1 Candidatus Acidiferrum sp. | reverse complement strand
TCATGCGTCTTCGTCAGCACTGATAAGTATACGCGTTCCACTTCTTCGAGTTGCTTCGTGAATTCAGCGGAGTGGAGGCTCCACAAGGTCTTGCGCGTCAGCTGAAGAACGCTGGGACTCAACGCGCGCAATTCTTCAAGCAATTTTCCCACGGCGGCGCGAAGTTCAGAATCCGGAACGACGCGCGTGACCAGGCCGATGCGCTGGGCTTCGGCCGCGGCGATTTGGCACCCGGTGAGGATGAGATCAGCGGCTGCGCGCATTCCGATCAGGTAAGGCAAAGTCACCATCGCAACGGGAGGAAAACAGCCCAGCTTGATTTCGGGCTGGCCGAATTGTGCGGATTCCGTGGCAATCACAAAATCGCAAAAAGTGGCAAGCTCCATGCCGCCGCCGAGGCAGTGTCCGTGTACGGCTGCGATTTTCACGCAATCGGCTTCCGAAAGCCGGCAAAAAATGGCGTGGAATGCGGAGAGCATTTTGCCGACGCGTTCCGGAGTGTGATCAGCGATTTCCGCGCCGGCGGAAAAAGCTTTGGGGCCCGCCCCCTGAAAAATCAGGAAATCCGATTCCGGGAGTGCGCGTTGCAGCGCCGCATCCAGCGCTTCCATCATTCGAATGTCGAGAATGTTGAGCGGTGTCCGGTTAAGAGTAACCCACGCCGTGCGGCGTTCGATACGAATCGAGATGGTTTCGCGGGAGTCAGTCACCATCGTGGAAAAGCGCGGGTCAAAGAATTCATTTGCCCTGAAATTTGGGAGGGCGCCGTTCGAAAAACGCTCGAATCCCTTCCCTGCAATCCTCGGAGAGATAGCAACGAAGCTGTTCCTGAACTTCGTTGTCGAGAGCACGAGCGAGATCCTTCTCGCCTCTGGCAAAAAGCTCTTTCTTCACCGCGCGAATGGCCAGATACGGACCCTGCGCAATCTTCTGCGCCAGCTTTTTCACTTCCGTTTCGAGCTGCGCGGCAGGAACGACGTGATTGACAATCCCGATTGCGAGCGCAGTTTTCGCGTCGATCATGTCTCCAGTATAGAAAAGCTCTGCGGCCTTCGCGGGGCCAACCAGTTGCGGCAGCAAATACGTTCCACCGAAATCGGGAAACAAGCCGACCTTGGCGAAGTTTTGGCCGAACGTCGCGTCTTCGGCGGCGATCCGTATGTCCGCAGCGAGCGCGACGTTCATACCCGCTCCTGCCGCGGCACCGTTTACGGCGGCAATTACGGGCTGCGGCATCGTGCGCATCTTCAGGACCATTTGCATGCCCGCGCGCAGCAGAGGCTCCAGTTCCTGGGTCGCTCCGGTCTCGCTGCCCTTGCCCAAAAGCGCGAGATCCCCTCCCGCGCAGAAGGCGCGGCCTGCCCCGGTGATTACTACCACGCGAACGTCGGGGTCCGCCGCAATACGTCCAAGCGCTTCATCCATCGCTACGCCGAGCTCGTTATTGAGCGCGTTCATCCGGTCGGGGCGGTTCATCACCAGGGTGGCGACGCCGTCGTGCTTGGCCTCGAGGAGGACGGGCGTTAATGGAGCTGCTTGGGGCATTTGGCTCATGAATATTCCTGCGTCAATGCTTTTGAGCGATGCGCTCTTTTTCGATGCGTGCGATGAGTTGCGCAAGCTTTCGAAAATGCCGGAGTTTTTCGCTCCTGCCCTGGGCGTTCGCCCCGCTGGTGGAGGGCAGGACGTAAACTCGGGCGCCATAGAGCGATTCTTTCTGTATGCCGTATTTGCACTTGCGCTGGGAGAACTGTTCGTACGTGAGCTTCCCATTGAAGGCCACGACGTGCGGAGCAAATTCCTCAAGCTTCTGCGAAAGCACGATGCGGCCCTCGGCAAAATCTTCACGCTTCAGCTCTTCGATGCCCTTCGTCGGGCGCTTCACGAGATCGGTGAGTCCAATGCCGAATTCAATGACCCGCTTGTCATCGTGGTAATCGAAGGGCTCCGGGACCACACCGCCTGCATAGAGCATGGGCCAGAATTGATTCGCGCGGCCGGCGTAGTAGTGGCCTACGCGCACCGAGGACTCGCTCGGGTTGCACCCGACGATTACGAGCTTCATGCCTTTGCGAAGATGGTCCGGGAGTGTTCGCATTAAGTCAGCTTACTATGCCTTCGGGACGAAGTTTCTCCCCTCAAAAACTGTGCGCGCGATTCGACATCAGCAGCCAGGTCTGGCTGGCCGTTGCAAAACTGTGGCGCCCACGTCCAAATCATTATGCCGCAACGACTTACGAAGGAAAAGTCTCGGCCCGTGCGCTGATGGGAAACCATCCGTCCGAAACTCTAGGTAACCGTAAAACGGTTGTCAAGAGCTTGTGATTGCAGATTGAGCGTAACTTTTGCGGGTTTTTTGAATCCCAAGAGCAAGGCCTACATCCAAACAAGGGTACTTCAGAGGTGTTTCGTTGCTCTGTGTTACCTTAATGGATGGGAAAGCGAGGCCGTGGCCGGTCATCGGCCCCCTTCAACTCTTGAGCGCGACAAACCCTCACCGATTGCCCTCCGGAATTGCCAAGGAGGATGAGCACCTGCTCGTGGCTGCGGCCAAGCGGGGCGATGCAGCTGCGTTCGAAGAGCTGGTCAACCGTTACGAGCGGAAGATCTTCCGGCTGACGATGAACATCACGCGGAATCGCGAAGACGCGGAAGATGCCATGCAGGATGCTTTTCTCAAGTCCTACTCGCACTTGAAGGATTTCCAGGAGGATTCGCGTTTCTATACCTGGCTGGTGCGCATCGCAGCGAACGAAGCATTGATGCGCTTGCGGAAGCGCCGGCCCAATCAGTTCTCGCTGGACGAACCGATCGAAGGCGATGATGATTTGATGCCGCGTGAGCTGGAGGACTGGGGGCCCAGCCCCGAGCAACGGTTTGCGCAAACAGAGATGCACGAAATTCTGTCCGACGTGATTGACAAGCTCGAACCCGATTTTCGCGTAGTCTTTGTTCTGCGCGACATCGAAGAACTTTCCACGGAAGAAACCGCCAAGACACTTGGGATTTCCGTTCCGGCGGTAAAATCGCGGCTCTTGCGTGCGCGGCTCAAACTCCGGCAGAAGCTGAATCGCTATTTTCGGCAAGGCGGCACAAATTGAATTGCAAAGGCGTCATTCGCGAGATTTCGGACTTTATCGATGGCGCACTCGCGCCAGCGGAAAAACAGGAACTGGAACGGCACCTGCAGCATTGCGAAGATTGCAAGGTAGTGGTGGATCAGACGAAGCTGACGATAGATGTTTTTTGTGATTCGGAACCTGTGGAACTTCCCAGCGACGTGAGATCCCGGTTGCACGAAGCCCTGCGCCGCAAAATCACCGGAAAAGCACAATAGCATTCAGAAACTACCTACCGGCCTCTGGAGCCGTCGGTCCAAAGCGGCAATTCCCTTCCCAGTTTTTCCTCCCGCGCCAAGGCATACACTTTCATCGCCACGGCCAGATCCCACGACGCAATTCCATTGGATTTGAAGAGCGTCACTTCGGCATCGCTGGTCCTGCCGCTGGTTTTCCCGGCGACTACATCGGACAGCTTCTTGACGCCGGTCCAGCAGATTTCATCGCCGTGAAACGCGATGATGAGGTCGCCTGCCTCCTGGCGTGACTGCTCGACGGAATCGACCACGATGACGTCCGCACTGGCCACGGCTTCGTCATCGAGTTCGCGCTTGTACGCATGGTTGGCCCCGATCGCGTTGATGTGGACACCCGGCGTCAGTTCCGCACCGCTGAGGACGGGCTGCGAAGCAGTAGTTGCGGTCGACACAATGTCCGCGCCACGGGCCGCTTCTCCGGCGGAGGCAGCCGGAAGCACGGGAATCCCGAGCCGCTCGGACATCTCTTTGCAAAACTTTTCGCGCTTGGCTGCTTCGCGGCCGTAGGCTCGTGCTGATTCAAGTTTTCGAACGGCAGCCACTGCTTCGAGCTGAGTTCTTGCCTGTCCCCCTGTGCCGATGATGGCGGCGACGCGAGCTTCTTTGCGGGCCAGGTATTTGGTAGCCACGCCCGAGGCTGCGCCCGTGCGCAATTGGCCCATGTAATCGGCTTCGATCAAAGCGAGCAGGTCACCCGTGGCCATTTCGTAGAGCGGCACGACGAAGCAAAGCTTGCCACGAACATAGGTGTATTGCTTCATGGCGATGAAGCCGCGCGAGTAATCGGCCGCAGCCATGTAATGAAAAAAGCCTCCCCCGGGCAGTTCGAATCGCCGGCGCGGATGCACTACGACTTCGTCCAAGGCTTGTTTGCGCGAGATCTCCTCGACCGCCTCAATGGCCAGCGGCATGTTTAGAACTTCACGTACCTCGGCTTCGCTGATATGCAGCGTCATCGTTTCGCTCTCCAACTTGTTCTCTTACGGATGCGCTTGCTTTGTCGCAGGCTTTGGCGCCTTCACCGAGCTCCGTTTGGCAGCCGAATCATTGCCTTCGCGAATGCGGCGCACAACGGTCTGGTTCAATCGGTACACGCGCTCTTCCTTGATGTTATCCATCACGCGAAAACGGAACTCCGGTTCGCCCTTTGGCCCCTTGCCAACGCGCACGGGCAATTGGCCGCAGAGGTTGTTTTCGATGAATGCCGTCTCGTAGCGGCTTTTCTTCACATACCACGTGTAGACGCGAAGCGCGCTGAAGTCACAAGGCTGGCCCTCGGGGCCGCGGGCCGCGGCGACGAGATATTGCGGCTTATCACCGGAGGGATCGCTGACGCGATTGAGTTCGAACCAGGCGAGGGGACGCAAATTGGCAGAGGCCGCGCCTTCACGAACGGCATCGGGAAGGTCGAGTTCGATGAAACGCCCGATCACCCAGCCGGAGATCGGAACGGTTTGATCTCCAGGCTGCGTAGTCGTATTGGCCTCAGCCGCACGAGAAGCATTTTCACCGGGCGGACGAGTGGCCAATCCGCGAACGAGAAACCAATCTTCCTTTTTCGTTTCCGCCGACTCGCTGGAGGAATCTTTTTCCTCCGTGCTCTGCACCCAATCGGCGGTTGCGCGGCCGACGATCTCAACGGGAACACCGCGGCTAAAATGGTAGAGGCGCGGCGTCGCTCGTCCGGGTTCGACGTGAAGATTTGTGGCCGTTTTGGTACGGCCGCGCGCCTGGACAGGCATCGTGCGAACCTGGTTCAGAAGTTTGACGCTGCGCTGCCACAACACCGGATCCATCAGATTTCGGGCGTCCACCCAGCCGACGGCGCCGGCCGCGGTGCGGACTTCGACGTTGTCATTGCGGCGAGCGATTATGGACACGCGATCGCCATAGTGCAGCATCCCGAGCGGCTCGCGCACCTGCGCAACTCTGCCCCAGAGAGTCACGCTCCGCTCGCTGATGAAGGCTTCGCCCAGCGTTTCGTGTTTTGGCCGGAACCACCAGGCAAAGATGCCCACGAGGCAAAGCAAAGGCACGGCAATGAGGAGTTTTCTCTTCATGCGCCGTCAACGACATCCACGTTCATGGCCTTCGCCGTCATTCCGCGTCCGTCTCGGTTGATTCCATAAAGATTGTACCTGAAAGTTTGATGGCGCCACGGCCACTGAGGGCATTGCGTTTCTGCTAAGATGCGAAGGCGCAGAGCGTGAAAATTTGGATTGGATTGCGGAGGACACTCGATGAAGTCGTTCAATTCCCTTCAGCCAGTGGGTTTGCTGGCCCTGCGGTTGGCCCTGGGGATCATTTTCTTCTCTCATGGCTACCCGAAGCTGGCACATCAGGGCGCAGGGATGCAGGGATTTTTTGTGCAGCATGGGCTGCCGGGGAATTTCGTGTATATCGCAGGAGTCTTGGAAGTCTTCGGTGGGCTGCTGCTGGTTCTGGGGTTGTTCACGCGGGGAGCCGCGCTGCTGTTGGCGATTGAAATGGGAGTGGCGATCTGGAAAGTGCACAGCAACGCCGGCTATTTGGCCGTGCACGAGTACGAATTTCCTTTGACATTGCTGACCGCCTGCTTCGCGCTGGCTACCGTAGGGGCAGGAACGATTTCGCTCGATTACCCGCTGTTTGAAAACGGAAAGAGCAGGACAAGGTTTTCCCAAAAGTCGAAAAGTTGAAGGCTTCGCCCCAGGAAAGAATGAGAACTAGGACGGGGCTGCGGTCGATGTCGCGGACATTCCCGTGTAGCCCTCCGGCACGGCGATCCAGAGGATGATATAGAGCAAGACCCCCGTCCCCGCGCAAAGAACTGCCAGTGCCCACAGCACCCGAACCAGGAGTGGGTCGAGATCGAAATAATCGGCCACTCCGGCGCACACACCCGCGATTTTTCGATCGTTGATCGAGCGCACAAGCCTCTTGCGTGAGTTGTACGCAGGAGGAGCAGCTGGCGCCGCCACTTCCGGCTGTTTTGCGCCGCAGTTGTAGCAGAATTTAGACCCGGCTGCGATGTCCTTTTGGCAATTTGGGCAATTCATCGAGTAACCCCCACAGAGTAGTTCTGGCTTGCATTCCTATACCTAATACGTAAAGGAATCAAGGAAAGTTTCCCGAACCGGCAGTCTAAACCCACTTGGTTCAATACTCCAAGATCTGCTTCACCGCCGCCGTGATATGGCTCGTCTGCGGGAGGATCACGTCCTCGAGCTTCGGCTGATACGCGCAGAACGTATCCATGGCGGCGACGCGCTTTACGGGGGCGTCCAACTCTTCAAAGAGTTCGTCGGCGATACGCGCGGCGATTTCCGCGCCGTAGCCCCAGCTCAGCATGTCTTCATAGGCCACGATGACCCGGTGCGTCTTTCGAACCGTGGCGACAATGGCTTCCCAATCATACGGGGAGAGTGAGCGAAGATCGACGATTTCGACGGAGATGCCTTCGCGTTCGAGCTGCGCAGCGGCCACTTCCGTGCGATGAACCAAGGCGCCGTAGGTGATGATGCTTACATCCGTGCCTTCTCTTACCGTGCGCGCCTTCCCGAAAGGAATCGTAAAATCCGGCCCGGGATTTTCCGAGCGGTTGTAGGGCTGGCGGTAGAGGTGTTTGTGCTCGAGGAACAGGACCGGGTCATCGCAGCGGATGGCCGTGCGCAAAAGACCGGCTACGTCCAGCGCGGTCGAAGGCATCACCACGCGGAGGCCGGGACAGTGCGTGAATATCGATTCGCCGCTCTGGCTATGATAGACGCCGCCGCCGGTGAGGTAGCCGCCGATCGGCACGCGAAGAACCACGGGCGCTTTGAAGGCGCCGTTCGAACGCCAGCGCATCACGCAAAGCTCGTCCCGAATCTGCATCATGGCGGGCCAGATGTAGTCGAAGAATTGAATTTCGGCAACAGGCTTCAGCCCGCGGGTCGCCATGCCGATGGCGCGGCCGACGATGCTGGCTTCCGCCAGCGGCGAATTGAAAACGCGATCGCTCCCATACTTGCGTTGCAGCCCCGCGGTCGCTTTGAAGACCCCGCCCTTCCCCTTCACGTGCTTAAGGCTGTCTTCACGGCTGGCGTCGGCCACGTCTTCGCCAAAAATTGTGATGCGCTCGTCCCGCGCCATTTCGTCGGAGAGCGTTGCGGCAACCATTTCGACCAGGGTCTTGGGCGCGCCGTGGAAATGCGGTTGCGATTCGAATGCGGGGGAGGTGGGATCCACCTCAGGCGAATAGACGTTCGTCCGAACGGAGTCGACCGAAGGCTCTTCGGCGGCAAGAGCCTGATCGGCGGCTTCGCGGACTTCGTTGTCGATTTCGGCTTCGAGAGATTCAATCTGCTTCTGATCCAGCACGCCTTCGCGAACGAGGACGAGGGCAAGCTTTGAAAGTGGATCGCGTCGTGCTTCTTCTTCGCGCTCGTCAGCGGATTTGTAGAGCTTCTCGTCATCGGAGAGCGAGTGGGAATACGGACGCGTCACATGCGCGTGGATGAGCGCAGGACCGCGGCGCTCCCGGCAATACTCCACCGCCTCTTTGCAGGCGGAATAGCTTTCAAACGGATCCGTGCCGTCAATTTCCGCAACGTGCAATCCCGGAAAACCACGGACGAGTTTGGAAATACTGCCACCAGCAGTCTGTACTTCCACAGGAACCGAAATAGCATAGCCGTTATCTTCGATGAGATAGAGGAGCGGAAGCTTTTTGGCGCAAGCGACGTTCAGGGATTCCCAGAATTCGCCCTCGCTGGTGGAGCCCTCACCACCCGAGACGTACACAATTTCATCGGGCTCGTGGCTCACGTGTTCCCCGAGCGGCGCCTTCTTTGCCTGCGCCAGGGCCTTGGAGCGGCCGTCGTAATAGAGAGTGGCTTCGGCGGCGCCCACGGCTTGGACGAATTGCGTGCCCGTGCAGGAGGACTTGCTGACGATATTCCACTTTGCATGGCCCCAGTGGGAGGGCATCTGCCGGCCGCCGGAGCTGAGGTCATCCTTTGCTCCGACTGCGGCGAGAAGGTTCTCCAAAGGAGTTACGCCAAGCATCAGGCAGAGAGCGCGGTCGCGATAGTAGGGGTAAAACCAGTCGACGCCGGGGCGGAGGAAGAGGCCCATAACGGCGGTGATCGCTTCATGCCCGGCGCTGGAAATCTGAAAATAGATTTTGTTCTGGCGCTTCAGCTGGATTTCGCGATCGTCCAGCCGCCGCGATAGATACATCGTGCGGTAAAGGCGTATCAGGGTTTCGTGATCGAGGCCGTGAACTTTGGGGGCGTCAAGTTTTTCCACTTTGACGCGCGTTTGTGACGCCATTCGTTCTGCCCTCGCCCTTGGGATCGGGTTCTTGCGTCCGCGGGATTCAATTATAGCGGATTTCGTTGTTCGGCTGCCTAAATTGACCCGTCAAGTGCATCCGAGCCGTAGTGGAAACAGACCAAATTGGCCTTATCAGGAGATGCTCCAACACCAAGCGTCTGTGAGGTCGGGTTAATCGAGCGATTCGAACTGCTGGTCGGCTTTCTCGAATTCCGGATCGGATTGCTGGATTACTTTTGGGGAAGCGCTTTTGAAAGGCTCCTCCGATGGGATACGCGCAACCCAGCGCTGCTCAGAAAGCTTTTCGTGGGAGGAAAAGTACAAACGCACGAGCAAACTTACTTTGCCGTCGACGGCGGATTTGGGCTTTTCTGTAACGGACTCACTTGGCTTGTCCTTCGACTTTCCCTTGGCCTTGGGAGAAGGCGCCGGATTTTCCGCGGCCACCGTCTTGGCGGCCGGTTCTCCCGCGGGGCTCCCGGGACGATCGAGTTTGTAGAGGAGTTTCTTGTCCAAGCGGAACGCTTGCTTCCAACCGTCGAGCTTGTGGCGGGCCAACTGCGCTTTTTCTTCGTCCGTGCCAAAGTCCAATCGGATGTAAATGTGGGACATGCTTTGAGTCTGCGACGCGCTTGAACCTAAGTCAAGTTAGCTAGCCGAAAGACGTCGCGCGAATCGAAGTGCCGGCCAGCCTGGTAAATTGGACTTGCAAACTATGGCGTTTCACGCCATAGTATTTCCTCGACTGGCCTCGGATTGGGTTTCGAATGGAATTGGGTCATAAGCGCTGGCGTTCGATCTCTGCGAGCATTTGCTTGCTCGTTGTCGTTTTGCTTTATGCGCCCTTGGCGGGAGCAGCGTGGGCATCCTACAAAGCCTCCTGCTGCATGTCGGATCAATGCCCGATCGCGGGACATCATCATCAAAAAACTCCCGCTGCGCCTGCGAATCAGATGGATTGCGGACATGACATGCCCGGAATGACGGCGTGCTCGATGTCTTGCTGCCATGATTCGGAACGCTCGATGGTCAGTGCGGTCGCGTTTGTGCTGCCTTCGCCCGTCGTGGTCGTGGCGCCAGCCGGGAGCAAGTCGCCGATCGAGCCGGCGAAATCCCTGGATTTTCTGCGTTCCCTCGAACCGCCTTCTCCTCCTCCTCGACTCGCCCCTGCGGCTGCCTGAGGCACCGCTCACTCTACTCACGTTGGCTGAGTCACCTGCGTCGCGGCGTCATCGCTGCGAAGTAACCCTATTCCGAGGAGAAAAATTTCATGTCAGGCCATTTTCGATTGTGCCGTTCCGCTTTTCGCAAACTATTTTTGCCTTGCGTAGCTGTGGTTCTAATTCTTCAAGGAATCGCCTGGGCTGGAATCTTCGGCACCGTGCGCGGCATCGTTCACGATGCGCAACACCGGCCCATCGAGAACGCGCAGCTTGTGTTGCAGGCAAAGCAGTCCGACTGGAAAAAGGAAGCCGCCACGGATGGAGAAGGGCGTTTTCAGATGGATGCCGTGCCTGCCGGCTTGTACACAATCCACATCATGCGAGACGGGTTTCGCGAGGTGAAGTCGGACTTGACCGTGCTCCCCGATTCCGCGCCGCTGCTTCACTTTCCGATGGAACTGGCTCCGGTACATCAGAGTGTGGAGGTCAGTGATTCCGCGCAACCGGTTGACGCAGGATTCTCCACGGCGTCGGCAACACTAACGCGTGAAGATATTCAGTCCACGCCGGGCGCTTCCCGAACGAACAGCCTCGAATTCATTACCGCCTACACGCCGGGCGCCTATATGGTTCACGACCAGTTGCACATCCGCGGCGGCCACCAGGTGTCGTGGCTGATCGATGGCGTGCCCGTTCCGAACACGAACATCGCTTCGAACGTCGGCCCGCAATTCGATCCCAAGGACATTGATGTCGTGGAGATCCAGCGCGGCGGCTATTCCGCGGAGTACGGCGACCGGACTTACGGTGTCTTCAATGTCATTCCGCGCTCGGGTTTCGAACGCAACCGTGAAATGGAGCTCGCCGCCACCTACGGCAGTTTCCATTCCACGGACAGCCAGATCAGCTTCGGCGATCACACGGATCGCTTCGCGTACTACACCAGCATCAGCGCTAATCGCACTGACGTAGGCCTGATGACGCCGGAACCGCAAGAGCGGCACGACAACAACAACGGCGTTGGCGGATTCACTTCGCTGATTTTCAACGCGACGACGGCAGATCAACTTCGCTTTGTCGGGTCGGCTCGAGCGGACTATTTTCAAATTCCAAACACCGCCGATCAGCAATTCATGGGCGTGCGCGATATTCAGCGCGAACGGGACGTCTTCGGGAATTTCTCCTGGGTGCACACCGTCAAGCCAGGCATTCTCGTTACGCTCGCGCCTTTCTACCATTGGAATCGCTCTGCCTATGACGGCTACGATCGCCCGGATCCAAGTCTGCCTCCCGGCAGCCAGGACACTCGGATCATTCCAACCGATCACCATGACTCTCACTATCAAGGTGGTCTCGCGACTCTGGCGATTACGCGCGGACGACATAACGCCCGCGCCGGACTTTATGGATTCGCGCAGCAGGACGACGCGTTCTTTGGCCTCGTGGCCGCCGACGGCTCCAGTGCGCCGCTCAGCCAAACGGAACACCCAAGAGGCGGGCTCTTTTCTCTTTTTGCCGAAGACCAGTACCGCATCACCGATTGGCTTACTCTCAATGGCGGCTTCCGCTACACGCATTTTTCTGGCGGGCTCTCCGAAGACAACGCCAATCCGCGCGTGGGCGCTGCGCTTCGCGTGCCGAAGCTTCACTGGATCTTCCGCGCCTTCTACGGCCGCTACTATCAGGCTCCGCCTCTTCTCACGGTTTCCGGCCCCCTCCTGCAACAAGCCATCGATCAGGGGTTTGACTTCTTGCCTCTGCGCGGCGAAAGGGACGAACAGCGCGAATTCGGCCTGACCATTCCTATCCGCCGCTGGGAGTTTGATATTTCCAATTTCCAGACGCACGTTCGGAATTTCTTCGATCATGACGTGCTCGGCAATGCCAACATTTTCTTTCCGCTGACGATCGATCGCGCCCGCATTCACGGTTGGGAACTGACCGCGCGCTCGCCGCGCATCGCGAATCGACTCCAGGTCTATCTGACCTATTCCCATCAGTTCGTGGAAGGCGCCGGGGCAGTCACGGGTGGCCTCACTGATTTCACTCCGCCGGACGAGGGATTTTTTCTCCTCGACCACGACCAGCGAGATACGCTCGGCATCGGCTTTCACGCCACTTTGCCGTGGCACACGTTCGCGTCCGGGAATCTGAGCTATGGCTCCGGATTCCTCGACGGCGATGGCCCCAACCATCGCCCCAGCCACACCGAGTTTTCGCTCTCGCTCGGAAAATCCTTCGGCGAGCGCTTTCGCGTCTCGTTCACTGCGCAAAATGTCAGCGATTCGCGCTATCTCCTCGACAGCGCGAATACGTTTGGCGGGACGCACTGGAATTATCCCCGGCAATTCACGGGAGAGCTTCGCTATCGTTTTCATTTCCAGTGATGCGAAGAGGATTCGTTGCACGGACGGCGTGATTGGAAAAAATCGTCTTGATGGAAAGGGCCAAACCAGTTCCAATGACTGCGGCGCGTCCGAAGCCCTAGCCGGCTGGATACATTCGTGAACCTCATTCAAGAATCGAAAAACCTCTTTCGTTTGACTCGCTTTGGCATGGTTAATTGCTTTCTGGTGAGAGAAGAGGATGGCCTCACTCTAGTTGATACGGGTCTCGCCGGCTCAGCAGTTGGGATACTCCGGGCAGCAAGAACTTTGAATTCGCCAATATGTCGAATCGTTCTGACACACGCTCATGTTGATCATGTGGGCTCTGTTGACGCGCTCCGCGGCGAGCTTCCGAAAAGCGAATTCTTCGTTGGGCAACGCGAATCTCGCTTGTTGACTGGTGACTTCACATTGGAGGCTGGCGAAAATGGTAAGAAGCTACTTGGTTTCCCTGGTGTGAAATCTCGCCCGAAACGTTGCCTCAACGATGGCGATCGTGTCGGCTCTTTGCAAACTATCTCCTCCCCCGGACACACGCCGGGCCACATGGCGTATTTGGACGTTAGGGATGGTTCCCTGTTGGCAGGCGATGCGTCTACAACCCAGACTGGCGTGGTTGCCGCCGGGGTACTGAAACTCTACTTCCCATTTCCTAGAATATTCTCTTGGAATCGCGAATTGGCGACCGAGAGCGCTCGGAAACTCCGTAACGTGAAACCGACGCGTCTTGCCGTCGGTCATGGAAAAACGATTGAGTCCCCGCTTGTGGCGATGGACCGAGCCGTTGAATTGGCCTTCAGGCAGTGCGGGAAAATGCTGCACTAGGGGCGAGTCATCCTCTACCGCGCCGCCAAGAAATAGAGAAGCGCTGTGGCCTTCCCTCGCGGCCTCGACTAAAGTAGGAGCCTCGATTATCGACCAGCCCATGGCCGACGCTCCCCAAGAACAATCCTGGCTCAACCGTACCGTCCTCGGCGTGGGCCTCACCAGCCTCTTCAGCGACTGGGGCCATGAGATCGCGACAGCGGTGCTGCCTGCGTTTCTCGCGACCATCGGCGCAGGCCCGGTGTGGCTCGGGGCCATCGAGGGCATCGCCGACGGCCTTTCCAGCTTCGCAAAGCTCGCAGCAGGCCACTACACGGACCGCCTGAAGCGCCGCAAGCCTCTCGCCGTCTTCGGCTACGCGTTCACCGCGATTGCGACGGCATCATTCGCATTCGCCACGCACGCGTATCACGTGCTTCTGGCACGATCCGCTGCCTGGTTGGGCCGCGGCGTTCGCTCGCCCGCGAAGAAAGCGCTGCTTGCGGCGGATGTGCCGCCGAACGCTTACGGCCGCGCCTTCGGTTTCGAACGATTAATGGACACGGTGGGCGCGATTGCGGGGCCGCTCACCGCGCTGTGGTTGCTGGAAGTAACGGCCCATTCCTACCGCAAAGTTTTTCTTTGGACGCTCCTGCCAGGGATGGTCGCAGCGGCAATCTTCTGGATCTTCGTGCGCGAACGGCCCATCGCCGCCCGGCCTCAGCGCTCTTTCTTACTGGGCCTCAAAGCGCTGCCGATTCCCTTTCGGCGCTTGCTGCTGGGCGTCGGCATTTTCGGCGCGGGCGATTTCTCTCACTCCCTGTTGATCCTCTACGCTTCGCGCATGCTAGCGCCAGCGCACGGCGCGGCGCGCGCCGCAAGCATTGCCGTCGGCCTATACGTATTGCACAACGTCTTCTATGCGGGCTCGGCGTATCTCAGCGGCTGGTTGAGCGACCATGTTCCAAGCCGCAAAGCCGTCCTCGCCGTCGGATACGCGCTGGCGGGGGTTACAGCGCTCCTCCTTTGCACCGGCACTCACTCCTTGTGGCTGCTCGCAATCATCTTCGTCCTCGCCGGCATTTATGTCGGCACGGAAGAAGCGCTCGAAGACTCTCTCTCTGCCGAACTCGTCCCCAAAGAGCAGCACGGCATGGCTTTCGGCACGCTCGCCGCCGTCAACGCCGTCGGCGACTTCCTATCCAGCCTCCTGGTCGGATTCTTATGGAGTGCCTTCAACGTCCAGACTGCTTTCGCCGCCTCCGCGCTCCTTTTCATCATCGGTGCTATATTGATTCTGCGGCTTCGCTAAGAGTCTAGTTCAAACCTTCGCCATGCCCGACGAGTCCACAGCCACTCCCCGCGACTTTCTCGCCGTCGAGCGAACCTTTCTCGCCTGGATTCGCACCGGCCTCGCTCTCATGGGCCTCGGCTTCGTCCTCGCCCGCTTTGGAATTTTCTTGCGGGAGTTCAACCTCAATCAGCCCAGTCTTCCATCGAGATCATACGGCCTCTCCCTGTGGTTCGGTACCGCGCTGATTTTTCTGGGTGTGCTGGTCTGTCTGCTTTCGCTTGTCCGTTACCGCCGGCTGCTGCAACAGCTCCAGCAGCCCGGAGCCTTGCTCTCGCGGCCTTCGGCGCTGGCCATCACGGCCGCGCTGGTCCTCGCCATCCTTGGCCTGGCCATGGCGGTTTATCTGATTTCCGTGCGACCCCTCGCCCAGAATAATGCTTCTAAATCTCAGGAGACCTCCATGGCACCGATTCCAGAGAGCGGCATTCTTCGCACTGCCAGCAATCATTCCGTCGACGAAACTGTCGCCCGACTGCAATCCATCCTGCAAGCCAAAGGCGTCAAGCTCTTCACCATCGTCGACCACAGCGGCGAAGCCGCAAGAGCCGGCCTGAAAATGCCAAACACCAAGCTGCTGATTTTCGGCAATCCCAAGGCCGGCACACAGCTGATGCTCGCTTCGCCCAGCTCGGCTCTCGACCTCCCGCTCAAAATCCTCGTCGCCGAGGACGCCGCCGGCAAAGTCTGGATCTCCTACAATGCGCCTGCCTATCTGCAGACACGCCACCACTTCCCTCCCGACCTCCTTCCCAATATCGCGGTGATTGAAGTGCTCGCCGCCAAAGCTGCCGAATAGAAAACTGCCCCTCTTTCCCTCGGGATGTCTTTGGACTCTGTGGACTGTGTGCGCTTTGCGTAAAATCCGTGCATTTTCCGTCTTGCGCCGCAATACGCAGCGTGGTAGCGTTGGCGAATAAAAGGCGAATTCAATGAAAGGGGCTTTTGATGCCCGAGTCGCTTGCCGTCCGAAGAGCTGGCATTTCGACAGCGGTCACGCGCGTCCATGAGGTCCTGGATGCCTTCGCCTCACGCGATCATACCGGCGAGGTACTCACCGCGGTCCGCCATTTTTCTGCGCGCGAGGCGCAATGGGCAGAATTTCCTGCCTGGGTGCACCCGAACCTCGTTTCCGCGTACGCCGCCAAGGGCATTCGCCGCCCCTATACTCACCAGGCTGCGGCAGCCGAAGCCGTGCACGCCGGCAAGAATGTGGTCATCGTCACGCCCACCGCTTCCGGCAAGACGCTCTGCTACAACCTCCCAATCCTGAATGCCATTCTCGAGAACTCAGATACGCGCGCGCTCTATCTCTTCCCCACCAAGGCCCTCGCGCAGGATCAACTCGCGGAACTCTACGATCTCAACCAGCGGCTGGAGAACTGCTTTGGCGTTTTCACCTACGACGGCGACACACCCGCCGACGCGCGCAAAGCCATTCGCGAAAAAGGCCACATCGTCCTGACCAACCCGGACATGCTCCACACCGGGATTCTCCCGCACCACACCCGCTGGACGCGCCTCTTCGAAAATTTGCGCTACATCGTCATCGACGAGCTGCACACCTACCGCGGCGTTTTCGGCAGCCATCTGTGCAATGTGCTGCGCCGGCTGCAGCGCATCGCCCGTTTTTACGGCCGCGAACCGCAATTCATTTGCTGCTCCGCCACGATTGCCAATCCCGGAGATCTGGCAAGGCGGCTTCTCGAATCGGACGTCGAAGTCCTGGACACCAACGGCGCGCCATCTGCGGAGAAAACCTTTGTCTTCTACAATCCGCCTGTCGTCAACCGCGCGCTCGGCATCCGCCGCAGCTACATCAATGAATCCTCGCGCGTGGCGCAGGAATTTCTGAATCGCGATCTGCAAACCATGGTCTTCGCGAATTCCCGCTTGCACACCGAAGTCCTGCTCACCTATTTGCAGCAGGCCAATCCGCAACTTCCGGGAAAGCCGGAAACCATACGCGGCTACCGCGGGGGCTACTTGCCAAACGAGCGCCGCGAGATCGAACGCGGCCTACGTGATGGAAAGATTCGCGGCGTGGTTTCGACCAGTGCGCTCGAGCTCGGTATCGACGTCGGCTCGCTCGATACCGTCGTCATGGCCGGCTACGCCGGCACCATCGCCGCTACCTGGCAGCGTGCGGGGCGCGCCGGACGCCGCAGCGGAAGTTCCTGCGCCGTGCTGGTCGCTTCGTCCGCGCCACTCGATCAATTTATCGTGCGCCATCCCGACTATTTTTTTGGCAACACGCCCGAGCACGCTTTCATCCAACCCGATAATCTCGAAATCCTCATCAACCACCTGAAATGCGCCGCGTTCGAATTGCCCATCGCCCCGGGCGAAAGATTCGGCGCCGTGGATTTGCCTGATCTGTGCGCCAGACTCGCCGAGGCCGGGTTTCTGCATCTCGCCGGGGAGAACTACCACTGGACCCACGAAGCCTATCCCGCCGATACCATCAGCCTGCGCTCGGTGACCAGCGACAATTTCGTGATTATCGATATCACCGGCGCGCCAAACGTCATCGGCGAAATCGATTTTCCCAGTGCGCTGGTCTTCCTTCACGAAAAAGCCATTTACCTTCACGGCGGCCAGCAGCACCACGTCGAGCATCTCGACTTCAAAGAGCGCAAAGCCTACGTCAAGCGCGTCGACGTCGATTACTACACCGATGCGGTTCGATACACGCAAGTCCGCGTCCTCGAGATTGCCGAGCAAGCACGCGTGAGTGAATCCCATCGAGAGATCTCTGCAGCGCGGGCGCACGGCGATGTCCTCGTTCGCTCCCAAGTCGTCGGCTTCAAGAAAATCAAATTCTTCACCAACGAAAATATCGGCGACGGCAAGCTCGAACTTCCCGAAAACGAAATGCACACGACGTCTTACTGGATCACGCTGGAGCGCCCGCTGCTCGAATCACTTCCCTTTTCTGTGAGCGAACGCCAGAGCGGCATGTTTGGCCTGCTGCACGCGCTCGAATCCGTAGCTACGCTCCTCCTCATGTGCGACCGGCGTGACCTCGGCACCGCTATCGGCGAGCGTCCTCCCGATGCTTCGGTGGGACAGACATTTCCGTCTGTCCCTTCACTCGATCCGCTCTCGGGCAGCGATTTCACTCCATCCCGCATGGAAGGTGTTATCTCCGCCAACACGAAGGAATTCTTCGAGCCAAATTTGTATCTCTTCGATGCCTACCCTGGTGGCATCGGCTTTTCCGAGCCGCTCTTTCGAACACACCATCTGCTCGTCCAGAAGACGCGAGAGCTAATCTCTTCCTGTGGCTGCGAACAGGGCTGCCCATCGTGCGTAGGCCCCGCAGGCGATCTTGCCCCGCGCGCCAAGGAAGCGGCGCTCGCAATTCTCGACCGCTTGTGTGCCTAGATGGCTGCGACCGCCGACAAATTCTCGAGACTCGCCGCCCTGAAACCCGCGCGCCCTTTGCCGGCGAGGCCCGCAGCCCTTTGCGCCCCTGACGAAGAAGACTCCCTCGCGCGTCTCCTCGGCGCGGGAGTCGCCAAGAATCATTTCGGCGAACATCTTTCCATCCGCAATTGGTTCTCGACTCCTGAATTCTCGGAGCCTTTCTCCCCCTCGCTCGATTTGCTCTCTCGATCACGCGATGAATCGCTTTCCCGCAGAACGCGCGCGGCGTTAGCAGATCCGGAAAAGTGGCTCTTTCTGGATACCGAAACGACAGGGCTTGCCGGAGGCACGGGAACCTACGCATTTCTCGTGGGCCTGGCCTGGTGGGATGCCGGCGGCCTGCAGGTCGAGCAATTCTTCATGCGCGATTTCTCCGAAGAACATTCCCTTCTTCATGAGCTCTCCAGGCGTCTCGCCGAACGCCCCGTCCTCGTCACCTTCAATGGAAAATCTTTCGATTGGCCGCTCCTGGAGAGCCGCTTCACGATGACGCGCTCCATCATCGCTCCAAAACTGGCGGCGCATCTCGATTTGCTACATCCCGCGCGTGCTCTCTGGAAACTTCGGCTCGGCTCCGTCCGGCTCGTCGAACTGGAGCGTCACGTCCTCGACGCGCCAAGGCTTGGCTGGCGCCGCGACGAGGATGTCTCGTCAGCTCTCATTCCGCAATTTTATTTTGACTACCTGCGCGGCGGCCCCAAGGAGCCGCTCGCAGGAGTCGTGCGGCACAACCAGATGGATTTACGCGGCCTCGCCACTCTTTTCGGCAAAATCAACGCGTTACTTTCTGAACCGGGCGCCGCAGGGGAAACTCAAAGCCTCGATCTTTTCGGGCTGTCAAGATTTCTGCAGCGCCGCGGAGAAACCGACCGCGCACATTCGGCTTGCTCTCAAGCGCTAGAGATAGGACTCCCTGCTGAGTTTCGCCCAAAAGCACGGCGCGAGCTCGCGCTGATGGCGAAACGCCAGGGCGAACACGACCGCGCGGCGGAAATCTGGCAGGAGATTGTTGCCGATCCTCAAGACGGGATCTACGCATGCGAGCAACTTGCCATCCACTTCGAACGCCACGCCAGGAATCTGGGCCGCGCGGCGGAATTCGCGCAGCTTGGTCTGGCAAAACTCAGGTGTCAGCGCAGTGCCTCGCGCGATCCTTATCTCGCTGCTCGTTCCACACGGCTGGAGCAAAAATTCCTGCATCGGTTTGCACGTTTGCAGCATCAAATGCGAATCAGCGACGGCTTGGCAAAACCACTTGCTCTTTCACCCTCCACGGGTGAAGCGGAGGCGGAGGGCCGATACCGTCACCGTTAAGCCTTTTCCCGTGTTCCTCAATTCAAAGGAGGAAATCGGATGGAAAGTTCAGCGGCAAAACAGCAACCTATGGCAGGAGGTAGTATGGCCACTGCCGAACAAGCGTATCTGCGCACCGAACTGGAACAGCGCCGCGAGCGCCTTCACGCGGCTTTGCATTCACCCGCTGCCGATGCTTCTCTTTCGCAACTGCTGACGGCTGTAGATTCGGCGCTGAGCCGAATCGATCAGGGGACATTCGGGCTCTGTGAGGAATGCCACGATTCCATCGAAGCGGAGCGCCTGCTAGCCGATCCTTTGGTGCGGTTCTGCCTCGACCACCTTACTAGCGCCGAGCAACGAGCCTTGGAGAGTGACCTTTCCCTGGCCGCACGCATCCAGCGCGGTCTCTTGCCGAAGCTCAGTCTGGCGCCGGCAGGCTGGGGCGTTCGCTACCACTATCAACCCGCCGGGATGGTGAGCGGCGATTACTGCGACCTCCTTGAAACAGAAGGTGGCCTGCTCTTTATGATCGGGGATGTCGCCGGCAAGGGTGTCGCTGCGTCGATGCTCATGAGCCATCTCCATGCCACGTTTCGCAGCCTCGCCGAGGCCGGCCTTCCACTTAATCAAATGGTAGAAGACGCCAATCGCATATTCTGCGAAAGCACTTTTGCCGGACAATTCGCGACTCTCGTCGTAGGACGAGCTGCGCACGATGGTTCGGTGGAATTTGTAAGCGCGGGCCATCTCCCTTTGCTTCACATCCACCGTGACGGAGCGACGCCGAAGGATTCCACGGGAGTGCCTCTGGGGATGTTCTGCAACACACGATTCCCGGTCCATCGGCTCACGTTATCTCAGGGTGACAGCCTTTTTCTCTATACCGACGGTTTGACGGAAGCACGAAATCTCACAGGCCAAGAGTATGGTCTCCAGCGAATCCGCACTCTGGCGGCGCGGCACACTGGGATAGAACCTGATGGGCTAATCTCCAAATGTCTCGAAGACCTCTCGAGCTTTGGGGAGGGATTGAAGCAAACGGACGATTTGACGCTTCTCGTCGTTCGCCGTGCGGAATAAGAATCCTTGGCTCTCCAAAAATTGAGAACTCAAAAGTACTTCACTTGCCGCGACAGCGGATCCAAAGATCATGGCGGTCTTCGCGGGAGCCGTAGACTCGAGCCGTTGCGACGGTTGCGGCGCCATCGGCCAGTCGATCGCTTTCGTGAAGCCGTCAAACACCTTGCGCGTCGCACCTTCCATCGTCACGCACTCGGCTCCGAAGCAGTACAGGAAAACGCCGCCATCAGGACTATCAAAGGAAAAGAAGTTTGGCCGGCGAAACAGATTCGAACGATCCGAGTATTTCTTTTCAAGCGCCTCTGAATACTGTCCAGAGAAACGCGTTGCATGTTCTTCGCTATCCAGGTGCAGCCGCGTAACAAGCACCATTCGCTTGCTCTGCTTCTCTTCGTAAAGCGCATACTTGTCGCCACCCCAGGCAGCTGCAAGGGTTTTCGCGCGCGTGCCGTCAAGGAATTGCTTCAAGACTTCCCTCCAACCGAACTCGCCCATTACGTTTTCATCGAGCTTGGACCAATTGCTGCCGAGCAATTTCTCGAGGGGCGGCAAGGTGACGCTCTGCGGAACTCTGCCGGAGCGATAGAGCGCGGGGTGGAGAATTTGTTGCGTGGAAACGGGTGGCCTCTCGAACAGACCGGGAAGTCCTGACCATCCGCTGTCCTTCAAGATTGCGGCCGAAAACGTGAGCCCGCCCAGATACGGAAAGATCAAGGCATCCTTGATGAAGGGAGGCGCCTTCTGAAGCGTTGGCGAGCTCCCCAGATCGCCCATTAACATGGACGGATCAAATTCCGGGAGATCCTTGAGGGATCTTCCCGTGCCGAGCATGAGGTAATCAATCATCGCGACCATCGCGCTGCCTTCCAACACGGCATCGCGCGCCAGCTCGGCATCTTCGTTGGGACGGGCCGCCTTCAGCCACGCCTCAATCTGAAAATGTTGATCCTCAAGAGCATGGGTCAATTCGTGAGCCATCACCATGCGCTGTTCCGAGAGCGGGCTCCAATCCGCGATGTAAAAC
>JBARRT010000102.1:0-4164 GCA_049644365.1 Candidatus Acidiferrum sp. | reverse complement strand
GGAGAGCGCCGCCCATTCGTCCATGCGCGCGTTCGAGGGCGGCGGTAGGGGCGCGAACAGGTTGACCGCGAACGGCCTCGTGGTCAGCCGGCGCGCCCAGCATTATCGTTAACCGGTCCCTCTCGAGTGTCGCCAGTGCTGCGACGGGGTCAAAACGTGGGGACAAATAGAGTGTCGCTCCGCTCAGTAAGGAACCCAAAAGTACGACAGAAAGGCCCACCGCGTGAGACATCGGCAGAACGCCATACAGTCGATCCTCGGGAGTTAGTGAACGAATCCTTGCGGAAATAGCCGCGATGAACAGTACGTTTGTGTGCGTCAGCATGACGCCCTTGGGGAGGCCCGTCGTGCCTGAAGTATAGATCAAGGCGGCGATACGGTTTGCGGGGTTCGGATCGACCGGTTCCGGTTGGACATTTTCGTTGAGGGGACCGATGCTCAGCGGGCCCAAATCCGCCGCTTCTGCGATGACCGCACCATGCCGTTTGGCGTGCTCTCTGGCATGGTGGGACACGCTGGTGGTGTAGATCAAACGGCGGGCGCCGCAATGATCCCGGATCTCATCAATTTCTCGCGCTGAGAGGCGCGCATTCACAAGCACTGGCCAGGCGTCCATACTGGTCAACGCCAAAAAGACTGCAACGAACCCGCGGGAGTTTTCGCAAACAACCATCACGCGATCGCCCGGTCGCACTCCAGCGTATTGGAGCCATACGCGTGCGTTGGCGACCGCGGATTCCAGTTGACGATAGGTCCAAGAGCCTGAGGTTTCGACTAGAGCTAGCCGATCCGGCGAGCTCTCTGCCCAGGGCTTCACAATGTCGCAAATGCGCGGAGGGATTGTGGTTAGGATACCGGAAACTTCGTCTTCAAATATCAAGTTGTGTTACGCCCCTTCGTTCATGAGGGGAATGGATTGCGTTACGCTTTGTGTCGTACCCCATACCAGTTTGCCGGGCCCAGTTCGAGTTAACGGCATTACCTACGTACGGACCGAGCCATAGCCGCGAATGCCGGGGTCTCAACCCTGTTCCTTGCAATAAGCTGCAGCCAATTAGTATAGAGAGCCGTCGCGGCTGAGTGCCATGTCTTCTGTAATGCGTCGAAAACGGCATCGTCCGGGAAAACCGCCATACGTTCCTCGCGTGGATCAGAGACCGCCGCCTCACGAAATTCTGTCAGTGCCTCAGTGGCTGTCGTGTCGAAGTATCCGTGAGGCATCGACGGATACGTTTCCCTTTCATGTCTGAGAAATCTCTTCACATCCCTTCGGTATTCCTTCAGAAGCGTCCGCGCGCCATACTCCGGATGCCCTTGGAAATGAATGAATGTGCTCTTCTTTTTCTGCTTTGCAAACAGATCAACGCCAGCCTCGGCTGATTTCGTCAAGATGGCATATCCGGAAGAGACGAGGTCTTCCTCATGCAAATCATTCCAGCGTGAGTGCGGAATCGGGATCAGATCCGAAGTGCCGCCCGTCAGTGGGTGATCGCAGACTTTCTTGTAGTTGAAGACACCGAAGCGCTTGTCGGGCAATCGGTTTCTGCGAATGCCATCACCGTGAAGCACGCCCGCGTGCGCGGCCAAGCAAGACAGCACGGTTGAACCCGTGCTCTCCTCGGCCCAGTCAAGAACTTCGGCCAAGATGGACCAATAGGGTTCCTCCCGGAGATTAGGTTGATGCGGCTCGGTTCCGGTCATGATGACACCGTCAAACCTGCCGTTGAGAAGATCTTTGATATCGTGATAGAAGTTGCTCAGGTGCTGCTGAGCCCGCTCGCCTCGCGGAATGTTGGGAAGCGAGTAGAGTTTGAGAAGCACAGTAGTGCTGATAGCGGCAGTGTCGAGAAGTTCGAAAAATTGCGCTTCCGTGTCCTCCACGGCGGGGTCAGGCATGTTAATGATCAGCGCGACTCTGAGGTAATCCGCCGACGCGCCAGAAGTACCAAGAGATTCCGCAGGACGCAAATATTTCTTCGCGGCCCAATGAGCGGGAATACGGTCTTTATCCATCACCAGTGGCATGCCTTGCCTCCCAGATTGGCGACCTTAAACGGCCGAACTCTCGAGCGCTTGAGCAAGATCGGCGATAATGTCGTCAATATGCTCGATACCTACGCTGAGACGAATCATCTCCGGGGTTACGCCTACCTTTTGCTGCTCTTCCGGCGTGAGTTGCCGATGTGTTGTCGATGCGGGGTGACATGACAACGATTTCGCATCACCCATGTTGACCATGCGTTTGAACAAGCGCAGCGCATTGAAGCACTTCGTGCCCGCTGCGAACCCGCCCTTTACCCCGAATGTCAGCAGCGAGCAGCATCGCGTGCCCAGGTATTTGTGCGCCATGGGATACAACGGGCTATCCGGAAAGCCCGCGTAATTGACCCAAGCCACCCGGCTGTGGCCGCGCAGAAACTCAGCAACTTTACGAGCGTTCTCCACATGGCGCTCCACGCGCAATGCCATCGTCTCGACTCCCTGCAGCAGCAAGAAGCCGTTAAAGGGTGACAGCGTAGCCCCGGTATTTCGCTGGCAGACTGTTCGGCAACGAGCGACAAAAGCTGAGGCACCGAAATGCTCTGTGTAGACGACGCCGTGATAGGAGGGTTCCGGCGTATTGAGCATGTAGAAGCGCTCGGGATAATCGCGCCAGGGAAATTTTCCGCTATCAACAATCATTCCCCCCAATGACGTACCATGCCCACCCATGAATTTCGTCATAGAATGAACCACGATGTCTGCCCCGTATTCGATGGGCCTCAACAAAATCGGCGTCGCGACGGTGTTGTCGACAATCAGTGGTACTCCGTGTTTGTGGGCGACCTTCGCTAGTCCTTCAACATCCGCAACATTGCCAGCCGGGTTTCCAACGCTCTCGCAAAAGACGGCCCGGGTATTTTCATCAATCAACTTTTCAACGGCGTCAGGGTGATCGCTCTCCGAAAAGCGGCCGGCGATTCCTTGTTTCGGAAGGATGTGGGCGAGCAGGGTATAGGTGGCGCCATAGAGTTGAGGGAGAGAGACGATGTTGTTGCCCGCTTCCGCGATATTTACGAGGGAATAGTGAATCGCGGACATTCCTGAGCTGACGCTAAGAGCTTCTACGCCACCCTCAAGAGCAGCGACACGCTTTTCCAAAACTGCGTTAGTGGGATTGCCGATCCGGGTGTAGATGTTTCCTTGGACTTCGAGATTGAATAGGGCCGCTCCATGCTCGGCACTGTCAAATTCAAATCCAACGGTTTGGTAAATGGGAACAGCTACGGCTTTCGTCGTGGGGTCGCCATCGTACCCGACATGAATCGCAATGGTTTCTCTCTTCAAGCGTCCACCTGCGTTAGCATTACAAATATGCCGCGCGGCAATTTTCAAGCGCTAACTGGCGTACTCGCTTCTGCCGCCCGCAATGGCGACTAAAGGAATCAAGTCCCGCGGAGGAGAAACCTCCCAAGTTCCAGCAAGAATTATCATGCGGGCCAAGATCCAGGTTGCTCCCCACGAAACCGTTAGCTGGTCGCCAGACGAATCTAAACAACTCAAGTCTCCTCATTCCCGACGGTTACGGCGGAAGACGCTGGGCTAAACGCCCGGCCTTTCGCAAGTGATTTCGCCATGCTTACCGTGAGATGCCGAGCCGCGAAACCAGCTCCGAATGCAAACCGCATGACGGGGCCGAAGCTGTTCGCGGCAGCCAACCCCACAAAGTAGAGACCGGACACGGACGACTCGAAGGCAGACGAAAGTATTGGCGTGCCCTCGACTGTCTGGATCTTCGCACGAATCTCCGCACTCATGAACTTCAAGCGCTCTAGATTCACTTTGTATCCAGTCGCAGCGACGATATGTTCAGTCTCGACTTCGCGCATAGAACCATCCTCGGCCCGAAGGTGCAAGTGCACACAACCATCGCGAATCTCTGCTCGCTCAGGTGTACGCCCAAGCTGAAGAGGTATCCGACCGATGACTTTGTCCTTCGTAAACCAGCCACCGGAAGGACCTAGGTGAGACCGGACTATTTTTAAGCGGAGGCTCTCGGGCAGATGGTGAAACGTCGATGGCGCATTGGAAAAGAAGCTCGAGCGCAACCCCGGGCCCAGTCCTGATTGCGGATGGCGAATTTGCTGCCACCAGGAACGTGGGTTGCCGATCTCAGGCTTGCCA
>JBARRT010000101.1:0-69704 GCA_049644365.1 Candidatus Acidiferrum sp. | reverse complement strand
AATCAGGTGATCGTGGCCGAACATCTTGAATGCGCCCTCCTTGTAGACGTCAATTTGCAGCTTGCTCTTTGCGCGGTCGATCGAATAGGCGCCCTTTTCCTGCGCTGCCGTCGCGAACGCCGCCAGTGCCAGAGCGAGGGAGCACACGATATGCCGTCTCATCGGTACTCGCCTGCATGGTCGCAGCGATATTTCGCTCGCGGCACTCTGATTTGCTTTTGGCACGTGGAAACCCTCCCCTGCGCTTTAGGCGAATTCGGGCGGGCCGGCCCTGCACATTCGCGGATATAGAGTATATCGGTGTGCTTTGGATTGACTATGCAACAAACTAGACAGGGGTAAGCGGGTTATGGCGTTTCGTGTGAGGGCGGATTCTTTTGGATTCGACGGCCTCGGCCGCGGAGAGTTTGCGGTCTAAGTGGGGTTCCGAGCGCTGGCCACCGGAATGCATCAAACAGCGCTGGCCAGGAGAAACTCCGCAGGTTGGACACGGGACGGCGGTGAACTGTTCCGACGTCAGATCGCGCATCCGCATAGGGAGAAGATGCCGGAAAACAGGGCGAAAGACTGTTCAAAATGGAACAGTTCCAAGTTGGGACTCGGAAACGGTCGATCCTACCGGCTAACTGCAGGGAATCAGTGTGAGTAAGGCGGGAGTGATGGGTCGCTTAGTTCGGGCCAATCCCCGGTTGGGTGAAGCAACTCCAGCCCCACGGAAAAGGAATCGCCTGGAAGGGGTTTGCAGTAAACGACATGTGCCCGCGAATGGAGATGGCCGGGGAAGCCTCGAACGGAAATATCTTGATTGGGCGCCCAAGGGTTTTTCGTTAAAACGCGGACACCGTGAAGACTGACGTTTACGGTCGACGTAATCTCATGCGCGGCGTTTTCGGAACCGTGGAGTTCGACCAACATGTTTTTGGGGATGCGGCTTTCGGTCCGGACCGGAGGGAATACATTCGCCATGGCTGTTTTCTCCGCTTGAATTCTGCTGGGTTTGTCGTGCCGGACTGGCGGCGGATTTGGCAAAGTGGGCCGGGGTCAGGTGCCACTGTAAGGGCGGTACGCGGACCACGTGACACGGCGGTCCTGGAAATTCAACCCAATGGAGAAGCGGTTGCCCGGGAGCATCAGGCAATAGGTTACCTTCCCGCTGATGGTGATTTCATCTTTCAGGGAAGTGACTTGTGCCACGTCGCCAATTTGCCAGGGGCGGCTGGAAACCACGCCTGCACCGTGAGCACTGACGTTATCCGTATAGGTCAGTTCTGGTTTGCTGGCAGGTTTATCCGGCGCATGGGTGAGGCGGACAACAATAGCGATTGGTATGCGTTTCTCCATGCGTCCGCTGAATATGCTCTTGATGGCCATAAGGGCCTAGGGCTGGCCGGGGGCGGAGTCCTACGACGCGGGCTGGTGGGAGCCGCGGACGGTTCGATATTCCGCCTCAGTGGACAAATAGCACGGAAGGGTTTCTCCACCAATCGGGTGAAGACCTGAAATGGGGCTCGGGTTAGTCCATGAGTGCTCTGGTAGTACGTTCGCCGCGGGGGTAAGCGGGTTTATGGGTGTTTCGCGGGAGGGCGGACAGGAGACGCGCCTGTGAACAGTTCGGGTGTCAAGTCGCGTATCCGCATCGCAAACGCAAGAAAACGTTGCATTTGAGACGGCTAGTTGATGGTGCGGTGGAGGACGGCGGCGATTTGGCGCATTTCCTCGGCGAGGACGGCGAATTCTTCGGGGAGGATGGACTGCATGCCGTCGGAGAGGGCTTTGTCCGGTTCGTGGTGGACTTCGATGAGGAGGCCATCGGCGCCGACAGCGACAGCGGCGCGCGAAAGCGGAAGAACCTTGTGGCGCTTGCCAGTGCCGTGGCTGGGGTCCACGAGGATGGGCAGGTGGCTGCGCTTCTTGACGGCGGGGACTACGGCGAGGTCGAGCGTGTTGCGTGAAAAATCGGAAAAGGTGCGGACGCCGCGCTCGCAAAGCATGACGTTGTAGTTGCCCTCCGACATGATGTATTCGGCGGCCATGAGAAATTCGTCGAGCGTGGCGGACATGCCGCGCTTGAGGAGGACGGGCTTTTTGGCCCGGCCGGCGCGTTTTAGAAGAGAAAAATTCTGCATGTTACGCGCGCCGATCTGAATGACGTCGGCATATTCTTCGACGAGGTCGAGCGATTCGCTGTCGATGGCTTCGGTGATAATGCCGAAACCGTGCGTGGCGCGGACCTTCGAAAGAATCTTCAGTCCTGCTTCACCAAGACCCTGAAAACTGTACGGGGAGGTGCGCGGCTTGTAGGCACCGCCGCGAAAGAGCCGCACGCCGGATTTTCTGACGCGTTCGGCAATGGCGAGGCATTGCTCTTCGGTTTCCACGGCGCAGGGGCCGGCGATGAGGGCGATGTGCTGGCCGCCAACGATGACGTCGCCGGAAGGTGTGGGGATTCGAAGGATGGTGTCTTCTTCCTTCGTGTCGCGGCTGACGAGCTTATAAGGCTTGCTGACGGGGATACATTCGACAACGCCGGGCAGGGATTCGAGAACGCCGAGGTCGATGGCGCCCTTATTGCCAGTGATGCCGATGGCGGTGCGAAGCGAGCCCGGCATGGGGTGGGCCTTCAGGCCGAGGCGTTCGATGCGCTCGCAAACGGCGCGGATCTGCGCCTCGGTGGCGTGCGACTGCATGACGACGAGCATGGATGGCTCCCTCGGCGCGGTGAATGAGGATTGAGTTTACGGCAAGCTGCGGCTGGGCCGCAAATGGATGGGTGCCGGGGAGAATTTGGCGCGTGTGATAGAATAGTGGGTTTAAGACGGAGAAGAAATTGTCACCAGGCATGCCTGAACAGCCCATCGTACAACCGACAGAATTCGATCCCGAAGACGAATACCGCCCAGAACCCGAGCCTGAACCGCAGCCGCCAACGTGGATGGATGGAAGTGTGCGGATCGGCATTCATACGTCCATCGCGGGCAGCTATTTGAATGCGCTGGAAGCGGCGCGGAAGCTGGGCTGCAATGCGCTGCAGATTTTCTCGGCGAGCCCGCGAATGTGGCAGGGAGGCTCGGCGCGTGTGGCCGAGGTGGACGCGCTGGCATTTCGGGCGCGCCGGGAAGAACTGCGGCTGGGGCCGCTGGTGGTTCACGCGAATTACCTGATCAATCTGGCGTCGGCGGAGCGCATGCTGCAGACGCGGTCGATTCAGGCGTTCCACGATGAGATTGTGCGGGCGTTGGCGCTGGGAGCGGATTTTCTGGTGGTGCATCCCGGGGCGCGGGGAGAGGCGACGGCGGCGCAGGCGATTTCCACGGTCGTGGAGTCGGTGAAGCAGGCATCGAAACGGGCGCCGATGGGCGAGCTCAGGATTTTGATTGAAAACTCGGCAGGGATGGGAACTGCGGTCGGCTCGCGGCTCGAAGAGGTTGGTGAAATTCTGGCGGGCCTTCGCGGATTGCCGGTGGAAGCATGCCTGGATACGGCGCACCTGTTTGCGGCGGGCTACGACATCAAGAGCGAGGGCGGGCTGGCTTCGACGATCGGGCAGATCGAAAGCACGATTGGGCTGGAAAATGTGCCGGTAATTCACGCAAATGATTCGAAGATCCCGCTGGGCGGCCACGTGGACCGGCACGAGCATATTGGAAGAGGAAAAATTGGTGCGGATGCGTTTGCGCGCATTTTGCGGCACCCACGGTTCGGTTCGGCGGCTCCCGAGGGATTAGCGGGACGGGTGTTTGTGGCGGAGACGCCGATTGATGATCCGGGAGATGACCGGCGAAACGTGGCCATGCTTTGGGAGTTGGCGGGGTTGAAAGAGCAGGCTCCGGCGGCGGAGAAGGGGTTCTCCATGCTGACGGCGGCGCTGAAGAAGAAAATTGCCATCCACAGAAAGACAGAAAAAAAGAGAAAAGACAACGCAGAGACGCAGAGGACACGGAGTCTCGCAGAGAAGATGCGTCCGAGAAAAGGCACGGCGAGGAAAACCAAGGCAAAGAAGAAGAAGAGGGGATAGGGCGGAGTGGCGGAACAGAACACAACGGGGAACCCACCTCGGGGCGCGCATGGCGGCGCACAAGGCGCAGGGCCGGGATACGATCCGCAAAAGATTGAAGCCAAGTGGCAGAAGCGCTGGGCGGACGCGCGCGTATTCGAATCGGAAGTTGATCCCTCGAAGCCGAAATATTACGTGCTGGAAATGCTGCCGTATCCGAGCGGCACGCTGCACATGGGCCACATGCGCAACTACACCATCGGGGACGTGGTGGCGCGCGTGAAGCGCATGCGCGGATTCAACGTGCTGCATCCTATGGGCTGGGACGCGTTTGGGCTGCCCGCAGAAAATGCGGCGATTCAGAACAATACGCATCCACGGACGTGGACCAATAAGAATATTGCGGAATTTCAGCGCGTACTGCGGCGCTTTGGGTTCAGCTACGACTGGCGGCGGGAAATCTCAACGTGCGAGCCGGAATACTACCGGTGGAACCAGTGGTTTTTCCTGCGCATGCTGGAGCGCGGGCTGGCGTACCGGAAAAAGAGCCGTGTGAATTGGTGTCCGAAGTGCTGCACGGTGCTGGCGAACGAGCAGGTAATAAATGGCGGCTACTGCTGGAGGCATGAAGACACGCTCGTGGAATCGCGGGAGATCGAGCAGTGGTTCCTGAAGACGACAGCGTATGCGGATCAATTGCTGGATGACCTTAAGCAGCTGGAAGGCGGCTGGCCGGAACGGGTCATCCTGATGCAGCGGAATTGGATTGGGAAATCGCAGGGCGCGAAGGTGAAGTTTGCGGTGGCGGACGTTGCGGGTGCAGCGCGAATTGAAGTATTTACGACGCGGATCGATACGATTTATGGAGCGACGGCGGTGATTCTTGCGCCGGGGCATCCGCTGGTTTCGAAGCTGCTTGATGGATCGCCCGTGCGCGGGGAAGCTGAACCAAAGCTGGCGAGAATGCGACAGGCTTCCGTGAAGACCGAAGACCTGGCGACGATGGAGAAAGAGGGATTCTTCACCGGGCGGTATGCCGTGAACCCATTCAGCGGGGAGAAGATTCCCATCTGGGTCGGAAATTTTGTGCTGATGGAGTACGGGACTGGCGCGATTATGGCGGTGCCGGCGCACGATGAGCGCGACCTGGAGTTCTGCAGGAAATATGGACTGCCGGTGCGCGTGGTGGTGGAGCCAAGAGAAGTTGAGAGTTCAAAGTTGAAAGTTGAAGGGGAGAAAAAATCAGCGAGGGCTGCTCGCTCGGGCCAAGAAGTTGTCGACGAGGCGTTTACCGATTATGGGATTAGCGTAAATTCCGGGCCGTACAGCGGAATGGAGAGCGAGACGGCGATCGCGAAGATGACGGCGTTCGCGGAACAGAAAGGATTCGGACGTGCGGAGACGATTTTCCGGCTGAAGGACTGGGGGATTTCGCGGCAGCGGTATTGGGGCACGCCGATTCCGGTGGTGTACTGTACGAAAGACGGGATCGTGGCAGTTCCCAACAGCGAACTGCCGGTGATTCTTCCTAACGATGTGAAGCTAACCGGAGAGGGCGGATCACCGCTGGCAGCAACACCGGAGTTTGTGAATACGACTTGCCCGAAATGCGGCGGGCCGGCGCGTCGCGAGACGGATACGATGGATACATTTGTGGATTCGTCCTGGTATTTCTACCGCTACTGCGATCCGCACAACGACAAAGCTCCGTACGATTCGGCGAAGGCCGCTTACTGGTTTCCGATCGACCAGTATATCGGCGGGATCACGCACGCCATTCTGCACCTGCTGTATTCGCGCTTCTGGTGCAAGGTGATGCGCGACCTAGGGTTGATCACGCATAACGAGCCCGCAGCGCGGCTGTTTACCCAAGGGATGGTACAAAAGGGCGGCGTGGCGATGTCCAAGTCGAGGGGAAATGTGGTCGGTGCGGAAGAGATGGCGCAGAAGTATGGGGCGGATACCGGGCGGCTCTATACACTTTTTGCTGCGCCGCCCGAAAAGGATTTGGAGTGGAGCGAGGAGAGCATTGAAGGATCGTGGCGGTTTCTGAACCGTGTGTACCGGCTGGTGGAGCGGCATGCGGGCTTACTCCGCACCGTGGGGGATTGGAATATTGATCCCAAAGGGATGACTGAAAAAGAAAGAGAGATAATAAGGTCTACCTATAAGACAATGCGGCGGGTGACGCAGGATTTTGAGACGCGGTGGCATTTCAATTCGGCGATTGCACAGATTATGGAGTTGACGAACGAGATTTATGCACTTGAACCATTGGAGAAGAACCTTCGTCCGGAGATCCTCAAGGAGATCTTACAGCTACTAACTCTGCTGTTGGCCCCGATGACGCCTCATCTTTCTGAGGAGTTGTGGGAAAAGTTGGGTCACGACAATGGGCTATGGAATGCTAAGTGGCCCGACCTGATAAAAGACCAAATTGAACTTGCGAAGGATGAAGAGGTCGAAATTCCGGTACAGGTGAATGGACGCTTGCGCGGCAAAGTGAAGGTCGCAGTCGGGACCGGGGAAGAAGAAGTCTTCAGACTGACGCAGGCGGATTCGGCAATTGCACACCACCTCGCCGGAAAACGCATTGTGAAGAGGATTTTCGTGCCGGACAGGCTCTTGAATCTCGTCGTAACGTGAGGGGGATGGCATGATGGAAGGCGCGGCGAAGCGAGCGGCGGAACTGGTGCAAGAGCAGGGAGGCAGGATGAAGGCGGAACTGGGCGGCGTGGTAGTTCTGGATTTCGGCGGGCAATACACGCAACTGATTGCGCGCCGCATCCGCGAACAGCAGGTGTTTTCCGCCGTTTTGCCATGCACGTCGTCGATCGAAGAGATTCGGAAGCTGGAACCGGCGGGAATAGTTTTGTCCGGGGGGCCGAGTTCGGTCTATGACGCGGAAGCGCCGAAGTGCGATCCGAAGGTGCTGGCGCAGGGGATACCGGTCCTGGGGATTTGCTATGGGATGCAGTGGATCACGCATACGCTGGGCGGCAAGGTGGAGAAAGCGGAGAGGCGCGAGTATGGGCGGGCACAACTGAACCTTGAGGATTCGACGAAAGGGGATGGCGGATCGGAGCTCTTCACAGGGATTCCCGCATCGCTGCGGGTGTGGAACAGCCACGGCGATCACGTGCGGGCGCTCCCCGAGGGATTTCGCACGATCGCGCGCACGGAAAATGCGATCGCGGCGGTGGAAGATGCGAAGCGCAAGATTTATGCGGTGGAGTTCCATCCCGAAGTAAACCATACGGAGCGCGGGACCGAGCTGCTGAGGAATTTTCTCTTCCAGGTGTGCAAGGCGGAGCCGAAGTGGAGCGGGGCGGCGTTCATTGAAGAAACTACGGCGGCAATCCGCGAGAAGGTGGGGAACCGGCGGGCCATCTGCGCTCTGAGCGGCGGCGTGGACTCGACGGTGGCGGCGGTGCTGGTGCATCGGGCGATGGGAGACCGGCTGACCAATATTTTCGTGAACACCGGGATGCTGCGGAAGAACGAGTTTGCAAATACGCTCGAAATGCTGCGTGAGCGCTTGAAACTCCGCGTCATTGGCGTGGATGCTTCGGACCGGTTTCTCGACAAACTCAAAGGCGTCACGGAGCCGGAGCAAAAGCGCAAGATTATCGGCGGAGAGTTCATCGCGGTGTTCGCCGAAGAGGCTCAAAAGCTGGAGGGAGGCGAGGCGCACGGCGAGATCGGGTATCTGGTCCAGGGAACGTTGTACCCGGATGTGATTGAATCGGTTTCGGTTAAGGGGCCATCGGCGACGATCAAGTCGCACCACAATGTCGGGGGGCTGCCGGAGAAGATGCCCTTCGCGCTAATTGAACCATTGCGGGACCTTTTTAAGGACGAAGTGCGGCGGATTGGGAGAGAGTTGGGGTTGCCCCGCGAGATATTGGCGAAACATCCGTTTCCGGGGCCCGGACTGGCGGTTCGGCTCCTTGGCGAGATCACCCGTCCACACCTGGTTACCCTCCAGGATGCCGATGCGATCGTGGTGGAGGAGATCCGGCGAGTGGGCCTGTACGAAAAAGTCTGGCAAGCATTTGCGGTGCTGCTGCCGGTGCGAAGCGTGGGGGTGATGGGGGACGGGCGGACGTACGGGCTGACGGTGGCGGTGCGGGTGGTGGAATCGGATGACGCCATGACGGCGGACTGGGTGAGACTGCCGGGGGAAGTACTAGAACGGATCTCGACGCGGATTGTGAACGAGGTGAGGGGTGTGACCCGGGTGGTTTACGACATCAGCTCCAAACCGCCCAGCACCATTGAATGGGAATAGCATCGCGGGCCTCCCAACGGTGAAAACGCAGGCGGCAATTGAAGGAATTGGGAAAACGGCGGCTCAAAAAAAGCATCGGCCGCGCAGCGGGATTGCACGGCCTAGCCTATAAGGCCGATCGGTTCGAACAGCAATGCGTGATGCCGAAGAATTGCGATCGCGAAATTATCTACTGGCCATCTTCTGAGCCATGTAAAGAATGAGCTTGCGATCTCCTTCTTCCACTTTGCCCAGCAAGCGACGAAGCTTGTTGAGAAAGCGCGCATCTTTGCCCATGCTGCCCCAAGCGATGTCATCCGACGACTTCCGCTTGGGGAGATTCGGCAATACGGGCGGCTCTTCGCCGTCGTAGAAGAGTTGATAGAGTGGGCACTCGAGAGCGCGTGCCAGCTTCTCCAGTGTTTCGATGGCCGGAACAGTGTGGCCATTTTCGACACGGGAAATGTAGCAACGAAGCAAGCCGGTACGCTTTTCGATGTCGCCCTGGGAGAGTTTCTTTTCTTCGCGGAGTGCGCGAAGGCGGTCGCCAATAATCATGGCGGCATTATTCCATGTCGGTAAGATAGGTTGCAAGTAAAAAGTTAAAAGCCGGGAAGTGAAACAGATGGTGCGGGTTCCAGTAATCCGGGGATAATAGCCGTAACCAAACGTCTATGGCACGCGTCCCAAAAGTAGCGCCCCTTAGCCCGCCCACAATGGCGGCGGCAGAGAGGGGGCGCGTTTTCAAGCCGGCCGGAAGCGCTGATGACCGAGAACTGGTCCGGCGGGCGCAGGGCGAGGACAAGGAGGCGTTTGAAGAACTGGTGCGGCGCCACCAGCACCGGGTGTTTGCCGTGGCAGGCGGGATCCTGCGAAGGCGCGAAGACGTGGAAGACATCGCGCAGCAGGTTTTCGTAAAGGCGTATTTTTCACTGAAGCGGTTTGACCAGCGGGCGGCGTTCAGTACCTGGCTGTACAAGATCACGGTGAATGAGTGCTGGGACCTGCTGAGGAAAAAGAAGGTTCGGCCCCTGGTGTACGAAGCGGATCTGAGCGAGGAACAGGCGCGGATGATCGAGGCTTCGGAGGAAAAGGGGAGCAAGGCGCCGGACATCAGCGAAAGGCTCGAAGCTCGGCAGCGCGTGGAGAGATTGCTGGAAGAATTGGATGAGCGAGACCAGCTGATGCTGATTCTGAAGGAAGTGGAAGGGTTTTCGATTGAAGAGATTGCGGAGGTGTTGGAATTGAATGCGAACACGGTGAAGGTGAGGCTCTTCCGCGCGCGACGGCGGGTGGTATTGCTGGCAAAGAAGCGCGGGGAGTGAGCGGCAAGGAGGCAGCATGCGGAACCTGTTGAACCGAAGAAGAGACGAATGCGAACGGCTGCAGGACTTGCTGGAGAGTTCGGCGGCGGATGTGTTTGTCGCAAGTATCGAGAAACTCGTAGAGAGTTTGCCGGCGGAGGGGCGCGCGCACTTCGCAGATTGCAGAAGGTGCCGCGAAGCCCTGCAGGATCTGCTGGCAACTCGTGAACTGTTATTGGGCGCCGTCGCACCAGCGGAGGATGGAGGGCCGTGGTTCGCGAAGCGCGTACTGTCTGCGATCGCAGCGCGCGAACGGGAGCTGGCTCTCCCCGCGAGCGCCTGGAGCATGGTGCCGCGATTCGCTTCACGCCTGGCATGGGCATCGGCCATCGTACTTGTGGCTGGAAGCGCCTGGCTGTATCAAAGGTCCACGCCAAGTACGATGCGGCAGCCGGCTGCGGCGTCTTCGCCGGAATACCTGTTCGAAGCGCCCGCGCCGCCGATGAATCAGGACGATGTGCTTATCAGCATGGCGGAGAGAAACCAATGAGCGAAGCGTCGGTGACTCGAAAAGCGGCCCTTTGGGTAGGCGTAATTTTCCTGTTGGGAGCGGCGCTGGGCGGGATGCTGGGATACGTGTTCGCGCACCACACGGCGATGGCCGCGCCGACACAAATGACCGAGACGGAAAAGAGGGCGCAGAAAGTGCAGCGGCTGACGCAAGAATTGAACTTGGCGCCGGACCAGCAGAAGCAGGTTGAGGCGATTATCGCCAGCGTGCAGGCGCAGTACAAAGCGGTTCGGGAGTCGACGGAGCCGCAAATCAACGAAGCGCGGCAGAAGGGGCGCGAACAGATTCGAGCGATTCTCACGCCGGAGCAGAAACCCAAGTTTGAAGAGTTTCTAAGGCGATTGGACGAGGAAAGAAAAAAGAACGCGCACTAGGTTTTGAACGCGCTGGGCCCTGATTAAACCTTCACGATCAGCTTTCCAATATTTCCGCCGGTGAAGAGCATGTTGATGGCGTCGGGAGCCTTCTCAAGGCCGTCGACGATGGTTTCGCGGTCCTTCAGTTTCCCGAACATTTTCCACTGACCTAGTTGCTTTGCGGCTTCCATAAAGCGCGAGGCGTAATCGAGGATTAGGAAGCCCTGGATGTGGAGGCGCTTCACTATTACTGCGCCGAGGCTGACCATATTGGGGTCTTCTTTGGTATAGCCAGAGATGAAGCCGCAAACCACAACGCGGCCATGAAGATTCATGCGACTCAAGACTTCTTGCATGATTTCTCCGCCGACGTTTTCAAAGTCGATGTCGACGCCGTTGGGAGCGGCGGCGGCTAGTTTTTCCTTCCAGTCCGCGCGCTTGTAGTTGATAGCGGCGTCGAAACCGAGATCCTTGGTAATCCAGGCGCATTTTTCATCGGTGCCGGCAATGCCAACGACGCGGCACCCGTTAATCTTTCCAATTTGCCCAGCGATGCTTCCTGTGGCGCCAGCGGCGGCGGAGACGACGAGGGTTTCGCCTTTCTTTGGCGCGGCTATCTCCATACCGAAAAAGGCAGTGAGTCCGTTGAAGCCCAGAACGCCGAGGAAGACCGTGTCGGAAACGAAAGGAATCTTCGGGAGTTTTTGGAAAAAACTCTTGGCGGATACGTCGATGATGACGTACTCCTGAAGACCGGTGAGGCCCGTTACGCGATCGCCCTTTTTGTAATCGGGATGGCGCGACTCGATGATTTCGGCGAAACCGCCCGCGCGCATGACTTCGCCGATCCCGACGGCGGGAAGGTAACTATCGACCGCCATCCAGACGCGCATGGTTGGATCGATCGAAAGGTATTTGACGCGCGCGAGTGCCTGGCCGTCTTTCAGATCGGGGAGCGATGATTCCGTAAGCTGTAAGTCACCCGGAGCAAGTAGGCCTTTTGGGCGCGACTTAAGAATGAGCTGGCGGTTTGTTGTGGTCATGGCGGCTTTGGTCGTCAGAGAAGGAAACGCTTGAAATCTTCTGGACATCCTGAGCGGATGCGCTTAGAGGATCTCATCCTGGCTCAGCGAATCTTTTAGAAAGAATCTCTTAGAAAGGAATATCTTCGTCGGAGATTTCGGGACCGCCGCCGGGCGCACTGCTGGCACCGCCATAGGAGTCGTCGGCGGGAGCGGGGTGGCTTTCGAAGTCATCGCCGCCAGAGCGCGCTCCTGCGCCACCACCGGCGCTGGCTGCGGCTGCGCCTTCGGAGCGGCCGCCGAGCATGCGAAAGTTGCTGGCTACGATTTCGAAGCTGGTGCGCTTCTGGCCCTCCTTGTCCTGCCATTCGCGGGACTGGATGCGGCCTTCGATGAAGATGAGCGAGCCCTTCTTCAGATACTGCTGCGCGATCTCCGCTTGCTTGCCCCAGACGACGATTTTGTGCCACTCGGTGCGCTTTTGCTTTTCGCCGTTGCGGTCTTTGTAGGTTTCGTCCGTGGCCACGGAGAAATTGGCGACGGCTTGGCCACCGCCGGTGTAGCGCGTTTCGGGATCGCGGCCCAGACGGCCGACGAGAATCACTTTGTTGACAGACATGGAAATTCCCCCTGCGATGGCGAAGATAGCATGCGAGAGAGGAAAAGGGAAATAAGAGGGAGAGCAAGGAGCAAAGAGCGGGAAGTATGGGCGGAGTCCGCGCTGCGCGCCCAGTGAGAGCAAGAATTGACAATTGAAGTGCGGCATCCTAACGTTTGGCTACTTTTCGACAATTGGAGGTTTCCCCGTGGACAGAATGAAGAACGTTTGGTTGATGGCGCTTGCCTGCGCTTTCGTGTTGGGATTTGCCGCAAAGGACGGCGCTTGGGCGCAATCAGCGAACTTGACGGCGGAAACACCCATCGGATTGTTCGAAGGCCGCGGAGACGTAGGAGCTGTGCCACACGCGGGGTCCGTGGAATACGATGCAGCCAAGCGGAGCTACACGATCTCGGGCAGCGGCGAGAACATGTGGTTTGCGACAGATGGGTTCCAATTCGCTTGGAAGAAAGTTTCGGGAGACGTGAAGCTGACGGCGGACATTTCTTTTGTCGGCAAGGGCGTGAACGAGCATCGCAAGGCGGTGCTCATGGTGCGGCAGAGCCTCGACGCAGATTCCGCGTACGCGGATGTGGCGCTGCATGGGAGCGGCCTGACTTCGCTGCAGTATCGCGAAGAAAAGGGCGCGGCGACGCATGAAGTTCAGGCAAGCGTATCCGCTCCCAAGCGGCTGCGCATTGAGAAGCGCGGCGCGTATTTCACGATATCGTTGGCCGACGCGGACGGTAAATTTCATCTGGCGGGCGGATCCACGCGGATCGCGCTGAAAGAGCCGTTTTATGTGGGGATCGGCGTCTGCAGCCACGACAAGGATGTCGTGGAGAAAGCGGTGTTTTCAAATGTCGAGCTGAAAGGAGCAGCACCGGTGACCGCGGCGCAATCCACGCTTTACAGCACGCTGGAGATTATTACAGTGGCTTCCACGGACCGGCGTGTGGTTTACGTAGCTCCGGAGCGGTTTGAAGCACCCAATTGGATGCCGGACGGCAAGAATCTTTTGTTCAATCGGAACGGGCGCATCGAGAAAATTGCCGTGACGGGCGGGACTCCGCAGATCATTGATACGGGCTTCGCAATCCGCTGCAACAACGACCACGGGATTTCGCCGGATGGCACGCAGATGGTCATCAGCGATCAATCGCAGGAGGAGGAGCATCGTTCGCTCATCTATATCGTGCCCATCGGCGGCGGGACGCCGCGGCGCATCACGCAGAAGTCTCCCTCGTACTGGCATGGGTGGTCGCCGGACGGAAAGACGCTGGCGTTCGTTGGTCAGAGGAATGATGAATTCGACATTTACACGATTCCAGTGGCAGGCGGGGAAGAAACGCGATTGACGACGGCCAAGGGCCTCGACGATGGCCCGGAATATTCGACGGACGGGAAATATATCTATTTCAACTCCGAGCGCACTGGGCATATGCAGATCTGGCGGATGCGGGCCGATGGAAGCGAGCAGGAGCAGGTGACGTTCGACGACTTCAACAACTGGTTTCCGCACATTTCGCCGGATGGTCAGCAAATGGTCTTTCTGACGTATGACGCGAGCGTGACCGGCCATCCGGAAAACAAAGACGTGATGCTGCGGTTGATGTCGCTAAAGGATAAGAAGATCAGCGTGCTGGCAAAACTGTTTGGCGGGCAGGGAACAATCAATGTGCCTTCCTGGTCGCCAGATGGGCGACAGTTTGCGTTTGTTAGCTATCAACTGGTTGCCAATTAGAGATGGTCTTTCTCGAGGCAGACCGCGTCACGGCAGTATGTAACGAAGGCCGGCATAAACCATGCTCAGATGGGCGTTTTTCGGTGCTAGCGGTGTGACCGACCACGGACTTCGCACCAAGTAGGAATATTGCGTGATCACCTGGAGCTTTCCGTAGTTGGGGTTTGACCACAGCGTGGGAATCGCTCCAAAGGTAGCTTCCTGGACCGCACGGTTGGAACTGTTCGCAGAGCCGGGGAAGCCAAAACCGACGCAACTGAATCCGGCGACTCCGGCGCAAGAACTTCCCGCAGCTGGCAGGAATCCATAGTTGCGGCCGAAGTAGGCACCTCCGTAGTAGGAGTACAACATGTATCGCGGAGTGGCCTGCCACTCCAAACCAGCTATGCCGGAACCAGAGTGCACCGCGGAAACATTTCCATTCGGCTTTACAATCGCGTCGGGTCCTAAGCCGAAAATGTACCGCCCGCCTCCGTCGCTATAAAACGAGCTGGCAACGAAAGTAAGATTCTTAATCAGCTGAAAATTAAGGTTGATGGAGCCCCCACCACCGATGACCGCATCCGTGTGGCTCGGCGTGGCGAGGGTGTTCAGCACCCGGAAGCTTCGCAGCAAGCCAGCCACTTCGATATGAAACGGATGTTCCCTGAATTGTGTGTCGTAGGAGGTTTTCACGATGACGTCTGGGTGGAGATTGGGAACAAACGTGTTGGTCGCGGCACTAGGGGCATTTGTCGCGCTGCTACCGTTGTCAAATTGGGCGAGGTACGTGGTCGAAGGAAAGACCACTGATGCGGGCGCGAATTGCTGCGGATTTTCCAAGGACACGGCGACGGCCCATTTCTGAGTGGGGTGATAGGTTACGCGGAACTGTGCCTGGCGCGCCCACGTGAGGCCCGCCTGAAAGTTGGGGTCCTCATCAAGAGTAACAAATACGTCTGAAGTCAACGGCGAGAGCCCCACGCGGTTAGGAGTCAGAAGCGACCACTCCTGTCCACCAAGAACGTCCCATTTACCGTGCTTTATCTGCGCCCAGAATAGGCGCATGCGCAGCGAGTTGCTATTTGCAGTGATATAAGCGTTTGCCGGCTGGTAGCCGAGAAAGTCACTTTCGACGTAGCCCGTCAGGGACGTGGTATCGGTCACCGGAGCATCTACTTTCAGGCTCAGCCGCGAGTACTGCGCCGAGAAATGGAATTCGCTCAAACGGCCTTGCGTCGTATTGCTGTACGGGATAGATCCGAAGGAAGTCGCGATTCCGCTTCCCAGGTTCGTGCTGCGGGTAATCGACGTGAAATCCACGAAGCCGCCGGGCGTAAACTTTGCCTTTCCGATTTCAAAATACAGTGGGGATGCCTTCTTTTCCTGATCCCCGTCGTTCCTTTGGTGAGCCGCATGCGGCGCTGAAGAGGCGGCGGAATCCGCCGGCGTCGCGGGCTGCACTGCGGATGTTGCGGAGGCCGCTCCGTCGGTCGAAGCCGATTTACCAACCGCTACTTCTCCTTCCACGTCCGCCAATCGCTGCTGTAGTCCGCGAAGTTGCTCGGCCTGTTCCTGCACAAGCTGCCTCAGTTGTTTCAATTCCGACTCAATCGCCGGGTTTGGGGCCGCTGGTGTTCCGGGCTTGGCGGTCTCACTCGGTTTTTTCTCAGCTGCAGGACTGCTCTTCTCGTTTGACCGCTCGTTTCTGTCGTCCTCTCCGGCAGCCCATGAAGGGTTGCAGGCAAAGAGGCTGACAGCCATAAGACAAGGAATGATTGCTCGCATTTGATCCTCCACGGACCGAGTGATTTCTTGGGGCATGTCACCTTCCAATCGCCTTCGTCCTGAGCTCTCGAACGATTGACATTGAAAATGAGTGGTTTAGCGGAGATTCCAAGTCCGGAAGCCACCTAGGTGTGGCACTCCGCTAAATTTTGTGTCAGCCCTGTGGACACGAATGTCAGCCTGCCGACACCCGGCGGCCTGAAGTTTGCAGAGCATTCACGTCGCGAGGATTTTGAGCGCAGAGAAAAATCTGACAGTGGGTGGCCCTGATGTGACGCGGTGGGCGAGGGGCGAGGAGCTAGCGGGTGGCGGTGACGGCGACGCCGAGTTCCTTGAGTTTGGCGCGGGCCTGGCGGTCTTCCTCCGTACCGGGATAGCGCCGGACTACCTCGCGGAATTCGCGGACGGCGTTGTTCTTTTGGCCAAGCTCAATGAGCGCCATGCCTTTCCGGAGGCGCGCGGGTGCGAGCTTGAAGCTTTTTGGATAGTTGGTTAGAACTTTTTCGTAGGAGGCGACGGCATCGGCAAACTGCTTTTGCTTGAAGGAAATCTCGCCGAGATAGAACTGGGCGTTGGAAGCGAGGTCGGTGTCACCGTAATACTTGAGGTAGTCCTGGAATTCGGAGCGGGCGAGATCATATTTGCCGCTGGTGATGTCGCGGAGACCGTTGGAATAGAGCGTGTCAGCGGAAGGCGCGCCGGCGGGCATAGCGGGGGAGCCAGCCGTGGAAGCAGTGGGGCTCGCGGTTCCCGTAGCCGGGGACGCGCCGGAGAGCTTGGCGTCTACGCTTTGGACGGAATTCTGGAGATCGACGAGTTGCTGGTTGAGCTTGCCGAGGCGCGACTTGATTTCCTCGAGGTTGTCCGAGAGTCCCTGGACCTGCGTGGACATGGTGTCAAGGCGCGCGCCGGAATTCGCCTGAACATCCTGGACGGATTTCTGGAGCGAGCCCATGGTGCCTTCGAGTTTGCCGAGGCTCGAATTGGTTTGGTCGACGATGGTGCGCATGCCCGTGTGATCCTGCGTGACCTGAGTGGCGAGATCCTTCTGGCCCTGAAGCAGGGAGGTGACGTCGCGCTGCAGCTCGATGAGCTCCCGCGCGACGGCCTCGGCGGGGCGCGGACCGACCAGGCTTCCCGCGAGTGCGCCGGCCAGAATGGCGGCGCTAAACATGGCGACATTACGCATACGCATAAGCAATCCTCCTAAAGCTCCGAAAGGCTTCAAAAAATAGACAGCCGCAGGGCGGCCAGCAAAATCATACCGGCCAGGGAAGTAAGTTTTCACTCTAACTAAGAGAGCTGCGGGCGGGCAAGGGGTTGCCGGGCCCCGCAGCTCTGGAAGTCAACAATCGGTCATCGTAGCGAACAGCGGCCCGGGGCCGGTTAGTTCGCCTTCACGAAGTGACCGCGGCGGTTTTGCTGCCAGCAAGACTCGTTGCTCTCCATGCAGAAGGGCTTTTCCTTGCCGTAGCTGACGGTGCTCAGCCGGTCCGCAGAAATGCCGAGCGACACAAGGAACTGTTTTACGGCGCTGGCGCGGCGGTCGCCGAGTCCAAGGTTGTATTCCGTCGAACCACGCTCGTCGCAGTGGCCTTCGATGGTTACCTTGAACCGCGGATACTTCTTCAGGAAATCCGCAGTTGTCGAGAGCGCGGCGCGGGCGTCAGGACGAATATCAGCCTTATCGAAGTCGAAATAGGCATCGCGCACTTCTCTCAAGAAGAGTTCGTCGTCCGTGGGCCCTGTTGGCGGTGGCGGCGGCGGCGGTGGCGCATTCACGGAGACGGTTCCGGTGGCGGTAGCGGAGCCGCCGGGACCGGAGGCCATGATCGTGTAGGTCGTCGAATCGGCGGGAGAAACCTTTGTCGAACCCTGAGCGGTGACGGCTCCGACTTCCGGAGCGATCGAGAGTTCTGTCGCGTCGGTGGAATTCCAGCTCAAGGTCGAGGATTCGCCCTTGTTGATGGAGGTAGGGCTGGCCTGCAACGTCACTGTTGGACGCACCGCAGCAGGAGCGGGGGCGGTTGCTGCTGGTTTTTGCGGGAGGGGCTTCTTAGCGCAACCAAAGGTAAAAGCAACGGCGACAAGCGCCGCGATCAGGCCGGTGCGATAATGCGAGCGTGAAACCAGTCTCATGCAGATTCCTCCTCAGTGAAATTCCCGTGTTCGTCCCACCAGAGCCAATATCCTAACACCAGCGGGCTGGGTCCGGGTAATATCTCGTATCACGATATATTAAAAATAGCCTGCACATTTGAACGCCACACTCCTTGGCCATCCTACCGGGTCGACCAGTTGGGCGACTCGTTGTGGCCGGCGGTGGTCAACTGGCGAGGCTGGGAACCGTCGGCAAGCATGGACCAGATCTGCCGCGAACCTCCGCGGGTGGATTCGAAGACGAGGTGGCGGCCATCGGGGGCCCAACTCGGGCGTTCGTTGCGGCCCTGGTCGCGGGTCAACTCAACAATCTGCTGGGTCGCGGCGTCCATAATGTAAACGTCGTAGTTGTCATTGGGGCGGCGCCAACTGAAGGCCAGGAGCTGGCCGTTCGGCGCCCAAGCCGGATCAATGACGTAGCCCTTGTCGGGGAGGTCCAGTTTTGCAGTGCTGGTGCCGTCGGAATTCATCAGATAAAGCTGCGGAGTGCCGCCACGATCGCTGACGAAAGCGATGGTCTGGCCGGTCTTTGGATTCCAACTGGGAGACATGCTCGCGCCATTGACCATGGTCAAGCGTTTAGGGCGGCCACCGTTGACGTCCGTTACGTAAAGTTCGGGATTGCCCTGCATCGAGGACGAAAAGACAATCTGCGTCCCGTCAGGCGACCAGGCAGGAGTGATATTTGTGCCGCGGAAGCGGGGAAACGAAACGAGTTTGCCGGTGTCCATGGAAAACATGCAGATCTGCGCGCTGGTGAGGCCGAGGTTGGGAGCGAAGCAGGTGAAGGCGATGCGTGAAGCGTCGGGCGACCAACGCGGCGTGAGCGAAATCGATTTCAGGGAAGTGAGCGGGCGCTGGTTGGAGCCGTCGTAATCCATCACCCAAATTTCCTTGGCGCCGCCGCGCGAGCTGACGAAAGCGATTTGCGTTGCGGCTACGCCGGGGAGGCCGCCAGAAAGCTTGCTGATAATTTCGTCCGCGAATTGATGGGCGAATTTACGCACTTGCGCATCGGTCGGTGCACCGCGATAGACCTTGCCAACCACGGCTTGTGAGGAAGGGCTGCGAACATCGTAGAGCCAGGCTTCAATGGCTACTTCGGCGGTGGACTCGGAGAGATTACCAAAACCGAGGAAATTGGCGTTTGTGGGGGGATCGATCCAAACAGCAGGCTTCAGTTCGGCGGGAATGCTGGGGGCTTGCGGCGGATAGAAACTGGGGCTGGCGAGTTCGAGGATGCCGCTGAATTGAAGGTCGTCGCGAACGACCTTCGTGAAAAGGGAAGCATGAGGCTTGGCGGAGTCGGAACGGGCTGCGAAGTCGGCGATGGCCAGGCGAGGTTTGTTGGCGTCCATGCCGATCGCGGTGCGAAACCAATCCTGGGCCACGGCAGGCTTCGCGCCCAGAACGAGGAAGGCGAGAATCAAACATGAACTAAGACTTCTGAGTCTTAAATGCACCCTCACCTCCGACATGTTTGTTAGCTGCAACGAACATAGACCACTCCTCATCGAATCGACGGCGGATTAAAATCCAGCGTCGCGACGACATACCCGCCAGAATAATCACCGGGCAGTTTTGTTACGGGATTGGAGCTCAGGACGGCACGCAATGCTGAATTGTCATAAGACGTATTTCCACTGGATTCGGAAATGCGCGCGTCCTTGAGCGTGCCGTCACGATTGATTGTAAAAGTAATCGAGCAATGCATGGTTCGCGACGCGCGAGCGGCGGCATCAATGGTCCACTGCTGCCAGTTCCCGTAAATTCTGTTCTTCACGGCTTCGATGTACCAGCCGTAGCGAGAAGCAAAATCGGCGCCACCCTGGCCTTGGACGCTAACGCCGCTCGAACCGCCACCTGGCGTTTGTGAATATCCTGTCGGAAGATCGGGATTGCCGCCCTTGCCGTAAGGGACGGCGTTCTCTGGCGGAGGCGTCTTATTTTCCAATGTTCTGGAGGGACGCGAAGGCGGCAGAGGCTTTTCTTTTTCAAACTTGGGGATTTTCGTGGCGTCGGTCTTAGGCTCAGGTGGTTTTGGCGGTTCTTCTTTGTAGAGACCCTTGGTCGGATCCACGGCCTTGCTCTCGGTGACGACCGTTTCTTTTGGCATGGGGATGCCGGCGGCGCTGACCAGACTCACTTTCGTGCCGCCGAGTTCGCCTCCGATGCCGCCCCAACGATTCTCTCGAAATTGAATATAAGCCGAAACGGCAATCACCAAGGCGACGCTCGTGTGCATGATGATGGAATAGATGAGGAACTGCCGGAGGCTCTGGTCTTGCGGATTGGCGACGGCGGTAGTCATGCTTATTGAGTGCGCGCGCGATTGGTGATGGGCTCGGTGACGATGCTGATGTTATTGATGCCGGATTGCCGGAGCGCGTCCACAACGGCGGCAAAGCTGCCGAAGGGAACTGTTTCATCGCAGCGGAGGAAGACACCTTCCTGCCTGTTTTTCAATTGCGACTTGATTCGTGAACCGAGTTGATGAATGTTGATGGGCTCGTTGCCAAGATAGATGCGCTGCGCCTTGTCCACGGTGACGACCAGGCGCTCCTGATTGATTTCCTTGACCGTGCGGGTTTTGGGAACGTCGACCTCGATGCCGGATTGAAGGATCGGGGCAGTGATCATGAAAATGATCAGCAGCACGAGAACCACGTCCACAAACGGGACCATGTTGATCTCGGAGAGCGAAGTCTGCGTCGATTTGGAAAGTTGCGCCATCTTCTCTGGATCTCTAAATGCGGCCGGGTCAGGACGGCCGCCGAATCCTAGTTAAATGTTTTTTCAATTTGCGCGGAGACTTCCAGCGCGAACGTGTCCAGTCGCTGCCCGAGATCGCGAATATTCTGCAAAAATTGATTGTAGAAAATGACGGCCGGGATCGCCGCCGCGAGGCCGGCGGCCGTGGTCACCAAGGCTTCCGCGATGCCGGGAGCAACCGCACGAAGGCTGGCGGCGCCGGCGCTGCCCAGGCCGGAGAAGGCGTCAATGATGCCCCACACCGTTCCAAAGAGACCGATGAAGGGAGTTACGGAGCCGGTGGTCGCCAGCCAGGACATGCCCTTTTCGACGCGGCGAACTTCGTCGGCGGCGGCCAATTGCATGCTAACCGTTACAGCTTGCAAACTTTTGAGCTTGGGTGGGTGCGGATTGCCGGTGCTGCCCCCGACCTGACTCTGCAGCTCACGATAGCCTGCCGCGTAGACCGTTGAAAACGGGGAGCCCGCGGAAGCCAGCGCTTGCGGGTTCGCAACGCCGCGCGTGGCGCGGAAGATGCGAAGAAACTGGTCGCTCTGCCTGCGAATGCGGCCGAAGACTCCCAGCTTTTGGAGAATCATCGCCCAGGAAATGACGGAGAACATCAGGAGAAGCGCCAAAACTCCGCGCGCGACCCAGCCGGTCTGTTTGAGAATCTCGAAGAGATCAGTGGCAAAAATCGTTGTGAACAGAAAAATGATGTACCCCTCAGTGAGAACAAAATTTCTCTGGGCTTAAGAAACGTAGCATACGCACCTAGAGGCTGCAACCAATAGGATGCGTGTGTTTCTTATTTTGATGCATATAGGGAAACACAAGATAGCGCGCTGAACAGGCTGCAACAGCGAGCATGCCGCACCTAGGAGGTGTGTTAAACTGCGAATTCAGCATGAGCCGTCTGTTTGACATCGGTCTGGAGAGACTCACCGGCCAACCTGCATTTTCCGGCGTGGTTAAGGGTGTGACCGGCGAAGGGCGAGGAACCTTTTTTCTGGAGACCTTCGGCTGCCAGATGAACGATCACGATTCGGAGAAAGTCGCCGGCGTCCTGCTGTCCCGGGGATACCGGCAGGTGGAGACGCCGGAAGCCGCTTCCATGATTCTCTACAATACTTGCAGTATCCGGGAAAAGGCGGCGCAGAAAGTTTTTTCGCGGCTGGGGGAATATCGCGAAAAGCAGAGCGAAGGCAAGATCATCGGCGTGCTGGGCTGCGTGGCGCAGCAGGAGGGCGAACGCATCTTCACGCGCGCTCCTTGGGTGAGCCTGGTGTGCGGCTCGGCGAGCTATAGCAAACTTCCGGAGATGATCGCGCAACTGGAAGCAGGGAATCAGCGCGTCACGGGCCTGGATACGGACACCGACGAAACGTTTGAAACCGAGGTGACGCGGCGCGACAATCCCTGGCGCGCCTACCTGACCATCATCGAAGGCTGCGACAAAGCCTGCTCCTACTGCGTCGTGCCCTACACGCGGGGCCCGGAGCGTAGCCGCGCCAGCGATGCGATCTTGCGGGAAGTCCGTCAACTCGCTGACCTGGGCTATTCCGAAGTTCAACTTCTCGGGCAAACGGTCAACTCTTATGCCGATCCTACGCCAAAACGGATGCGTTTCTCGGAGTTGCTGCTGGCCGTCGCCGACGTTCGGGGAATTCGGCGAGTGCGGTTTACGACATCGCATCCGAGCGACTTCGAGAAAGACATTGTCGAGGCGATCGAATCGCAGCCGAAGATTTGTGACCACGTGCATTTGCCGGTGCAATCCGGCTCGACGAAAGTGCTGCGAGCAATGCAGCGCTCGTATTCGCGCGAAGAGTACCTGGAAAAGATCGCTATGATGCGGGGCGCGAGCCGGCCCATCGCTATCACGACCGACATCATCGTGGGCTTTCCGGGGGAGACGGAATCCGATTTCGAAGAGACCCTGAACTTGCTGGATGAAGTGCAATACGACAATTTGTTTTCCTTCAAGTATTCACCGAGGCCGAACACGCCGTCCCTCGCGATGCCGGATGCGATTCCAGAAGAAGAAAAGGGCCGGCGGCTGGCGGCGTTACAAGACAAACAGCGCGAAATTCAAACGAAAAAGCACGGAGCACTGCTCGGAAAGACGTTTGAGGTGCTGGTCAGCGGAAAATCGCGCCGCGAAAACCAGTGGTTCGGGTATTCAACGTCGCACCGCGTGATTAATTTTGCTTCCCAAGCGAACGAGCTTCTGGGAACCTACGTCCAGGTTCACGTTACGGGAGCGGGTCCGAACAATCTGGCGGGCGAGCAGGTCTTTTAGATCAGGGAGGCCTCAATGGAAGTGGAGATGAAAATCCGCGGCCTGATGATGGATCCCGTCACGAACATGCCCATCGTAGTGCTGAAGGATGTGCAGGGGCAGGCGATCCTCCCGATCTGGGTCGGCGTGTACGAAGCGAACGCTATCGCGCTGGAAATCGAGAAAGTGCAAACGCCGCGCCCGATGACCCACGACCTACTGAAAAATGTTTTGCTGGGTCTTGACGTGCGCGTGCAAAAGATCGTCGTGAACGACTTGAAGGACGACACTTTCTTCGCACTGATCTGGGTGGAACGCGAAGGACAGATGATGACCATCGATTCGCGTCCGAGCGATGCGTTAGCCCTTGCCCTTCGGATGGACTGCCCCATCTTCGTGGACGAAGCCGTTTTGAAAAATTCCAAAATCTCCAGCGCGTTTTCCGAACGCAACACCAACGAGCAGCTCCGCTCCTACCTCGAGGGCCTTTCCGACGACGACCTCGGCCGCTACAAGATGTAGCTAGCGAAGACTTTCTCCATGACCCCAAGCTGTGAAGTTTACTAACGCGCCGGTTCCCGGGCGGACAAACGCATCAAACGGCGAACCGTGCGGCGCCAAGCGAAGAGCAGAACGATCCCGATCAAGATGAGCGCCAGGCTGAGGCCCGCCCACAATCCGAAGGCTCCCATGTTTTTGCGGAAGCACAACCAGGCACCCAGGGGCAGGCCGATGATCCAATACGCTGTGAAATGACAGAGCATGGGCGTGCGCGTGTCGCCTGCTCCGCGCAGCGCGCCGGTCGCGACCGTCTGAATGCCGTCGAACAATTGAAACGCAGCACCGGCCGCCAGGAGGAGCACGGTGCTGCGGATGATCGCCGCGTCGGGCGTGTAGAGCCGCGCAATCCCGCGCGGAAAAAGCAACAGAGAGATCCCTGCAATGGTCATGAACAGTGCACCGAAGAAAATGGCACTGCCGCCGGCATCGGCTGCTCCTTGCGGGTCTCTGCGGCCGATCGCCTGGCCGACACGCACGGCGGCGGCCGACGAAATGCCCAGCGGAACCATATAGGTCAGGGAAACGGTGTTCAGCGCAATCTGGTGGCTGGCAAGCGAAACCGCTCCGAGACGCCCTATCAGCGCAGTGACCAACGCAAAAACTCCAATCTCCAGGCTAATCTGCATGGCCGCGGGAAAACCTAGAGCGATCAGACGACGGATGCGCATCAGATCCGGCTGAATGGGCGTGCGCAGCAAACGAGTGCGATGTTTGTGGTCGTACCAGAGCAGGTAGCCAACAAGGACCGCCGCGAGATAGATGCGTGCCCAGGCCGTGGACCAACCCGAGCCGACGGCTCCCATGGCTGGCGCGCCGAGCCTGCCGTAGATGAGGAGCCAGTTGCCGCCGGCGTTGATAAGGTTCGCGGTTACAAGAGCAAATGCAATGGGACGCACCATGTTCATCCCTTGCATGCATCGCCGCACGGCGAAATAGAGAAGCAGCGGCAACGTGCCCCAGGCCATGGCTTTGGAGTAAGGGACCGCGAGAGCGATGATGTCCGGCGAGATGCGCGCATAGCGAAGCAGGGAATCAAAGAACCAGACGGGCGCCATGAGAAACGGTGTGAGGGCCAGACTGAGGTAGATACCGTGCACAAGCGAACGATGGCAATCCTCACGCTGCCCGGCTCCGAAGGCCTGCGAAACAAGGGTGTCCAATCCGACGAGAAGTCCACCGCCAAAGAAGGCCAGAACGTGAACGAGAATGCCGCCGAGGCTGACCGCGGCAATGGCCGTCGCGCTGTTGGGCAAGCGGCCCACCATCATTGTGTCCACAATGGCCATACTCATCCAGCCGAGTTCGGCGAGAACGAGCGGGATAGCCAGCCGGAGGGTCGGGCGGAATTCGGCACGGAGCGTTTGGAGGGCAGTCATGGGCGAAGAGCGAAAGGAAAGAGTGTAAGCGGGCTCCAGAAAAGGGGCAAACGAGGTCTGGAGCGAATTATTTCGGAGGAAGAGCGGCGATGACGGCTTCGGCAAATTCATCCGTCCCGGCGGGTCCACCGACGTCGCGCGTGGTGTGCTTCGCTTCGCGGTAGACCTTTTCCAGCGCCACTTCAATCCTGCGCGCGGTGGTGCGCTCTCCGAGGTGGTCGAGCATCAGAATGCCGCTCATCAAGAGGGCTGTTGGATTTGCGAGTCCCTTGCCGGCGATATCGGGCGCGGTACCGTGGACGGCTTCAAACATCGCGCAGTCGTCGCCGATGTTGGCGCTAGGCACCACGCCGAGTCCTCCTACCAGGCCGGCAGCCAGATCGCTCATCACGTCGCCGTACAGATTTGGAAGCAAGAGCACATCGAACTGTTGCGGGTCCATGACGATCTGCATGCAAGCGTTGTCGACAATCAACTCCTTGTATTCGATGTCAGGAAACTGCGCCGCCACTGCCCGTACCGACCGTAGGAACAACCCGTCGGAAAGCTTCATAATGTTCGCTTTGTGAATGGCGTGAATCTTTTTACGGCCGTGGCGTTTGGCGTATTCAAACGCAAACCGGCCGATGCGGGTCGAAGCCTTCTCCGTGATGATTTTCAGGCTCTCGACCACGCCAGGGACAACCTCATGCTCGAGTCCTGAATATAAATCCTCGGTGTTTTCTCGCACGATGATTAGATCCACGTTGTCGAAATGCGATTTCACTCCGGGCAGATTTTTTACGGGGCGCAGATTCGCGTAAAGATCGAGCGTTTTGCGTAGCGCCACATTGACGCTGGGTGCGCCGCCCGCGATGGCTGTGGCCATGGGCCCCTTCAGCGCTACGTGATTTTTTCGGACTGATTCCACGGCCAATTGATTGACGAGCTGTCCGCGCTCCGTAGTCTTGTCGGTGCGTCCTTCGAGCTCTTCCCAATCGATTTGAACTCCCGCGGTTTCCAGGATGCGGCGCGTGGCCGCGGCCACTTCCGGCCCGATTCCTTCGCCGGGGATCAAGGTGACTTTATGTCTCATAGAAGCATCATATTGTATGCGAAGCGTCCGACCTTGTCGAAACGCGGGCCAGTTGGCGTTGCGCGACAGGAAAGGGATGCGGTGCAGCAGTTGCGGAATTTTGCTATACTGAGTGGGTTGTGAGCATCGCAGGTGCGCCTGCGAGCGGAGGCCAAAGGAAGCTATGATCAATTTGACGCCCGTTGCAAGTACTAAGGTCAAGGAAATCATGAACATGCAGACGCCGGTGCCGGTCGCGCTGCGCGTGGCAGTAGTCGGCGGCGGCTGCTCGGGTTTCCAGTACCACATGGCGTTTGAGAACCAGACCACGGATGCGGACCAGATTTTCGAGTTTGACGGTTTGAAGGTTGCGGTGGACCAGATGAGTTCCATGTACCTCGAAGGCATTGAGATCGATTACATCGAAACCATCGAAGGTGCGGGATTCAAATTTAATAATCCCAACGTGAAGAGCACGTGCGGCTGCGGCAGTTCCTTCAGCGTCTAACTGCGGAAGCCGAATCGCAAGGCACGCTTCCAAACTATTTCGTGGCTCCTGAGCGTTACGTTCAGGAGCCTTTTTTATGTCGTCGAGCCAATCGGATTGGGATGAAAAGTATAGGCTTACGCCTGCGGCGCAATCCGCTGAGCCTGCCAGCATCGTAGGGGAACTCTTGCCGTTGTTGCCGCGCGGGCCTGCATTGGATGTGGCATGCGGCACCGGCAGGCACTCGTTCCTCCTGGGTGCGCGCGGCCAGCACGTCACCGCCGTGGATTGGTCCGGCGCAGGGCTTGAAGTGCTCGAGGCGCGTGCGCGTGCGGAGGGGATTCCAATTCGCCGCATCAGCAGTGCAGAGCGAATCGTCAAACGCCATCATGGCGGAATAGACCTGGTGCAAGCGGACCTCGAGCAGTTACAGCTTCCGGAAAACGCCTTCGAGTTGATTCTGTGCGTTCAATATTTGCAGCGATCGCTTTTTCTGGAATTGGAGCGAGCGCTTCGGCCGGGCGGCTTCCTGCTGTTTGAGACGTTTACGCAGGCCCAGCTTGCATTTGACGGGGGGCCGCGGAATCCGGAGTATCTTCTGAGCTCCGGCGAACTTCGAAATGCATTTCCGGGGCTCCGCGTGATTTTCCATCGCGAACTGCGGGCCGGGCAGGGAATTGCCAGCCTGCTGGCGCGGAAACAAAAAAGCCGGAATTGATCGGACATTGCGACGCAACGAGCAGAAAGAAATCGTGCCGCCGTTTGCAATCCGCGAAAACCAAACGTATTCTAAAGCCCGGGCATGAAAATAGCGCTCGCGCAGTTCAATCCTACCGTCGGCGACTTCGCAGGAAATTCGGCTCGCATTCTGAGCCTTGCGGCGCAAGCCAAGCAACGCGGCGCCGAACTCGCCGTATTTTCCGAGCTTTGCCTCTGCGGCTATCTGCCGCAAGATCTTCTGGAGCGCCCCGCTTTCATCGAGCGCAACCACAAAGAGTTGAAAGACCTTGCTGCAAAAATTCCACTGTCTTCGATTGTGGGTTACGCCGGCCGGGTAAAGAACGGGACAGGGAAGTCCATCGCCAACAAGGCAGCGCTCATTTGCGGCGGGCGCGTGGTTTTCGAGCAAAGCAAGATGCTGCTTCCCACGTATGACGTCTTCGATGAATCGCGCTATTTTCAGCCGGCGGAACGGCAAACGGTATTCGGCTTTAACGGCGAGCAACTGGGCATCACGATTTGCGAAGATGTCTGGAACGATAAAAACTTCTGGGCCAACCGCCTTTACGACCGCGACCCCGTGACAGAAATTATTGGGCAGGGAACTACCGTACTGCTGAATATATCAGCTTCGCCCTACACCATTGACAAGCGTTCGTTGCGCTTTGAAATGCTTCGGTCGATCGCGATCACTCATCGCCGCCCGGTCATCTACGTGAATCAGGTTGGGGGTGACGACAGCCTCATTTTTGACGGGGCCAGCATGGCGCTGACCGCGGACGGCAAGGTCGCTGCCCAAGCATTTGCGTTTCGGGAGGACCTCGTACTGTTCGACACCGCTACGGGGCAAGGAGAACTCCACGCGTTGCCGCACGAAGAAATCGCCTATGCCTATCGTGCGCTGGTCACCGGGACGTACGACTACGTCCGGAAATGCGGCTTCAAAAAGGTGCTCGTCGGATTGAGCGGAGGAATTGATTCCGCCGTGGTGGCAGCGATCGCGGTGGATGCTCTCGGGGCGGAGAATGTGCTCGGAGTTTCCATGCCGGGGCCGTTTTCATCCGAGGGCAGCAAGGCCGACGCTGTTACACTGGCAAAGAATCTCAGCATCCAGTTGGTTACGGTGCCCATCACTGAAGTTTTTGAAGAGTACCTGCACTCGCTGGCCCCCGTGTTCGCAAACCGGCCGGCGGACGTGGCGGAGGAAAACATTCAAGCGCGCATCCGCGGGAATTACTTGATGGCGCTCTCCAACAAATTCGGTTCGATGGTGCTTAGCACGGGAAACAAATCGGAAATCGCCGTGGGTTATTGCACGCTGTACGGCGACATGGCCGGAGGACTTGCCGTTATTTCCGATGTGCCGAAGCTGATGGTGTACGAGCTGGCGCGGTGGATTAACCGCGAAAGGGAACTGATTCCCCGCTCGACCATCGAGAAGCCGCCATCGGCCGAATTGCGGCCCAATCAGAAAGATGAAGACAGCCTGCCGCCCTATGACGTGCTCGACCGCATCCTGAAGGCGTACATTGAGGACTTGCGCAGCCCGCAGGAGATCGCCGATCATTACGGATTCGATTTGAAGATGGTGCGCGACATCGCACTCAAGGTGGATCGCAGCGAATACAAGCGCAAACAGGCCGCACCGGGATTGAAAATCACTTCGCGCGCCTTTGGTTTCGGCAGGCCATTCCCGATCGCACAGAAATTCATTCCCTGAGACTAGAGGTGCACTTGAAAAAAGCTACGATACTTGCAGCCGCTCTAGCATTCATCCTCTCGGCCGCCGCCACGCACGCCCAGCAGAACAGCTCGCCGGCTGGGAATGCAGGTTCGAGTGCTTCGTCGCAAACACAGAAAAACATCGAAGCTTATCTACGAAATGTTTATGCGTTCGGACCCAATGTGCAGGTTGCGGCCGGCCCCCTGAAGGGCACCGCCGTCGAAGGGATTCTAGAGACCAATATTGATGTCGTGATCGAGGGCAACAAGCAGACAGTGAAGTTTTATGTCAGCAAGGACGGCAAGTTTCTCTTTCGCGGGGACCTTTCTGACATGACGAAGGATCCGCTGGCCGAAACTCGCGCGCAGATCCAAATGAACGATGCGCCTTCGGTAGGCGACAAGAATGCTCCCGTCACCCTGGTGGAGTATTCGGATTTTGAGTGCCCGGTATGCAAGAAGCTGCACGATGTTTTGCGCGCAGTCCTGCCGAACTACGCGGGCAAGGTCCGCGTGGTGTTCAAGGACTTTCCCCTTGAACAGCTTCATCCCTGGGCGCGCACCGCGGCCATCGCGGGACGGTGCGCCTACCAGCAGGACCCCAAGGCCTTCTGGAAAATGTATGACTTAATCTACGACAATCAGGAAATCATCTCCGCTGCAAACGCCTGGACCAAGCTGTCAGATTATGCGGCCCAATCCGGACTAAATGGCGAGACATTCAAGACGTGCATGGCTAGCCCGGAGCCAGGAGCGGCCATCGAAGCTAGCCGCGCTAACGGCCAGCTCCTCGAAGTCAACAGCACGCCAACTGTCTTTGTCAACGGACGCCGCATGGTCGGCGCCGACCAAAGCCTCCTCGAGCAGTACATCAACTACGAACTCGCACAGCAAAAATCGGGAAAAGCTCAACAGAAGTAGTAGGGATCGCAGAGGGAAGCCAGGAAAAAAGGCCTTCGTTCGTGCCAGCGGGTCATAGGCTTAGCCTGATTTTGTAGTTAACATAATATAACTTATGGGACGCGCTGTCAAGCGGAGTCTTTGCCTTTTACACATCTTTTTTTGGTTTGCCAGGGCTTCTTAGGTCTTCCTTAATAGAGTCCCAAGGGGTTTCGGAAAGGCTGGCGCGGGGGGTGCGCCAGCCTTTCGATGGAGATCCGGCCGGGCGGTGAGGTTGGATATCAGGTTCCCAGGTCGCAATTCCGTCCGTCCGCAAAGGCGCTCTCCGGAGACGCGCGGGCCACGACATTTGGCGACACCTCGTTCCGGGATTCACCTGCTGCCAAGCACAGTTTGACAACAATCCAGTGTCACAGCTCTATCAGCGCATCGACTTGATCCTGACCCGAGGCAGCATCGAAGCACAATACATTGCACTTTTCGGCGTGGACCCAGCCACGAAAACGCCGGGCGGACTCTGGCCATCAGATCACGCAGGAGTCGCTGCACAACTTGTGGTCGAGCAAGAGTAGCTCGAACACTCGGACAGGAAGCACTTCCCTACCGGCACGACTCTCCCTGGTTTGGGGGAGTCCTCCCGGAACGGGCTAGTGCACACCGATCTTTGCAAGGAGCTGGGCAAAGCGCGGATCGGAGCGAATCGGGTCGGCAATGGGGTCGACACCGAGATAGATGAGACGATCCACGCGGTCCTTGTAGGCCAGTTCGAGGAGGCGGAAGGCTTCGTTCTTTTCTCCCAGGCCGAGGTGGATCGCAGCGAGATACAAGGGCGGAACGAACCGGGTCCCACTCAACTGTTCTAGCTTGCGGAGCGCTTCGTGGGCTTCCTTGGCATTGCCGGCCAGGGCTTGTGCGTGGCCATAAGCCATAACCAGGAACGGGAGATCATGGGAATTCTCCCGACCCCGCTGAAACGCGGCGATTGCCTCGGGATACATTTTCTTTTCGCGGAGAGCGCTGCCGAGCCAGAATTGTGCATACGGAAAATCCGGACGCAGCTTGACGACCTGCTGGGCTTCTTCGATGGCCGAATCATAATCACGCCCGTAATAATAGGTCTCGGCCAGGACGGCGTGAAAAAGTGGATGGACGGGGTCCAGGTCCAGTGCGTGGCGAACTTCCGTAAGCGCTTCGGCGTTGCGGCGTTCCACGATGAGCAGGTGGCAATACCATTCGTGGGTGCTGGGGTCGTTGGGATTCAGCTCGATGGCGCGCTGCAACTCCTTTTCCGCCGTGGCTAAGTCCCAGTCATAGCTCATGGCCACGTTGCCGAGTACGGCATGGGCTTCTGCAAGGCGCGGATCAAGCTGCAATGCGTGCTGCGCGGCTTCTTTCGCCTTGGGCTTGGCGTCGCGAGGCGGTATTCCATCGTTGGGAACCTGTCCGAGCAGGGCCGTGGCTCCAGCGAGCCCGGCATACGCCAGCGCGTAAGAGGGATCTTCCCGGATGGCCTGTTCGAAGTAACGGATGCTGCCGGGCACGTCGTAGCGGCTGCCCCATGTGAATTTGCCGCGGAGATAGTCGTCGCGAGATTTGGCCAGGGCCTCAGCGGAGACAGCCGTCGGCAGTGGCGGCTGTGAGCGGGAGGGTGCAGGCGCTGGAGGAACCGGGAGAGTTGCTTTCATTTTGCTCGCGATGATGTCCGCGACGTCCGACTCGACTTGGAGAAAATCGGAGAGTTCCCGCGTGAAGGAATCCGACCATATAGGGGTTTCGTCACTGACCTGAATCAGCTGAACGTCTATGCGCGCCCGATTCGCGACGCTCTGCACGCTGCCTTCGAGCACATATTGCACGGAAAGGCCTTCGCCGATTTCCTTGACAGCCCGGCCCGCCATGATCTTCGCGGACGTTGGCGCTATTACACCCAGGTGCACTGGATCGAGACGCCCCAACTGTGTGGTGATGTCTTCGGTCAGACCTTCGCTGATGTAGTTCTGCGAGGCGTCGCCGCTCAGGTTCTTGAACGGGAGCACGACAAGGCGAACCTTCGTCCGCGTGATGGCCTGGACCTGGAACCAGTGGTAAGCGCCATACACAGCGATGCAAAGAATCGCGACGGCGGCCACCAGGAGTGTAAGCAGCTTTCCTGTTCGCGGTGCAGGTTTGACGGGAGTGACAGGAAGAATCGGTTCGCCATTCTCTTTTTCCGCGGCAGCATCGACATCCGGCTCGGGGACGAACGCGGCGTCGGCTTCGGGGTCGTCCTTGGGCTGGCGCTGCTTTATCCACGCGTCGAGTTCTCCCGCGTAAGCGTAGACCGTGGATTTTTTCTTATGTTCGTGGCGATGGACGGGGAGGCCTTCGGTTTGCTCCCAGCGCTGCACGGTGCGCACTTCGCGGCCGAGATACGACGCGATTTCTCCCCAAGAATCGAGCTTTTTTCCTGGGAGGGGTGTCCCTTCGGGACCTGACGTGGCTCCAATTTCCGGCATGTTCGGGCGCGACGCGGATGCGCGTGAGTGCGCGGATTATACCCTAGGAATTGTGCGGAAATTGTGAAAAGCGTATCAATGAGCGGACTTGGCGGCGATGGCGCCGGCGGCGGCACCGATGACGAACCACTTGGCGGCGCGGGCGATACGGCGAAAGGGGCTGCCGCCGCGGGCGGTTTGGAGGGCGTGGTCGCGTTCCTTGGCAAGCGCGGCCGTTTTGATTTTTTCGTCGGTGAGATCGGCTTGCGCGGCGGTTAGCTTCGCCTGGCAGGCTTTGCAATCGATGGTGAAATCGTAGAGCGGTTTTAGATCTTCGGCGGGGATCACGGCTCGGGATTCGGGTTGCTTCGCATTGTCCGCGGGCTTGGCGTTGGCGGAGGCTGGCTTGTCCGTTTGATTTGGAACGGAGGCGTTTGCAGCAGCGGACTGCAAGACGATGGGAGCGGGCAGGCCGATTTCGTGCGGGAGTTCGCGCACAATCTGCGCGGGAGTTTTGACGGCACGTTTTTGGGCGGCCAGAGTGGTGAGCGTTTCCGTGAGGCGGGCGTCACGGTCGTGTTGGCGCGCGTCGGCCGCGGCGAGCAATTGTTTGGTGGCCGCAAGTTCGGAGGCGAGTTGCGCGCGATCGCGCCGATCGGCGCGCCAGGCCACGAACACGGCAAGGGCCAGGGCCACGAGGAATACCGGTTCCAGGGTCCGAATCCAGAAGCGCAAGGGCATTGCTCGTTCCAATCGTCGTCCTTATAGGGGCGCCCGCAGCGGCCGATGCCCCCGCGGAAATCTCACCAGGAGTTACAAATAGTGGGCGCGGCGAGCGAGCACCTGCGCGGGATAGAGCGCGTTTGCGCCGCCATTCCAGGCAAGCAGGGCGCGCGTGGTGTCGCCGCTGGCGGCGTCGAACTTCTTGCGCAAGACTTTGCAGCCGACGGCCAAAGCTTGCTCCGGATCGCACAACGCGGAAAGGAACTGCGCATCGAAGCCGGATTCGCGAGCGACTTGCCCCATCACCTGCATTAGCCCCCAGGAAAAGCCGCGCGCGTAGGCCTCCGTCGCGGTGATCTTGTTGTTGGTGTAGAGCGGCGCGACGTATTTGGTGAAGAACGCGGGTTCATAACGCATGGCCCAAGGATTCCACGCGGACTCCTGCTCGATTACCGCGCATACGAGACCGGGTTCGAGCGCTCGCGTTTCGGCGGCATGGCGCGCGAGCGTCAGAAGCTGTGAAGGAGGGCCCACGAACAATGCTCACGAACGGCGGTGGTGGCCATTCAAATCCACGAAGCGCACCATGGGTGTTTCCGGGAGCTCAATTCCCTGCTGCTTGGCGATTTCGTGCAACGCCGTGTAGATGTGCGGCAAATGGTTCGCGGCGATGTCGCGAACGAACGCGCTAACGATTTCGTCATTGCGCATGCGGCGATGCAGCCAACGGAGAAAGAGCACGAACTGCACGCCGGCCGAAACGACGGCGGTCAAGATGGCGTACCAATGAGTGGGCATGGGATTCCTTGGGAATTCTCGCGTCGCGGTTCTGAAAGAATGTTTGTCTACCCATGAATTTAGAAGAGCGCGCCAGGCAACGCGCCGAGCGTCGAACCCAGGCCGGAGCCGAGAGCGGAGAAGAAGCCGCCACCCGTGCTGCGGGAAGCATTTGCCCGCGTATTCAAAAGCTCCGCGGGAATGCCGAGAGTGCGGGCGAGCAGGTTGGAGTCGATGCCGTAGAGGCCGGAGAGTCCTTGCAACGCGGCCATCTGGCGCTGAAACGCGGTGTTGGTGAAGGCGAGCTGATTCTTTTGCGCCTGGCCTGCTTCGGCAATTCCCTTCTGGCGCGCGAGTTCGTCGGTGAGTTCGCCGAAGCCGGCGGAATTGCGGGTGCGCGCGAGGCGGTTCTGCGCGGATTGCTGCAGCGAACCAAAGGCGCTCGAAAGCGCGCCTTGCGACTGGCCGGTGACCGCGGCTTTGTCCGCGGCGCTCAGGCCGGGATTATTCAGAATGCTTTGATATTGCGGAAGCAATAGATTCCCGACCTGTTGCTGCTGGCCGAGAAACTGCTGATTGAGCGCGTCAATCTGTGCGCGCTCCTGATCGGTCATCTCGCTTGGCACGTCCTGCGAGAGCACCGCGATGAACGATAGACCGAAGCCCTGGTAAAAATTCGTGACAAACTGATAGCGCGGCATCTCTTCGAGCGCGCGGTCGTCGGTGGAACGCTGCTCGAACGGCAAATGCCAGTTCATGTCGTTGGGATTCCACCAGGCATATTGCAAGCCCTGCCAAAAGAGCCGCGCCTGGCGAATCCGCCGGATTTCGTGCCGCCGCGCAACCACGCCTTCCTGGCGGTACTGCCGCACGAGCTCGCGCAGCGCGTGTACCAGCTCCGGCTTCACGTCCTCAAGCCGCTCGTTGTTCGGGCCGAGGTCGATTGGCGCATTGGTAGCGCTCCGACTCTCGCCGAAGCGATCTTCGTTCCCTGGCGCAAGCACCAAACTCGCCGGCGTAGATGCCCGCGCTACACCTGCTCCGGCATTGCCATCCGCCGGTGCGACCGCGCCCGGTGCACTGTTCCAATTTTCAGCTGTGGGGTACGGGTCCATTCGCCCTCGCCTCTTCCCTATCGTCAAAACTCTGTGCCGCGTCGCGCATGGCCTCGGTTTCGCGCCACGCCTGAATCTGGTGCCAGGAGCGCTTCCTCAGCCGCGGCAACGGCTGAGGCTTCGGCGCCTCGGGAAATTCCACCGGCGGAAATCCCGCCGTGCCCAGCAGCGAATTCATCAGCGCCCGGTTCTCCGCGCGAAGGCGTGAGACTTCTTCTTCCAGCGTGCAGACGTACTTCGACCGCTGCAGATTTCTAAGTAATTCAAACATGTCCTGGAAATAACTCCGCGCTAGGGAGCTGCGAACCGCGCTCGGGCACTGCGAATGATTGTCAAAGCCAGATTCACGGCAAAAAGAATCAATCCAAGCAGAAAACTCAAAATTCCAAGGAACCAGGGAATGACGAGCCAGCTCATTGCTTCCGGGCGCGTCGAATCCCAACGTCCGACCCCAATTGCGAAGACAACGAGCAGAAGCGTGAACAGAGAGAACAGCACAAAATGCGCATGGCCGAGTGCACGACTCCAGCGAGTGGGCACAAACTTCTCTGCCGCATAGTACAAGATCGCAAAATTGATGCTGGTTAAAGAACAAAACCAGAGCACGAGATTCGGAGAGAAAGCAAAGTAGGTCCCGTGCAGATGAATATCCAAAGGCAATAGACGAGCCGCACCAGAAGCTGCGGCGGCGGCAAGGACAACTCCGAGCACCGCGAAAAGCCTAGCCGAGAGCATCATTCACGCCTTGTACCAAGCTTGCACTATAGCGACTCGATCTTTCAGGGACAACAAATCTCTGCACTTACCATCGCCTGCGCGGGAGCGGCTTCGGCCGAAAGAACTTCTTGGCTTCCGATTCGAGGCGCTGGAAATGAATGGCGCGTGAACTTGGATCCGTGGCGCTGACCTGCCGCTCGATCTGTTCGCCGAGCGGCATGCCGGTTACGAAATGCGGCGCGCCGGACGGCGAATGAAAGGGCGAGGCCTGCCCCGCCCTGGACGGCACGAAGGCCGGCCCAACACCGGCGAGCCTTCCGCCGGAGACCAATCCGTAGCGCGCGGCATCGGCAGAATCGTCGCCGTCCACCTTGCGAATATCTTCCATTCGTCGATCGTCGCGCACCAGCTGCGGCAAAGTTTCGATCAGCTTCGCGCAGTTGTCGGTGATGAGCCACGCGTCGGATTCGAGCAACTGGTACATCAACTGCCAGCCGCCGATGCGATCGTCATCGGCAGGCGACGGGCGCGGCAAGCCGTTCGCGACCAGCACTTCGCCGAGCTGCTCCGCGATGGACGCTTCCGAAGTGCGGTGCGCAAAGGCATCCGGCGAAAGGAACACTTCGCCGATCGGCTCGCGGCCACCACGCTCGGCGATGGCCTGCGCCAGCATGCGCGGCGAGAGGCCGTTCTGCACGAATTCGCGGTAGGTGATGATTCGTGACTGGTGACTCGTGACTGACTCCGGGTGCGTTTTCTCTTCCAGGAGCCACGAACCACGAGTCACGATTCACGGATTGCGGCACGGCGCAATGCCAGTACACGGCGTTGGGGTGATGGAAGCCCCAGTCGATTGAAATCCAGCGCGGCCACCACGGTTCGAGGCGAATTTCTTCCGGCCGCGCGGTGTGCCGGCCGTAGTCGAAAACATCGAAGTACTGCCCCGCAAAGACGTTCCAGTCGCCGTCGAGAAACGCGCGCCGCAAGTGTTCCGGCAGGGCTTCGAGGGTCCGGCGGTACTCCGTGTCGTTTACGTAGATCGGATTGTCGTCCAGGCGTGCGCGAATGAATTCGTAATCGCGCGCGTCGTATAAATCCGCACGCTCGAATCCCGGCGGCGGAACGTGATCCACCCACAGCGCCTTTACCCAGGCGTGCCCGATGTTCCCGGGGTTGGTCGCCCCCGCCATGCACGGCACAATTCTCTTCCCCGCGTTTTTCCCGTTGGAGTAGAGGCGTGCGGGGCAGCGGTTTCGGGAAGTAAGAAATTGCCATTGCTTGAGCGTGAAGTGCGTTAGCTCATCGAGCCCAATGAACAGAAACTCCGCGCCCTGATACTGGTAAACGTCGCGCTCGTTGCGGCAGTAGCCGAATCGCGTGGTGGAGCCGTTGTTCCACGTAACGACGTGCTTGGACTCGTTATAGCTCTTGTACATCGAGCGCGGCACATCGCGACGGAAATAGGAGAGCAACGAGGATTCCAGCTCCGGGTACGTGCGCCGCAGCAGAAGCGTGTCGCAGCCGTCAACTTCGAGCGCCTGGCGAATCGCTTCCCAAAGCAACGCCTTCGTTTTCCCGGGGCCAGCGGCGCCGCCAAAAAGCCGATATTTCGCCAGCGACTCGTGAAACTCTTTTTGCCTCGCAAAAGGCCGATAACAATCACTGATGTGTAGCGGACCCTTGCGATCTGTCTTTGATCCGCTCATCCCGGGCTCGATTCTCGTCTTCGCACTACTGCGCGCGAAGCTTCTTTCCCACGTAGAATGCGGCGCCCCCCCGCCGATGAGCGCAACGGCCGCAGGCCAGTGATGCAAACTCAAGACAACTCCAGCCACGATCGCTGCGAAGCCCGCGACCTGCGTCACTTCGCCGATGAAAATCAGCCTTACGTTTGCCATTTTTGCTCCTCCGAGCACTTTGCCCGCCACATTTTGTTAATCTCGTTTCGGCCCGGGCATATCGATGATGATTTGTTGTGAATCCTCGGCCAGCGCTGCGGCGCCCTTGTAGCGCATCTCTGTCAGTTTCTCGACCGCGCGCTGTTTGACTTTGTGGTCCTTGGACTCGAGCAGGCCCTGCCAGATATTGAACAAATCGATGCGCTTGTGAATCTCCTCGACGAAGTCTCCGGGGCTCGCTGGAAGCGGACCTTCACCCGGCGGAACAATTTTTGATTTGCCCTTGCCTTCTGAATTCTTGCCTTCTTCCTGGTCCTCCGCTCCGTTCGGACGGGGCGGCACTGCATGAGCGTGCGCATCGCGGGCCGTGCCCGCCGCAGCGGAGATCGCGGCACTCACAACGGAGGCTCCGCTCGCGTCGTCAGACGCAGCATGATTTCCATGCGCAGCGATCCCGCCCCGCTCCGAGGAGGCCGGAGCATGACCGTTGGTGCGGTCTTGCGGCCCGGCATGTCCGTTGGTCCTGCGTGAATTTCTTTGATGTGTCACCGGTTACGCTCAGGCTGCCGCCCGATACCGCCGCCGCGCCCACAGAATGACGCGGTCCGCAGGCACATCGGCAAAATCGCAGACAAGCTTGAGATTTTCTGCTTCATGAGGACTGTCAGCGCGCAAATAGCGGCGCGCTTTGGTGCACTCGGACGATTCCGCGCCATCTTCCGCGGGGCCGGCGCTGAGTTCCGCATCCTGGTAGGCCTGCTCCAACACGGCGCGCCAGACTTTGAGCTCCGGCGTGATGATTGGTTCGTGCACCCAAATTGACTTCGACCCGCGTCCATTGCCCCCGTAGTGCATGGCTCCGCCTGTGTTTCCAAAACAAAGAGTCTTTGTGGAGAGGAGCGCTGCCGCTTCAGACCATCAGTTTTGCGGTCAGGCCCGTGCCGCCGGTGGAGGACACAAACCGGATTCGCAGGAATTTTGCCTGCACACCCGTGACGGTTCGTGCTTCGCCGGTGATCGCTGTGGACGTGTCAATGAGAAAGTATTCCGCGTCGACGTCGGCCATCGCGCCCTGCAGAACGATGTTCACCGCGGTAGGGTTGGTGCCAAAGATCGTTTGCCAGCGCACCGCGGTGCCGCCATCCGGCACGCCGGTGAAACTGGGGAGGGCAAACTGGCTCCCGGACGTCGCGCCTCCGGGGAAGGCTTCATTATTGAAGCTGAAGCCCACATCACCGGAGGACAATGAAATAGGTGGAGTCACATTCTGATAGCTCGGCATTTCGGCTCCTTTGCGGCACAGCTAATACTGCTTGCCCCGGGTGTCGAGGGGGTTGTGCCCTGCTCTTGCCCACACGAGTCCGTCCGTTCGCGAAACGTCGCGAAGCAACTCGTGACACAGGCTTTAGCCTGCGCTACAGCATCTAGAAAGAACTATTTGTTAGGACGTGCGCGGTGGCCTAAAAAGCAAAACGCCCCGACTGGATCGGGGCGTACTTCTCTACAAGAGAAAGTGTACCACATCCTAATATTTTGTCAAGGAAAACTTTCGATTTGCGCAAAGATTTTTTTATTCCTGCTTTTTCAATGACTTGCCGCCGGCCACTTCTCAACAAATTAAAGGGTGGTAGACTCCACGCGGAGGTGCCGTTCATGAACTTCACCGCACTCCTGAAGAAATCTTCGCTATCCGTCTTTGTTCTCAGTCTCTTCTGCTGCATGGGCGCACTTTCCGCGCAACCGGCTGCCCTGCCGCAACAAGCACCTACCGCAGCCGAAATGAGCAAAAAGGAATCCGTCGCCTCTGCGTTCCTCCGGGGCATTGGATTCCAGGAATACCAGGTCCGCTCCGCCGCAGAGGCCATGCCGGAGGAGAAATACAGCTATCGCCCGGCCGAAGGCAAGTTCAAGAACGAAAAGCCGCAGTTCGGTCCCGCCGAGGTCCGTACTTTCGCCGAACAAGTCAAGCACGTCGCCTGTGCGAATTTTGCCTTCGCCGCCGAGATGGATGGCCAGAAGCCGCCCGATGGATGCGACAAGGGCGGCCCCAGCCCGGCGAAATCCAGGCGGGAGCTGCTGACCTACCTGCGCGATTCCTTTGCCGCCATCCGCAAATCGCTGGGCGCCATGGACGCAAAGAACATGTTCGATCCCATTGAAGGTCCCTACGCCGGACCAAACACGCGCCTGGGGCTCGCCACCGTGGTCCTTTGGCATGCCGCCGACCACTACGGCCAGATGACACTTTACATGCGCGAGAACGGCATCGTGCCACCCGCCAGCCGGGCGAATCCACCCGCGTTACTGGACAAATATTGAGTGTTCGCGCCGGTTTCCCCACTTGTACGTATTTGTACAAATCTGCGGATTTGTACGTTTTCGTACAAGAATAAACACTTGCACATTTTCGTACAAATGGGTATCCTTGGCAGGGTTATCTTATGCCTTCCACAATCTACGGCGTATTGATCGCGGACGTCTTGGAATCCCGCGCCAGGACGGATATCCGCGGCCTGCTCGGAAGAAAGCTTGCCGCCGTCTCCAAACGCCACCTGCGCAAGAAGCTCATCCAGCTGCCGTATTCCGTTACCGCCGGCGATGAATTTCAGACCGTTACCCGCGACTTGGCGTCGATCCCCGCCGTCATTCTGGACCTCCGCAGGGCGCTGCGGCCTCTGTCGCTCCGGATCGGTGTCGGCTTCGGCCGCATTTCCGACCGCATTCAGCCGCCGGTTAACAGGCTTGGCGGCGAGGCCTTTCAACGCGCCCGCGGGGCCATCGAAAACATAAAGACCAGCAGCCTCTTCAAATTCGACGTTTTAACCGCCTTTGAGTCTCGCAACGCGGGCTTCAACAGCACCATCAATCTGATCTACGGTTTGCACGACACGCTGGTTCTCAAGATCACCGATAAACAGTGGGAGACCATCGAGGAATTCCTGGATACTCCGACGCTCGAGCAAACCGCCAAACGCCTCAGACTCGACGCTTCCACTGTTTCCAGAAATCTCAAGAGGGGGTACTATTGGCAATTATCCGAAACGGTTAAGGTGGCTGGATCGTTAATCGAACGCACTTTTTGCTAGTTGTACGGAAACGTACAAGAACGGACATTTGTACAGAATCATGCAAATCCTCTTTCGAGCCTTTCTGGCGATTTACCTGGCCCATTTGCTGACCGATTTTGTTTTTCAGACGTCCCGCCTCGTCGAGCAAAAGCGACGCGGAAAAGCCGCAGGCTATTTCCTTCACGGGCTCATTCACTATTTCTCTGCCGTCATCGTGACTGGCTTTGTCTTGCGGGGTTCCATTCTCTTGCCGCGAACGCATCTTGTGATTCTCGGCCTGACGCTGGTTCACCTGCTGATCGATCTCGCCAAAATACAGCTAGCCAGAAAGTACCGACTCTGCGACGGATCCTGGGCCTATGTAAGCGACCAGCTCCTGCATTTCCTCACCGTAGGTCTCGCGGCATGGCTGCTGTCGCCTGCCGTGCCATTCGGCGAACTCAACGCTCTCGTTCAAAATTCCCGGGCCATGCCGAACAAGTTTCTTGCCGTGCCGGTGATCTACATGGGGGTGGTCTTCGGCGGCGGATATTTGATCCGCTTCCTGGTTCGTTCCCTGGCAGAAGGCATTAAAAGCCATTCGCCGGAAAGAGCCAGCGAGCAATTGCAAAACGCCGGGCTGTACATCGGCTGGCTGGAACGCTTTCTGGTGGTCACTGCGTTGCTTTTGCAATCACCGGCGACGGTCGGCCTGATCTTGACGGCAAAATCCATCGCCCGCTATCCGGAATTCAAATCCGAGCGCTTTGCGGAATATTTTCTGATCGGCACGCTCCTGAGCATCTCGATCGCTCTTGTCGGCGGCGCGCTACTGGCAAAGCTCATTTTCGGCCAGGTGCGCTTCTCGGGATGAGACGTGTCGCCCTCTCCAGCCGAGAGCCGTCACCTGCTGCTTCGCCTCTGCTAAAATCTCCGCATGGACTCATCCCCGGTTTCTCCGCGCCTGGCGCTCATCCAACTTCATCCGATTAAGGCGCTGGATTCAGTTCACGTGAAAGAAGCCCGCATCGGCTCGGGCGGCGGCCTTGAGCTCGACCGCGTCTGGGCGCTCTACTCCGCCGACGGGCAGTGGGTGAACGGCAAACGCACTCCCGCCGTCCACTTGATTCGCGCCGCGTACGCTCCGGATCTCACTGCCGTATCGCTCTCGGTTCCGGGGGACCGGCGCGGCGTTCCAACAAATACGTTTGCATTTCCAGGCGATACGACTGGCGCCGCCGAGTGGTTCAGCGCGTATTTCGAGCAGCAGATCAACATCCGTTATTCTCTCGAAGGTTTTCCGGACGACTCCATCGCCAACGGCCCAACCATTGTCTCTGCCGCTTCGCTTGATGTGGTTTCCACGTGGTTCCCGGGCTTGACCGCAGGCGACGTGCGGCTCCGCTTTCGCACCACTCTAGAGATCGATGGCGTCCCGGCATTCTGGGAAGATCAGCTCTTCGGTGAAGAGGAACGCAGCGCCGTGCGCTTCCGCATTGGCGAAGTCAATTTTGAGGGAAGCAATCCCTGCGCGCGCTGCGCGGTTCCTCCACGCAATCCGCATACGGGCGGAGATATCACCGGCTTTCAGAAGCGCTTCAGCGAGCTGCGCCGGGCGAATCTGCCGCCCTGGTCGCCAAAGGTGCGCTTCGACCATTTTTACCGGCTGGCGACAAACACCCGCGTCGCTCCCGGCGAATCAGGTAAAATCTTGCGCGTCGGCGATCCCCTCCTTTTGCAATAAACTTCGCTGGCGCGGTGCGTCCAATGGCCTACCTGCTTCCTCGCAAGAATGAAAGCCTGCAACTCCAGGATGTCACCATCCATTGGCAGCTTTGCATCCAAGGGTTAGACTCTCCCTGCTGGAGGCACTATGTCGATCCGACCCGTGAAGCGACTCATCAAATCCAAGCCGACGATGGAAGGCGCGGGCGTACATCTGCGCCGCGCGTTCGGCTTCGGCAACACCTCGGACTTTGATCCTTTCCTCCTGCTCGACGATTTCCGTAACGACGTTCCGGAAGACTATCTGGCGGGCTTCCCGTGGCATCCGCACCGCGGCATCGAAACCATCACGTACGTTCTGGCCGGGACCGTCGAGCACGGCGACAGCATGGGGAATCACGGGGCCATCGCCGCCGGTGACGTCCAGTGGATGACCGCTGGCAGCGGCATCATCCATCAGGAAATGCCCAAGGGCGACCCGGCCGGCCGCATGCACGGCTTCCAGTTGTGGGCCAACTTGCCGTCATCGCTGAAGATGACCGCGCCGCGCTACCAGGAAGTGAAAGCGCTGGACATTCCGGAGATCAAGGACGACGACGGCACGCACGTGCGCGTTGTCTGCGGAAATTTCTGGGGCAAGACTGGCCCTGTCGACGGCATCGCCGCCGACCCCATCTATCTCGACGTCTCCGTGCCTCCGGGGCGCAGGAAGACGCTCCCCGTCGAAATCACGCGCCACGCCTTCGCGTATGTTTTCGCGGGCGCCGGAAAATTCTGCAACGCGTCAGAACCACTCGAAGTGCCTACAGAGCCGGTCAGTTGGGCGGACACCAATCCTCCCGCGGAAGCTGACAACCGCTCGCTCGTCCTTTTCGATCGCGGCGACGAGCTCATGGTGCAAGCCGGCGACGACGGCATCCGCTTCCTGCTCGTTTCCGGCAAGCCTCTCGAGGAGCCCGTCGCGTGGTACGGCCCCATCGTCATGAACACGCAGGAGCAGCTCCGCCAAGCCTTTAGCGAACTCGATAAAGGCACGTTTCTGAAGCCGCCGCGTGCCGCTAAGGGCAGCGGCTAGCTTACGCCGAGAGAGCGCTCGGAAAACGCGTTTGAAAGTCCAGCAATCCTACCCATTCTGGTGTCCCGGAGGCTAGCACTCGCTGCGAAAATACTTTCGCGGCGGGAACATGCCGCGTCCGAGCAGCTCCGCTCCGCACCGGCGGCGGATTTCTTCCGACCAGTTCACCCAGCTTCGCTCGCTCAAGCCGAGAAAATGCCGCGCATTCTCGTACGGCGCGAGTCCGAGATAATAGACCCGGAACATCACCATGCGCGAAGCCCAGTCCGGTCCGTCGAGCGCGGCCTGCCCCGCCAAGGCGAAGTCCGCCACCCACTCGTTGAGCCGCGGGCGAAAGTCCGGCCTCCACAAGTATTTGCCGGTGTCCTTCCAGTTCAGCGCCGAGACGCCGCGCTTGGTCTCCAGCACGTCCCGCGCGCCGCGATACACTTCCCAGCACACATCAAACGCTAGCTCTGGTTTGACGCCCATCGGTCCTCCGCGCTTCAAATTTCTACGAATCAGCAAACCACAGCGCGAAGCGCCAATCCCGCGCCGCGCCGTGGCGCGCGATTCCTGCCCATGATCTTGCGAATTCTCCTCTTGAGCTGATATTCCCAGACCGTGCCGAAATCCTCGCCGCGCAAGGCCGTGCCCACGGTACGGGGCCGCTTTTCCACAGCGAATCCTCCGTATTCCGGCTTTCGCAAGTGCCGCAACTGCGCGGAAATACTGGCGGGCAGGTAATGGGTAAGTTTTGCGAGCTCGTCGAGAGTCAGCCAGGTCTCGCATTCCCTCGCGCTCAGCATCACGTCGCGAAGCACGTCGCGTTGCCTCCGCCGCGGCGCACGCCTCAGTTCCCTTCTTCGAATGATTCGCATTGCCGTTGCCTCCTCTCCTGCCGATTACGGTTCTTCCGCAGGAACCTGTTCTCTGGGGATGCCCAGTTCGTCCTCGTCATCCTCGCGACCCTCCCCGCCGTCCTCGTCCGGCGTCCAAGCCGTGCGGTCCGGGTCCTCGTAATCTCCCGCGCACGCGCTGCATGCGCGCACCCCGGCCATTGCGCCGCCATGTTCCGCCCTCTGGGCCGCGCAGCTCGCTCCCGATGGAGCCGCCGCCGCGTCGGTTTGCCGCCGGGGTTTTCCACACTTGTTCACAGCGTGTACCCTGTCGTTATTCTTGACATGTATTACTACCGTGTTATCCTACGCGAACTGTTTTCCAGGAGGCCTGTGTGCACTGCCAAAAGACGCAACCCCCGTGGGAATTCCTTCTCTCGGCTTCGCGCACCTCGCTGCAAAGCTATGAACTCTCGCGCCTCAGCCATGCCGCCAATCTCCGGAACGAAATCAGCGCGCTTCTCGACCAGTGGCTCGAGGAGAATGTCTCCGCCATGCTGGCATGCTGGCACGCTGGCTGATGGAGCAGCGCGAGCGTCCGTCGCAGGTGCTGGAGCCCGCTTCCACCGACGAGCCACCGCTGAGATCCGGACATGCCGTGTCCGATAATTTTTTTGCGGATCGGTCGGTTTCCCCGGCCACCAATCGCGGCCCATCTTGAGGTGATGGCTATTTTTCGCGAACTTTTGCACAGTTCGCCGCTGGCTTTGCCACGGGCCGCATGGCTAGCCCGCTGGTTCGGAAGTGTGTTTCGTTTCACGGGCCGCCGCGACGGCAACGCCCTCGCCCCCGCGCAACCCGCGCAGGCTCCGTACACCCGTGCCCTGTCCCCGTTTTCGTCGGCCATCCACTCCATCGCAGCCATGCGTGCCGCCCCCAATTACGTCTTGGCTGCTTTATACTTATTAGGAGACGCGAATGCGCAGAGATCGAGACGTGTGCAGGATCGCGAATGCCGGCGCTCTTCGGCGCGGCAAGAAAGATCAAAATTAGAGGTGGAGGAGCTTATCTTGCAGGAACAGCCGCGGGCACTGCGTCTTTTTCCAGAAGTTGTTCCTTGCGGTAAACGAGCGAGTTGATGTCGTAGGTTGCCAGCTCAAAGCCGTGACCGTGCGTGATGGCATCCGTCGGGCACGCTTCCACACAATATCCGCAGAAGATGCAGCGCGAGTAGTCGATGTTATAGACACTGGCATAGCGCTCACCCGCAGAGATGCGGTTGACATCCGTATTCTCTGCGGCTTCAATGTAGATGCAATTCGCAGGACACGCCGCCGCACAGAGAAAGCACCCCACGCACTTCTCCAAGCCGCTTTCGTCGCGGTGCAGCACGTGGATCCCGCGGTAGCGCGGCTGGAAGTGCACAGGCTCGTACGGATAGTTTTCCGTGACCGTCTTGCGAAAAATATTACGGAAAGTCACGCTGAAGCCCTTCACCAGCGCTCCAGCAGTTTCCACTACTTCGCGCACAATAGATGGCATAGGTTAGAAGTTTAACAAACGCGATGCGGCCCAGCAAATGACCGATGGAACCAATCGTCTTTCCCCCATCATCCCTTCAATCCTTCAATGATCTGCTTCCCATGTAGCCGGCCGTTTTCGATGAAAATCTCTCCAGTGTGGCGACCGCCGGTGACTACGCCCGCCAGATGAATCCCTGGCACATTGCTCTCCAGCGTCTTGGGGTGGAGTTTCGGTTTACGGCTCTCCGGGTCGAGCTGTACTCCCAGGCTTTCGATGAAAGCGTAATCCGGATGATATCCGGTTAGCGCAAACACCTGTCGCGCAGGCAGTCTCATTTCACCGGCTCCGTTCTCGACCACGACTTCCTCGGTCGCGATCTCTTTAACCCGGGTTTCAAATAAGGCTTTTACTTGTCCTGCCTTGATTCGATTCTCAATGTCGGGCCGCACCCAATACTTGACGCTTGCGCCCAAGTCCTTGTTGCGGTGCACCAGGGTCACCCTCGCACCGTTCCGATAGAGGTCGAGCGCCGCTTCCGCCGCGGAATTCTTTCCGCCGATGACCACGACATCCTGATTCCAGAAGGCATGAGGCTCGGTGTAGTAATGTGAAACGTGCGGCAGGTTCTCCCCCGGCACGCATAACAGATTAGGGAGATCATAGTACCCGGTGGCCACAGCGATTTTTCTCGCATGATATTTTGCTTCGATTCCCTTCTCCGTCCTGGTCGCCACGGTAAAGTCTTCGTTCTTTCCCTCAACTCCCATGACGCGCTCATACAACCGCAGCTCCAGACCGTAATGCTCAGCCGCCCTCCGGTAGTACTTCAGCGCCTCTCCTCGAGTTGGCTTCTCAGCCGCGCACACCAGCGGCAGCTCCCCGATTTCAAGCAGCTCTGGCGTCGTGAAAAAAACCATGTTTACCGGATAGCGGTAGAGCGAATTGCAGAGGCAGGCCTTGTCGATGACCAGCGGCCGCATGCCGGCGCGCTTGGCCTCGATGGCCGTCGCAAGGCCTGTAGGCCCCGCCCCGATGCAAATAATGTCGTAGGTTTCCATAAGCGATTCAGTTTGACGGGAGTTTTTTGGAATTGCAAATTGTGGCGATTTTACTGCTGTGGAACGAAATCCAGGATCTGCATGAGGTCTCGCCGGAACTGGGCGAGCTCTTCCAGTCTATCCGGCGTCGCTTCCACTTCATTCTTTTTCCAAACAAACACTTCTCCGGAGCCCCGCTTGAGCTTCACACTCAGGCTGCCGGCCACCAGGTACGAAGGTGGCGCAAGCACTTTCAAGCCCCCGTTTGGCACTGGCGAAAGCACCGCAGCACAATCACGTCGCTTAAGACAGAGAGCGTTTTCGTAAGGAGGTATGGCAACGGGGCGAAAACCGGCCTCAAACAGCCGTTCCATCGTCTTCATCTGCTGCGGCGTGAGTTCAACCATGGAAGGGAAAATGACAGTTGAGAGCGGAGCCTGCCCCGCCAGTTTTGGAATGTTAAGCTGCCGTTGAATCAGCTTCCGAGGACGACCCCTCAAGCTGCGACAGGATTTCGCGCAGGGTCGAAATTAGCTCATCTCGAGAAACGTGGCTCTTCTTGAATTGGATCCGGAACTTAAACGTCTCGTTTTGCGGCTCGAATTGAAAGATAAACGGCTGCGGCCGCTGCGGTCCGGCCTGTTCCTCGCGGCGCTCGCGGCGCGCTTCATCGCGCGTAAGCCCGCCCTGCATGATGCGGTGAAACATCTCTATCATTTTCTTTTCAGTCGGCTGCCGCGCAACTTGGAGCAGCAAGGACTTCGAAAGGATCCCATGTTCGATGCATTTTCTACGCAAGGAATCCGGAATGTTGCGCAGCGACAGCGTCTCCGTTACCGAAGACCGCGCCCTTCCGATTTTCTTCGCGATGTCCTCATGCGTGTATTCGAATTGCGCTCCCAGGCGGTGCAATCCATCAGCTTCTTCAAATGGCGTCAAGTCTTTCCGCTGAATATTTTCAATCAATCCGATTTCGAGCGTTTCCGCGTCGTCGGCGGTTTTTTCGATGCAAGGCACTTCGCGCAAACCCGCCGCCCGCGACGCATGGTAGCGCCGCTCGCCGGAGATGATGTAGAAGCAGTCCTCTCGCGGCACAAAGCGCACCAGCAGCGGCTCCAGCACGCCCTTTTCGCGAATGGAGTCCGCAAGGTCGCGCAGGTCTCCCAGCGCCTTGCGGGGCTGGTCCGGATTCGGGCGGATTTGGTCCACACGAATCATGCGCCCGACAGCAGCGCCGCTATAACTTGTCAACGATTCTACGTAGTGCGCGTCATGCCGCATCTTCAGCGTGACGGGTAATCCGATCCTCTTCGACACGTTGGATAACCTCCCCTGCAAGTTTCTTATACTCGATCGCGCCGGGTGACTTTGGCGCGAAGGTCAAAATCGTTTCCTTGTAAGCCGGACTCTCTTCCAAACGCACATTCTTCGTAATTTTCGTCTTGAACAGCACTTCGCCAAACACCGAGCGAATTTGCCCGTGCGTGTCTTTGGAAATATTCGTGCGCTTGTCAAAAAGTGTGATGACTACTCCCAGAACTTTCAGCCCCGGGTTGGGCCGCGCGCGGATGCGCTCGTACGTTTCGAGGAGATCGTCCGTTCCTTCGATCGCGAAATACGCTGCTTGAATGGGGACGAGCAAATGAGTGGACGCCACGAGTGCGTTGACCGTCAAAATTCCTAGCGAAGGCGGCGTGTCGAGAACCACGTAGTCGTAGTCCTTCAGGATCGGCCCAAGCGCGTCTTTCAATTTGAAGGGCGCATCAAATTGCCCTGCGAGCACTTGCTCAAGCTTCGCCAGCGCCAGCCGTCCGGGCCCGAGGAACAATAGCGGATCTTTCGTCGGCTTGATGACCGCGGTCATCGTTACGCGGCTGTCGCTCAGCACATCGAACATCGAAGTAGCGATTTCGCCCGAATCATAAAACGCAATCGTCGAATTGGCCTGTGGATCAAGATCAATTAGCAGTGTGCGTTTGCCGCGATGCGCCAGGGCCGCGGACAAATTGATCGCCGTCGTAGTTTTTCCGACGCCGCCCTTTTGATTCGCAACCGTGATGATGGCAGTCATCTGTTTCTGCCTCCGCCTGCTCGCCCTCGCTGAACTCCAAGTGCGCGCGCAAAACCTTGCCGGGGCGATCCGGCAACTGGGTTCCTATATATGGGTACCGCCTTCAGAAAACCCCCAAGGCCTAGTTAACTCTACGTTTGTAAGGTATTGATTGGCAAGGAAAAAGTGGACTGATCGCGATGGGAGGCGGTGGAGATCCCATTGCGGGCCCTTCGAGAAACTGCTCATACGCCCGCCCGAAAAGGAACTAAACGTCGAGCCCCCAAAAATCCAGAGTGGCATCTTGTAACTCCAGCCCCAGCTCCCAACCCTTTCGGCCCTCGTGTCCGCGCCAGACCAGAACGGCTTCGCAGGAATTCTGATTCGTGAGGTTAAAGAGCCGTACTTTTTGCCCAACGGCGAATCCCTGCGGTATCACAGCCAGGCAGCCCTTGGCACTGATATCTGCAGTGTGTCCTTCGGCACGCTGCTTTTTCCCATCGTCGTTCCACTCGACGGCTACGGCGACGCGGGAATTGACGCGCCCGCTACTGCGAATATGACCCATCCGCGTCTCATAACTCATGTCCTTCAACAGCGCCACGATCGTCTCCTGGATTCCAAAACCTAGCCGGTCCCGCAGCCCAAGCCTTCATACCGCATGCGATTATTATACGGGTAAAGCACAGTAAATCAGCGACTTCTGCAGCCTAAGCGCATCTGCTCACCGGGTCAATGGAACTACAATTCCAGTACACCCCAAAAATTACTCACGTGAGCCTGTGTAAAATCCTTGTCTTTTCAGCCCGGCCGTGGCAACATCCCAGTATTAAGCCTCAAGCGCCCCCGCCAAGGCTGCCTATATGCAAAGAACCAGATATCCAGAGCGCCGACGCACCACTCGCCTTCCCCTTCAAATTCCTTTGACGGTCCGGTGTCGCTTGCCGGAGGGCGAAACTATCGACCTCAAGGCCTCGACCTACATCGTCAGCGCCGACGGTGCCTTGCTTATCATGGACACTCCGTTGTTCAGCGGGCAGCTGGTCAAAGTCATCAACGAACACACCGCCAACTCCATTGACTGCGTTGTGACTTCCCTGCGCGAGAAGCAGGAACGGCGCTTTGTGGGGGTTGCATTCACGACGCCCAGCGCTGATTTCTGGCACATCGTCTTTCCCCGATCGGGAACGCGGCAGGCTATTCGTTCTTCTCAGACCGGGGCACTCATGCCCCCGGGCATCCGCTCGGACAACACTCAGCTATTCTAGCGGAATCGCTATCCACGCAATCTCGAAGGAACTTCACGCACCATTCGTCCCGTAGATTTGGTACAGCATCAGGTAGACGATTACCCCCGTCACACAAACATAAAACCAAAGTGGGAGAGTCCATCGCGCAATGAGGCGGTGCTTGTCAAATTTTTCCAGCCAGGCGCGGCGCAGGGTAACCAGGATCAGAGGCACGATCACAATCGCCAGCACGGTGTGCGAAATCAAGAGCGCGAAGTAAACCGGACGGATCCAGCCTTGCCCTTGAAATATTACATGCCCCACGCGGTAGTGATAAACCAAATAGGAAGCCAGAAAAACAGTCGAGACTCCGAAGGCGGAAACCATGAAGTACTTGTGTACATCACGCTTTCCTGCTCGGATCGCAGCGTAGCCCCCGGCCAGCAGAATGGCGCTGATTCCGTTCAGAGAAGCGTTTAGCGCAGCATGCGAAAACATCATCACTGATATGTCCTTCCGGATGCGACCCAATCAGCGTGGGATCTTGTCGTAGGCCATCAAGCCCAGCAGGATGGGAATGTGAATGACCGTGGCGTGCATCAGCCACTTGGCACGCGTGTTCGTTTTATTGCTGGCAGCCCAGAGACTGACCTGCAACAGCGCCGTGCTAGTCACCAGTGCTCCGAAGAAATACAGAATTCCAGCCAATCCCATCAGTGCCGGAAGCAAACTCACCGCAACAAGAGCAGCCGCGTACAGAATGACTTGCCGGAAGGTACGTTTGCCCTCCCGGTCCACCACCGGCAGCATCATGATTCCCGCGCGCGCGTAGTCTTCGCGGTACATCCAGGAAATCGCGTGGAAGTGCGGGAATTGCCAGAGAAACAGAATCGCGAAGAGAAGCCAGGCGCCTCCGTCGAGTGAGCCTGTGGCCGCCACCCAGCCAATCATCGGTGGAATCGCTCCGGGAAATGCGCCCACGAACGTTGCCCACACCGTGCGCTTCTTCAGTGGAGTGTACGCCAGCAAGTAGCTCAGGCACGTGGCAATTCCGAGCCCCGCGGCAAGGGGCCCAGCTACCAAATAGAGATCCACAGCGCCAGTGATCGATAGCGCGACGCCGAAGATCAGTGCTTCGCGCGGTTGCAGCACGCCGCTTGGCAGCGGCCGTGAGGCTGTGCGGCGCATATAGCTGTCCGATTCGCGCTCGATGTAATGATTGAGGGCCGCCGTCCCCGCAGCGATCAGCATCGTGCCAAAAACCGCGTGAATCATGTGCAGCCATCCGACCGGTCCACGCACGCCCATGTAGTAGCCCGCTGCCGTCGTCATGAGCACAAGGAATGAAACATCCGGCTTCGTCAGCGCCACATACGCGCTGGCGCGCGCCGAAAGTGTGAGTTCCGTGGTCCGCGCCGTGCTCATCCGGGGCTCACCCGCCGCGCCGCTTCGGCACGAACTTCCCCGCCGCGCGGAATTAAGCGGTAGCACATCAGCACGATGAGAATCGAGAACGCAAAGAGGATCGCTCCGACCACGGTGTGAATCACGGTCAGGTACACCATGACCGGCATCGGTTGCGGCGCGTCCACAGTGGTGAGCCGCGACCAGTAGGCTCCAAAGCCGAGCAGAAACTGTGTCCCAAAGATCGCGTGCAGCATCACGCGCGCCTTGGAAAGTTCGCGTGACTGCCCGAACCGCTTGCGCAGTGCAGCCGCCGTCCAGATGACAACGCCAAGCACTAGCAGCGCCCCCGCCATATGCGGCCAGATCGGAATTTCCTTGTGGCGAAACCCGGCGCCCAGAATCACCTGCAGATAAATGACTACGGCATTGAAAGTAGCCAGAAAATGAATCGAGGGACTCCCGCTATCTTCCAGTTGCGGCTGATCGGAAACCCACCATTTGCTCGTAAACACAGCAATGCTCAGGACCGCCGCAAAAACGATTTGCGCGAAGCAGGCATGAATCACGGGCAACCAGTAGTGCAGGAGCTGGATCACTACCTGCCCCCCGAGAGCGGCCTGCACCGCGACGCCGAGAACCGCAATCGAAGCGAACCAACGCAGCCACGTCCGCTTCTCCCTCGTCCAAAGCCACGCCGCCAGCACAGCGGTTAAGAGTCCCAGGCCAGCCGCGAATAAGCGATGCGAAAACTCAAATAAGTCGCCACCCTTGAGCGTCTTAAGGGAGGGAAACCATGTTCCGTGGGATTTGGGCCAGTCCGTCACCGAAAGCGCCGCATCGTTCGACGTGACCAGCGCTCCAGCCACAAAGAGTAGAATCGCCCACAGCACCACAAACAGCGCAAATTTGTGCACACCCGCATTGTAAGTGGACGTCATCGGAAATCTTCCAAGTCGCGGATTATACCTTCAACGGGGCGCGGTGGAAAGTCGCTCGGAGGGTTTATCGGCAGTGAGCCCTACTGCGCGCAAAACCAGATCCTTCAACGCTGCGATGAACAAAGGCGAGTCTCCCAGCGCGGGCATCATGCGAAACGTTTCGATGCCTAGTTTTTCCGCTTGTTCCCGCGCTTCGATATTGATTTCATGCAGCGTCTCGATGTGCTCGGTCACAAATGAAACGGGAACAATGAGCACTTCCTTCATGCCTTCATGGCCGAGCCGCTCCAACGTCATCGGAAGTGACGGTTCCAGCCATTTGCTCGGCCCGACCCGGCTCTGGTAGCAAAGGAGATGAATTTTCGGCCAGCCGGAATGCCGCTTCGCGCCTAGTTCGCAAACTAATCGAACCGTTTCTTCGATCTGCATTGGGTACGGGTCGCCCCTTTCGACCAGGCTCATCGGCAATCCGTGCGCGCTGAATACAAGATGGATTCGCGAGCTGTCCGGGAATTGCCGCAGAACCGAGCCGATCCGTTCGACAAGCGCCTGGATGTAAAGCGGGTGATCGTGAAACTGCTCAACAGTGCGCTCTGGCGGCCGCACGGACGACGGCTCCCATCCGGCTTGCTGCACAACGCGCCGCCACTCCTTCAAACTGCTTAACGTCGTGGCATACGAATACTGCGGATACAGCGGGAGCAGGACGATTTCATCCAGCGCACCAGCTTTGCGCAAGGAAGCCACCGCTTCGGACGTCATCGGGTGCCAGTAGCGCATAGCCGTGACGACCACGGGATCAATGAAAGGCGAAACCGCCTCCACCAGCCGCACACGCTGCCGCTCGGTTAGAGTCGTAATCGGGGATCGTCGCCCGATTTCCGCGTACTTGTCCGCAACCGGCTTCGAACGGCGCGAGGAAATCAGCTTTGCAATCGGCCGTCGCAGAAGTCCAAGCGGCCCAAGCGGAATAATGTCGGGGTCGAGAAATAAGTTAAGCAAGAACGGCTCAACGGCCTCCAGCGAATCCGGCCCGCCGAGCTGAAACAGAACAATCCCGACTCTCTTCGTTCCCGCCAAGCTATTTGGCCCGGTTCAGCGAATTCTTCAATCGCTCAATCTCTTCGCGCAAGGCCGCGGTCCGCCGCGCGATAGAGATGTAGTAGGCAAAAAAGATGCCCCATCCGGCGAGATAGGCGGCAAACACACTATTCAGGTTTTTCATACTCCCTCCGCTTCACGCCGCACGAGGTCAGTTTCTCCCCGCACAGCTTCAAACTCAAAGCGCGCTCTCACGAGCAGCGCCATCAAGCTCAGCATCGCCCCCCAGGAAAAAAGAAGCACATACCACATGGTTGGTTCCAGGCCCGAACCCGAGCCGCCCATTACCACCGGCTGAGGATGCTGCGTCCGCCACCAGCGGATGGAGCCAAAAACCAGTGGCACGTCGATGAATGCGAAAATTCCAAAGAGTGCGCTGAACAACGCACGGCGGTCGGGTTCTTCGACGAGGGTTCGCAGCAAAAGATAAGAAACGTAAAGCAACCAAAGCACAAATGTCGAAGTGAGCCGTGCATCCCAAGTCCACCAGATTCCCCAGACCGGATGCGCCCAAATAGGGCCGGTTACCAGGACGACCGTGGTGAACACCAACCCGACTTCCGCCGCGGACACTGCTAGCCAGTCCCAGCGCGGTTCACGTCGCCAAACGTACATGAGGTTCGCGAGAAAACAGATGAAGAACGTAGTGAGCCCGGTCCATGCACTCGACACGTGCAAATAAAAGATCCGCTGGATCGTCCCCATGGTTTTCTCGGTGGGCGCAACGAATAGCGCGCCGTACGCAGCGGCACCCAGCAGGAGAAAAACTACGGCGCTGGCCAAAGCGTGCTTCTTCATTCCTTATTCCTCCAGAAGATATTCGCCGAAAAGCCACAGCGCCGTCAAAAACACCACATCGAAAACACCCAGAAATCCGATACCCTTCCACTCCATGTAGGGTTCCGTGTCGAGCAGAGCGAGGGTCACCCTCGTACTCGCCACAAGCACAGGAGTAAGTAAGGGCAGCAACAACAGAGGTAATAGGAGCTCGCGCATGCGCGCTTGCGCGGAAATCGCCGAAAGCGCCGTGCCCGCGATGGAGACTCCGAGGCTCCCCAGAAAAAGAACCACCACAAGCTGTCCGAAAACCGGAAACACCGGCACATTGAACAAGACGGAAAATACCGGAAGCATCAGCAATTCCGTCAGAAGCAGGAATAGTGTATTCGCCGAGAGCTTTGCAGCAAATATCGCGAAGGGATCCTTGACGGATAGCCGCAGTGCGCTCAGCGTGTCGTTACTCTGCTCGCGCAAGAAACATGGTTGAAGCATGAGTGATGCCGCGAACAGAAAGGCAAGCCATAGGAGGCTGGCTGCGAATCGCCGGGATTCCGCGGAACTTGCATCGAACGTGAAACTGAAAAGCACAACAACCACCAGAATGAAGACGACCGTCGTCGTGAGCAATTCACGCGAACGAAATTCCGTGCGGAGTTCCTTGCCAACTAGCACAGCCGTGTTTGAAAACAAGCTCACTCATACACCTGCAAACGTCAAAATCGAAGGCAGACTCGCACCGGTCCGCGTGTCCGCAATCACTGATCCCGTTTCCAACCGAACCGCGCGCGTGGCCAGCGCAGAAATCTCAGATTCTCCATGGAGGCTCATCAAGATCGTGCGGCCGGCATCTCTCATCTGCCGCAACGTACCGGCAAGCCAGGACACTCCCTGCGGGTCGAGCCCCGTCGCGGGCTCGTCCAGCAGCAGGACGGAAGGCTCGTTCAGCAGCGCCCGCGCAATGGCCATCCGCTGGCGCATTCCTCTGGAAAACGTACGTACGAGCGACGTCCGGCGATCGGTGAGACCGACTTCTGCAAGCAATGATTCGGCGCGCGCAGCAGGTTCCGCGATTCCTAGCAATTGTGCAAAGAGGAAAAGGTTTTCTTCGGCGGTGAGCTCGTCGTAGACCATCGTTGCATGCGCCACGAATCCCGTCTGCGATGCCGCTGTTATCGCGCCATTCTTCCTGTCTAGAAAAGTGATACTCCCTGAGGAGGGCCGCACCAACCGGGCCGCAATTCGCAAAAGAGTCGTCTTGCCGGAGCCATTGCGCCCGGCCAGCACCACGCACTCCCCGGCTGCGATTTCCATCGACACTCGGCGCAGCGCATAGAGTCCGCCGTAGCGCTTGTCGATGTTTTCAAAGCGAATTCCCACAGGAGAAACTGCTGCCGGCGTCAATGGAAGGCCTCGCAAATAAGCAAGTCGCGCCGGGCGTCCAACTCTCAGCCTCGCACGAGGTCGCGCAACACCTTTTCAGCCCGCGCGCGTTCCTGCGCATATTCGTCCTCGGAAATGGTCCCCGCTTGGTGCCGCAGCTCCAGCCGGAACAAGCGCTCTTTTAGCGCATCCAGGCTTGTCCCGATTACTGCATCCACTTCGGCCAGACTGGGGCTGCCGCTCGCAGGACTGGGTCGCGAAGCGGAACCTTTCGGCGATTTCGCCCTTTCGGGCTTCGCAGCCACCAGACTCCCTTCCGAGGGCACACCCCCAGCCACAGCTACAACAGGCTTTCGCACCAGCAAAATCGCCCCGAGAACAAAAACACACACGAAACCAATGATCACCGGCCACTTCAAAACGTCCAGCCGTCCCGGCACCTGTTGAATTCCAACGCCGGCCGCTTCTCCGCCGCCTTGCTGCGCATCCCGGCCTTGCTGCCCCTGATCCGCACCACCACCGGCATCCGGAGGTGGCGCCGTCCCTGAAAGATTGACGGCCACAATCGTCCCGGCGGGAACATCGTCGCGACCGTAGAGACTCATTCCCTGCTCTTGTCCGCCCGCAGCCAATCCCTGTCCGCTCACCTGAACCGTCGGCGGCGCTACCACAATCAACCGCCCGCCCGGATAAATCGTCAAAATCTTCACCGTCGTCGCATTTCCCGGATAAGGAATCTCGTAAGAATACCGAACCCTGCTCGCGCCCGGCCGGAAGGCGTAGGCAAGGGAATAGTGATTGTTCTTCTTGTCGATCGGAGCCTGCACAACCGGCATTCCCGTCGGCCCGGACGCCGCCACCTGTTGCAGTTGCGCCTTTTCCGGCAGTGAAAAGTCGAAATTACCATCGGCACGGAAATACGCTTGCGGCGGCTGAGACTTATTCTCGATCTCATATTCCTCGCCGACAATCAATGTCGAACCATTCGGCTGGAACACCACCACGTGCGAAGGAACGTTGATAATCTTTGCGTCCGTCGACGACTCGAAGATGTTCACCTGCACGTTGCTGCTGCCGGGCGGCACAGGCTGATGGAAATTCACGCCGTGATACACCGCGCGCACCAGCATCGGCTGCGCGCCGAGTCCGGGATTGTCAAACGCAAACTCCCCTTTGGCGTCGCTTTTTGTATTCGCAACGGGCTGCATGCCACCCTGCAGATGGATCAAAATGACTTCCACGCCAGCCGCCGGCTTGCCGGTTGTGCCGTTATTCACCATGCCGTGTACCGTACCGGCTTCCGCAACCCAGAGAGGTGCAAGAACCATTCCAGCAAGAGCCGCAAATCGAGCGAGCCAGCGCTTCATGGAGTGCTCCGGTCCGCCGTGGCCGGACGCGTCCCGCGCGGCCGCTTCACCTGCGATTCGGTCACCTGATCGATCTCGGTCAGCACCAGCGCCGCTTCATTTTCCAGAGCCGTCTTCATCGCCTCAAAATCACCCTCGGAATATTTCCCCGAACGATATTCAAACCGCAAATCGCGCAAATTGTCGTAAATTGTGTCGCGGCGCTCGAGCAATTGATCCAGTTTCGTCCGATGCGGCGCCAGGTCTGAGGCATCCGGCTGAATGTAGAAAATGAACAGCATCGTGGCGACAGCCAGCGCAACGCACGCGCCGAGGACCACCCAATCCTCCGACGGGATCACAGAAACTGCGAATAGTAAAACAGGCGCCACTCTCTAGTCCTCCGTCTCGCGCGCCGCCCGCGCTCTTGCACGCTCCAGCAGCTCCTGAGAGATCGCCGGCGCATTCCCCGCACCGGCGACAGGCTCCAAAGCGTGCTTCCGCCAGCGCGAAATCACGAAAACCACAAGAACCGTGCCCAGCACTAGATAGACGCTCGGAAGCGCCCACGCCACAAGGCTAAACCCCGACTTCGGCGGCTCCGCGTATACTTTCGTACCAAATTCCTGCACGAACATCTGCGTAATGACATCCTCGGAATCGCCGCGCGCCAGGGACCCGTTCAATTCTTTCAGCATGCCAGCAGAAGTGCTGCAGCCCAAGTGGTTGCATTGCGTGAGGACCTGGCTGCAAACCCCGCACATGCACATGAACTTGCCGCCGATCTGCTTCGCCCTGTCCGATAAATCCTGTGCACCGAGGGGAGCGATGAGCAGCAGCGCGATCGCTACGAGCGCGCCCGATGCGGCCAGCCGGCGCATTTTAATCATGCCCTTCTCGCGTGATCACCGAAGGCGTAAGCCCGGGCCGCAGAGTTTGCGTCGCCGTCGACGGCTCATGCGCGCCCGCCAGTACCAGCACCGCGCGTCGATTCGGCAGCAGCGCCACCAGTGTGCCGAGCACCACCACCGCCCCGCCCAGCCAAATCCACTTCACCAGCGGATTCAGATACGCGTGTATGACCGGAAGTTGCGTGTCCGGGCTCTGCCCAGCGAACACCACGTATAAATCTTCCTTCAGCGTCGAGTAGATCGCCACCATCGTCCCATTTTCCACGGTGGTCGCGAAACGCCGCTTCTCCGGATACAGCATCATGAGCGGTTTATTGTCCCGCATCACTTCGATGATCATGCGCTGCGCCGTGTAATTTCTCTCCGGCCGGGAATCCACGCTCTGCAGCACTAGGGTGTACGGCCCGATTTGCATTGTGGAGCCAAGTTGCATTTCCTTCTGCGTATCGCGATTGAACGCCGCTCCGGCCAGCCCGATGAAGACCAGCACCATTCCCATATGCACGATGTAGCCGCCATAACGCCGCGTGTTGCGCATCGTGAGATCCACAGCCGAAGTGAAAAGCGAAGCTCCCGACCTTGCGCGAATCACCTTCGCGCCGCGATAGAATTCCAGCGCGATGGTGGACGCAACGAACAGGCAGAGGATGAAACACACCAGCGAATAAAACTCGCGGACCCCCAGCGCAAACGCAACCACTCCCCCCAAGAGCCCGATCGCCAGCGGCAAACCGAAATTGCGCTTCAGGCTCTCCGTGGAAGTTTTCCGCCACGCCAGCAGCGGGCCGACTCCCGTCAGGAACAGCAGCAGCAGCCCAATCGGAATGTTCACCTTATTGAAAAACGGCGCACCGACACTGATCCGATCCCCTGTGAACCATTCGGAAAATACCGGAAAGAGCGTCCCCGAAAGAACCGCCACGCACGCCACCAGGAGCATCAGGTTGTTAAAGAGGAAGCTCGATTCGCGAGAAACAATGGCATCCAGCTGATTCTCGCTTTTCAAATAATCCCGGTTCTTGAGGTACGCACCGAGGCAAACGACCAGAATGAGCGCGAGAAAACTGACGAACCACGTCCCGATGCTGGATTGCGCGAACGCATGCACCGAACTGACTACCCCGCTGCGGGTCAAAAGTGTTCCGAGAATACAAAGCGCAAACGTGCAGAACACCAGCCACACGTTCCACACCTTCATCATCCCGCGCTTTTCCTGCATCATCACCGAGTGCAGGAACGCCGTCCCGGTGAGCCACGGCAGTAAGGATGCATTCTCTACCGGATCCCATCCCCAGTATCCGCCCCATCCGAGCACGGCGTACGCCCAGTGCGCGCCGAGCAAAATTCCCATGGACTGAAACATCCACGCGATCATCGTCCATTTGCGCGTCAGGTGAATCCATTTCTCCCCCGGGTAACGCGCCAGCAGCGCGCCCAGCGCGAACGCAAACGGAATCGTGAATCCCGTGTATCCCGCATAAAGGTTCGGCGGATGAATCACCATCTCGGGGTACTGCAAAAGCGGCGTTAACCCGTTTCCGTCTGCGCGCGCCACCAGATTCATCGCTCCGTTCGCCCCCGGCACCGCCAGCGCCTTGAACGGGCTTGCCACAAAGTTATTCAGCGTCAAAAAAAAGATCTGCACGCCGGCCATCACCACGCCGACGTACGGCATCAATTCGCCATTCTTGTTCCGGTACGTGATTAGCACCGAGAAGACGTAAACCGATAGGAGGAAGCTCCAGAAAAGCAATGAGCCTTCTTGCCCCGACCAGAGCGCAGCAATCTTGTAAAACGTCGCGAGATCGCGGTTGCTGTGCGAAACGACGTAGCCGTTTGCGAAATTGTCGCTGAAAAACAGGTATTCGAGGCCGAAAGTAGCGAGGAAAATTAGGCAGCAAGTGGCGATTCCCGCTTGCCGTGTGCTCTTTACCAGAAGCGGATGACGCGTGAGAATCGCGGCGATCCCGCCAGCGAATGCGTACACTGCGCAGACAAATGCTAGAATGAGCGCAAAGGATCCGAATACATCCACGTAGCCCCCGCCTCTTCCCCGGTGAAACCGGATTCGTTACGTGCCGCTACGCTTTGTCTCGCCGGCTGCAGCCCCGCCTGTGCCTCCCGGGGCCGCCTCATACTTGGACGCGCATTTCGCTTGAACATGCTCGGCTACAAACCGGCCATCAGTGCTAAGGTTTCCTTCCACCAGCGCCTGAGCGTTGTCCACAAACGTATCCGGCAGCGGATCACTCCCGATGTAGGTGACCGGAATCGCCTTCCCTTCCCCCTCCAGCACAAAGTCAACCCGTCCGGTATAGCGGCGAATACTGTTCGGCGCCACCGTGCCGCCGGCGCGCATGCGCTGCTTCAGTGCCCGGCCTCGGAGCGTTTGCAGCTCGGCGATCGTGTGGTAATACGTCTTGCTTTCTCCGTATCCCAGCCATGCCAAAAAGCCCATCGAAACGACGATCACACCGATGCCAATCCCAAATTTGAGCTGCTTTTTCACCGGGACGCTCCTGCTTCTCCCGCACTCTCTCGATCCATTCGATTCTATCACAGCCAAAAGACCCGTCTACCGTGTCCGAGTACCGTTTTGGGTCGTCTCCGTGGACCAGGAGCGCCTGCTGCTTCGGTCAGACAGCGGAAGCACCGACTGCGCCGCGCAATCTCGCCGCGACCCTCTGCGTGTCGGATTCATCGAGCGCGAAAGGTTTCCCGTCATCCAGGACCAGTGGGCAGCCCAATGGCAGCGCCACGAGTTTCTCCAGGATGGTTTCTAGTGCCCGGGAAATGAGCACCACGCGTTTGGGTTTCAGGGAACGCCGGATCCGCACCGCCACCGCCGTCAACCGCTGCTCCATCAAGAAAGGAAGCACGTGTGCCGGGCCCGATTCGCTCTCGATCGGGCATTCCAAAACATGTGTCAGAAAAAACCCGGCGCGCTGAAACTCGGCGTGCACGGCTTCGGCTGTTTTCCCCGCCGTAGAAACGCCCGCAGCCTCCAATAGCATCCCCGCCTCGCCCAGAAATTCGCCGTTCGGAGAATAAAGAACTTCCTCTTGCTTTTGCGGCGACGCACTGCCAAGAAAAAGTGTCTGGATATGGATGGGCCGGTACCGCGTGGCCCATTCCAGGCGTTGCAGCCGCCGCGCGATATGCTCCGTCGAAGCGTTTTGGCCGCAGCCGTCACACGGCAACTCGATTGAACTTATCATCTCTCAACGTGAATGTAGTGCAACCGCGGCGAGACTGCAAATGGTGGCTTGCTAGACGGGGTCTGCTTGGACTTTGTAGCGGCTGCCTCCTGGGGCGGGCGCCTTCGTAGCAGGCGGGTTCTTCCTTCTTTTAACTTTTAACTGTCAACTTCTTCAAAGAAAACTGAAAGAACTCACGAAGGAACCGGCGCGTCCGAAGGCAGCTTCGAACGCAGGCACCACTTCAACTCCTGGCTCATCTCCGTGATCTCCATTCCAGGCATCACGATGAACTTGCAGCTCAGCATCTCGTGCGGTTCATCCTCATCCGGCAGTTGGCAGCTCACCCGGCAATATTGACAATCTTGATTCCAGCAGAAGCGCCCGTACGGAATCGTCTCCGGGCTAATGAACTGGAAACATCGCAAAAGCGAATTTCGCTCCGGCACCTGAAATTTCTTCCCGAAGATCGTAATCTCTACAAGTTTTTCATACGGCCGGAACGGTTCCGACATGATGAGTCCTGTTCTCCGTGTACCGGTCCCTGCGTTGCCGCAGCGTTTCCCCGAGCCGGAACACCTGGCCAATAGCCACAGTGGATTGCCTCATCAGAGTAGTCCGCCGCCATGCCAACACACAACGCCGCGTCATCCACGCGTTCCCAATCTGTTACGGGGTCATCACCCCTCCTTTCACACACCGCTGCGATGAAGCGGCGTTCTTCTTCATCGAGCATCCACGAGGACATCGACACCGAAGCAATACTGCTCAATTCAGGACGTTGCCAACAATCCGGGTCAGGCGCCTCAACACCCCAGTCGGGCGCGCGGCCCGCGCGTCCCCGCCAAAGTGAAAGCCCAGGATGAGGCCGGAGAAACGGACCGAATTCGGCCCGCCATAATAGCTTTGTTCCGCGGAACGAAAGCCCTGCGTACCGCCATAGCCTGAGAGACCAAGCTGCACGTTCTGAATGTGAAGCGTGCTTTGAAAGGCGTCCAGTTGCAGCCGTCCGCCCCAGAGTTGGACGAGCGGCAAGTTCACCTGCGTGAAAAGCAAATTGTTGACCCGTTCCATCGGGAGAAGCTGCCCCAGGCTGGGGTCACGTTCGTAAGCTCCTAGGTACAGGAGATTGAAATGGGCTGGGGATTTTCCGGTGTCCTGGGACACCAGGGTGGAACCTGCCGCCAAAGCGGTTGATACCGTTGGGACCATCGCCATGGTTGGAGCAGCGCGTTCTTGCGCTAGGACGAGCTGGGGTGCGGGTGTTTGTGCTGCAGCCGGCGCGTGGCTACCCAGAAGCATTCCGAGCAGCGCAACGAACGGCTTGTACATCACGTGATTTCTCTTCTCTTGAATCCTTGCTCTTCATCACGGAAGTGCAGGAACAGCCTCCGCTCGCCTCCAAATCCCTCTCGCTATCGCCGGAAAACAAGGGGCCGGACTTCGCCCTGAGAGGAACGAAATTTCTGCGAGTGAACTAAGTTTATTAGGTTCGGGCTCGCCGGTCTGTCCCAAATCGAACACATCTAGCGTGGATCAACGCGCGTGGGCCACGTCGTCGTTCATGGAGAAAACCTCTTTGAAGTCGGGTTCGTACGGAAAAATGTGGATCATCCAGGTGAACATATAGGGGTGGAAGTCTCCCCGTTCGGCTTTGCAGGCCTCTTCAGTGTTTATGGAGCCAAACATGCCGAACTTGGGATGGGCGGTTTGGTAGTCCGCCACGCGGTCTTCCGGGGCCCAGCAGACGTTGATGTGCCTATGCCAGCGCGCAATGCTGAGCGGGATCCGCTCGTTCAGCTCATCTTCGGTTGCGTCGGGGTTGCTCGTGTACATCACGCCCTCCAGCTTGTATTCCTGAATCGGAGTTCGGCGGTAGAGCAGAGCTGTTGGCTTGCGCGGGTCGAAATGGAGGTCAGCCTCCCGGGTATTGGCGTCGTTGATGAAGTGATACTGGGGCTGCTTGACTCTCGGATTCGCAATGACATATCCGTCGAGCAGAGCCTTGCGGTAGTCCTTGTAGCGCTCGATAGTTGCCTTCACGTTGGCTACAACGGCCTTTGCTTTCTCCTCGTCGCCGGGCTGCTTGGGCCGCAGCGGAGTCATGTACATGTGGCCGTGGCTGGCCATGGCCACCATACTGGCGCCCATGCTGCTCATGTCCTCGTTTTCGTGCATGTCCATTCCGGGCATCCTGCTGTTCTGCTGGCCTTGCTGCCATGTGTGCCCAGGCGGCGCGGTCAGCAACACGGCTCCAAAGAGGAGCGTCAACACCACGGCGCCCTTGAACGGGAGCTGTAACGACCGATTCTGCTTTTCGTTCACTGCCGGGAGCCTCGCCATCTCCGCTGCTGCTCCAGAAGCTCCACAAATAATACTGCCACGGTTGCCGGCCTCAAAAGGAAATGTGGGTAGTCTGTCTCTTGCAAAGGGCGCATCTTCTCTTTTCCAATTTCCATTTTCCCTTTCCGGTTTCTGCTTTCTAGTTTCTCGTTTGGCGGTGAGCGGAATGTCTTTAATTGCGCATTGAAAGAGAGTATCGTTCTTTCCGGTGTTGCTATGGCGACCACGAACGACCTTCGTCGCTATCCTCGTCTTTCCTCTCCCAACAGTACGATTTTGGCTTGGCAGACCGCTAGCCTGCGGCACGTATCGCCTGTGATTAATCTTGGATTGGGCGGCTTGTACATTCGGACCACGGACCCGCCTCCACCCGGAACCTTCATACAGTTGCTGCTTGATGTGCCGTCGGGGGAGGTACGGGCGCGCGCCGTCGTCCAACGGAGCAAATCAAAGGAAGGCATGGGTGTGAAGTTCGTCGCGATGCAGCAAGAGGATCGAGGGCGATTTGCGCAATGGTTGAGGCATCTGTCACCCTAGGGGAGAAAGGGGCGAAGGCAGAGGCTGCGCCCCGGCTCGGAACAGCCCTCTTAGAGTCCACGATTCAGGAACCGGTATGATCTAGGTCATCCGATGCTCGCGCCTTCGCCTTCTTGTTCCCGCCAGCCAATGTACTCAGTGCCTTAACACGCTGACAAATCAGTGAAGTGAAACTCGCATGTCTAGAATGAATAATTTTCCAGTTCTAGTACGCTCTCCGCTGGGGAGACCGCTCGTGGAGCATTTGATAAGTCCCTTTTCCTCATAGTCTTACAAAAAACACCCCAGGTTGGCACTGCCGTTGCGATTACTGAAGGCCTTCACGTGCTCATTTGAAAGAGAGGATCGTTCTTTGCGTGTTTCCGTGGCGGCCAAAAGCGATTTTCGTCGCTATCCTCGTCTCGCATGTCCGAAAGGGACGATTTTGGCCTGGCAGACTGCCCATACGAGAGTTGTCTCGGCTGTGGACAATCTCGGGCTGGGTGGGTTGTACATTCTCACTCCTGAGCCCCCTCCGCCCGGGACTACCATCGACCTGCTGCTGGATGTACCGGCAGGAGAGGTACGAGCGACCGCCGTCGTACAAAGGAGCAAGCCCAAAGAAGGCATGGGCGTGAAATTTGTCGCAATGGAACAAGAAGACCGGGCGCGATTCGTTCGATGGTTGAAGAGTCTGTCACCCTAGGGCAAACGTGACCTAGAAAACCGGCTGGGTGCCCCATACACCGGGTTTGCGTGTAGGGGGGTAGACTTTGACTCTTGCCCGGTGCCCCTTCTTTGGGGGTCGGCGCGGAACGGCCGACCTCCACCTCCGTTGTCATCCCGAGCGGTGTCGAGGGATCTGCTCTGTCCCAAGTAGAGGCACGATATATCGTGCCCTCTCCGCGCTTTTCCATTTTCTAATTTCCAATTTCGATTTTCCAGTTTCTGATTTCCAGTTTCTGCTTTTCTAGTTTCTAGTTTCGCTTCTCCCGCCCGTGGCCTGGCGGCTGCCTCGCATTCGAAGCAGTTCTCGGCGCGTTCCTGGCCCTACGTCTGCCGACACGCCCTAACGATTCGATGACTTCCGAATAGCCAGCCATCTGCCCAGAATCCCGCCTCGAAGCATGTTTCTTGTGCAAAGTTGCTAACGATTCGATAGTGGCACAGTCTCACTAGGTCAGGGGTGACGCTTTGCCTCGAGACGAAATCCCTCCGGCAACGCTCTGTCTGCTGATTTTGGCACATCGGTGAGTTTTAGAAAGCGGATCAATCCAGAGGAGAAAACAAAGATGAAGCGGTCTTCACTCATGCTAGTTGCGGCCACTCTGCTCGCGCTCACCGGCACGAGTCTTTGCGCTCAGGGCCAGTCGCAGAATCAACCCATGAATTCCGCGCGTTCTCGGGCGGACGAGACCCTCGAGTGGTGGAACCACATCGGCAATAGGCTCATCGCCATGGCCAGGGATTTTCCTGAAGATAAGTACGATTTCAAGGTACAGAAAGACGAGCGCACCTTTGCCGAAAATCTTCTGCACGTCGCTGCCGTCGATTACGATCTGATCCGCAGGGTTTCCGGATCCAACATGGGTCCCGACTTTGGCAAGGACGCGCACAACCCCTCGCGCGACGTTTATAAGACGAAAGCCGATGTGGTGAAACTCATCGAGCAGGCCGTCGCCGACGGGGCGGCCGTGATCAAGCAGCAGGGCGATGCCGGCCTGGACAAAACCATGCCATTTGGGTGGGAAACCGGGAAGCATGTCGTCCACAATTCCTATGTCTGGATCACCGCCATCGAGCACAGCACCGAGCACTTCGGCCAGCTGGTCGTTTATTACCGCGCCAACAACTTGGTCCCCCCGGAATCCCGGCGCTAATGCGCATGATCAGCCGCTGGCGGAATCGGAGTGGTAGTATGTGCCAAATGTCAGAGTAGGTTTAAAATTCGGCCGGGTGCCCCACACGCCGGGTTTGCGTGTGGGGATTTTGGCTTCTGCTTTCTAGTTTCTGATTTCTAGTTTCTGCCTTCGCCACTCTCCCGCCCGTGCCCTGGCATCTGCTTGGCGACTCTTGCGCTCTTATACTCTTACACCCTTCCACTCTTACACTCTTACACCCTTGCGCTCTTTCCACCCCCGAACTTCCCGCGCTACACTCCTCCCCGAGACACCCCATGGAATACCCGATCGGCTTGCTGCTCTCCCTGGCCGTCGCCGGTCTCGCCAACCGGATTGGTTTTGACCGCGACCGTTCCTCGCTATCCCACCGTCTTCATCGTCATCGACTCCTACTACGTGAAAAGCCAGTATGGGAATTCCATTTCACATTTTGGGTAACTTATAGGACTACTAGTGGGTAACTTATAGGAGTACTGGAGCGTTCGATCCGGGCAGGTTTCCCACCTTTGGCTAACATTCCTCCTTGGATAAGTCTTCTTCGGATTGCAGAACATACATCGGCCCTCTAACGTGAAGTGATGAGGAGGGCAACGGAGGAAGCTGACCGCGCCAGGAATGCGGCAAAGTCTCCTAGCGGATTTGCCAATAGCCGACACTTCGGCGGCTAATACCCTGCATCTTAAAGACTTAGAGTGGATATGGTAAAGGGCCAAATCGTTTCGTGACAAGACCCAATGGTGGGCTCCTTTTTTGAATCACCGGGAGGATTGCTCGCGCCGCTTAGGTGCGCACGTCAAGGGAAAGGCTCTCTTGTGGACTCAGCCTCTTCCTTGACCTAACCCTTGGCCGTAGTGACGATTGGCATCCCTGTTGCACAAAAATGGGGCAGAGGGGTAGATGGCTAAGCCTGGCGAGTACCGCGCTTGTATTCCCCGTTGCAACCTTCTTGTACCGGCGGAACTCGATTCGGTGGGTCTCTGCGTCTACCACTTCACCTGGAGCGTGGAGGAGGCATGCGCTGAGATGCACCGCCAGGTTGCATTGCGCAAAGCGACCGTTGAACGCCGTGCGGAGATGGCCACCTATATTCGCGAATGCGCGCTGCTCCTCGCCCGCGTCACCAGCAACTTGTGCTTATCGGACGACCTAAAAAGGCGCATCATCTGCACTTTTCTATCGCTGATGAATCTGAGAGAGAACCTGGAGCGGGTCCCAAGCGGCTACGCCTCCGAAATACCAGTTCCTGCGCCGAGACTATTCCCCGCCCCTGCCGTGGTGTCGGATTGGCTCAACTCGGAATCGAATGCCAGCGTACGTTCTCAAGTGTGAAGGCTGTGCCAAATTTGGGTCCTTCCTGATCCACGAAAGCCAGCTGCGCGTGTCGCACCCTTCGCTGTTAAGGGTGCGCGTTTGACTCTTCTTATTTTCCCTTTCCAGTTTCTGGTTTCTGCTTTCTAATTTCTAATTTCTGCTTTCGCCACTCCTGCCCGTGGCCCGGTGGCTGCCTCGCATTCGACGCAGTTCTCGGCGCATTGCTGGCCCTGCGCCCGTCGAAGCGATCCGCACCACTTCAAGTTACAGGCGATTTATCGCGCGGCTCCTCGAATCAGTAAAGCACCTCGCTCTCGCCCTTCTCCGCGACGAGCGTATCGAAATAAACCACCATCTTGTCGCGCCGGGCAATCAACGCCTTGACTTCGTCCTTGGTCAGGTACGGCTTCGTCGCGTCAAACACTTGGTCGTAACTGAGTTGCCGCAGTTTGGCGAGCACCTGGCGGTCGCACTGGACGAGGTCTTTGGCATTCTTCAAGTCGTGCTGAAGCCGGAAGGCGCGGGTGAAATCAATCCGCCAAATCTTCCAATCCTTGGTGATGAGCACATTGGTCAAGTTGGCGTCGACATCGTAGAAGAGCTGAGTGAGGATGCGGACCTTGTACATCTGCTTGTTCCACCCGTCAAGGACCGACGCTGGCACAGCGATTTTCCGGCTGTACCGGTCGGCCTCATCAAACTGGACGTCGGAAACCCGGAAGGAAATGGCCCCCGTCGTCCCGTTCCACTTGCGCTCGGTGTAAACGGGAACCATGTCGTCCATTCCCAATAGCTTCGCAATGCGATAGCCAGCGATGTCGTATCCCCAATAGTCCCTAAAGTTGAGCTCTACCCCTCCGCCCGGGCCCGGCCCTTGAGTCTTCTTTTCGTCAATGGGCTGAAAAGACGCCTCATGGGTGACCTTTCCGTCGCTGAGCGTCAGGTGTGACGCGTTGGATTTGCCCTTTTTTTCCGGTTTGCTGTCAATGACTTTGGCGTGTTGCAGGAAATCAATTTTCTGTTCTTCCGTTAAGTTGGGCTCATCCGCCCCAGCCACTACACTTACTAAGGCGAAGGTTGTGAGAACCACCCCCAAAATCCATCGAGACCGCCGCAAGTCCATACGTCCTCCCTTCTCCGCAACCGGACCCCTATTTCGTAAGGCGAAAAACGCGTCTCAAGACTGGGAGAGGAACAAAAAACTCCCTGCGGAAGCGCTCCGGGGCTTGGGGGCTTTGGAGTCCTCCGGCAGGAACTTCAGGGCAACACGCCGTTCGCAGCGTCTATCCTCGGCGCGATAGACAACACCCGTTCCGCCCTCCCCGAGTTTCTCGAGTACCCGGCAATGCGAGATAGTCTTGCCGCCATTTGAATGCCCGAAGATGGCAAGCATGTTAGGCTCCCGCCTATGCCAAGTAAAGGGCCGCGTGCCGAACAGTTCGCATCTTACGTAGCGCCGTCCCTTTAGGGCGGCATCCTGCCCTTGGTTTTCGTAGCGCCGTCCCTTTAGGGCGGCATCTTTCCTAGGTGCACCATACGCCGGGTTTTCGTAGCCTGTGGTGAGCGAGGCCGAACCATGGGGATTTTGACCGCGACTCTTGCCTATCTTGAGCGCCGTAGGCGCGGCAGGTGTTAGCCCAGCGCGTAAGCGCTGGGTAAGTGTATCAATTCCCAAGCGCCGGAGGTGCGATACATCGTGCCCTCTTCCCTTTTCCAAATTCCGATTTTCCAGTTTCTAGCTTCTAGTTTCCGTCCCTACTTCTTCCCCCACAACTCCACAAATCGTTTCACCGTCCCAGGCCCGAAGCCTTCATAGTGATTATTCGCGTACGCAAATAATCTCCGGATCTTCTTGTCGTTCATCATCCCCTTAAGGACATCAACCCAATCTTTCAAATCGTTTTCACGGTCAACGACAGTTTTGTCCCATGTCTTTGTTACTTTTTCGATTCCACGGCGGTCGCCAAGCCAGCGGACATAAGCAAAGTCTGCGGTAATCAGGTCAAACTTTTCCTTTATCTCCCAGGGCCGCGGCACAAACGATGTGTCAGTCAGCGCCAAGGCCACGTTGTGCTCCCGGAGCACATCCGCAAATCTGGCATCAAGCCAGGTCTTGTTTCGAATCTCGACTACAAATTTGTGGTCCGCAGGAAGCTTCTCCAGGAAGAGTGTCAGTACAGCTAGAAAATCATCTTGCTTCGGGAATTTCCAGCGGTCGAACAACGGAAACTGAAACACCATCGGACCAAGCTTCGGACCGAGAAGTTCCATCGTTTTCAAGAACTCATCGAATTCTGAATCGCAATCCACGAGCACTTTTTCATGCGTGATGACCTGCGGAAATGTTGTCGACAACATTTCCACAATTATGTGGAGATGAGAATTATGTGGCAAAACGGTGGGAAAGGCAGTGTTTCCGAACTGTTTTGGACTTCGTGGGCCACATAATCTAACGAGACTCCATGGGTTAGACATTCACTCTGGAAAAGGGGATGGCGCGCTTGGAACACTCCCAGGACCCACATGATGGACGGTTAGCGTTTGTCAGGCACTAGTGTGATTCACGACAGCTATTGGCAGGATTTCGCGCAGAGCATCGGTGCGGACAGGGCAAAATGTCTGAGTACATGAACGCGCCAGAAACCGAACAAGAAAAGATATGTGCGCAGCACCGCGCCGAATTGAGCGGAAGCATTTACGCCATTTTATTCCTGGCCGTTACTACT
>JBARRT010000100.1:0-7566 GCA_049644365.1 Candidatus Acidiferrum sp. | reverse complement strand
CCTTCGGGTTGTGCTTGCTCAGCACTTTCGTAATCGCCGCCGTCAACGTCGTCTTGCCATGGTCAATGTGACCAATCGTCCCGATGTTTACATGCGGCTTCGTGCGCTCGAATTTCTCCTTCGCCATTTCGTCCTCTGCTCCTCAGTCGAATTCGTTTCAAACCATCCCAAAATCGCGGTCTTACTTTTCGCCCCGGTGCTTCTTGATCACTTCTTCCGCAAGCGCCGCGGGAAGCTCGGCGTAATGCGAGAAGTGCATCGTGAATGTCGCCCGTCCCTGTGTCCGGCTGCGCAGGTCCGTCGCGTAACCAAACATCTGCGCCAGCGGCACCTCGACGCGAATCACGTTGCTCCCCGCGCGGTTTTCCGTGCCTTGAATCGCGGAACGCCGCGCGTTCAAGTCGCCGAACACGGCGGCCATGTATTCTTCCGGAACCACTACTTCCACTTTCATGATCGGCTCGAGCAATACCGCTTTCGCGCGCGAGCAGGCTTCCTTGAACGCCATGGAGCCAGCGATCTTGAACGCCATTTCGTTGCTGTCCACATCGTGATAGCTGCCGTCGATTAGAACCGCGGCGACGTCCACCATCGGGAAACCCGCCAGCACGCCGTTATCCAGCGCTTCGCGAATGCCCGCTTCGATGGGAGCAATAAATTCGCGCGGAATCGATCCCCCCACAATTTTGTCGATAAAGAGAAACCGGTGTTCCTTGTCGAATTTCCATTTGCCCGCGGAGCCGCCGCCCACCACTTCCTTGGCCAGAAGGTCCAGGTCGTCGGTGGACATCTCTTTCATGTTTTCGTGGCTGGAGCTGGGAATCGGATGCAATTCGATCTTGCAATGGCCGTACTGCCCCTTGCCGCCGGTCTGCTTGATGTATTTCCCTTCCGCGATGGCTTTCTTGCGAATCGTTTCGCGGTACGCCACCTGCGGACGGCCCACGTTGGCCTGCACGTTATATTCGCGCAGCATGCGGTCCACGATGATTTCCAGGTGCAGCTCGCCCATCCCGGAGATCAACGTCTGCCCGGTATCCGGTTCCGTGGAAACGCGGAAGGTTGGATCTTCCTGTGCCAGCCGCTGCATGGCTACGCCCAGCTTGTCCTGGTCGGCTTTGGTTTTCGGCTCGATGGCTACGGAAATCACCGGCGCGGGGAAATCAATATTTTCGAGAATGATCTGCTTTTCTTCGTCGCACAAAGTGTCGCCCGTGTTGACGCTCTTCAAGCCCACGCACGCGCAAATGTCGCCCGCATAAATCTCGTCAATCTCTTCGCGCTTGTTAGCGTGCATCTGCAGCAAACGGCTGATGCGCTCGCGCGAACCTTTTCCGGAGTTCATCACGTAACTCCCGGATTTCAGCACGCCGGAATACACGCGGATGTAGGTCACGTGGCCGACGAACGGGTCGGACATGATCTTGAAGGCCAGCGCCGCAAACGGCTGATCGTCAGCCGCACGGCGAAGCACAACTTCGTCCGTGACGGGATCCGTGCCTTCCACCGGCGGAACGTCCAGCGGCGACGGCAGATAGTCCACCACGGCATCCAGCAACGGCTGAATGCCCTTGTTCTTGAACGCCGAGCCTGCCAGCACCGGAACGATTTTCAGCGCCAGCGTCGATTTGCGGATGGACTTGCGCATCTCGTCGAGGGTAAGGGGCACGCCGTTCAGATATTTGTCGATCAGTTCGTCGTCATGCTCGGCGATGTATTCCACCACTTTATTGCGGTGGTCGTCGTAAAATTTCTTGTCAATCGCGGAAGCTTTCAGCGCCGCGGCTACATCCGGCCGCGAATCCACGAACGCTTTGTCCCACAGTTTTCCGACTTCGAAGATTTCAAATTTCGCGCCTAGCGTTTCTTCCAGCCAGACAATTACTTTTTCTTCTAGGAAATCGATGATCCCGATGAAGTTATCTTCGCGGCCGAGGGGAAACTGCAGGGGAACGGGGTGGGCTCCAAGACGCTTTCGAATGGTGTTGATGACGTGGTCGAAATCCGCGCCCATGCGATCCATCTTGTTCACGAAACAGATGCGCGGCACGCGATACTTATCCGCCTGGCGCCACACCGTTTCCGATTGCGGCTGCACGCCCGCGACGGAATCAAACACGCAGACCGCGCCGTCCAGCACGCGCAGCGAGCGCTCCACTTCCACGGTGAAATCCACGTGGCCCGGCGTATCAATAATATTGACGCGATATTTCTTGCCGAAGCGGTCCCACGAAGCCGTCGTCGCCGCGCTCGTAATCGTAATCCCGCGCTCGCGCTCCTGCTCCATCCAGTCCATGGTGGCCGTGCCTTCGTCCACCGAACCGATCTTGTAGGTTACACCCGTATAGAACAGGATGCGCTCCGTTGACGTGGTCTTTCCCGCGTCAATGTGCGCCATGATCCCGATGTTGCGGGTATCCTCGAGTTTGAATGCGCGACCCATAGCTCCTTGTGCGCCCTTCTTTTCTCCCGTTCGAATTGCAACTGCTTCGCTCACAAAAACTCCCTTACCACCGGTAGTGCGCGAACGCCTTGTTCGCTTCCGCCATGCGGTGCACGTCTTCCTTCTTCTTCATGGCCCCGCCGCGCGAATTGGCCGCGTCAATCAATTCATCCGCGAGCTTGTCCACCATCGTCTTGCCTGCCCGCTCCCGCGAATACTGCAGCAGCCAGCGAATCGCCAGCGACTGCCGCCGGAACGGGTTCACTTCCACGGGGACCTGGTAGTTCGCGCCGCCCACGCGCCGCGTCTTCACTTCCAGCAGCGGCTTCACGTTCTCGATGGCCTTCTTGAAAATCTTCAAAGCGTCGTCGTTCGTTTTCTTCGCCACCTGATCCATCGCGCCATAAAACACGCGTTGCGCGGTTGACTTCTTGCCTTCCCACATCATCGAGCAGATGAACTTCTCCACGATGTCGCTGGCATAGACCGGATCGGTTGCCTGGGATCGCCGGAAAACAAGTCCTTTGCGTGGCATTGCTCTTTATCGCTCCTTACTTCGCCGCTGCGGCCTTCGGCCGCTTCGCGCCATACTTTGAACGTCCCTGCTTGCGATTCTCCACGCCCGCGGCGTCCAGCGTTCCGCGCACCACGTGATACCGCACGCCCGGCAGGTCTTTCACGCGGCCGCCGCGCACCAGCACGATCGAGTGCTCCTGCAGGTTGTGGCCGACACCGGGAATATAAGTCGTCACTTCAATCGCATTCGTCAAGCGCACGCGCGCCACTTTGCGCAGCGCGGAGTTCGGTTTCTTTGGCGTCTGCGTGTACACGCGAATGCACACGCCGCGCTTCTCCGGGCAGCCCGCCAGCGCAGGCGACTTCGTCTTGGCGATAATTCCTTCGCGTCCCATTCTCACTAATTGCGAAAACGTCGGCACAGTCGTCCCTCAATCGCGCGCAGAAAATTTTCACCCCTGAGCATCCGGCAACGGATGCGCGAGGGATTCGCGGCTCTCGCATAGCGCGCAGACAAATAGGCGCGAGAGCGCAGTCCAGTGCTGAAAGGTCTACTGCGAATCCGGAGAACAGCTAGCAAGAAACTCCGTACGCACTCCAAGAGGGAGAACTACTCTCTTGGCTTCATTCGGAGAGGCTTACTCGGCTTTGCGGGGCTGGCGCCCCATTCCGGCCGCTCTTCTGTCCCATTCCGTCTTACTTTGTTCCGGGACCGAAGATATTTCCCTTCCAACTCAACGACTCCAAACCACTTGGAGCCGCCCCACTCAGGGAAAAACCTTCCCTGACAAACAAGGAAGTATAAGGAGAAAAGCCGATACTGTCAAATCTTTCGCAACAACCTCAAACAATTCCCTGTGGAAATCGGACACTTGGCACGACTCCTGCAACGTCGCTGGGGGATCGCCTGACGTGCCTTTACCCCATTCCCCGCAGCCCTCGGCACTTGGCTCCCTTAATTCCATCTATACTATTGAAAATAAGCATCTTACTTTGCACATTAGGGAGTCGCCACCTTCATCTTTTGGGCTTGGTGCCTGGGAATCGTCACTTGGCCCCCCTCAACCACTTTATAACCGTCCCGAATCACCAAATCCACCCTGGCCAGGTCCTCCAGGTTTTCGTCCGGCTTTCCATCCACGACCAGCACGTCCGCTAGCTTCCCCGCCTGTAGCGTCCCCAGGCGGTCATCCATATCCAAAATCTCCGAACTGATTTTTGTCGCCGCCACCAACGCCTCCGGCACGCTCCATCCCGCCTCCACGAAATTCTTCAGCTCCCGGATGTACGGAGCCGGCATGTAACGGTACCAGTGCAAAATCAAATCCGTGCCGACCCCGCACTTGATCCCCGCCTTCCGCAGCCGCTTCAGCATCTCCAGGTTGGCGTCCTTCGAAAACGTAAACCGCCGCGAAGTGGATCCAAAATATCCGCCCCACTCTTCGAAAATAATTTGGTACGGGATCAGCGTCGGGTCCGCCGCTACGCCTCTCTTCGCCATCAACTGAATCGTCTCTTCACTGCGCGGCAGCGGATGCTCAATCGTATCGGCGCCCGCTTCCACGGCCCTTTGAATATAAAAAGTCTCCGCATCCACGGTGACTTTCAAACCTAACTCATGCGCTTCCGCCACTGCGGCCTTCACTTCCTCCGCGGAAAAGTGGCTGCCTAGTTTGATCACGTCCGCGCCTTTGTGAAACTGCTCGCGCACCGCCTGTCTCCATTCATCCGGCCCCGAGGCCAGCCGAGTCGCCCCCATCATCCGGATCATCTCGTCGGGAGTATTTTCCGTGGAGTGCCCGCCTTCCGCCGTGATGAACGCCCCGGCGGGAAACACGCGCGGGCCCGGTATGCGATTTTCCCGCACCCACTCCTTCAACCGGAATGGCACGTCTCCCTGCGACCCGACGTCGCGCACACTCGTGATCCCACTCTCCAGGAAGTACCGCAGTTTTTCCACGCCGCGCAATGTTGCGTCCGCTTCGTTCATCCCCACTCCAAAATCTGTTTCCGCCAGCGTGTAAGTCAGGTGCGTATGCAGATCAATCAAACCCGGCAGAACCGTCTTTCCTGTCAAATCAATTACTTGTGCATCTTTCGGCCAATCCGTCGCTCCAGCCGGAAGAATCTTCGCAATCTTGTTTCTTTCGATCACCAGCGTGCCCTCGCGCGCCGGCGCGCCAGTGCCATCAAAAATTCTTCCGCCGCGCAGAACGATCGTCCCCTCCGGCCCGCGCGGGCCCGGCTTGACCACGATGCGCCGCGGATCATCGCTCACCTGCGTTTTCGGATCGAGGAACTTCCTCCGGTCCTCCCTTCGTTCCTGCGCCCAGCTATTCGCGCAAGAAAGCGAAACGAGCAGCACCACGAGCGCTTTGATCTTCATCCCTGATTCCTCCCCGCCGTTTCTTATCACATCCCTCGATTTGCGCGCTCACAAAAAAATCGGGCGGCACGCCTTCGCGCACCGCCCGCACCGCATCAGTCTTGCTACTCGCGCACTCCGCTATTTTGGCGTCTCATCCTTCTTTTCCGCTTCCGCGAACTCCTTGGGCCACAACCCAAACACCTTCAGCATCTCGTCTTCATGTTGCGTCACCAGCATCTTCGCCGTTCGCGCCACCGGCCACGGCGCCGCGAAGCGCTCCGGCCGGTCCGTGATCCAGAACGCCGCCAGCGCCATCAACGTGGCGTTCCGCGTCAGCACTTCCGGCTTCTGCGCCTCCAGCGCATCCGCGGCCGAATGGTGTGTGAATTTATAGTCGGCCGTGTCTTGCCGCATGTTGATTCCCGGCAACCCCGCCATCGAAAACGGCAGCGTGTCCGTCCCCGATTCGACCTTGTCATCCACCGTCATCTTGTCGAAATTCGCCAGGGAATCGGCGAACGGTTGAAACACCTCCACCAGGTCCTCGCGGCCTCCCATCTGAAATCCCTTTACCGCTCCCTGCCCCGCGTCCAGCACCAGGTTCCCCAGGTGATTCGCCATCTCCGGCTGGTGCTGCTTGATGTACGCAAACGATCCGTCGAGTCCCTGCTCCTCGCCGGTAAACAGCACGAAGCGGATGGTGCGCCGGGGGCGCTGGCCCGAATGCGCGATGGCTTCCGCTGCTCCGAGCACCGTCGCCGTTCCCGAACCGTTGTCGGTCGTGCCTTGCCCCAGATCCCAAGAATCCAGGTGTCCGCCCACCACCAGAATCTGCTCCGCATTCTCTCGTCCGCGAATTTCACCCACCACATTCGCCGTTTCCACAGGCCCGTTCGTGAACGTATTTTGCACATTGAACCGCGCCCGCGGCGTCAGTCCGCGCGCAATGAAACGTTCCAACTGCCCCTGGTCTTCCGCCGTCATGGACAAGACTGGCACGGCAAACTCCCCGTTAAATCCCAAAATCCCCGTGTGCGTCAGGTTCATCCCCGCGGACTTGCTTCCGCCTTGCCCGCCGATCACCGCGATCGCGCCCGCTGGTCCGGCCGCTTTCAGAAACTCGCCGAACTGCGCAAAGAGTTGGACGAACTCCTTATTCGGCTTGCCCTTCGTGGTCACCAGCACCACTTTGCCTTTGAGCCGCGCGACATTCTTGATCTCGTTGTCCATGTCAAACATGTTCACTGTCACCACGTCGCCTTCCGCTCCGCCCGCCGGTGTCGAACCCGTCCAGCCCATCGCGTCCACGTGCAGTTTGTGCCGGACCGGCGTCAACATCTCCGCTTCCGCCGACCCGCGTGTCCATCCCTTCCAGATCGTGTACTTCTCGGTGTGCACGTTTTCCAGGCCGATGGCCTTCATCTTGGCCACGCCCCACTCTTCGGCCTTTCGGTCCGCAGGCGATCCTGTCACGCGGGCACCAACGTCATCGCTCAGTTCCGTCAGAAATTGAAAAGCGTGCGAACCCATCATTCCTTCACCGGCGATCTTCACCAGTGCCGGCTTGGTTCCATCCTCGTTCGGCCCCTTCGCTGCCGGTCTCTCATTGGCCCGCAGCGTCCAGGGTCCTGCACCGAAGAAACCCATCGTCACGACTGCCATCCCAGCCAGAAAGCCTCGCATCGCCGCTCTCCTAGCGCCATTCGCGCGCACAAACTCTATCACGCTCTCAGACGCACCCGCCGCCATTCCGTTTCTCCGCGTGTCTCTGCGCACTCTGCGTCTCTGCGTTATCCTTTCACTCGCTATTTACGACAGTTGCGCATTTGCCGTGCCGTGCATACCCGGCAACGCTTCCGTACCCGCGCCTTTACGCCTCTTCGTCCCCGCCCTAAACTGCCTGCGAGGCCATCTTGCGACTTCATCTTAGGTTCCATCCGCTCTTGCGTGCTTTCGCAGTTTCTTGTCTCCTTGCTTCCGTTACTTCTTTTGCGCACGCGCGGCAATCTCCGCAAAAGTCCGCCGAGAAACCCGGCGCGAAAGTCTCAACTCCCGCCGAACCTGAAAACCCCGCGCAAATCGAGCTTCTGGAAACCCGCTACCGCTTCGAGGCCAGCGGCGACAGCCGCAAGGAAGTCCACACCCGCGTCAAAATCAACAGCGAGCTCGGCGTCCGTCAATTCGCGCGCCTCAATTTCGACTACAACCGCTCCTTCGAATCTATCGACCTCCCGCTCGT
>JBARRT010000099.1:0-39073 GCA_049644365.1 Candidatus Acidiferrum sp. | reverse complement strand
AATCAACACTTTTACCAACATCACCGAGCGCAAGCAGGCGGAAGAAGCCTTGCACCAGCTTTCCACGCGATTGCTCCAGCTTCAGGACGAGGAGCGCCGCCGCCTCGGCCGCGAGCTCCACGACAGTCTGGCGCAGAGCGTGCTCGCCGTGAATTTGAATCTCGCCCAGGCCGCTCAATCTTCCGCTTCTCTCAGCGAACGAGGCCGCAACTCCCTTGCCGAAGCACGGCGCCTGCTTCAGGATATGTCCCGGGAGATTCGTACTCTCTCTTATCTTTTGCACCCCCCTCTCTTGGACGAACTCGGTTTGGTCTCTGCCATCAAAGAATATGCCGAAGGATTCAGTGAGCGAAGCGGCGTGGAACTCAGCCTGGATCTCCAGACCGGTTTTGGCCGCTTGTCTCAGGAAGCCGAGACGGCGCTCTTCCGCATCGTGCAGGAGAGTCTTACCAACATCCAGCGCCACTCCGGCAGTGCGACGGCCACCATTCGTTTGCGCGGTGATTCCGCTTGCGTCAACCTCGACGTCGCGGACCGGGGCCGCGGAATGGATAAGAATGCCATCCAGCGCGGTAACGGTTCTGGAACCCGCCTGGGAGTTGGCATTCTTGGTATGCGTGAACGGATGACGCAGCTTGGCGGAACACTTGAGATCGATTCCACTCCATCGGGAACCATCGTCCGCGTCACGATACCATTGAGACCCGAGGCTTCCCATGCCGGTTCGAATCCTCATAGCTGATGACCATCATGTGGTGAGGACCGGGCTCCGGGCACTTCTGGAGTCCAAATCAGGCTGGCAGGTTTGCGCTGAGGCCACAAACGGCCGCGAAGCGGTGGAGCAGGCCGGCCAGCTCAAGCCTGACGTAGCCGTCCTGGACATTGGCATGCCCTTGCTGAATGGTGTAGAAGCCACCCGTCAGATCCGCAAACTCTCCCCTCACACGGAAATCCTCATTCTGACCATGCACGACTCCGAGCTCCTGGTTCAGGAGGTGCTTGAAGCAGGTGCCCATGGATACATCCTGAAAGACGATGCGGATCGTAATCTGATCGCTGCCGTGGACGCGCTCCGCCGGCACAAACCGTTTCTCTCACCGCGCGTGTCCGACGCAGTATCCAAGGCGGTCCAGCACTCTGGCGAGGGCTTCGCAACTCAACGTTCCCCTCGAAGCCGGTTGACCCCCCGTGAACGCGAAATCGTACAGCTTCTCGCCGAAGGGAAGAGCAATAAGGAAGTCGCCGCCGTCCTCGGGATCAGTGTGAAGACGGCGGAGACCCATCGCGCCAACATCATGCTCAAGCTTGACTTTCATTCCGTCACCGAACTCGTCCGCTACGCCCTGCGCAACAAGATGATCGACGGCTAGTCTATCTTTCGTCCGCCCTACAGGTAATTCCCTAGGGAATCCCAGGAATTTCATCCTCGCCTCTGAGAATGCATACTCACGTATCAGTTCGGAACACTTGTGTGCCTTGGAGTGTGCGATGGCGTCCCGTAAGCGGCATATTCGCGTCCTGGTTGCCGATGATTCGCCGATGGCTCTACGCTCCGTTTGCAAGTATCTGGCGCTGCAAGAGGGCCTCCAGGTTGTTGGCACTGCCCGCGACGGTCAGCATGCTCTGCACCAGGCCAAACGTTTCCGGCCCGACTTGGTGTTGACCGATCTCAGTATGCCTCGAATGAACGGTCTGGAGGCGGCAGCGGAGTTGCGAAAGTCGTTTCCTGAAATGCGCGTGCTTATCTTCTCGGAGCTAAGCGGCCTTTCTATCGGTGAGGAGTGTCTGCGGTCCGGCGCGGACGGGTTTGTGCAAAAAAGTCAACTACCGGAAATGCTCATGCAGGAGGTTCGAAAACTTTTCCCCAACTGTCCGTGAGGGGAAGCAAGACGGGATCATGAAGGCAACTTTCTACAGAATTCTGGTAATGGAGAACGATTCCTCTTTTACCCAAATCATCTGCGATATGTTGGAGAGCGGTCAGAATTCTCCCTTTCAAATCGTACTTGCCGGTACTGGCCAGGGTGAGGTTGTCCCCAACCGTGTGTACGAGAGCGTCGATGCGCTGCTCCTGGATCTCCACCTTCTCAACGGGGCCGCGCTGACTCGCGTAACTAAAATTCACGCTCAATATAATTCCTTGCCGATCCTGGCCCTGATTCCGGCGCAAGAAGACATGCTGGGGGATCAAGTCCTGGCCGCCGGCGCTGCGGACTACCTGGTGAAGGAAACGCTCAGCCCGGAACTGCTGCAGAGAACTCTGAAATACGCCATCGAGCGTATGCGCGCCGAAAACGAAGTCCGTCAATCCGAGCAGCGATTTCACGATCTCTTCGAAAATGCCAAGGATATTGTCTTCACGCTTGACCTGGATGGCAACGTCACCTCCCTGAACAAGTCCGCGGAAGAAGTGATGGGTTGGTCCAGAAGCGAAGCCCGGCAGATCAACATCAAGAATCTGGTGGCTCCGGAGCACCTCAATCTCTGCAGCCAGATGATGCAGCGCATCTTGAACGATGAGCCCTTGCAGCATTTCGAAATCAGCATGGTGCGCAAGGATGGCCGCAAGGTGCTTCTGCAAACCAGCGCTCGTCTGACCTATTCAAATGGACAGAAGGAAGGCGTGCAGGGAATTGCGCGCGACATTACGGAACGCCGCCACTTGGAAAACATGGTCCAGCAATCCCAAAAGTTGGAAGCGATCGGTCGTCTCTCCGGAGGACTGGCCCATGATTTTAACAACCTCCTATGTGTAATTAGCGGGCACGCCGAGCTTTTGACCGAACAAATGCAACCGGAGCACCCGGCTCTCAGGAATCTCACGCAAATCAGGAAGGCCGTGGACAGCGCTTCTTCTCTGACTCGCCAGCTCCTCGCCTTCAGCCGGAAGCAGGTCTTTCACCCTCGAATCCTGGATCTGAACGGTATCGTTATTGAAACGGAAAAGCTGTTAGGACGCTTGATTGGCGAGCACATTGAATTTTTTTCCACCCTTCACCCAACACTGGGTCACGTGCGAGTGGATCCCGTTCAAGTGGAGCAGGTTCTTGTGAATCTCGTTCTCAATGCCCGTGACGCGATGCCGCAGGGTGGAAAACTTACCATCGAAACAGGCAATGTCGAATTGGGAGAGGGCTCCAGATCCAAGCATGCCATTGTTCCGGCCGGCAACTATGTTGTGCTCTCTGTTACCGACAACGGCTGCGGGATGGACGAGGAAACACAAAGTCGCATCTTCGAACCCTTTTACACCACGAAGGAACTCGGCAAGGGAACGGGGTTGGGACTTGCCACCGTGTACGGCATTATCAAGCAGAGTGGCGGCTTCATCTGGGTCTACAGCGAACCTGGTCAAGGCACAAGCTTCAAGGTCTACCTCCCTCGGATTGACAAGCCCACCACGCCTCCGCCCTCGATCAACACTCCGGCGGAGCTTCGCAAAGGGACCGAAACAATTTTATTGGTGGAGAATGCGGAGCCCTTGCGGACTCTTGCTAAGGAGTTCTTGAAAGGAGGCGGCTATGCCGTCCTGGAGGCCGAGAACGGTAAAGAAGCCCTGCAGATTGCAATTTCCTTTGGCGGCACGATTCACCTGCTCTTGACTGACGTCATCATGCCGGGCATGGGAGGCAAACAACTTGCTTTGCACTTGTCGGGTCTTCGTCCCGCAACCAGAGTTCTTTATATGTCCGGGTATCCGAATGATGGCATCGTGCACTCCGGAATTCTGGCAACCGGAGTAGTTCTCCTCGAAAAGCCTTTCACTCGCGAGATTCTCCTGCGCAGAGTTCGCCAAGTACTCGACGAGTCGCCTCAACCAACCTAGCTGTCTTCCGAGTCTCTTCTTTTGTAAGGGGAAGACCTAACTACCCGGGGTCAGTGCCATCCAGGGCTCGCGTAAGCTGCTAGAAAAGACTCTCCGCTGATGTAATCGCCTAATTGGCCGATTGAGTTTCCGGCAGGGGTCGCGCACCTCCCGCGACACTCCGCAATTGTCGCGCCGCAACTGGCCCCGTGGATTCGCGCACCACAAACTCCGGTTCGATGGCAATCTCCGGGACGTATTCTCCTCGCCCTTCGATTTGATCGACAACCGTCTGTGCCGCAATCTGCCCCATCCTTATCAGCGGTTGTCGAACCGTGGTAAGCCCCGGGTTGGCGTAGGCCGCTCCGGGAATGTCATCGAATCCAACCACGGAGATGTCTTCCGGTACGCGCAAGCCTGCCTCCTTGATCGCCCAGATCGAACCGATGGCGGAAATATCGTTGTACGCAAAAAGCGCGGTGAACGGCCGCCCCCGCGCCAGCAGTTGCTTGGCGAATGGATATCCAATCCCTGGCGTCGAATCGGTTCCTTCCAGTTGAATGGTCAACTCAGGCCGGATGAGAATGTCCAGTTCCCGCGCGACCTCGCAAATCGCGCTCCAGCGCACGGCGGAGTCCGAACTGACCGTCTGCCCCTTGATGAAGGCGATCTCTTCGTGCCCCAATTTTTTCAAATGTTCGAGTGCCAGTCTTGCTGCTCGCTTATGATCCAGCACAATATTGGTTACGCCTTCGACGCGCTGATGTCCAGCGACCGCGACGGTCGGCAGCGCCAGCTTCTCCACGATGGACGTATCAAGGGTAATGAACCCCTCCACCCCGCGCGTCAAGAGCATCTGCGCATAAGTTTGCAGCAGCTTCGGATCGTGCCGGTGGATCACCGTCAGGAAGAAATAGTCGTTCTTTCGCAGGTATTCTTCAATGCCGCTGATGACCATCGCGCCGTAAGCATCGCCGATCTCTTCCGCGATCACGCCAATCGTATAAGTCCGCCGCAAGCGCAGAGTGCGCGCGAAAAAGTTGGGACGGTAATTCAAAGCCTGCGCAGCTTCGATGATGCGATTCTTGGTATGCGCCGGGATGGAGCGCGCTGCAGGAGAATCATTCAGAGCGGCGGAAACCGTGCCGGGGGTCAGCCCGAGGTGTTCCGCAATCGTCTTGAGGGTAACCTTTGCTTCGTGGCGCGGGCCAGGTTTCTTCCTCGGTGTATGCGTCATCTGCAATTCCTCCGAGCATCTACCAAAATTGGGATCTTGAGTTCAGTGTGCCCAGGTACGAAGACGCAGCCTTTCGAGTCCACTCAGCCTCCAATAAACCTTGATACTAGCTTAACTTGGGCGAAACCAGTCCGATTTTCGACCTGCCCAGCCCCCCAGACTTCGGCCGGTAACCCCCGCGGCCATCCCTTTGGAGTGACGATACTCCTGCCAGCCGCTCGTTCCCAGAACCCCGAGGCTTCCTAACCTCCATTTTGCCGGGCCGTAGAATAACATTATTTTTCTTTAGAATATCCATATTTTTGCTTGACAAGCCCCCTCGAATCGTTCTAAATACGCCGCTAGTACAAAGGCATTACGTCCCGTAATGCTTTAGGGGTCAGGGTCCTTTCGCGAAACTGTGGTGGGGTTAGTGCAAATATGAATCCGTGGCTAGCTTATGCGAAGCGTGGATTTCCTATTTGTTTCTCGTGAAAAAAAATTCCTCGAGGGTACACGAATGAAGATCCAATTTTCAAATGGCAGGGGAAAAGCAAACATGACGCGTGTATTTCAATTGCTTGTTTGCGCGGTTGTACTTCTGCTCGTAGTTCCTGCCGCTGTTCGCGCGCAGGTTGTTACTGCTTCCGTCCGCGGCACGGTTACGGACGAGCAGGGCGCGGCGGTCGCGGGAGCTGACGTCACCATCACGAATGTGGACACGGGATACACTCGCTCGATGAAATCGGGGAGCGACGGCGCGTACAATTTTCCGGATTTGCCCCTTGGCTCCTATCGCATCCAGGCCAGCCATTCAGGTTTCAAGGCCGCGACCCAGACCGGCATTGTTCTCCACGTTGCCGACAGCTTGGCCATCAACGTCAGCCTGAAAGTCGGTGCCGTGACTGAGACCGTCACCGTGGAGGCATCGCCCGTCGCCGTGGAAACTACCAGCGGCGACTTGACCGGCTTGATTGAGGGCAGGCAGGTTTCTGAGCTGCCGCTCAATGGCCGCAACTTCATGCAACTGGTCACATTGATGCCTGGTGTGGCCGCCGCCGAGGCTTTTAGCACGAGGGAAAAAGGCATCAAGGGCGCTTCGGACCTTTCCATTAGCGGCAGTCCTTCCAATGGCAATCAGTGGCTTGTCGATGGAGCCAACAACAATGACACTGGCTCGCAACGGACGATTCTCGTTTATCCTTCAACGGAGTCGATCGAAGAGTTCAAAATCGAACGCAATGCCTACGGCGCCGAATTTGGCCTCATGTCTGGAGCCACGGTTAATCTCGTGACCAAGAGTGGGAAAAACGGGTTTCATGGCAGCGTCTTCTATTCCGGCCGCAACGATAAGCTGGACGCCTACGACACCCTCCTCAAGGCCGGCTGTCCCACTTGTGCGAAGAACAAACTCCGTGAGAACGATTACGGCTACACCATCAGCGGGCCGGTCAAGAAGGACAAGATCTTTTTCTTCTGGTCGCAGGAATGGAACAAGAAAATCGAAGGGCTCGTGCGCACTTCTCACGTGCCCGGCATGCTCGAGCGCACTGGCGACTTTAGCGCTGTCGCTGCTTGCCCAAACTCCTTGAAGAAAGGTGAGGGGTCGGGCACCAACAGTGCCGGCTTTCCGATGCACGAGACTGCGCTTAACAGCGGCGTCTTTGTTCCGGGACTCCATGATCCGGCTGGGCCTTCAGGCAATTTTAATTTCGGAACAAGCATCGTTGGAAACACAACTTCGCAGGCTCTGCTGCTGATGACCCAATACCCCGCGCCGACGCTGTCCGATCCTTGCACGAACTTGAACTGGACGAAGTCTCTCAATACGCCTTCACCTTGGCGCGAAGAGAACATTCGCGGGGACATCAATCTCTCGAAGAGCCTGACTCTTATGTTGAAATTCACGAACGATTCCTGGGTCCTTGGGCCGCCATCCGCCGGCTTCGGCTGGGGGAATAATCCGCTCGGAGTGATTGATGAGTCTTGGAACCAGCCGAGCCGGATTGCCGCTGCCCGCTTGAGCAAAACCATCGGCGCCAGCGCCGTGAACGACTTTCAGTTCAGCTATTCGGCTAACCGCATCACCCTCAGCCAAACGAATCCTGCCCTCGTACAGCAGATCAATGACGCGATCCCGTGGTTTTTCCCCACGTCTGGCAAAAGATATGGGAACAAAGGCCCGAGCGCGTGGTTCTCCGGCTGGGGCAATGCTCACCTTCCCAGTGTTTGGACTATTGCGCCTTGGGCGAACGCGCAAGACCTGTATACCTTGCAAGATGATTTTTCCGTTGTTAAGGGACGCCATACGCTTAAGTTCGGCGGCGTTTACAGCAGAAATTCCAAGAACGAACAAACTCCGAATGCGGAATTCGGAGGCATCTTCGGTGCCGTCGGCTACCAGGGCCAGTGGGGGAACAACACCGGATATGATGTGGCCGACATGGAACTAAAGAACATGGCGATCAGCATGAACGAGGCTAGCAATATAACTATCAATGACATCCGCTGGCAGAACACGGAGTTCTATGCCGCGGACAATTGGCGGATAACTCCTCGGTTTACGCTTAATTACGGCGTACGGTATTCCCTGCTGCCAAACCCCTACTTTGCGGATGACCTGTACACTTCTTTTAACCCGGCTGCCTACGACCCGGCTCTCGGAAGTAAAACATGCAACGGCTTACTCTATTCTCCTGGCCTGAAGTCGAACCCCTGCCCAGCAGGCACGGGGGGCATGCCAGGTCCCAACCGCGGGCTTTGGAATAACAACAATCGCATGATCGCTCCGCGCCTGAGTTTTGCATGGGATCCGACCGGAAAGGGCAAATGGGCCATCCGGGCAGGTGGAGGACAATTCTTCAACCGCGATCGCCTCTTTGCTTTGCAGATTGGCGGAACGAATCCTCCGTTTGTCGGCAACTTCACCGATCCCAACGGGCGCTTCCTGGACAGTCTAACTCCGCCGAGCGCCGGCCCGGCCTTTAGCACAGGGCTCGGTAGCGCCTCGATCGGGGCCGAAACCTCCAACCAAATGCCCAACAGTTGGCAATATAACGTGACCGTGCAGCACGAGCTTTGGAAGGATGCTCGGCTCGAGGTGGGGTACGTGGCCAACCGGAACATCCACTGGGAGATTCGCTCCGACGTCAATGCCATACACCCGGCGGACCGTCTCAACTATTTCCAAGACAACGCATGCACCGCTGCGAACAAGCTTTGTGGGGTGGATGCTGGCGGAAATGGCATTACTAGTGGCACGGCTCGTACCGCGCTCAGGCCCTTCGGTCCTATGAGGGGGGATAGCTCGCTCACGTACTACACGCACAGCGGGCAATCCAGCTATAATTCGCTCCAGGTGCTCTTCCAGTCTCGATTCCATCGAAACTCTTCGGTGCAGGTCGCCTATACATGGTCCAAGCTGATTTCGGACACCCAGTTAATCGATACTCCCAACAACAACTTGGACTTCTATAGTCCGAGGGCCAATCGCGGGCCGGATCAGCTCAATCGTCCGCAAATCCTTTCTGCTAACTGGATCTACAACCTCCCTGCACTGGAACAACAAAACAGTTTCATTAGGAATGGCTTCGGAGCCTGGGAACTCAGCTCCATTATCAGCGTCGCCACCGGACCCTCGATGACTGGGATTATGGGGAACTCCCCGGTGGGCGATCCTTCCGGCACTGGCGGGGGCGGCAATCAGGTTCCAATGCGCGTTGCTGGCCAAGGCTGCCGCGCCAACACGGGCGACTCACGTCAATGGTTCAACCCAAACATGTTCACGCTGAATGGCTTCGTGATTGGCAAGAAAGGGAGCGAGGGTTTTGGCGTCTGCTCGGGGCCGGGCAACAACGTCGTAGACTTCTCCTTGCGGAAGAACTTCAAGCTCTCGGAACGTGTTAAGATGCAGTTCTCATTGGATTTCTTCAACCTCTTCAACCATCCCCAGTACTTGGCAAGCTCTATTGGCGGCAACGGCGAGTTTGGCGTGAACTTCAATGGGCCAGCTCGGGTTGCCGACAACCCCAACAGCGCTCTGTACTTGGACAGCGCCGGCACCCCCATCTATCCGCGCTCTGCCACGACAGGCAGCACGGGGTGCGGCGCCAACCATTTAGCGAGTCCCACTGGAACCTCCCCCGAGGCCTGGTGCGCCAACAGCATCGTGAATACCACGATCGGTAACAATTTCGGGATTGTGACGCAGTCTCGCGAAAACGGCTGGCGTCAACTCCAATACGGTTTGAAGTTCAGCTTCTGAGCGTACAAACCATCTGACTCTCAGCAACGTCCCGCCCCGGCCGAATCGAACCGCGGCGGGACGTTCCTTTGTAACTCATGTGATTTTTCCAGTTGAACTGCACGGCCGATAAAATCCTTTCCGGTATAATGGGGCTCATGACTGGTTATCCGCCTCGATCGATTGCTTTCCTGATTTTCTTGTTGCTCCTTGGCCCACTGATACCGGTGCTTCTTACCGCACATCCCCAGGGGCCGCAGCGCGTCCCCGTACCCGTGCCGCCGCCGGTAAAGCGCCCTCAAGCGAATAAGGATCGCAGTGCATTCCCGCCCGTTCCCACCTTCAAGGACGTCGCCGCGGAAGTCGGCCTGAAGGCCGTGCACATTTCCACCGGCGAAAAGCGTTACATCCTGGAATCCATGAGTGGGGGAGTCGGCATCTTTGATTGCGATAACGACGGGCGTCCAGACCTCGTGATGGTAAACGGCTCAACCGTCGATCGCTACCGCGCCGGTGGCGACCTCATGGTGACCCTTTATCACCAGGAGCCCGACGGCACTTTCAAGGACATCACCAAGGAGGCCGGTCTGACGCGTCTCGGCTGGGGCATGGGCGTGGCCGTCGCCGATTACGACAACGACGGCAAGCTGGACCTGTTTGTCAGCGGCTATGGAGGGAACGCGCTTTACCGCAATCTGGGCGACTGCAAGTTTGAGGATGTTACCGAAAAGGCTGGGGTCAAGGGCAGCGGGTTCATGACCGGAGCGGCCTGGGGCGACTACGATCGTGACGGCAATGTGGACCTATTCGTTGCGCGGTACACTCACGTGGATATGAACAATCTCCCGCAATTCGGCAGCAACAAGTATTGCCGGTACAAAGGCGTGCTCGTGCAGTGCGGCCCGTGGGGCCTGGTGGGTGAAAGCGATTTTTTGTACCACAACCGGGGTGACGGCACTTTCGAGGAAGTTTCCGTGAAGGCCGGTGTCCACGATGAGATCGGCTATTATGGCCTCGGCGTCATCTGGGCCGACTACGACGACGACGGCTGGCCCGACCTCCTCGTTGCCAACGATTCGGTCCCAAACTACCTCTATCACAACAACCATGACGGCACGTTTACCGATGAAGGCATGCTCACGGGTCTGGCTCTGAGTGGTGAAGGCATGGAGCTCGGCAACATGGGTGTGGACTTTGGCGACTTCGACCACAGTGGTCGTTTGGGCTTCTTTGTCACGCATTTTGCCGAGCAACCCAATTCGCTGTATCGCAATATGGGCCCGAAAGGCTTCGAAGACGTGAGTTGGACTTCCGGACTCGGCCATCAGAACTATGGTTTGGTCGGATGGGGCACGAGCTTTTTTGACATGGACAACGACACCTGGCTCGATCTTTTCGTCGCCAACGGCCACGTTTTCCCTCAGGTGGACACGGTGGAGACGGGCGCGCGTTATCGCGAACCTGTCCTGCTCCATCGCAACAATCGCGATGGAACCTTTGACGAAGTCTCGAAGGAGGCAGGTCTAGCGGCACTACCCGTCAAATGCCGCCGGGGCGCCGCGTTCGGCGATATTTTCAACACAGGCAATGTGGATGTATTTCTTCTGAACGTTGGTGAAACACCTTCGCTCTTGAAAAATAGGAACGCCGACGGCTACCACCGCGTTTTATTCAAACTCGTCGGCACAAAGAGCAATCGCGCCGCCATTGGCGCCCGCGTCACGATTCGCGCTGCGGGCGTCAAGCAGTTCAGCGAAGTCCGTGGCGGTGGCAGTTATCTTTCGCAAAACGATCTTCGTCAGCATTTTGGCCTCGGCACCGTTACGAAGATCGATTCCGTGGAGATCCGCTGGCCCAGTGGCAAGGTGGAGAAGCTGGAGAATATCGCCGCCGACGCTATCTACACGATTGTGGAAGGGGAGGGCATTCGGGAAACGAAGCCGCTCCCACCTCCAGCAACAGGTGCGTCGAGTGGCTCTCGTTAACCACGTTGCGGAGTCTTTGCCGGTGCGCGGGGACGCCCCTTCCGAAAATTCGCATCGCCTAACGAATTGCTTCTCGCGACAATCAAGCAAAGGGCAATGCCTCGCAGCGAAGCGCCCGGCGATTACTTTCGCCGCTGTCCTCATACTTTTTCTGAGCACGCCTGTTCTTTTGGCTTCCGACAATCCGGGAGAGATCCTGAAGCGCCAGTTTGATGCCGCCAAGGCATCTCTCTCGGCAAACGATCTTGTTCAAGCGGAGAGTCAGTATCACGAAACCATCGCTCTCGGCTTGCGCCAGCTTGCCAATCTTTCTATCTCGGAAGGGCAGTTCGATCTTGCCATTGGCTATCTGACCGACGCGCAGAAACTTCAGCCCGACGACTTTCAACTTCAGTTAGGCCTGGCCATTGCCTGGTTCCAGCAGGGAGATCAGAAGAAGGCCTCGGAAATAATCAATGCCGCATTGGCCAGCCGGCCCAACGATCCCCAAGTCCACAATATGATGGGCCGCATCTTTTTGCTCCAAGAAGATTTCCCGCGCGCCATACAGGAACTAAGGACGGCACTGACGCTGCACTACGATTTTGAGACCGCATACTTCCTTGGTATCGCCTATCTCAAGGTGAAGAAGCTTTCCGAGGCGACGGACTTGTTCAACAAATTGCAGTCCACCGTCGAAGACTCCGCCGCCGTCCACGTTCTTTTTGGCCGGGCCTATACGCTAGCGAACTTCCCGGAGCCCGCCATCACCGAATTCCACAAAGCTATCAAGCTCAATCCGAGGTATCCCCGGGCGCACGGACTTCTTGGTTATGCCTATCTGGACCACTTGGGCGAACAGGCCTATCCGCAGGCCCGCGAAGAGTTCGAAAAAGAGCTTAAAGTGAATCCCAATCAATATTATTTTCAGGTGTTACTGGGGATCGCTACTGTGGCTTTGCGCGACTTCGCGGCCGCGGAAGTCGCGCTTCATGATGCAGCTCGCCTCCGCCCCGACGAAGCTCCTCCTTATCTTTATCTTGGCGAAACTTATACAGAAACGAATCGGATAAAAGAAGCAGTCGAGGCTCTCGAGAAGTACGTTCGTCTGGTGCAACCCGCCCAGAATGTCATGCGTGAAATCAGCCGCGCCTATTACTTGCTTGGGCAGGACCTGCTGCGGCTTGGCCGTGTGGACGAAGCAAAAAAGGCGTTACAGCACTCGCGCGAGTATCGCGAGGCAAAGTTTAAGTACGACCAGGAAAACATTTTCGGCGACAAACAAACTCCTTCCGCTGACGGCGAAAGCCATACTTCCGATCGCGTCGAAGGAATGCTTGAAGCAGCCGCCTCCGAAGGTAAACAAGGCGCCCAGGTCCTGGTCAAGGAGGGACTGCCTTCTGGCGCCGTAGCCAAGCAACCTCCTGAAGCTCCCGAAGCGCGCGATTACCGCTCTTTCGTCTCCGAAATCCTCGCCAGCTCCTACAACGACCTGGGCGTGATGCGCGCCAAGGCTTCCAAATTCACGGAGGCTTCGGAATACTTCAAGCAAGCCGCGGCTTGGCAGCCTGATCTTCCCGGCCTCGATCGCAATTGGGGTCTCGCATGCTATCGCGCACAACTTTATGCTGAAGCAATCCCTCCGCTCGAACGCCACCTTAGCACCTCACCCGATGACAACTTTGTGCGTCAGCTTTTAGGTCTCAGCTATTTTTTTACGGAGGACTTTGGCAAAACCTCGGAAGTTCTCCACCCCTTTCTCAAGCAGCCCCCCGATGATCCCGGCCTGCTCTTCGCTTGGGGAACTGCTCTCGTTCGAACGCGTCAATCCGGCCTGGCGGGGGAAATCTTTCGCCGCTTGCTGGAACAAAATTCCAGCAATCCTGCCGTTCATCTTCTTCTCGGACAGGCATACGCGCAGCAAGAGGATTATTCCAATAGCATCACTCAGTTGAAATCCGCCCTGCGGCTCGATCCGCGGCTCCCGGAAGCGCACTATTTCATGGGTCTCGTCCACCTCCGCCAGAGCGATTTCGAATCTGCCGCCGCGGAATTCCGCTCCGAGCTGGCGATTCGCCCCGGTGATCCGGTCACCTCCTATCATCTCGGCTTTTCTCTTCTCATGGACGGACACCCGGACCAGGCCGTGACCATCTTTCGCGAGGTCGTTCGAGCCAAACCCGATTATGAAATGGCCCATTTCGAACTCGGACGCGCGCTTCTACAGCAAGGAGATGCGGCTGGCGCTATCGAAAGTCTCGAAGTGGCCAGAAAGCTCTACCCGGATCGTGACGCCACTTACTACCAATTGAGTCAGGCCTACCGCCGCGGCGGTCGCTTGCCTGAAGCCGAGCAGGCGATGGCTGCCTACAAAAAACTTATCGAGAGCAACCGGCTTAAGAAGCGCGAGAGCCTCGAAGCGGAGAAGCCTTGACGCGGCCGTTGCGCTCACCGCTCGCCAAACCGATCCATCAGTGCCGAGGGTCACTTACTTTTCCAACTGGGTCAACATCCAGGTTGGGCGAGAATTCCTTGTTCCATTCTCGCTACGTGCCCAGATTATGGGTATTTCTCTGATGACACGTCCAGCGCGATTCCCCATGGAAATGCCTGCAGCTAGATGTATGGTAGGGACTAACACAGGCGGAGCCTTCGACCTGCCATGAAAAAACTTCGTTTCCTCATCTCGCTCACCACGGGCGACAACGATTATCAGATCGAACAGGCGCAGTCCGCCGAGCAAGCGACCCGAAATCTCGGCGTGGAGGCTCAGATCCTCTACGCGAATAATGACGCGATCACCCAGAGCACGCAGATCTTGAAAGCGGTCCAGGCCGCCGAAAATCTCCGCCCCGATGCCATTGTCTTCGAGCCCGTCGGCGGCACTGCGCTGCCCCAGGTCGCCCGCGCCGCTGTTTCCGCGGGCATCGGCTGGGCCGTTCTCAACCGTGACGCCAGTTACATTCCCGAACTCCGCAAGCTCTCGTCCGCCCCGGTCTTCGTGGTGACCTCGGACCATGTCGAGATCGGCCGCATTCAGGGCCGCCAGTTTGCTGCCCTGCTTCCCAAAGGCGGCGGCCTACTTTATGTTCAAGGACCCACGGAGAATTCGGCGGCCAAGGAACGCACCCTCGGCATGCAGGAAACCAAACCTTCCAATATCCATGTAACTCTGCTGAAAGGGCAGTGGACCGAAGAAAGCGCGCAGCGTTCCGTCCGCTCCTGGCTCAAGCTCACCACTTCCCAAAAAGCGGCCATCGACGTCGTCGGCGCTCAGGATGATTCCATGGCTATTGGCGCGCGCAAAGCCTTTCAGGAACTCAACGAGTCGGAACAAGAACGCTGGCTCAAGCTGCCGTTCACCGGTTGCGACGGTTTGCCCAAGACCGGCCAGTCTTGGGTGCGTAGCGGCCTTCTCGCTGCCACCATCTACGTACCTCCCAACTCCGGCCAAGCCATCGAGATGCTCGTCCAGGCCCTGCAACAGAAAAAGCCGCTGCCCGAGCGCGCCCTCACCACCGCCGTTTCCATCCCGTCTCTTCAGGAATTGAAGTCTCGCTGATCCTCACGCGCCGCTTTTGTCGCCTTCGCGACGCGAACCCTCTGCGCAGGTCCGCGCGCGATTCAGCAACAACTCCCGCTCGCGTGTGTTGCGCGTCAGCGCAGCCGCGCGCTCGAACTCTGCTCGCGCCTCCTCCGTGCGGCCGATTTTTGCCAGCAGGTCGCCGCGCACGCTCGGCAATAGGTGATACGCCTGGAGCGACGGCTCGGCGGTCAGCGCGTCAACGAGCTCGAGCCCCGCTGCCGGACCAGACGCCATTGCGACTGCCACCGCACGATTCAGCTCCACGACCGGAGATGGCACGAGCTTGGCGAGCTCCCCGTAAAGCACTACGATGCGTGCCCAGTCTGTTTCCTCCGGAGTGCGCGCGCGGGCATGGCAGGCTGCAATCGCAGCTTGGAGTGCATACGGCCCCCGGCTGCCTCCGATCTTCCCGGCACGCTCAAGAGCTGCCAGACCGCGGCGGATGAGGAGCTGATCCCAGAGCGCGCGGTTTTGGTCGAGCAGGAGGATAGGCTCTCCCGACGGGCCTATGCGCGCGTGTGCGCGCGACGCCTGGATCTCCATCAGCGCTACCAGTCCGTGGACCTCCGGCTCCTGCAGCGCGAGCTCCGCCAGGATTCGGCCGAGACGCAGCGCCTCCTCGCAGAGCCCAGCCCGCATCCAGTCGTCACCGGCGGTTGCCGAGTAGCCTTCATTGAAAATCAGGTAGAGAACCTCCAGCACCGACGACAGACGAGCAGCGCGCTTGTCTCCGCGCGGAAGCTCGAAGGGGACGCTCTTCTCGGCCAGCGTTCGCTTGGCACGAACGATTCGCTGGGCCACCGTTGGCTCCGGCATCAGGAATGCACGCGCAATCTCTTCGGTAGTCAGTCCGCCCAGCAAGCGTAGGGTGAGCGCAACGCGCGCTTCAGGTGAGAGAACCGGATGACAGGAGATGAACACAAGGCGAAGCAGGTCGTCACCGATGTCATCGTCAAGCGCGGTTTCGAAATCCGGCACGAGTGCCTCCTGCCGGGCATCGAGCTCACGACCTAGCTCCTCGTGCTTGCGCTCGAGCAGTTTGTTGCGCCTGAAGAGATCAATGGCGCGATGCTTGGCGGCGGCCATGAGCCAGGCACCCGGGTTCTCCGGGATGCCCGACTCCTGCCACTGCTGGAGCGCGGCAACGAGCGCATCCTGGGCGAGATCCTCGGCAAGACTTACATCGCGCACGATTCGCATGAGGCCGCCGATGAGTCTGGGCGACTCGATTCTCCAGACGGCGTCAATCGCGCGATGAATATCGGTGGCGGTCATAGCCACCGATAACACCACCTTCAGGCCGCCAGTGCAAGGCTATCGGCGCACCCCGGCTAGCCCTTCCCGGCGCAGTGTGCTTGCGGTGCCTCGTATATCTGTCGCAGCTCGCACTCACCCTCGCCGACAACCTCGAGGAACCTCTTGGTCATTTCGATGGCCTCTGCCTTCGAGTTTGCCTGCAGGATGGCGAAGCCGCCGATTACTTCCTTGGCCTCGGTGAAAGGCCCGTCGGTCACGGTCGCCTTTCCGTCAGAGATGCGAACGCGCGCCCCGAGGGCGCTTGGCAGGCAGCCCTCGGTGGCCAGCAGCGTGCCAGCCTTCATCTCCTGTTCGATCAGCTTGCCCATCTTGTCCATTTCCTCCTGTGTAGGAGGAACGCCTCTTTCCACGGACTTATAGATGCTTAGGAATTTCATGACCATTTCTCCTTGTAAGCTTGAGTTCGGCGCTGTATTGCCGTTAATTCCCGTTCTACTGTGCGACGAATGACGAACTTCGGAATCGACAAGGCCACCTATTATTTTTTTCCGCCGCGGATAGGGAAGTGTCGAATGCCTGTTTGAGTAGACCCCAACATGCTCGCGGCTGTCTGTATGCGCAAGATCGCCTATGCCTTCGGAATGAGGTCTTCCGGCCCGTACATCTCGCGAATCTCGGTTTCGCCTTCCCATCCCGGCCAGTGTTTCTTGTGAAGTTCCATGAAGCGCTTCGCGCTTTCGATGGCCTCTTCTTTCGACTTCAAGTCAAATTGCGCATACCCGCCGACAACCTCCTTGGCCTCTGTGAAAGGCCCGTCAATGACGGTGACTTGCCCTCCCTTAAGCCGAACGCTGGCGCCCTGAGCCGTGGGACGGAGCCCCCCGCTGCCGACCATCGCGCCGGATTTGACCGCATCTTCACTGAGTTTCCCGATGGCCTCCATCAACTCCTTGGGCGGGAAGCCCCATTTCTCGGCGGATTTAACAATCATCATGAATCGCATTTTCATTTCTCCTTGTGGTTTCGGGTCGGGAGCTGGTCGTCCTGACATTCTCAACCGCCGGAATCCAGCCTCCCCTTAACACGTCGAACGATGTGCGGCAAAATCGACAGCCCTCCAATTTTTTTCACTTTTCGCTAATCGCCCAGCCTGACTACGGCTTCGCGGCTTTCTTCTGCAGCCCGTCGCGCAGCGCCTGCTCGCGCGCCGCTTCCTCGGCGGGGAAGATGTCGGACGGGAAGTCTGAAGCCTCGAACACCTGCCGGATCTCTACCTCAGTTCCCCCGTCGAACGGGGCGCGCTTGAGCCACTCGACCGCTTCTTCCATGGACTTCACCTGCCACAACCAGAAGCCGGCGATGAGTTCCTTGGCCTCCGTGAAGGGGCCGTCGATCACCGTGCGTTGCTGTCCCGAAAACCGGACTCGCTTGCCCTTCGAGCTCGATTGCAACCCCTCGCCGGCGAGCATCACGCCGGCCTTTACCAGCTCCTCGTTATACTTCCCCATCGCAGCCAAGATTTCCTTGCTCGGCAGAACTCCTGCCTCCGAGTTCTTGTCCGCTTTCACTATCACCATGAATCGCATCGTCAATATCTCCTTTTGGTTTATAGTTCCTCGTTTGGCGCCGGACTTCCTGACGGCCTCGATGGGCTGAACCCGGCCTCCATCTACACGTCGAACGAGCAATGGTGAAATCGACAAATACGGTAGCTTTTTTGAGAGAATTTGTTAAGTGTTGGCACGGCTTGACCTTATCCCTCGAAGCTTCCACCCGCTAGCTCGCCCCGACCACGGCAAGGAGTAGCGGCCAAAGGGATAGCAACATCTGGAAGAAACGCTCCAAAAGCCGGTGTTCAAAACCATTCGCCTGCATGATTTGCCAGGCCCCCAGGACGATAGAAGGCAATAGCCCCAGCCCCGCCACGCCGCAGAAAACCTCCCTTAACTGGCCTACGGCGCATCCCAAGTTCTCAAACAGAAAATAAGTCCCGAGCCCCCCGAGGGCAGTTACGGCGATCGTTTTAAGTCCCGAAGTGCGTGTGTGCTTCCTTTCCATAACGGCCTCCCCAGGGCACCTTCCCTGGCTCTACCTACATGTCGAACGGGAGGCCGCAAAATCGACATTCGCTGTGTCCTCCGCCCGCTGATTTTCTTACCCACTATTTCCGGCGACCTCCTGCGTCCTGCAGTTTCGCCACCCCTGCGCGCTGCGGCGCACACCCGCCCTTCGCAGCGCGCCTCACCTCTGCATGAGCCTGCTGCCCTTCGCAATCCACAGGAATCCTTTAGAAAAACGATTTTCGCCGCTTGTTTACCCGTCACACTGACGTATAATGCGTCGGAAACATTGCTGCTTACTCCATTGCTGCGTTTGCCGAGGAGACGCGCATGAAGAAACCGCGCAAGGACTCCGCTCTCGACCGGAGACAGTTTCTTGCTGCCACTGGGGGCCTGCTCGCCGCTGCCATTCCGGGTTCGGCAAAAGTCGCCGATGTCGTGGCAGCCGGCGCTCCGTCATCAAGTTCTCGTCCCCCGAAGCCCTCAGGTTCCCTCCGCAAGATTCCCATCGGCGTCTTTGACCCCGTCTACGAACATCTCTCTCTCGACGCCATGCTCGATAAGGTCAGCGCCCTCGGCCTCGAGGCCATGGAAATCGGCACCGGCGGCTATCCCAACAATCGCCATTGTCCCCTCGACGAGCTCATCGCCGATCGCAGCAAGGCCAAGGCCTGGCAGAAAAAGTTTGAAGACAAGGGGATTCGCGTTGCCACCCTCAGTTGCCACGGCAACCCCGTTCATCCCGATGCCAAACATGCCCAGAAAGACGTAGACACCTTTCGCAAGACCGTCCTCCTCGCCGAAATGCTCGACGTGAAAGTCATCGTCGGCTTTTCCGGCTGCCCCGGCGGAACTCCCCAGGATACCCAGCCCAACTGGATCACGTACCGCTGGCCTCCTGAGTACGCCCAGATGCAGGACTGGCAATGGAAGGAAAAGGTCATCCCCTACTGGAAGGAAGCAGCCAAATACGCGCGCGATCACGGCATCAAACGCCTGGCGTTCGAAATGCATCCGAACTTCGTCGTCTACAACCCTCGAACGCTCATGAAGCTTCGCGAAGCCGTCGGCGAAGAAATCGGCGCGAACTGTGATCTCAGCCACCTCTTCTGGCAGGGCTGCGATCCCGTCGAAGTCATTCACTTCCTCGGCAGGCAGGGAGCCCTTTTCCACGCCCACATGAAGGACACCACTTTCTATCCCGAAAATGTCAACAAATATGGAGTCCTGAACTTCGCCTTCGAAAAGTCCGATCTCGACTCCGCTTCCGAAACCTTCCGCGCCGTGGGCTACGGCCACAGTGCCAGCCTCTGGAAGTCTGTCATTAAGGCTTACATGGACGTCGGATTCGAAGGTATTCTCAGCATCGAAAATGAAGACCCGATTCTGCCCGGAGAAGTGGGCGTCGAGCGCGCGGCTTACGTCTTAAAAAATGTCCGCCGGGAACTTTTGGGAGAATAGCGTGCGAAGACGCGAATTTGTCGGCGCGTGTGCCGCAGCGGCCTTGGCCGGTGCCGCTGCCGGCCCATCGACGATGGCGCGCACTGCGTCGGCTGCCTCCGAATCCGAAGGCGTCCCTTTCTCCCTCTCCGTAATGCTTTGGACCATCCACCGCGATCTTCCATTCGAACAGCGCCTCGCGAAAGTAGCCGAAGCGGGCTACCACGCCGTCGAGCTGGTCGGAGAATTCAAGGACTGGAAAAAGCAGGATTTTGCCAACGCTCGCCGCAAAAAACGCGAACTCGGCATCGAATTCGATGGCACCACCGGCGTCTGGCAGCCCCTGGCCGACGCTTCCGCTCGCGAAGTCTTCCTCAAATCTCTCCGCGAATTTATTCCCACCATGCGCGAACTCGAGTGCAATCGCCTCATCATGCAGACCGGCGACGTCGTTCCCGGTCTCTCGCGAAATGAAATGCACGCCAATTGCATCGAAACCCTCAAGCGCGGCGGCGAAATCGCCGCGGAAAATAGCATCGAGCTCCTCATCGAAAATATCGATCCCGAAGAAAATCCAAAATATTTTCTCACTCTCTCCGCCGAAGGCTTCGAAATCGTGCGCTCCGTCGGCAATCCCCACGTCAAATTTCTCTACGATTTTTTTCACGAACAAATTGCCGCCGGCAATCTTATCGCCAAGCTCGAAAAAAATATCGATCTCGTCGGCCTCGTCCACGTCGCCGACGTTCCCGGCCGCCACGATCCAGGAACCGGCGAAATCCATTATCCCAACATCTTTCGAAAGCTCGGCGAACTCGGCTACAGTCGCTACGTCGCGATGGAATTCATGCCTAAGGGCGAAACAGTGCCCGCGCTTCGCGCCGCCCGCGATATGGCGCTCAAGTTCGGCCGTCCCGATAAAAAACAGTCTTCCAACACGCTTCACTCAGGGAGGTTCTATGCATCGGCGTGAAATGTTACGAATGCTTGCCGCGGGAGCCGCGCTGCCGGCACTTTCCACGGACATGTTCGCATTCTTTCGCGGCGCGCATCCCGCGGCTGGCTACGCGCTCCGCACTCTCAATCCGCACCAGAACGCCACCGTTGTCGCCATGATCGATCAGATCATTCCGGAAACGGACACCCCCGGCGCGAAGGGCGCTCGCGTCAACGAATTCATCGACGTAATTCTTACCGAATGGGCCAACGATACGGAGCGCAAGAATTTTCTCGACGGCCTTGCCGGCGTCGACAAGAAAAGCAACGAACTCTTCGCTAAGGATTTTGTGGACACTCCGCCTCCGCAACAGCTCACGTTTCTCCGCGCCCTGGATGAAACCGCCGCGTTCGAATCGGCCATCCGCCCGCCTCGCCGCGACGACGAAGTGGAAAACCCCTACAGGCAGCTCGAAGGCAATTTCTTTTCCGTTTTCAAAAACATCACCCTTCACGGTTATTACACTTCTGAAATTGGTTTCACCCAGGAACTTAAACTTCAAATTATTCCCGGTGCCCAGCATGGTTGCGTTCCGCGCGGCCCCGGTCTCGGCGACGCCTGAAAAAAAGGGAGCGAACATGGCCACGACAAATTACGACGCAATCGTTATCGGTTCAGGCATCACCGGCGGCTGGGCTGCAAAAGAGCTCACCGAAAAGGGCCTCAACACTTTGGTTCTCGAAGCCGGCCGTTCGATCGTCCCCGAGCGCGATTATGTCGAGCACGTCCCCGTTTGGGAACTCAAGCACCGTGGCTGGGACGATCGCAGCGAGCGGCAGCGCACCCAGCCCATCCAGCGCGAGGTCTACTACGCCTGCGATGAATACTCCCATCAGTTTTTCGTCAATGACCAGGAAAATCCCTACTCCAGCGATCCCGGCAAACATTTCTCCTGGATTCGCGGCCGCCAGGTCGGCGGCAAATCCCTCACGTGGGGACGCCAGAGCTACCGCTGGAGCGATCTCGATTTCGAAGCCAATTTGAAAGAAGGAATCGCCTCTGACTGGCCGATTCGTTACGCGGACATCGCGCCCTGGTACGACTACGTCGAAGAATTCGCCGGCATCAGCGGCCAGCCCGAAGGATTGCCGCAACTCCCCGACGGAAAATTTCTCCCGCCCATGGAACTCACTTGCGTCGAGCAGGATCTCCGCGCCGCCATCGCAAAGAACTTTGACGACCGCATCTTGACCATTGGCCGTTCCGCTGTTTTGACCCGCGTCCACAAAGGCCGCGCCGCTTGTCACTACTGCGGCGTGTGCCACCGCGGCTGCATCACCGGTTCCTATTTCAGCAGTCTGAGTTCGACGCTTCCTGCCGCGCAAAAAACCGGCCGTCTCACCATGCGTCCCTACAGCGTGGTACACAGCCTCATCTACGATTCGAAAGCTCGTCGCGTCAGCGGTGTTCGTGTGATCGATGCTCAAACCAAGAATCCGCTCGAATTCAAAGCTCGCATCTTTTTCGTCTGCGGCTCCACTCTCGAATCCACGCGCATTTTGCTGAATTCCGCCACGCCCGAATTTCCCAACGGACTCGCCAACTCAAGCGGCGAACTCGGCCACAATCTCATGGACCACCACATGGGCGCCGGCGCCAGCGGCAGAATGCCCGGCCACGAAGACAAAATGCCTTTCGGCAATCGTCCCAACGGCATTTACATCCCGCGCTTTCGAAACGTAAAATCCAAGCACAAGGATTTCCTCCGCGGCTACGGCTACCAGGGCGGTGGAAGCCGCGCCGGCTGGTCCCGCGGCATGGGCATGAGTGGCCTCGGCGTGGAATTCAAGAATGCACTGAAAATGCCCGGCCCCTGGCACATGGGCATGGGCGGTTTCGGCGAGTGCCTCCCCAACCACAACAACTACGTTGAAGTGGACAAAGAAAAATTAGACGCCTGGGGCATTCCCACCCTCAAGATTCACTGCGACTGGAGCGAAAACGAACACGCCATGTCCAAGGACATCGCCATCCAGGCCGCGGAAATCCTGGCTGCCGGCGGCGCGAAGGACATCACCGTCTGGCAGAAAATTTCTGCCCCCGGCCTCGCCATTCACGAAATGGGCACCGCCCGCATGGGCCGCGATCCGAAGACTTCCGTGCTCAACGCCAACAATCAGGCGCACGATGCCAAGAATCTTTTCATGACCGATGGTGCCTGCATGGTTTCTGCTTCGTGCGTGAATCCGTCGCTCACTTATATGGCGCTGACGGCGCGCGCGTGTGATTTCGCCTTTTCCGCAATGAAGAAAAATGAGCTGTAGGGAGAAGTCGTCCATATGCCCCAGGTAATTCGTTCTCCTAAACAATACGATGTCTGCATCATCGGCTCCGGCGCCGGCGGCGGCATGGCCGCGAAGATACTGACGGAAGGCGGCCTGAGCTGCGCCTTGCTCGAAGCCGGCCCGAACGTCAATCCCGAAAAAGATTTCAAGATGTGGACGTGGCCCTACGAATTGCCGCATCGCGGCGCCGGCGTCGGCGGCCACGCGCGCGAAAATTTTAGCGAATTCCTCGCCCCCAATGGAGCCTGGGAAATTGCTGGCGAGCCCTACACCTCTGCCCCCGGTGCTAATTTCCAGTGGTTCCGCTCGCGCATCGTCGGCGGACGCACCAACCACTGGGGCCGCATCGCGCTGCGGTTTGCCCCCATCGACTTCAAATCTGCCACGCGCGACGGTCTCGGCGACGACTGGCCCATCACCTATGAGGACCTCGCGCCGTATTACGACAAAGTTGAATCCTACATCGGCGTTTTCGGCACCAAAGAAAATGTCTCCAGCGCGCCCGACGGCGTCTTCCACCCTCCGCCCAAACCCCGCTGCACCGAGCTAATGGTCAAAAAGGCCTGCGACAAGCTCGGCATCATTTGTATCCCTTCACGCCTCGCCATTCTCACTCGCTCCGTAAACGGGCGTTTGCCCTGCCACTACTGCGGCCAGTGCGGTCGCGGCTGTGTCACGGCGTCGAATTTCAGTTCCAGCCAGGTCCTGCTTCCTCCCGCGATGAAAACGGGGAAGCTGACGCTGATCACCGGCGCCATGGCGCGCGAAATCATCGTCAACAAAGAGGGCAAAGCCGAAGGCGTCTCCTACGTTGATAAAGCGTCGCGCACGGAAAAACGCGTCAACGCGCGCGCGATTGTGATTGCGGCCAGCGCTTGCGAATCCGCGCGCCTGCTGCTGAATTCCAAGTCGCCGTCGTTTCCCAACGGTATCGCCAACTCCTCCGGCGCGGTCGGCAGATATCTCACCGATTCCGTGGGGAGCAGCGGCCGTGGCCACTTCCCGCAATTGGAAAAGATGCCTCACCACAATCACGACGGCGTGGGTGGAATGCACATGTACATGCCGTGGTGGAAATTCGACCGCAAGAACGATTTCCCGCGCGGCTATCACATCGAGTTCGGCGGCGGTTACGAGATGCCCGGGGTCGGCATGTTCGATGGGCTGTGTCGCGAGGAGGAGGGTTACGGCGCAAAGTTGAAGCAGCGCGCGCGACAGTATTACGGCACCACGATCGGTTTCGCCGGCCGTGGCGAAATGCTTCCCAATCCGGATACCTATTGCGAAATTGATCCCGACGTCGTCGACCAGTGGGGAATTCCTGTGCTGCGCTTCCATTTCAAGTGGTCGGAATACGAACTGCGTCAGGCCAAAGACATGCAGGATACATTTCGCAGCATTGTGGAGACCATGGGAGGCGAGTACAAAACGAAAACTTCCATTGATGGCCAGTATCCCTTCGGAATTGAGGAAGGCGGGAAAATCATTCACGAAGTAGGCACCGCGCGCATGGGGGCCGACCCGAAAACCTCCGTGCTGAACGGATATTGCCAGGCACACGACGTGAAAAATCTCTTTGTAGCCGATGGCGCGTCGCTGGTGACCAATCCGGACAAGAATCCAACGCTGACGATCATGGCGCTCTCCTGGCGCGCCTCCGACTATCTCTTGGACGAAGCCAAGAAAGGCAATCTCTAACATGTTCCGCCAAAAATGTTTTTCCTGCTTGTGTAGGCGCATGGCTTTAGCCATGCCCGCCCCATCTTCCCTCCTCTTCTCTGCGATCTCTGTGTTAAATTTCTTTTCCTTCCGTGGTGAGGCACGCCCATGAATGAATCCATAAGCCGCCGCGACGTCCTCCGCACTCTCGCTTTTGGAGCGGCGAGTAGCTCGGTGCTGCAGGTGATTCCAGCGGCCGCCGCCGAGTACGTCCACCAGATGGTTCACAAGGAGAAAGCCGCGGCGCCGGCAGGGAAGTACACGCCGAAATTTTTCCCTGCGCCGCAGTACGCCACGCTCATCGCGCTCTGCGACACGATTATTCCCAAGGACGAAAAATCCGGCGGCGCGGTCGAAGCCGGCGCTCCGGAATTCATCGATTTGCTGACCAGCGAAAACGAAAAGTATCAGCTGCGCCTCGGCGGCGGACTCTTCTGGCTGGATGGCCTTTGCACCGACCGCTATGGCAAGGCTTTCCTGGAATGCACCCCGGAGCAGAAGAAAGAAGTGCTGGATCTGATCGCCTTCCGGAAAAACGCCAAGCAGGATTCCTCGCTCAGCCAGGGCGTGGCCTTCTTCGCCTTCCTACGCCGCCTCACCTGCGACGGCTTCTACACCAGCAAGATCGGCATCGCCGACCTCCAATATATAGGTAACGCCACCCTGAGCGAATTCCCCGGCTGCCCATCGTTGCCGGACGCTTGACTTTGCAGATACAACCTCCTCAAGTCTCGGTTTTGTGTGGGCTACAGGGAAATTAGTAGGCTAGGCTGAATATCTCTCCAAAGAGTGACGGAAGTCCCCTTCAAAACGTTGGAACCAGCAGGAGAAATGGAAGGCTCCATCTTCCGAATACGACTCGGCCGCGCTATCGTTGCGCTAAAACGGTTTTGGACTGCCACAAATTGTAGTACAGGGAACGGGCACGTACGCCTGCCATGATCACGCTGTGAGGGAGAATCCCGATCAGACCCCGGTGAAGTTTTGCTTTCATGCAAAAACTCCCCCACGGTGTGAGCGGGATATAAAACCTCGGGACCAAGACCTCGCTAAATCCATTTCGTTCCTTGAATTCCCTCAACGAGTTGTGTTTCTTGTTCCCGTAGCTGAACATTCCGTAGGTCAAGTACAAGAGTCCCCTTACCTCGCACAGTTCCACGGCTTTTGCAATCAGAGCATTGGCTGGTCGCTTGTCTTGTTGGCTCGCTTTAGTAAGTATTTGCAGGATCGAAGCGATCTCTCCTCTGTAGATTAACTTAATAAAACCGATCAATTCCTCACCTGCATACGCACAAATGTAGTCACAACGATCAAGAAAGGACGAGTGGTCCTTCTTGACCTCCTCAAACGTCTTCCCATAATGGCTGTTGGGTATCCCTTGCCGGACCGGGGAGTCATTGTTTACGCCCATAATTCCTTGAATCAACTGTTCATCCAGAGGCTTAACAAAGACATTAACACCGCGTTTTCGGGATCTCCTCACATTCTGACGACTTACCCGCGGCAGCCCCTTCCACCACTCTCTAAAGCTGGTTGTTTTGACAGCGGCGGTGCTGTCCCATTCCGTGTAATAGTCATACTTCGGGGAAGTGATGGGAAGTTTTTGCGCAAAGGTCAAAATGTCGGCGCGCAGCCCTCTTCGCCTTTGGCTTTTCAATAGTTGGGCACAAAGTTCGGCGTCCTCAAGTTCTGTTTCCAGCCACTCTTCCCCAAGGATCTGTGCCAGCCGCAACCAGGTTCCTTTGGCGATTATGCTTTTCCCTTTGTAGTCTAGCGCGGGAACCCTAACCCATTTGCCGTTGATCTTCGTCTCAGCAACGTGGAACGATATGGATTCTATCTCCGCAAGGGCGCGAGTCCCGCCGGAGTCTAACGTCGTCTTGCATGAAGGGAAAGTTACTTGTGCCTTGATGTGTCTAACATTGGACATCGTAAGATGAACTTATTCAAACTCTGTCGTTTTTTGTCTGAGATTCCATTTCAGAAAGCCACGAAATTTGGAGCCGCGGGGCGGAATCGAACCGCCGCGTAAGGTTTTGCAAGCCTTGCCTTCCCGCTTGGCTACCGCGGCGCTGTCAGTTTGGCAGCCGGGGCTTTGTGGGCCCATAGTACGAACGTACTTGTTGGGCCCAACCAACGGTGCCCAGATATGCTAGATGTTCTGTGAGTCGTCATTCATGGTGGCACTTGCATCCCAACAAACGCTAATCCTTTCTTTTCTTCCACTTGCGCTGCCAAAGTCATTCGAATGAAGTACTATAGAATAAACTATTTGACAAACTAACATTTCCGTGCTACCGTGGGTTGTGAATTCGCGACCAGAGCCCCGCTATCGACCCTCGGAATCCGCCTCTCGGCCTCATCTCACCCCACTGCGCCCGCCTTCTGTCCTCTCTGTTTCCATGAACCCTCGAACTTCAGCCTTCAAACGTTCCAACGCCTTCCAGTTATCTCCTTTTGCTTCATACCCTTACAAATGCCCCCTCCAGCAACCCCTTTCCTTGCACATCCTTACAAATGCCCGGGGGTGTACCCCCCGCACTCTCTCATCGAGGATCAAAATGAACCAAAAACACGCTAACTCTAATTCCACCAACGTTTCATCTCTGCCCCGTGTATCGCCAGAGGGTCGCTGTCACCATCGCTTCATTAACGGCACCCGTTGCCGCCTCCTCGTACCGAAGCCGGAGTCTCTCTTTTGTCGCACCCACGCGCATCTCCCCGAGCATGAACACGCACCCGTCGATCTCTCCGCCACCCTCACCGCCGGTCTCACAGAATTCAAGTCCGCCGTCCCTATCAACGACTTCCTCTCCCGCCTCCTGCTTCTTGAGGCTGAAGACCGCATCTCCCCGCGCCGCGCCGCCGTCATGGCCTATACCTGCAATTTAATCCTCCGCACCCTCCCCGCCATCGACCGCGAACTCCGTCCCGATGACCAAGATGGACCCGATATCATCATCGACCTGCCTCGCCCACGCCGCGACGATCCCGTTCCTCTCCTCCAAGCCACCCCGTCATGGATTGGCTCACCCCCGGCGCCGGCGTCCCAAATTCCAAGGAGCCCTTATGAGAGTTACTAGCTGCGGTCGGGGTCGAAGGTTTGGTCGAGATAGATCCAGAGGACGCGGGCGAGGAAGGTTATCGCGGGGACGAGCGGCAGGAACAAGAACACGGCCCAGACGGTGGCTTTGGTGATCCACCAGCCGGTGACGGCCCAGAGAAAGCCGGCGATGAATGCGACGACCGGCAAAGCCAATGCGTAACTGATGTACATGGCGCCGAGGAAATAGCCGGGTTCGCGCTCGTAACGGAGATCGCAGACGGAGCAGCGTTCATGCATTTTCGGGAAACCGAGAAAAATGGAATGGTGAAAGATTTTTCCGACGCGGCAGCGGGGACAGCGGTGGTGAAGAATGTCATTGAACGTAGAGCGCGCGCCGGGTTTCATGGGAGCGATTCAGTGTAGCGCGTTGAAGGCCTCGGGGCAGAGAAGTGAGGGCCGGCCTGCTCCGCTCGGAATGACAGTGGGGGGCGAGTATAGGGGCAACCGCGGCAGAGAGAAAAAAAGAGGGGCACCCTCCGCGGCGGGTGCCCCTACAAGGGAATTACGGATTTAGGATTTGATTTGACCTGAGGCGGCGTCCCAGGTGACCGCGGCGCGGCGGAAGTAGGATTCGTTGGCCATGTGGCAAGCCAGCGCGGCGTTGTGGCCAAAGACGGCGTCTTCGGTAACTTGCTGATGGTTCTGCGCGCCCTGGAAGAATTTCCAGAGATGCGGTTTAACCTCGTCCCAGGAGACGCCCTTGTACGTGAAGGCTTCCGCGAGAGGCTCCTTGCCGGGAGCCGGATCATGCTTGGCGTGGAATTCCTTCAGGTATTCCTCCCGCATGGCGCGGGGATAGCTGCTGGCGTAATAACAGGACGATTCTTCCTCGCCGGATTGCGGCGAATAGGTGATGGTGGTTTCGGTGACTTCGAGGTAGCCCTTGGAGCCCTGGAACCGGTAGACCTCCGGCGATTCGCAGCCGAGATTGAGCCGGAGGTAGGCGGGAATATTCTTGCTGGAGTACTCGAAAAGAGTGGCATGGACGTCCGGCATGTTGCGGCCATCGGGCCAGCGGAGAATTCCGCCCATGGACATGACGCGGCGAGGCGGCTCGTTCCAGCCGAGCATGTAATTCATGCCGCTGACGAGATGGACCAGGAGATCGCCGGCAACGCCGGTGCCGTATTCCTTCCAGCAGCGCCAGCGCGCGAAAATTTTTGCGTCGAAGGGACGCTTGGGGACGGTGCCTTGCCAGGTGTCCCAATCGAGAGTCTGCGGCGTGCAATCCGGCGGGGGAGGATACTCCCAGGCGCCGCAAGCGTCGTTGCGGCCGAGGGAGCCTTCGACAAGATTGAGATCGCCGATGATGCCGGAGGCGAGGAGTTCCTTGGCTTTGGCGCAGAGGACGGAGCTCACGCGTTGCGAACCGATCTGCACCACGCGGCCGGTTTTTTTGGCGGCGGCGACCATGGCGATGCCGTCGGCGGGCGAATGGGACATGGGCTTTTCACAGTAAATATCTTTGCCGGCGTTGACGGCGTCGACGACGACTTGCTTGTGCCAATGATCGGGGACGGCGGCGATGAGGCAGTCGATCTCTTTGTTGTCGAGGAGTTCCTGATATTTGCGCGTCGTGTAGATCTTGGAGCCGGCGATTTCCTTGGCGAGCGTGTGGCGGCCATCGTAGAGGTCGGCGGCGGCGACGCATTCAACGCCGGGGAGCGTAATGGCGCTGGTGAGCAGGCCGGAGCCTTGCATGCCGACGCCAATGATGCCGAAGCGGATGCGGTCGCTGGGAGGGACGGGAGCGGTGGGCAGCGGAATTTTCTCGGGGTCGAGAATGATCGTACGCGCGGCGACTAGGGCGCCGGTGGCGCCTGCGCTGCGTTGCAGGAATTCGCGGCGGGAAAGATCTTTTTTCATGATGCGCTCCTGAAGAAAGTTGATGGTACAAAGTTCAAAGTTGAAAAGTACAACCAGAAACCACGGAACAGAGTGCTACCGCACTCCAAGATTATTTCAGCGGCTGGACGCTGACTTCTTTGAAAAAGACGACGTCGTTTTCGCTGTGATTCTGGAGGCCGATGTAGCCCTCGTTGGGGCGTGTGCCGTGCTGCGGCTCGAAATCGAATTTGCGCTCGGGGACGGGCTGGCCTTCGGTGTAGTCCGTGACTTTTACACCGTTGAGCTCAACGATGGTGTGCGGTCCGTCCAGCGTGATGACCATAGTGTTCCACTCCGGACCCGGTTTGCCGGGTTTTGCGAGCGGCTTGGTGAGCGAGTAGAGCGTGCCGGTGATGTGGTAGTCGTCCTCGTTGGATTTTTCCGGTTCGTTGTCGATTTGCACTTCGTAGCCATAGTGGACGGGCATCCATTCTTCGCGCGGCTCGATGGGAATGCGGATAAAGACGCCGGAATTGTCGTTGTGGTCGCGCATCTTGAAAAGGACGCGAAGGCGGCAGTTGCTGAGTTTGCCGCCGGTCCAATAGAGGAGGCCCATGCCGCCGTGCGTGCGGATAAGGCCGTCTTCGACGGTCATGCTGCCGGGGCCGACGTGCTTCCAGCCGGTGAGATCTTTGCCGTTGAAGAGCGGCTTCCAGGCCGGGGGTTGCGGCCGAGCGGCGGCGATAAAGAAAAGAGCCGTGACGGCGAACAGAGCGGTGAGCGTGAGCGGCTTTCGCATCGTGATGATTCCTCCGGAAAAAGAGGACGGGCAAGAATGCCTGTCCCACAGTTAGAAACGTAAAGCGTGCAGGTAGTCGTAACTGATCTTGATGTCGTCAAAAGCGGATTTGGGTTCGTCGTTCTCGACGAAATAATGTTTGATGCCGGCCTTGCCGGACTGCGCGAAGATGCGCTTCCAATCCACGGAGCCCTGGCCGACGTCGGCCATGCGGCCGCCGAATTTAACGGACTGGCCCATCGCCCCCTGGTAACTACTCGGTGTGGATGCGTCCTTGATCCAGTCCTTGACGTGAACGAGGGGGAAGCGGCCGGGATATTTTTCGAAGTAGGCGAGGGGATCCTTGCCGGCGACGCTGATCCAGCAGAGATCCAGTTCCATGGCCACGAACTTGGGATCCAGCTCGGCAAGGAAAAAATCGTAGGGGAGCTTGCCGCCGAGCGATGCGGCGGGGTCGAATTCGAACGAATGATTGTGGTAGGCGAACTGGATGCCGGCTTTCTTGCTGGCTTCGCCGGCTTTGTTGAAGAGATCGACGGCACGCTTCCAGCCGCCGGGCTCGACGCGCTGCTTTTCGTCAATCCAGGGGCAGACCATGTAACTGTGGCCGACGGTCTTCGCAGCCTCCAGAGCTTCCGGCCACTTTTTTTCGACGACGTCGTAGCCGACGTGGCAGGAGGGCGAGGCCAGGGCGTTCTTGTCGAGGATGGCGCGGACATCCTTCGGCGAATGATCGAAGTAGCCGGCGAACTCCACTTCCTTGTAGCCGGTGGCGGCGACTTTCGCGAGGGTGCCTTCGAAGTCGGTTTTCATGGCGCCGCGAACGGTGTAGAGCTGGACGCCGATACGCTCGATTTTGTGCGTGGAGTCCGAGGCCCAGGATGGGCGCAAGGCGGCCAGACTTGCTGCGATGGAGGTACCAATAAATGTGCGTCGGTTCATGGGCCGCATTTTACTCTTTCCGAGTGAAAAAGGAACCGTGATTCACTGAAAAAAGAGGGCGGTCCGACCGTGTCGAACCGCCCTTCCGCAGTAAAGGTCTTTAGAACTGGAACCGCAAACCGAACTGCATGCGGCGCGGTGCATGGGCACCGGTCGCATGGAGGAAGGTCGAAGATCCCAGGGAAGAATCAATATTGATAAATTGCGTATGGTTGAAAAGATTGTAGGTTTCCCAGCGGAAATCAAGGCCATAGTGCTCCTTGAATGCGAAGCGCTTGAACAGACCGAAATCGAAGTTCAACCGGCCGGGATTGTATAGCGTGTTACGCCCGACATTGCCGAAGGTGAGGCCGGTGGGTGCAGCGTAGGCATCCGGATTAAAGAACTGCGGACCGAACACGCCAGGGACATCTGTTTTGGAGGTATGGGGGTTCCCAACCAAATCGGGACGGGAGCCCGTGCCCACGCCGTTGCCAACGCCAGCACTGTCGCCAAAGTCCGTGCCGTTGGTGACGCTGAAGGGGTTGCCAGTCTGAGCGATGGTGATTCCGGAGACCTGCCAGCCGCCCAGAAGCTTGTCTTTCAGATCACTGCCTTTAAAAAAGGGCAAGGCATAGACGTAACTGAGCGCGAAATTGTGGCGTTGGTCGAAATTGGAGCTGCCACGATTTCGGGCAACGTCATACGAGTCCACGAACGCACCGTCGAAACGATCCGAGGAATCATCGATGGAATGGCTATAGGTGTATGCGATGCCGAAAGTGAGATCGCCCACAGTGCGGCGCGCTGAAAACTGGAGAGAGTGATAGATCGAATTGGCGGTATTCTCGAGACGAGTGATGTTGCCGAAGCCCGTGAGTGGCCGGTTGGGGTTGGCGTCGTTTCCACAGGCAACTCCAAGATTTACCGCCACTGGGCCGGAGATAGGGTGTCCATTTACCATGCCGCCGCTGCCCGAGGAGTCCGGACAGACAGTGTTAAAGGGTGCCGCAGGGTTGTTCGGGTCTTGCACGATGATTGGCTCACCTGCCGAGTATGGATTTGCCGAAGCAGCCAGTGGCCGGAGTTGGTTCAGGTTTCGCTGCAGCGTCAAGTGCGTCCCCTTGCTGCCAACGTAAGAAATGGTGGCCACGATGTGGGAGGGCAATTCCCTTTGAACGTCGAGGTGCCATTGCTGGACGTAGGGCCAAATGGCCTTGTTCGGAATGGAATTCACGGAGAGCGGAAAGAATGGGACAACCCCGCCGCTCCCGCCAATGTTCCCGTAACCGGTGATGTTGAATTGCGAGGCATTGAGCGCAAATGGAGGAGAGCCTTCCAGCGACTCGGTGTTGCCTTCGTTGCCGTTAGTGTGTTCGAAGAAGATGCCATATCCGCCACGTATGGCCATCTTGCCATTGCCCTCAGGGTCGAAGGCGAAGCCGAAACGTGGGGCGGGATTGAAAAGATGGCCTTTCAAACAGCCGTCTTGTGAGCTTGCGGCAGCGCTGGCGTTGGGGAATCCGTCCACAGGGAATGTACCACCGGGACCGCCGCATTGGACGATGCCGTTAAAGGGATTGCCGGAACCGGGCACAAGCGCCCCGCCGAAACCAGTGAGCGTGCCGTTAGCATCGTCGATAGTTGGCGCTTTTGCGGCACTGAAGGCACTTGGATCAAAACTAAAGGCATGTCTGTACCGCTCCCGATAGGTGCCGTAGAGACTGAGGCGGAGGCCAAGGTTGAGGGTCAGGCGTTTGGTGACGCGCCAGTCGTCCTGAAAGTAGGGTTCGAGAATTCTGTAGCGGTTGTAATACTTGGGCTCGAGATTCCACTGCTGGTATTGCGCGATCTTTCCCAGGAGCAGGTCAGCGAAGGAGTTTCCGGTACTAGGGATGACGGAATTACTCGAATCGAATGTCAGGATACCCTGAAGATTTGCCGAGCTCTGCTCGTTTTTCTGAGCAAAAACCAAATAAGCTCCAATCGTCATGGTGTGGGTACCCACAATCTTGGTCAGGTTGTCCCGATAGGTATAGGTAGGATTGGCGTTGTTCCATGGAAAGTACCCCGTGTCCTGAGCAAGACCGTCACCGCCACCGTAGGCAGTGTTGGTGCCAAGAGCAATCGAGGGAAGCTTTCCGCCAAAACCATTACTGAAAATGGAACCCATACCGAAGCCTGCCGGGAGCGAGGTTTCAGAGGCTGGTCCGACGGCCGTCAAGAAGATGTGGTCGCCTGTGTAACTGGCGACGAATTCATTGAGCAGTGTAGGCGTAATGTTGGCGTTGAGACGAGCAACGAAGCTGGTGCCAGGCCCTACAAATTTGGTGTGAATATCCTGGAAATTGGAAGCGCCCACGCCCCAGAGCGGGTTGGGTACTTCAGTTTGCCAGGCATCGTGGATGTAGCGAAACGTGAGGCGGTAATTATTCGTGAGGTTGTGATCAATGCGAACCAACTCTTCGCGCCAGGTCGTGGGTGTTGAGATGATCTGCGAGACGGCTGGAATGGGAGTTCCGTCGTCAAATAGACCCTTGGTCGTGTTGGCGTGCGGAATGAGGGCCAAAAGCGCCGTTCCAACCGCCGTTGGTGTTATCACCGACGGGCCAGTCGGACAATCCGAGACCTGGTGGGTGCACAGGACTGAAAAATCACCTGTGCGCTCCAAATCCGATGGAACATTTTGAAGAATCGAAGAAGGATTCTTTTCACGGCGCCATTCCTGCGACCAGAAGAAAAAGGTCTTCTTCTTATCAGAGTTGTAGTGGTTGGGAATATAGACAGGGCCACCGACGGTATAGCCGAAGTCGTGCTTTTTATACGGCGGGTTGGGGTGGGCGGGGTCATTGCCGGATTCCCAAGGCCGTGCGTTGAACATATCATTGCGGAGATATTCGAAGGCGCTGCCGTGGAAGCTATTGCCGCCACTCTTGGTTTCGACTTCCACCGTGCCGGAGCCGTTGCGGCCATACTGCGCGCCGTAGTTTGAGGTGAGCACTTTGAATTCGGCGATGGCTTCCGGATTGGGATAGACGTTGAGGGTGGCGTTGCTGCCGTTGTCCATGTTGTCGCCGCCGTCGAGTTCCCAATTATTGTATTCGGTGCGGCCGCCGTTCATGCTGAAAGCGACGTTGCCATAAATGCCGACAGTGCCTTCATCCTGGCCGGTCTGGTTGACGACACCAGGTACAAGATTCACAAGCTGCGTGAAATTGCGGCCATTGAGGACGAGTTGATCGATTTGCTTGCCCGTGATCGTGCCGCTTAGCTCGGAAGACTGCGTTTCGACTTGAGCGACGCTTTCGCCGGTTACCTCGATTACTTCAGTGACCGCGCCCACAGTCAACTGCACGTCGAGGCGAGTCTTCTGGGCCACCTCCAGCACGACTCTGGTGGCCGAGAATTTCTGGAATCCTTTTGCTGTCACAACAAGATTATACGTACCGCCAGGAAGAGCGGCGACGACATAGGCGCCGTCTGTATTTGTCGTAGTAGTTCGAGTCAAGCTGCCGCCCACATTGTTAACGACGATTTCAGCGCCGGCGACGGCCGCTCCAGATTTGTCCGTAACCGTCCCGCTGATATAGCCGGTATCTTGGGCGCGCGAAGCGAGCGGAAGGACCAAGACCGCGATCATCGCACACAGCAACAAAGAGGCAACTCCCAACATATTCATTCGGTGATTCGAAGGATTAGAGTTTTCTCGCACGTTAGTACCTCCGAGAAAGATTCAAGATGGGTGAGGAAATGAATTGTGATGGGCAACGTCTACGGCAATGGGAAGCACCCCGTGCTTGCCGTTTGCAGAATACCCCTCACTGAACACAGCCCCCCACCACTCGACGACCACACTGCCCGCACCGAATCTGTCTATTAAAACGAGTTAATAGTGCATTTAAGGGTCGATGTCAAGCGGGAAATTCAGCCGGAGGTGAACTATAGCAGGCGGGCGGTGGAACGTGGGCGATCTGGGGTCTTCCACGGTTCCAGACCGCAGAGGCTCCTTGAAATCTGGCGGGGACTGCCGGACACTACATGCCGATGTGCGCGCGATTTTTTGTCTACGAAGCCATTGCGATCACCCTGGCAGCCATCCTGTCACTCGGTGAGTTAACACATGCTCGGGAATACCCTGCCGGGGCTGGAGGGCATTCGGGGCAACACCCTGCGGCCGCGCCCCAGAGACGGGATCCCCAGGTGTTGTTTGCAAAGGGGCAGACGGCGCTGCAAAGCGGGGACCTGGACACCGCCGAAGCAGCGTTCCGCCGGGTAGTCGCTTTGGACCCGCGTGCGGGAGCCGCATATTCCAACCTGGGCGTCATCGCCATGCGCCGAAAAGAGTGGGAACGCGCGATCACGCTGCTACAAAAGGCTGAAAAGCTGGAGCCGAAGATGACGGGGATTCGTCTGAACATCGGGCTGGCCCAATACCGGCGCGGCAATTATGCGGCGGCGATCGCTCCGCTAACGTCCGTCTTGCGCGACCAGCCGGAGTCACAACAAGCGCGGCACCTGTTGGGGCTCTGCCAGTTTTTAACGAAGCACTATGCCGAAGCCGTGACCGTGCTCGAGCCGCTGTGGCCGGAAAAATCCAATGACGTGGCGTATCTCTATTTGTTGGATATTGCGGCGCTGGAATCCGGGCAGAAAGCGCTCGACGAAAAAATACTCAGCCACATGATCGCGGTCGGCGGAGAAACGCCGGAATTTCATTTGATTCTGGGGAAAGCTTACCTCAACCGGGAGGAGGTCGCCGAAGCAAAGTCGGAGCTGGAACGCGCTGCGGCACTGAACCCCAACCTTCCATTCGTGCACATGAATCTGGGCATCACGTACATGCGGGAAGGGAACAACGAAGGAGCCGAGGCGGAGTTTCGCCGCGACATCGCGTTGGAGCCGGACCTAGCGGACAACTACCAACAGCTTGGAGCGCTCTATGCGCGGATGCAGAGGGATGAGGATGCGGAGAGCTCCTTCCGCGAGGGGCTGGCACGGGATCCGAAGATGGCTGATTCGTACGCAGGGCTCGCAAAGCTTTACCTGAAACAAAAAAAGCGGCAGCAGGCCTTGAAAATGATTGATACGGCGCTGCGCCTTGCTCCTAACTTCCATGGCGGCCATTTTCTGCGAGGCAGGATCCTCGCGCAACTGGGCCGGCAGAAAGAAGCGCGCGTGGAATTTGCGGCTGCGCAGAAGGCCATCGATTCCATTTTGGACAAGGACCGCGAGTCGCGCGCGGAGAATCGAGTGCCGAATCCGGAGCTTACCCAGCAGCCTCCACCGTGAGCTGCTGCGTCGCGTCAGGAAACTTCCAGCGACGGAGGTTGCCATTTTCCGCACATAGCTTCGAGCGCTTCTGCAACCGATAGAACCAATTCGTCTTCGAATGGGCGGCCGATGATTTGGACGCCGATGGGGAGGCCTTCGCTCGAAAGAGTGAGCGGGACGGAGGCGCCGGGAAAACCGGTGAGATTCAGCCACTGCGAATGGCGCATAGTGTCGAGATATCCCGTGCCGGGGCGGTAGTTTCCTTCGCCGTGGAGGAAAGCGGGACCGGAGGAGACGGGAGAGAGAAGGATGGGGACCTCTTGCATCTGGCGCAGGATTCTTGCGCGCAGGAGGTCGCGCTCGGCGCAGGCTTCGATGAAGGAATCGAGCGTGATGGGTTTTCCAGATATTGCGTTGGAAAGATATTCGCGCAACATGGGGCTGATTTGATTTTCCTCGCCGGCGACGGCTTTGCTGAGGAGATGGCCAATCACGGGGCCGAAGAAGAACCACCAGAGTTCGAGAGCGCGATCGAGGCCGTCGAGCGGCTCGAGCTGGATCACGCAGTCGCCGAACTGGCCGCGCCCTCCGGTCTGCTTCTTGTAGCGGCCCTGCGCGCGCGACTCCTTGCGGATCGTCTCGAGATAGGGAACGCGCGGCTGGTGCAGCTCCACCTCGACGTTGAACCTGCTCTTCAGCCGATCGACCGCGACCTCGACGTGCATCTGCGACAGCCCCGTCAGCAGCTGCTCGCCCGTCTGCTGGTCGCGGCGCATCTGAATCGTCGGGTCTTCCTCGCTCAAGCGCCGTAGGCCGGCAGCCATCTTCTCCTCGTCGCCTTTCGCCTTCGGCGTCACGGCGAAGCTCATCACGGGCTCGGGGAAGCCGATCTGGGGCAGCTCGACCTGGTGTTCGGCGTCCATCAGCACGTCGCCGGTCTGGGTCTCCTTCAGCTTCGCAACGGCACCGATGTCGCCCTCGCCGAACTCCGTGACCTGCACGTGCTCCTTGCCTTCGAGCTGCATGAGCTGACCGAGGCGCTCCTTCGCGTGCGAGCGCGCGTTCACGATCGTCGAGTCACCCTTGAGCGTGCCGTTGAGGACGCGGAAGACGTTGATGCGGCCGGCGAACGGATCCGCGATCGTCTTGAACACGAACGCCGCAGTCTCCGCGCCGTCGACGCTGATCGGGGCACCCTTCCGCGCGGGCGAAGGCACGCCCTCGACGAGGAGGTCGAGCACCGCGGTCGTGCCGAGGTTCTTCGACGCGACACCGCAGGCCACGGGAAAGACCTCGCCGCGGGTCACGGCATCTTTCAGCGCCTTGGCGACTTCCTCCGGCGACAATTCCTGCCCTTCGAGATAGCGCTCCATCAGGCCTTCGTCGGTCTCGACCACCGCGTCGAGGAGCTTCTCTCTGTACTCCTGAACTTCCGCCTGCACCTCGGCGGGGATGTCGACGGGACCGCCTTCGCGCTGGCCGTTCGGATCCATGTACGCCTGCATGTGCAGCAGGTCGACGATTCCCTTGAGCTCGTGCTCGACCCCGATCGGAATGTGCACGGCGACGCACTTGTCCGATAACTGGGAACGGAGCGCCTCGAGCACGCGGTAGAAGTCGGCACGCTCGCGGTCGAGCATGTTCACGACGATGACGCGCGACAGGCCGGCCTCCTCGGCCCGCTGCCAGTGCCGCGACGTCTGAACCTCGACGCCCATGACCGCGCTCACGGTGAACAGCGCGCCCTCGACGACCCGCAGCGCGGCGATGGCGTCGCCCTGGAAGCCGGCGTCGCCCGGCGTGTCGATCAGGTTGATCTTGCGGCCCTGCCACTCCACGTTGCAGATCGACGCGGAGAGGGACATCTGGCGGCGCTGCTCGTCGTCGTCCCAGTCGCTGACGGTCGAACCGGACTCGACGGTGCCGAGCCGATTCGTCGCGCCGGCCTGGAAGAGGAGCGCCTCCACGAGCGACGTCTTCCCCGTGCCGCGATGACCCACGACGGCGACATTGCGAATTTTGCCCGGCTCAAGTGCCATGCGCTAGCGCAGCATCGTATCGCTCAGGATTCGAGCGAGGCCCGGGTGGTGGCACCCGAGAGGCGGGCCTTCAGGCGCAGGATCGCCTTCGTGTGGAGCTGGGAGACCCGGGACTCGGTCACGCCCAGGACCTCGCCGATCTCGCGCAGGGTCAGCTCCTCGTAGTAGTAGAGCGTGACGACCAACTTCTCCCGCTCGGGCAACCTCGCGATCGCCTCGCCGATCGCCTCCCTCATCTCGGTCTTCGAGAGCGAGCCCTTCGGATCCGGCGCGTCGGTGTCCTCGATCGTGTCGATGAGGGCCACCGAATCGCCGGCGCCTGTGTTCACGCTCCAGAGCTCGTCGAGGGCGCCGATCGACGAGCGTGAGATGTCGGTGAGCGAGTCCTCCAGCTCGTCCGTCGTGAGACCGAGCTTGTCCGAGATCTCCTCGTCGGTCGGCGCGCGGTGGAGCTGGTGCTCGAGCTTCGCGTTCGCCTTCTCGATCTCGCGGGCGCGGGCGCGCACCGAGCGCGGGACCCAGTCGAGCGAGCGCAGCT
>JBARRT010000098.1:0-9229 GCA_049644365.1 Candidatus Acidiferrum sp. | reverse complement strand
AATCGCTCAACCAAAGAGTGCGGATGGAAGGATGGCGACAGAGGCGGCTCGGCTGGATGGAATCAGACTCAAGGAAGAAAAGAACGAAACCATGTCTTGACACGAACCGGCCTTCTCATGGAAGGAGTTAGCCCGCCTTTGGCCGGGGCCGATAACTGGTGGACGGGGGATTTCCCCAACGGTTGTCCGCAAGTGATCATAGAATCGCTTTCCCGTTATGTGCCAAATTGAACAGAATTAGCTCGACTTCGATGTGATACTAGGAGGGGGCAAGTTCATGAAAACTGGGCAAGAAGAGTTCCAGGAAGCCAGCCTAAGCGACGTCAAGAATGAACTGGCGATGCCGCGAATGGCCCAATCCGTGCGGCAGGCAATGTCCCAGCACAATCGGAGGCCCAATCAACGCATGAGGTCCGGTACGGAGGCCCTTCCCAAAATTTCGTTCGATTTGGGCGGAGTGGTCACACGAAAAGCAAGCTTCGGAGCAGGAGCAATTATTTTCTTCCAAGGCGATCTCGCCGGGACACTCATGTACATTCAAAGCGGCCGCGTGAAACTCTCCGTGGCCTCCAAGACGGACAAGGAGCCAATTGTCGCCATTCTGGGGCCAGGCGAATTTTTTGGTGAAGTGTGCCTTGGAAGTCAGAATAGGCGTGTGAGGACCGCCACCACGATTGCACCCACGGTTCTAAAAGTCATTGAAAGAAACGAAATGCTCCGAGCGCTCCACACGGACCAGGCGCTCTCCTACGCCTTCCTGTCTTACATGCTTTCGCGCAATATTCGGCTCGAGGAGGACTTAATCGACCAGGTTTCTCAGTGCAGCGAGAGGCGACTCGCCCGCGCTCTTCTGCTGCTTGCAGGGAACGGGAATCAGCGCAAGCGGCACAGCTTTGCCGGAATATCGCAAGGGACCCTGGCAACGATGATCGGCACTACCCGCTCGCGCGTCAACGTTTTCATGAATAAGTTCAGAACGCTCGGCTTCGTCAAATACCAAGGCCCTCTCGACGCGAACGGCGGTTTACGCATCAACACCTCGCGTTTAGCTAAGGCTCTCAGCAAGTAGCTTTCAGCTCTCCTGCATCGCTACCCGCGCCCGCGGAAAAGAGGATTGAGAGGCTTAATGACTGGCAACTTTCAGCACAGAGACTTGGTGTACAACCGTAACACGAAAGAAGACGGCGTTATCAGGCGGGCGTACAACTCGAACGGTGCCGCAATGTATGAAGTGGCCGTGCCGCAGCGGGGCGATTCCTGGGCAGGCGGATACTATATTTCGGATTGGGCCGAAGATGTTTTGCAGCTTTCCATCAACGAGCGCTTGAAGTCCTCAACGTTGCGGGCAGTCAACTTGGACGTATAACGCGCTACTCGTACAAGTGGATTGACTTCTCCGGTTCCCCGACTTACCGGGACTTAGCCCCATCGCTTGTTTTTCAATGAGCGATTCCAATGAGGCTATCGCGGGTCAATCTGATTTCGTTCGTGAGTCTTTACTGCCTACCGTCAAACGCGTTGACCGCCCTATCTTTCCGCAAGGGAAAGCAAGTTTGCTGCTTGATTTTTGCTCACCCTTTCGTATATCTAAAGTCTGACTTTCCCGACAGGAGTTCCCACCATGCGTAACTGGATCCGGTGTTCGATGCTCGCTTTCTTGCTCCCTGTCTTGCCGCTTAGAGCGCAGACCCCTCCCAAAGTCGACAACGAAAAGAAATCCGAGTCGGTGGAGAAAAAGCCTGAAACACCCCCGGAAAAGCCTTTTGCCGATGTCGTCAAGGATGCCAAGGTCGTCAAAGGACTTTTCATCTTGTACAAGACCGAAGATAAGGTCTTCCTCGAGATCCTGCCCGATCAGTTCGACAAAATGTACATGCTCTCCCTGACCTGCGAATCGGGTCTCGGGGAAGGCGGGTTCTATGGGGCTGAGATGTGCGGTGAAACGCCTGTCTCTTTTCACCGCCAGGATAAGAATGTCCAGTTTTTCGCCAGGAACACGCGTTTCGTCGCCCAGCCGAACTCACCTATGCAACGCGCCGTGAATCGTTCCTTCAGCGATTCCATACTCGGCTCTGCTAAAATCGAAAGTCTACCGCATCCCGAGCGCAAGAGCCTGCTCGTCGATTTAGGCGCACTGCTCCTCACCGACCTGCCCATGATGGGCTACGCCTTGGAAGAATCCTTCCGCATCCCATACCGCTTCGATCCGAAAAACAGTTCCTTTGGCTTGCTCAAATCCTTCGAGCGCAACGTCGAGATCGAGACCATCGCCCACTACGCCACTGACCGCCCGCCACTGCCTCCGCTCCTGCCCCCGGGAACGCCTCCTCCGCCCGCGCCCCCACCACCGCGCAACCTCCCGGACGTCCGCAGCTTGCTAGTTCATTTCCGTTACAGCTTCTCCGAGTTGCCGCCGCCTGGTTTCCGTCCTCGGTTTGCTGACGACCGCGTCGGCCATTTCTTCACCCAGTTTCAGGACTACAGCACCGACACCAACTTTGAATCCAGCCGCCGCTATATCCACCGCTGGCGGTTGGAAAAGCAGGAACCTTCGGCGGAGCTCTCGCGTCCCAAGCAGCCCATCGTTTTCTGGCTCGATAACACGATTCCCGTCGAATACCGCGACGCCATTCGCGAAGGTGTCCTGCTTTGGAACAAAGCCTTCGAGCGAATAGGCTTTAGAGAGGCGATTGAGGTCAAGCAACAGCCCGACGACGCCGACTGGGATCCCGCTGACGTGCGTTACAGCACCATCCGCTGGTTCGCCGGCTATCCCGACCCAGGCTTTGCGGAAGGACCTTCGGCAGTCAATCCTCTCACCGGTGAAATCTACGATGCCGACATCCGCTTCGATGCAGGCATGACGCGCTTCTTCCGTCGTGAAGTCAACGAGTTCGTCAATCCTGTGAGCATGCCTTGGATGGACATCGACCGGCCCCGTCGGCCGTTCCTCGCTCCGTGGCACAACGGCTCAACTGCGTTTTGTGACATCGCTCAGGGCGCAGTGCTCGACGCTGAGTTTTCTTTCGATCTTCTGATGGCACGGGGTATGGATCCCCAAGGGCCCGAGGCTGCTAAATTCATCCACGACTATCTGGTCGAAATTGCCGCACACGAAGTCGGCCATACGTTGGGCCTCCGTCACAACTTCCGCGCCAGCACTATCCACACTCTTGCACAAGCCGACGACGCTTCTCTCACGGCGCGGGAGGGCTTGACGGGGTCGGTGATGGACTACATTCCCACGAACATTGCTCCGCAAGGCACCAAGCAAGGGCAGTACCACCAGACCACCCTCGGCCCTTACGACTACTGGGCCATCGAGTATGCCTATAAACCAATCGCTGCTTCGACTCCGGAAGAAGAACTGCCGTCGCTTCAAAAAATCGCATCTCGGGCTGCGGAGCCGGCCTTGGCTTACGACACCGATGAAGATGCCGGCATTGGTGGAGCTCCCTTTGACATGGACCCACTGGTGAACCGTTTCGATTTCGGCAGCGATCCGCTGAGGTATTACGCGCGCCGCATCGAGTTGGCCAACGAGGTTTGGGGCAACATGGAGAAGAGGTTGGAAAAGCCCGGCGAAGGCTATCAGGTTCTCCGCCGGAGCTTCAATGTTGCTATGGGACAGGCCGGCTACTCGCTCTTTTTGACATCGAAGTACATCGGCGGCGTTTACCACTACCGCGCACATGTCGGCGACCCGGGTAATCGTCTCCCCTTTGAACCCGTACCTTCCGTCAAGCAACGGGAAGCGCTTGAGCTACTGCGCAAGGCCCTGTTTTCTCCCAACTCCTTCCACTTTTCTCCGCAACTCTTGAACAAGCTGGCCAGTCCGCGCTTCAGCGATTTCATCGATTTCCGATCGATGCTAACGCGTTTCGATGCTCCGATACACGACATGGTCCTGTCCTTGCAGACTCGCGTTTTAGACCGCGTCTATCATCCCATCGTGATGAGCCGGATTCTCGACTCCGAAGTGAAGGTCCCCTCGCGCGACGACGCTTTCAGCCTGGGCCTGCTCTTCTCGGAGCTGCAGGATTCTATTTGGGCGGAAACCAAGGCTCCGGTCGCGTCGCTCAACATCGACAGCTACCGCCGCTCTTTGCAACGCGCACACCTCCGCAAACTGGTCGGCATGGTATTGCACGATACTTCCGTTCCCGAGGACGCGCAGACTTTGGCTCGCCAGAATCTTGTGGCTTTGCGCAGTGGGTTGCAGGCTACCCTCGGCAGGCCCGGCGTGAGGATGTCGCTCGAAACCCGCGCCCATCTGAACGAGTCCGTCGCTCGCATCGAGGAAGCCCTGAAGGCCAACATGCAGCGTACTGCTTTTTAGATTAACTTCCACATCTGTCGTCCGTGGACTGAAACCGACCGAGAGATTAGGCGAGCCGTGGTCGTCAACGATGGAACCAAAGAACACGACGAACAAAGACCACCCTGCGGAGTGAACGGAGAAGTGTGCTTAAAAAAGATTTGACGGAGCCGACGTTGTTAGAGATGCCTGATAAACGACTTATCAGGCGTTGACAGCGCGCTAAGCAAACGCAGTGGCGCATCGCCGGCCCCAAAGGTGCCTCCCTCCTCCCTCGGCATGAAGCGCACCACCCTCCAGGCCCGCATTTGCAAGCTTGGTATCTGACGCCCGGTCTGATTCGGCTATACTCCCTCCGCGGACACCCCTTCATCTCAGCCAGGAGTCGTCATGCCTAGAGCCGCGCGAAATTTTCTCTTGATACTTCTCCCCGCTGCATGTTTTGCCCCGTGCGCCAGCGCATCAATTTCTTCCGCCCAATCGTCATCAACCGCCGCTTCCCCGCAGCAATCGAACGCCGGCGGCGTTATCCCTTCACCTGCCAATTTTGGCCCTCAAGCCGCGGCCAAGAAAATCACGGAATACACACTTCCTCCCGATCTCTATCGCAAAGCCCGCAACCGTAGCCGCATTGGTTTTGCTACCCGCATCATCGGGTTTGTCTACGGCCTTTTGGTGCTCTGGTTCATCTTGGCCCGCAAGCTCTCCGCGAAATATCGCGACTGGGCCGAAAACGTTTCCCGCAACCGTCTTCTTCAGGCGCTAATTTTCACCTCGCTTCTCGTCCTGACCATCGGTGTTCTCCAGCTCCCCATCGACATCTTTCAGGAATCAGTCTTGAAGCTGTACAAGATCTCAGTCCAGTCTTGGCCCTCCTGGACCGCCGACTGGGCTAAATCGCAATTCCTCACCATCGTCATCGGCAGTCTCCTTGCCTGGCTGCTCTATGCCGTCATCCGTAAGAGCCCGGCGCGCTGGTGGCTCTATTTCTGGATTCTTTCCTTGCCCATCACTTTGTTCATCGTTTTCATCTCGCCCTACGTGATCGATCCCATGTTTAATAAGTACGAACCCCTCTCCACTAAGGCCCCGCAGCTTGTCCCCGAGCTCCAACGCGTCACCCGCCGCGCCGGCCAGGAAGTTACTCCCGAGCGCATGTTCTGGATGAAGGCCAGCGACAAAACGATTGCCACCAATGCCTCAGTCAACGGCTTCGGCGCTTCCAAGCGCATCATCATCTGGGACACTACCCTCGCGCAGGAAACCACCGAGGAAGTGCTGACTGATTTTGGCCATGAAATGGGCCACTACGTCCTCGGCCACATCTGGAAGGGATTCCTCTTCATCTCCGCGCTGCTCTTCGTTCTTCTCTATCTCGGCCACCGTACCATCGGCTGGCTGCTCGCACGTTCTGGCACTGCCTGGGGTGTCCGCGGCCTCGATGATTGGGCCTCGCTTCCGGCGCTTCTCTTGCTCATCACTCTTTTCGGTTTCGTTGCAAATGCTCTCGGCAGCACCTTTAGCAGATATCAGGAGAATCAGGCTGACGTCTACAGCCTGGAAGTCACCCACGGCATCATTCCCGATCCCGGCCAGGCCTGCGCGGGATCCTTCCAAAAGTACGGCGAGCGCGTTCTTGTTGATCCCAGCCCCAATCCCATACAAGTCTTTCTTTTCTATGATCATCCCACCGTTACGGATCGCATCCACCTCTGCGTTACCTATGACCCTTGGTCCAAGGGAGAATCGCCTCAATTCGTCAAATGAGGAGACTCTATACGGCAGGCGAGCGGGGACGGTCGATGACCGGAACAATGGAGGTACAATGTCAGAACTGGTCTTGAATAGCGTCGAGTGCAAGAACTCCCAGAGTTTGTTCATCGAGTACAACCAACGATATTTTGGAGGTCGCTTGCTGCGGTACAAGGCGCTGCTCACAAATGACTGCAGTCGATGTGAAAGGCGTAAGCGGAGAATCTACATCAATCCGCACAAGGAAGATGCTTCTGTGCCCCTTCTGCACGAAATGGCGCATGCTGCCGTAGGCAGGGGACACGGCAAGGTATTCCGGGATGAGCTCAGGCGATTAGTCGAAGTTGGAGCGCCACTGCAAGAAGAACTAGAGACGTATGCGCCAAAGAATGAGATCACGCCGAAGCAATTACTCTTCGAATTTTTCGAAGCAGGACTGGACGCACCCGACGTGACATGGCTCGAGGCTCGTCAGTACTGGGGATATAGGTGGGGCCTCACAGACAAACACGGTCGTGCTAACAACCGTCGTTGCTCGCGTTTTCTTCAGAGAGCACGTCGCGAATGGTTCCGGGGGCGAACGCTTGTATACGCTTGAGATGCGCGGCCCTGGCGTGGCCGCGCCTGTTACGCCATCTTACTTGATGCTAACGGTTTCGAGCTACAACAGCACGGTCGAAACTCTCTGCGGCAGTTGTGCTCTCGTGCCTCCGTTCACCATCCGATCCTTGATCGAGCGCAGGTCACGGCTTAGCCCGGCGCGAGCATTGCCCTCAAAGCCTGTCAAACTCCTCTTCGCTTAACGGATAGCCGAGCATGGCTTTCTCCCAAAGAGCCTCTTTGTCGAGTTCCCCTGAGTTCGAACCGAACATTGAGTAGCCTAAGGATATGGACGGGAGTAGAGGCTCCTCGCGGAGATAGTTCAGGGCTTGCGTTGTAGCGTCAACAACATCGTCGTGAATTCCGTTGGGAAAGCAGGCCATCTCTTCGATGAAATCACTTACCCACGGCGCTGAGTCCGGCAGAAAGATCTTTCCCGCTTCCATTAGTGGAGTGACCGCTTGCGCCCGAGTCTGTTTGTCGCTATCCGGCCTGACGGGGATGACAGGATACCGTGGAGTTTTTTAGTTCTTGGACTAAACTTTGTCCGCTGGCTCGGTCTTCGACCAGAATCGCGTTTGGTTTCCACTGTTCCGCTAAGGAACTTAGTACGCGTTTGAGTTCTGGGAATTCCACCCTCCCTCGCCACAGGTGCAACAGGTAATAGCCATTGTCAGCGACACCCCACGTCGTACATACAGAGAAGTCGTTTTCCGTTCCTTTCTTAAATGCGGTGTCCCAAGATTGAACGATACGATTCAATGCCACCGTAAGTGGGGGCCGATAGAATTGCCACCAGTCCCGCTTGAAAATCGCACCTTCTGCTGCCGCTGGTCTCTGTTGGTAAAGTGACGCCCATGCACGCCCGCCTATTGCTGACCGAATCCTCTCAAGTTCAGACAACGGGAATTTGCCAGGCCACAACGCTTCGCCCCGATGGCGAAAGCTTTCGTCGTGCTCAGCGACAGCGGGAAGACTCAACACTTCCCACCGCTCGTTTGTATTGGAACTCAACAGCCATCCGGCCAAGTCATCTTCGTGCCAACTAGTCTGAATCAACACTATCGCCCCACCGGGCGCAAGACGTGTGTAGGCGACTGAGGTAAACCATTGGTGAAGAGCCTTGCGAGTTGTTTCGCTATTCGCCTCTGCGTCACCCTTCAGAGGGTCATCGATGATAAGTAGGTGAGCGCCTCGACCAGTGATAGGCCCGCCTCTACCAACCGCAAAGTAGGCACCGCCACGGACTGTGTTGAAGCGATGCGCAGCCGACGAGTCCTCACTAAGTATGCAGTGACGAAAGATTTCCCGGTGAACAGGGTCTGCAATGAGATTTCTCACCTGCCGACCGAAATCATCAGAAAGCTTCTGGCCATACGTCGCAAAAATCAAATGATGGCCGGGATGTCGGCCGAGATACCACGCCGGATAGATTGCACTGGTAATCAGGCTTTTGCCATGACGAGGCGGAAGGAAAATCATCAGCCTGGAGATTTGACTGCGCTCAACAGCCTCAAGTCTGGAAACGATGAGTTGATGATGTTTTGCGAGTTCAAAGTTCGGCGATTGAAGTGCGCAGAAACATCCCAGATCTTCACGAGCGAGGGTCAATAGACGCTTACGCTCAATCTGATAATCCGAGCTCATTCTTCACGTCACATTCTGGGTGTCGGGCCAAGAAAGTATCCACGATCCGCTTGGCAGTCCCGGAATCAATGCTCACATTCAAGGTCTTAGTTTCTCCACCCTCGGCCAACTCGCCGTTCAACTTGGCCATCAACTCCACAATGCGGCAAAGTTCCCGCACTGCAGCCAAAGCCGTTCTAAGATCACCTTCGCGTTCGGCTTTTTCCTTCAGGCGTTGCGCTTGCGCATTCAATTCTCGTAGCTGTCCAAGCAGGCCAGGCATCCCGGTTGCCTTGATGGGTTCAGCTAAATGCAGTGGCTCATTCGTCTCAGAAAATCCTTCTCGCTGTTTCTCAGTTGGTTCTGTTATCAATGGTGGAACGTGCTCCTCTTCTTTGGTTGCGACAGGCATGGGCGCACCACGTAGACGGAATAGCAATTCTGTAGCTTGTCTGCGCTCGCGATAGTCCGGGATGGCTTTGCTGTAAACAACCTCGCCATCGGCCAAGAAGGGTCGAACTTGCTTAGCGTCTAAGGCTTGCCGCAGTCGTCTAGCTCCGAGCGCAAGGCTGCAGCCTGCTTTATCCAAAGCATCTGCTATGGCCAGACGAACGTTAGGATTGTGTAAATTTGCGTGACCCTGGACAGCCAGTTGATTGCTTCCCGGTTCGCCGCGATAACCTGCGGCTTGAGCAGCTCTGGTGGCATTTGAAAATCCAGGGCTCTTCGGGTCGGTAAAGCTTGCAACGAAGCGCTGTTGCTTGAGTGTGATTTTTGGCGGGGTCGCCTGCCTAGTTCGACCTTTCCTTTGCCTCTTCTTCTGCACTTCTTCCTCCTCCGAAAATTCTTTTCGAGATGCATGCGAGGATGCTTTGCTTTTCGAGGGCCAAAAAACAAAAAGCCCAGCCGACCCAAACGGGAAGACTGGACCTT